>NZ_JAKIKR010000043.1 GCF_023284025.1 Shewanella abyssi | reverse complement strand
CTCGTGGTAACTTTTGTTTGGCGATAAATTTGATCACCAAATGCCATGAATGTTCCTTACTATTTTATCTATCTCATTATTTTCATTTATCTTTTTGTGGGGATTCGTCAGGGTCAGAGTAAGATTTAATCGTGATCATAATTTCGTGTCATTTCAGCTCAATTTTGAAAAACAGAAATGACACATGACTCAACCTCTTTACCAAGCCTTTCAATCAAAATTCGATTAGTTTTTATATGTCTCAATGCTATTGTTCTCGAGTAGATAACATTATCTGCCAACTCACAATGGGGCAGAAGCGAGTTACCTTTAAGCTAAAATGGTTCCAATTGCCTGCGGCAGGCGTATGTGCAGACGCGACTGTGGCTCGCCGCAAGCACGTCCCTGTGGGCTCAACGAAAACGTCCCTGTTTTCGACGGCCTCAGCCGCATCTACACTGGGTTATAAAAGCATAATCATCTGGCATTCGAGTTATCCATCAGAAAACACGAAAGCTCAACTATAAATTCAAACTAACAGATAACACCCATCTTCCCCGTTGGAAATTTTGCTGTTTAAATTTCGCCGGGGCGCTGAGGGTTCGACTCTTATGAAATCAAGAGCGGGTATAAGCGCTTTACCCCTTGGCTCTACTCTTGATTACAAGAATGGGCGAAGCACCACGACGTTGACGTTGATTCTGATTTGAAAAAGCAATAACTGATATTGCAGCCAGCACACAATGGGGCATAAATGCTTTAGCTGCTGACCGAAGTGGTTCCAATTGCCTGCGGCAGGTGCTGGACAGGATGTCCGAATGTCGTGATCACATGGTCGATGATGTTCCCGACATCATAACGACATTTCCCATATCCCTATGGGTCAGATGTGATTTAGCTTCACCCCTAAGTGGTTCCAATTGCCTGCGGCAGGCGTATGTGCAGACGCAACTGAGGCGCGCCGCGAGCACGTCCTTGTGGGCTCAACGAAAACGTCCTGTTTTCGAAGGCCTCAGCCGCATCCACACTGATTTCGAAAAGCGCAAACTCTCGGCATTTGAGTTTTCAGTTTAAGACTAAGAAGTTAGATAGTTAATCTATAGCTGACAAGTAACACCCATCTTCCCCGTTGGAAATTTTGCCGGGGCGCTGAGGGATATCCAAAAGGGGGACAAGCGCTTTCCCCTTTTTGGCCGGGTGTGGGATGGAATCCCACGACCTTTATCAAACGAAGTTTGATTAGCTGTATGCCATCTCAAACGAAGTTTGAACACTGTTCTAAAATGGAAATTGTATTCAACCCTAACAGGCTGAATTAAAGCTAACTAACCTCAACAACCGTTGAAGTCACACTGCCATCTCGAAGACGTGTCGTCAACGTATCCCCCACAAGCGTATCGTCAGCGGTCTGTAGCACCTTACCTTTGCCATTTAAGGTAATACTATAGCCTCGGCTCAATGTCGCCAGTGGACTCACTGTGTCTAACTGCTGAGCGCGATGGCTGATACGTTGCTCGCTCATGTTTAACTTATCGGTCATTAGTGTGGTTAGCTTGTCACCAAGATAACTCAATCGCTGGCTTTCCAAGTTCAATCGATGCTGTGGCGATTGGTTGTCGAGTCGATTACTCAATTGCTGCTGCTTTAGTGTCAAAGCGTGCAGTTTTGACTGCAGTGCTTTTTGCAGCCTAAGTTGCATCTCGTCGAAGGTTTGCTCATAGGTTTGCAAGCGTCGCTGTGGATCTTGCTTTTGCAGCTTATGCTCGCAAGTTTGCAGTCTATTTTGCTGCTTTAACTGATAGTGCTGCCAGCTTTGTTGTAATCGAGAGAGCACAGCCGTTAGCGTTTGCGCCTTGTTGTCGGCATCATTTGATAATAGTTCAGCACCCGCTGATGGGGTCGGCGCGCGCAGGTCGGCGACATAATCACTGATGGTGGTATCGACTTCATGACCCACTGCGGAGACTACTGGAATACCACTGTTATAGATCGTATGGGCTAAGCCTTCGTCGTTAAAGCTCCACAAGTCCTCTAATGAACCACCGCCGCGGGTGACCAGTAATACATCGACCTCAGCACGGGTGTTGGCGATGTTGATGGCGCTACAGATGCTTTTGGCGGCGTCAACGCCTTGAACTGGCGTTGGATAGATGATCACTTCTACCGATGAATCGCGCCTTGCTAATACGTGCAATATGTCGCGAATCGCCGCGCCAGTAGGGGAGGTCACAACACCAATGCGTTGTATGTTTTTCGGTAATGGCCGCTTGGTGTCAGCAGCAAACATGCCTTCAGCGGCGAGCTTCATTTTCAGCGCTTCATACTGCTGCGCCAGTAAACCATCGCCCGCTGGCAGCATTGATTCAATCAGTAACTGGTAATCGCCTCTTGGTTCATAGACACTAATATTGCCTTTTACCAAAACCTGCTGGCCATTGACGGGACGAAAAGTCACCGCTTGGTTGCGGCCTTTGAACATGGCGCAACGTATTTGCGAAAAATTGTCTTTAAGGGTCAAATACCAATGACCAGAACCCGGGGCGGCAAAGTTTGAAATTTCAGCATTTAGCCAAATTCGGCCTAACTGTCCCTCAAGAAGTTGTCTGACTTCACCATTGAGCCGAGAGACGGTATAAACATTGTTTTTTGAGGTTTTCATGATTTATTTACACACAAATGCGAATTAATGCCTATTTTCCATTTACCAACCCTAATATGCAAGGTATAATCTCGCCGCAATATTTCACCTCTAAATCCTACTCTCTTGGGGAGATGTTGCATGTTAAGATTAAAGAAAGAAGCGCTAACGTTTGATGATGTGTTGCTAGTTCCAGCGCACTCCACCGTCCTCCCAAATACTGCCGTTGTCAAAACACGTCTAACAAATAAGATAGAACTAAACACGCCTATAGTGTCAGCTGCGATGGATACCGTCACAGAAGCACGCTTAGCAATTGCGATTGCTCAAGAAGGTGGTTTAGGATTTATCCATAAGAATATGACGATTGAACAACAAGCTGAAGAAGTTCGCAAAGTAAAAATTTACGAAGCGGGTATTGTTCAGCAGCCAGTCACTGTGACGCCAACCACCACCCTTGCCGATCTAAAAGTACTCACTGTTAAAAACGGTTTTGCGGGTTACCCTGTTGTGAACGAAGCACACGAATTGGTCGGTATCATTACCGGCCGTGACGTGCGTTTTATCACTGATTGGAGCCGTACTGTTGATCAGGTGATGACCCCTAAAGATCGTCTAGTGACAGTGCCTGAAGGCACTAAGCTTGATGAAGTTCAAACGCTAATGCATTCTCACCGTGTTGAGAAAGTACTGGTGGTCGATGATAACTTTAAGCTTAAAGGTCTTATCACCGTTAAAGATTTCCAAAAAGCTGAGCGTAAGCCTAATGCCTGTAAAGACGAGTTAGGTCGACTACGTGTTGGCGCTGCCGTTGGCGCAGGACCTGGTAATGAAGAGCGCGTTGATGCGCTTGTTATCGCCGGTGTCGATGTATTGCTTATCGATTCATCTCATGGTCACTCTGAAGGCGTTCTGCAGCGTATCCGAGATACCCGTGCTAAATATCCAGAACTACAGATTGTTGGCGGTAACGTAGCCACAGCTGAAGGTGCATTAGCCCTCGTTGAAGCCGGTGTTAACGCGGTTAAAGTTGGCATTGGCCCTGGTTCTATCTGTACCACTCGCATCGTTACCGGTGTTGGCGTACCGCAGATCACCGCGGTTTCCGATGCAGCTGAAGCAGTTAAGCATCTTAATATCCCAGTTATCGCCGATGGCGGTATTCGTTTCTCTGGCGATTTGGCTAAAGCCTTGGCTGCTGGTGCATCATGCATCATGGCGGGGTCTATGTTTGCCGGCACTGATGAAGCACCTGGCGAGACAGAACTATACAACGGCCGTGCTTATAAGTCATACCGTGGTATGGGTTCTCTTGGCGCAATGACGCAAACACAAGGTTCATCTGACCGTTATTTCCAAAGCGATAACGCAGCAGACAAGTTAGTGCCAGAAGGTATTGAAGGTCGCGTGGCTTACAAAGGTAAGCTAAAAGAGATCATTCACCAGCACATAGGCGGTTTGCGTTCATGTATGGGTCTAACCGGTTGTGCCACCATTAAAGATCTTAATGAAAAAGCTGAATTTGTGAAAATCACCTCCGCAGGCATGGGCGAGTCCCATGTTCACGATGTGACTATCAGCAAAGAAGCGCCGAACTACCGTTCAGGTTCTTAAGCTTTGATAAAGGCGACAGTCACTGTCGCCTTTTATTTATGTGTTAAAAGACTGGCCTACTCACGGCGCAAGTTTTTACCTACAACAATTGTTAAATAAAACTATAAAGATAAGGTACCCCATGAGCAATATTCATGAGCATAAGATCCTCATCCTCGACTTTGGATCGCAATACACCCAATTGATTGCCCGCCGTATTCGTGAAATCGGTGTTTATTGTGAACTTTGGGCTTGGGATGTTTCCGAAGAGCAAATTCGTGGTTTTGCACCTAATGGCATTATCTTAGCCGGTGGTCCAGAAAGTGTGACTGCCAAAGACTCTCCACGTGCCCCTGAATATGTATTTAACGCTGGCGTTCCAGTACTTGGAATTTGTTACGGCATGCAAACCATGTCTGAGCAGCTTGGCGGTAAAGTGATTCAAGGTGTTGGCGAAGGTGAGTTTGGTTACGCCCAAGTTGAAGTGCAAACTGAATCAGCACTGTTCAAAAGCATTGAAGATGCCATCGGTGAAACGGGCAAACCACTGCTTGACGTATGGATGAGCCACGGCGATAAGGTGTCTGCAATCCCTGCGGGTTTTGTCACCGTCGCAACGACTGAGACATGTCCATTTGCGGCTATGGCCAACGAAGATAAAAAATTCTACGGTGTACAATTCCACCCTGAGGTGACCCACACTCGCCAGGGTAAACGTATGCTGGAGCATTTCGCTTTAGAGATCTGCGGCTGCCTTGCGAATTGGAAATCGTCATCAATTATTGAAGATGCGATTGAGAAGCTTAAAAAACAGATCGGTAACGATGAAGTTATCTTAGGTTTATCAGGTGGTGTTGATTCATCAGTAGTGGCAATGCTGCTGCATCGCGCGATTGGCGATAAGTTGACTTGTGTGTTCGTTGATAACGGTCTGTTACGTTTAAACGAAGCAGAGCAAGTGATGGATATGTTTGGCGATCACTTTGGCCTTAAGATTGTTCACGTCAATGCAGAGCATCGTTTCCTAGAGCAGATGGCTGGCGAAGCAGATCCAGAAGCAAAACGCAAAATCATCGGCCGAGTCTTTGTTGAGATCTTCGACGAAGAGTCAAAGAAATGCGCTAATGCTAAATGGCTTGCTCAAGGCACTATTTACCCGGATGTGATTGAATCTGCGGGTAGCGCCACCGGTAAAGCCCATGTGATTAAGTCACACCATAACGTTGGCGGGTTGCCAGATGATATGGAGATGGGCTTAGTTGAGCCACTGCGCGAGTTGTTTAAAGATGAAGTGCGTAAAATTGGTTTAGAGTTAGGTCTGCCATATGACATGCTTTATCGTCACCCGTTCCCAGGGCCTGGTCTTGGGGTACGTGTACTTGGCGAAGTGAAGAAAGAGTATTGCGACTTGTTACGTTTAGCCGATGCGATTTTCATCGAAGAGCTACATAACGCTGATCTTTATAATAAAGTGAGCCAAGCGTTCACAGTGTTCCTGCCGGTACGTTCTGTAGGCGTCATGGGTGATGGCCGTAAATACGATTGGGTTGTTTCCTTACGGGCGGTAGAAACTATCGACTTTATGACAGCACATTGGGCGCACTTACCCTATGATTTCTTAGGCCGTGTTTCTAATCGGATCATCAATGAAGTCGATGGCATCTCACGTGTTGTTTACGATATCTCAGGTAAGCCGCCTGCGACAATTGAGTGGGAATAATAGTTAGCGATTAATAGATTGATAAAAGGTGCTACGGCACCTTTTTTATTTTGTACCACAATTGATAGAATACGCCTGATTAAGGTTAATGTAGGCTGGAGAGCAGATTGTCAGATAGCGATAGTACAGATACAACACAAGCCGATAAGTTTTCATCTGCAGCAGAGATAGCGCAAGCTAATGAAGATAGCCGTTTTATGATGATGGCGATGCAGATGGCCGCTAAAGCGGAAGAGAAAGGCGAGGTGCCGGTTGGCGCCGTGCTGGTCAAAGACGGTGCAGTGATCAGTGGCGGTTTTAATTACAGCATTGGTTTACACGATCCAAGCGCCCATGCCGAAATGCAGTGTATTCGCCAGGCGGGTAAAGTGTTACAAAATTATCGTCTACTTGATAGCACCTTGTATGTCACGTTAGAGCCGTGTGCCATGTGCGCTGGCGCCATTGTTCATTCAAGAATTAGCCGATTAGTCTTCGGTGCTAATGACGAGAAAACGGGCGCTGCAGGCACCGTGATTGACATCGTACGTCACGAGGCTTTTAATCATAAAGTTGAGGTGACGGCTGGCGTATGTGAGGCCGCTTGTAGCGAGCAATTAAGTGCGTTCTTTAGACGCCGAAGAAAAGAGAAAAAAGCGGTAAAAGCACTGGCTAAATTGGCTGCTGAAGAGTGCGCTAAGCGATAAGAGTGACGTGTGTTGGTAAAGGTTCGGCTTGCTAAGTAAGGCGCCTTGAGCTAATCCAAAGGTCTGATAACGGCAAAGAACTGTTTATGCCTGCTAAGGGTTTTAAAGTGACGAGTTTTTAATAGTGTACGACGACGAGCGGCCATATTGTTAATTGCTTTTTTTCTCATGTTGAACTCTCCTGATTTTTTGATAAGACAAATAGTTTAACCCAGTGCGATGAACTTTAGCTGAATCGACGTGAAAAATGTGCTTAATAACCCATTACTGTGGTTGAACACTGTCGATTATTGCTTTTCCGCTGTCGGCAGTTTGCGTTACATCTTCCTTTAGCTCAAGCAAAATATTCTGGTTATCAATCCACACTAACGTATCGTAATAACGACGGATACTATCGACATAGTGTACTGCTTCATTGCCGCGAGCATAACCATAACGGGTTTTCTGGTAATGTTTACGCTTTTGTAGCAGCGGTAACACCTCTTTTATATCGCGCCAAGCACTCGGATTCAGCCCCATGGATTGGGCGAGTTTACGAGCATCTTCCACATGGCCCAAACCAATGTTATATGACGCCAGTGCAAACCACATCCGCTGACTCTCTGGTATAGAGTCGGGCAGACGCTCAAGCATACTGTTGAGATACTTAGCGCCGCCTTGGATGCTTTGAAAAGGGTCAAGGCGATTTTTAATTCCCACCTGTTTTGCTGTGGGCAGGGTGAGCATCATTAATCCACGCACACCAGTTGGTGAGCGTGCATTGGGGTTCCAATGTGATTCTTGGTAGGCGGTCGCGGCAAGCTTGCGCCAATCAATCCCCCCCGCGTATTTTTCAAAGGCCGCTTGATATTTTGGCAGCTTATTATCGATGGCACGTATAAAGGCGCGTGTGTCGACGTAATCAAAGCGCTTTACGTGAGCAAAATATTTTTCGTTCAGATGGGCGAGGGTGCCACTGCGCTTTTCAATATGCCAAAACGCTAATAGCTGGCTCATAAGACGGTCACTATTATTGGGCGGCAGTAACCACACTACGGGTTGTTTTTCTTTCAAGATAGGCCCTTGACGTAACTCAGGCATAAAGCGTCTGTTAATATCTAAACTGGTCGAGTCGGCAATGGTATAGAGTAGCTCGCCAGCGGCTATCATGGTGAGCAACTCTTCGGCATCCTTATCTTTTTCCTGACTCCAAACAAGATCAGGGTTAGATTTTTGCAGTTCAGTTAAGGTGTCGACAAATGAAGAG
Organism: Shewanella abyssi; assembly: GCF_023284025.1. Lineage (GTDB taxonomy): Bacteria > Pseudomonadota > Gammaproteobacteria > Enterobacterales > Shewanellaceae > Shewanella > Shewanella abyssi. The sequence continues at coordinate 35,386 of NZ_JAKIKR010000043.1, read as the reverse complement.
TCGCTAATAACGGTAATATCGCCCTGTAAGTCGTTAATGTCTTTAGGCTGCGGCGTGCCCTGACGATAAACTAAGACTTGGTTGACTCGGTATAAAGGTGGACCAACACGAAACTGCTCTCTTCTTGCTGGTGTATCAGCAAGGCCTGCTGCAATCAAATCAATTTCGCCACGCCTTAGTGCATTATAAAGGTCACTGATATTGCCGTAGGGCTGCATCTTCAGCTCTAGATTTAAGTATGTGGCAAAACGCTCAGCCATCTCAAAATCGTAACCAGAGTCACCTTGACCAGAGCTAAAGTAGATCTGCGGGCCAAACATAGTGCCAACCACTAATTCTGTTTTAGGGGCTATAACGTGGACTTTTTCTTGCTCCACTGCCACCTTCTGGCAGGCTGCCAGTAGGATTATGCAGGTAAAAACAAGCAAAAGTCTTTTCATCATTGTTATTGGTTAGCGCTTAAAATATAAAGAAATAGTCGTCGATTATACCACATTCTGCTATAGGGTAAAAAAACGCCGCTTTTCAATTAGGCTGCTATTTTATTATGACCCTAAATCGAGATTTTGCTGCAAATTTGCTCAGCAAATCGACAAAAAACAGAGAGCGCTTTTTCCTATACAGGAAACACTGTTTTCGACAGCGACTGCTAATGATTTGTGGTAAACATTTCCCTATAATAGCGCCAGATCTGACCCTGCAATTATAATTTATAAGGTGAAAAGACGTGATGGAGATCATTCGCGGAGCCCCTGCACTTTCGGCGTTTAGAGTACAGAAGCTGATGGAAGCTTGTGGATCGGCAGCACTACCTGTGCGCCAAATCTATGCCGAGTTTATCCACTTAGCTGATTTGAAAGAATCACTAGATGAAAATGAAACTCAACAGCTTGAAAAAATCTTAACCTATGGCCCTGCTATTGAAGCACACCAGCCAGAAGGTAGCCTCCATTTTGTCACCCCCCGTCCCGGTACAATTTCTCCTTGGTCTTCAAAAGCAACGGATATCGCCCACAACTGTGGACTCGACAAAGTATTGCGATTAGAGCGTGGTATCGCTTACTACGTTGTCGCTGACGAGTTGACAGCTGAACAAGAAAAGACGTTATTTGCACTGTTACATGACCGCATGGTCGAAGTGATCTTAACTGACTTTAATGCCGCCGATATACTGTTTGTTCGTACAGAACCGGCAAAATTCAGCAGCGTTGATATTCTTGGGCAAGGACGCAGCGCACTTGAACTGGCTAACACTACGTTAGGGCTGGCATTAGCTGAAGATGAAATCGATTACCTTGTTGAGAACTTTAAGCTGCTAGGGCGTAACCCACACGATGTTGAGTTAATGATGTTTGCCCAAGCAAACTCTGAGCATTGTCGTCATAAAATTTTCAATGCTGATTGGACAATTGATGGCAAAGTACAGCCTAAATCATTGTTCAAGATGATTAAGAACACCATGGCTGTCACCCCCGATAATGTCTTATCGGCTTATAAAGATAATGCCGCGGTGATGACGGGTGAGACAGCGGGTCGATTCTTCCCTAACCAAGAGGGTGTATATGCTTACCACACTGAGCCTATGCATATCTTGATGAAGGTCGAAACCCATAACCACCCGACGGCTATTAGCCCCTACCCAGGCGCTGCCACAGGTTCCGGTGGTGAAATTCGTGATGAAGGCGCTACCGGTCGTGGTTCTAAGCCAAAAGCAGGTCTTACCGGTTTTAGCGTTTCAAACCTTAAAATTCCAGGTTTTGTGCAACCGTGGGAAGCCGATTATGGCAAACCCGATCGCATTGTTACTGCACTCGATATCATGACAGAAGGCCCACTGGGCGGCGCGGCATTTAACAACGAGTTTGGTCGTCCTGCACTGGTGGGTTATTTCCGTACCTATGAGCAGGAAGTTAACAGCCACAATGGCGTTGAAGTGCGTGGTTACCACAAGCCGATTATGCTTGCCGGTGGTTTAGGCAACATTCGCGAAGACCATGTGCAAAAAGGCGAGATCACCGTCGGCGCCAAGCTCGTCGTGCTCGGTGGCCCTGCAATGAACATCGGTCTTGGTGGTGGTGCGGCGTCTTCAATGACATCGGGCCAATCGAGCGAAGACTTAGATTTTGCTTCCGTTCAGCGTGAAAACCCTGAGATGGAACGTCGTTGCCAAGAAGTCATCGATAGATGTTGGCAGATGGGTGATGAAAACCCAATTCAATTTATCCATGATGTGGGTGCTGGCGGTTTATCAAATGCCTTCCCTGAGCTAGTCAATGATGGTGGCCGCGGCGGTAAGTTTGAGCTGCGTAACGTACCCTCGGATGAGCCGGGCATGAGCCCGCTTGAGATCTGGTGTAACGAGTCGCAAGAGCGCTACGTTATGTCAATTGCCCCTGAGAATTTACCCGTGTTTGTCGCCATTTGTGAGCGCGAACGGGCACCGTTTGCGGTTGTCGGTGTCGCGACGGCAGAGAAAGAGCTGATCCTAACTGATGAACACTTCGACGATCACCCCATTGAGCTGCCATTAGAGGTCTTGTTAGGTAAAGCCCCTAAGATGAGCCGCGATGTTGTCAGTGCTAAAGCCAACTCGGCAGCACTGGATCAAAGTGTGATTGAAGTTAAAGAAGCGGCGCATCGTTTGCTACGTTTACCGACGATTGCAGAGAAAACCTTCCTGATCACCATTGGTGATAGAACGGTAACCGGTTTGGTTAATCGTGACCAAATGGTGGGCCCATGGCAGGTTCCTGTTGCCGATTGTGCCGTGACAGCGTCAAGCTATGACGCCTATGTGGGTGAAGCCATGTCGATAGGTGAGCGTACGCCGCTGGCACTGCTCGACTTTGGCGCATCGGCTCGTATGGCGGTAGCGGAATCAATTTTAAATATCGCCGGTACTGATATTGGTTCATTCAAGCGCATCAAATTATCTGCTAACTGGATGTCACCTGCGGGTCACCCTGGTGAAGATGCGGGTCTGTATGAAGCCGTGAAAGCGATTGGTGAAGAGTTATGCCCTGAGTTGTCACTGACCATCCCAGTGGGCAAAGACTCAATGTCGATGAAGACAGCATGGGAAGATAACGGCGTTCAAAAAGCGGTTACCTCACCAATGTCACTGGTGATCACCGCCTTTGGTGTGGTTCAGGACATTCGCAACACTGTGACACCAGAACTACGCACCGATAAAGGTGATAGTGAGCTATTGCTGTTAGATTTAGGGCTTGGTCAGAATCGCCTTGGCGGCTCTTGTTTAGCGCAAGTGTACAGTGAACTGGGTGATGTCGCGCCAGATCTGGATAACTCAGCGACCTTAAAAGGTTTCTTTGAAGTGATCCAGCCTTTAGTCGCCGACAGATCAATTATTGCTTATCACGATAGAAGTGACGGTGGCTTATACACCACACTCGTTGAAATGGCATTTGCCGGTCACACAGGCCTAAATATCGATTTAAGTGCCTTAACAGGGACTGACGTTGAGCGGCTATTTAACGAAGAACTGGGTGCTGTTATCCAGGTGAACCGTGAACAGTCTGCCGCGATTAGTGCTCAGTTTACCGCTGTGGGTGTGCCTTGCCATAAAGTAGCGACGCTCAACGATACCGATCAAATCGCTATCTTTGATGGTCAGCGTGAGATCTTAACGGAGTCACGTACATCATTGCGAACTATGTGGGCTGAAACCACTTATCGCATGCAGTCACTGCGCGATAATCCAGAGTGTGCCAAAGAGGAGCATGCGCTTAAACAAGACAATAACGACCTTGGTCTTACTGTTGATCTAAGTTTTGATCCTAGCGAAGACGTTGCTGCGCCGTTTATCTTAAAAGGTGCAGCCCCAAAGATGGCTATCATTCGTGAGCAAGGGGTTAACTCGCATATCGAAATGGCCGCGGCATTTGATCGTGCAGGCTTTGAATCGACAGATGTTCACATGAGCGACATTCTAAGCGGTCGTATCAGCTTAGAAACGTTCCAAGGCCTAGTGGCTTGTGGTGGCTTCTCTTACGGTGATGTGCTGGGTGCTGGCGAAGGTTGGGCTAAGTCTATTTTGTTCAATGAGCGTGCTCAACAGCAGTTTAGCCAGTTCTTCGAGCGTAACGATAGTTTCTCTCTCGGTGTGTGTAACGGTTGTCAGATGTTGTCTAACCTAAAAGACATCATTCCAGGTACTGAACTATGGCCACACTTTGTACGTAACCGCTCTGAGCGTTTTGAAGCGCGCTTTAGTTTGGTTGAAGTACAAAAGAGTCCATCGTTGTTCTTCCAAGGTATGGAAGGTTCACGTATGCCGATTGCAGTCTCTCATGGCGAAGGTCGTGCAGAGTTTGCATCACCGGCAGCATTAGCAGCCGCAGAAGCCTCTGGCACCATTGCACTGCGCTATGTCGACGGTAATGGTCAAATCGCCACTCAATACCCACAAAACCCTAACGGTTCGCCAAATGCGATTACCGCACTGAGCTCAACCGATGGCCGTGTCACCATTATGATGCCGCATCCAGAGCGTGTATTTAGAACGGTCGCCAACTCATGGCATCCAGATTCTTGGGGTGAAGATAGCCCATGGATGAGAATGTTCCGTAACGTTAGAAAATCAATTGGTTAATTAGCATTAGCGCAATTTAGCGTGACAATTAAGCAATTTAAAGCCCCTAAATGTTAGGGGCTTTTTTTTTAACTAAAATTGAGATGAAAAAAAGAGTAGTTAAACAGGCTATTAGCTTAAGTTTAGCGATGCATGTAATGCTTAATTAAGCTGTTTTATAGTTGTTAGAGATTGCCGAATGACTAGGTAAAGTTATTGCAGGTTAGCGAGAAAAGCTAATGGAAAGGCGAACTTATGGAAAGAGTGGCTTTTAAATATTAAAAAGCCACTCCTATTGCTAAGAGTGGCCGCTTTGCGCTAACAAAACTTCAAGATTAATCTTGCAAAGAAAACGTAAATTAACGCTCTCTTGAGGTATAAAGCTCAACGAAAACACGCTGATAGCGGCTAACTAGACGCTCAAAAAATGTATTCATAATCGTATCTCCACGCTTGGTTGATGATGTAAGCGGAGTCAGTGTTTCCGGGTAACTTCACCAGGGCAGCTTCACTGTCTCCTTAACTTGGTGCTCATTCTATGGGAAACAATGTTTTTCATCAAACGAGAAAAAATATTCATAAGGATTAGATTTTATAATCCAATATTATGTGGTTAATGAGCTGACTCTTGCGTGTTGTGTTGTAACTATTTGTTTTGCATGACTTAAAAGTGGTCAGTGGTCTTTGCGGTAAATGTTATGAGATATAAATACTAACTTATATTCTTGACTGTTTGTTATTTATATTTGGTTGGTGGTAAATTCGCTTGTTAACGATGTAATCTTGGCTTTTTATCCCTGTGGTTGGCTTTCCTAGCATGAGGGTAATATACTGTCAATGGTGAGTTGGGTAGAACTGTGTGCTCCAGCCCAAAACCCGTTGAAATCGAATGCATTGATTGATTTGAATCAATTTTGAATGGTATAAATTCACTGCGGATATAGTTGTTTTTCAATACAAGTGACTGATACTAACTGATTTGTTCGTTTCGCATTTGTCAGTTTGGGATCTTGATCACGTTAACGGATAATACTGTGACAGCAAGCTATCGCTTGATGGTTTTTCGCGCTTTAAATTACAAGATTGATGAATTAAACAAACAGACGCATTTAAGTGGGCTTTTTATTAAGATTGCCCAGTTTACTGCACTACTCTTCCTATATAGGCAGTTACTGTTGTTGATGGGGATCTAACAGCAGTAATTGGACGCACCACCTAAGGAGTCACAAATGATTTTAGAAGAGGTTGTTGAGCTGTCGCGCTTTCAGTTTGCGATGACGGTCATGTATCACTTCCTATTTGTTCCCTTGACCTTGGGGCTAGCATTTTTGTTAGCCATTATGGAATCACTCTATGTGATGACCAATAAGCAGATCTATAAAGATATGACCAAGTTCTGGGGTAAGTTATTCGGTATTAACTTTGCACTCGGCGTAGCTACTGGCCTGGCAATGGAATTTCAGTTCGGCACCAACTGGTCATACTTTTCACATTATGTTGGCGACATTTTTGGCGCGCCACTCGCGATTGAAGGCTTAATGGCCTTTTTCCTCGAGTCGACCTTGGTCGGCATGTTCTTCTTTGGCTGGGATCGCTTTAGCAAACGTCAGCATCTGGCGATAACTTGGTTAGTCGCCCTTGGCTCTAACATGTCTGCGCTGTGGATTTTGGTGGCTAACGGTTGGATGCAAAACCCAGTCGGTTCGGTGTTCAACTACGAAACCATGCGTATGGAGATGACTAGCTGGGGAGAAGTGTTATTTAACCCCGTTGCACAGGTGAAGTTTGTTCACACTGTAGCATCAGGCTATGTTGCCGGTGCAATGTTCGTATTGGCGATCAGTGCGTACTACATCTTGAAGAAGCGAGACCTACCGTTTGCTCGACGCTCTTTTGCTATCGCTGCAAGCTTTGGTATGGCGTCTATTCTGTCTGTTATCGTACTCGGTGATGAGTCGGGTTATAAAGTCGGTGAAGTACAGCGGGTTAAACTCGCCGCCATTGAGGCTGAATGGCACACTGAGCCAGCACCTGCAGCATTTACAGTCGTCGGCTTTCCTAACCAGGAAACGCAGCACACTGATTATGCGATTAAAATTCCATTCGCAATGGGTATTATCGCCACGCGTTCACTTGATGAAGAAGTGACGGGTATCAAAGACTTAATTGCTGAGCATGAAGTACGTATTCGTAACGGTATGGTGGCATACGGTTTACTTGAACAACTTCGAAATGGTAACGAAACGGCTGAAATCAGAGCTGCATTTGAAGCGTCGAAAGATGATTTAGGTTATGGTTTCTTGCTCAAACGTTACACCGACAAAGTGGTTGATGCGACTGAAGAGCAGATCAAAGCGGCTGCGGCTGACTCCATTCCAAGCGTAGCGCCTATGTTCTGGTCTTTCCGCGTGATGGTTGGCGCTGGCATATTGATGTTGTTCGTGTTTGCTGCGGCATTCTGGCAAAGCACACGTCATCAGATTGAAGAGAAAAAATGGGTACTTAAAGCGGCACTTTACAGCTTACCTCTGCCTTGGATCGCTATCGAGTGTGGTTGGTTTGTGGCTGAATATGGCCGTCAGCCTTGGACTATCTCAGAAGTGTTACCGACCTATATGTCAGCTTCAAGCTTGTCGGTTAACGATCTGTTGTTCAGTATCATTTCTATCACTGTTTTCTACTCAATCTTGTTAGTGATTGAGCTTTTTCTAATGATTAAGTTTGTGCGTCAAGGTCCAAGTTGTTTGAAGACTGGTCGCTATCACTTTGAAAAGCTTGATGCTTAAACTGGAGATCTGATTATGTTTGATTATGAAATGTTAAGATTTATCTGGTGGGCACTTGTGGGTGTGCTGCTCATCGGTTTTGCTGTCACTGATGGCTTCGATATGGGGGTGGGGGCATTATTACCGATTATCGGTAAGGATGACACTGAACGTCGTATCATGATTAACTCTATCGCCCCCCATTGGGACGGTAACCAAGTTTGGTTAATCACTGGTGCAGGTGCATTGTTTGCGGCTTGGCCTACGGTCTATGCGGTTTCTTTCTCAGGTTTTTATGTCGCAATGATGTTGGTATTGTTTGCGTTATTCCTAAGACCTGTAGGCTTTGATTACCGTTCAAAGATTGAAGATCCAAGATGGCGTAAGTCATGGGATTGGGCACTGTTTGTCGGTGGCTTTGTTCCGCCGCTGATTATCGGTGTCGCCTTTGGTAACTTATTGCAAGGGGTACCGTTTAACTTTGACGAATACCTACGTGCAACCTACTACGGTGGTTTCTTCGGTCTATTGAATCCATTTGGGATACTTGCAGGTCTTGTGTGCGTAAGCATGTTCATGCTGCAAGGTTCGACTTGGTTGCAGATGAAGACAGAAGGCGAGCTACGTGTTCGTGCCACTAAGATGTCACAGTTACTATCGGTATTGCTGTTTGTGTTCTTCGGCGCTGCAGGCGTATGGCTAGCGAACGGTATCGACGGTTATGTGGTTACCTCGATAATCGATACTTATGGTGTATCAGATCCGACACTTAAGACTGTTGCGGTTGAAGCGGGTGCATGGTTGGTTAACTATGACAAGTATCCGCTGACGATGTTGTTCCCAGTATTGGGCTTATTAATGCCAATCTTAGTATTGCTATCAAGTCGAATGAACCGTTCTGGTTTTGCGTTCTTCTTCAGCTCAATCGGTATAGCGGCGGTTATCTTAACTTGTGGTGCAGCAATGTTCCCATTTGTTATGCCATCATCACTAGAGCCAAACGTCAGTTTGACCATGTGGGATGCCACCGCGAGCGAAGTCTCACTAACGGTAATGACATGGGCTGCAATCATCTTTGTCCCTATCGTACTAAGCTACACCATTTGGACTTATTTGAAGATGTTTGGCCGCTTATCACGCGACTTCATCGAAAAGAATAAGACCTCACTGTATTAATAGGAGCCTAGACTATGTGGTATTTTGCTTGGATTTTAGGCGTGTTGTTAGCCTGTTCCTTTGGTATTATCAACGCACTTTGGCTTGAAAATACTGAAAATATGGATCGAGATATTGAGAAAGAAGATTAACTTCTGATTAATTGAATGGTTCTAAAAAGCCCCGCATAGCGGGGCTTTTTTTATGAGGATGAACCAGACTGTGATGTTTAGTGACTCTGAGGATCTAGGGTCCACTTCTCAGTGTCTTTATCGAGGTTAACTACAGCGCTTTGAGTTTATCTTTTTTATTCATATGCGGATAACCGATGCAAAGCAATGAGACCACTAGCAAAGTACTGTATTCGATACCATTGGTTCCTGAACCGACAACAAACCAACCATGCTCTAGGTGGACTAGAAATATTCCACTGATATATATCACCATATAACTGGCGCAAATATAGGGTAGCTGTTTCCCCATCAACAGGAAGAGAGAACCGATGATTTCAAACAGTGTAATTGCCCATGCTATGGCTAGACCCAATGGGAACCCTTGACTGGTTAACCAGCCTCCAAATGGCTCATAACCGCCGCTGAGCAGCCTATGCCAGCCGTGACTGGCGATAATAATTGCTACGATAACCCGCAAAAAAATGAATGCGACTTCCTCTTTCGTTTTCGTTTTGTCCATTTTAAACTCCCTATGTCCATATAAACCCATCGCCTCTGAAACGAGCATCTTCGAGTAGGATGGGTATAGATAAATCAATTAAATGATCCCAGTAAAACTATCAACAGGGATCATGGTTGTAAATTGAATGATTTTCCTGATCCTCATGGCAAAATGACTAGAGGCAAACACGCCATGTTAGAGGGTGATACTAGTTCGATTGCTCGCACTTGAAAGAACAGTTATTGCAGAAATGATGAGCGGGAAGGCGAAACATTTTGGGGGCTGGAAGTCGCTGTGGCTATCACTATCGTAAAAGTAACAGCTTAGGCTGTTACTTTTACTTTAAGTGACTCAGAAGCGGTCTAGGTCACAATGAGATCTACTCATTTTAATTGAGCTGAATTACGCCTTAAACACACTGATTTTTTGCTTAATATCATTAGCGATAACGGCAAGATCTTCAGCTGAATTGACGGTATCACCAGAACGTTGTTCGCCATCTCTGGCAAGTTCAGTGATCTGATGTAGATTACGGGTTATCTCCTCAGCGACTGCGCTTTGTTGTTCGGTGGCGCTGGCAATGCTGCTCGATGCGATAGCTAGCTCACCAATGCTTTCGGTGATGGTAATAAGCAGTTCGGTGGCTTCTTTACCTTGAATTGCCGAGCGGTCACCAAGTTCATTGCTTTGATTCATTTGAGCTTCAGTGGCTTTGACTTGATTTTGCAACTGGGTAATAGTGTGCGAAATTTCAGATGTTGATGTTTGGGTGCGCTGGGCTAAGGTACGTACCTCATCGGCAACAACGGCAAATCCACGACCTTGCTCGCCCGCTCTAGCGGCTTCAATGGCGGCATTGAGTGCCAGCAAGTTAGTTTGCTCTGCAATACTGTTGATCACCTCGGTAACTTGGCTAATCGCTATGCTCTCTTGACTGACAAGCTCAACACTACTGTGACTCCTCGCCAGCTGTTCGCTAAGGCTTTGTAGATCGATAACAAGTTGATTGAGACGGTCGAGGCCATTTTGAGTGGCTGAATCCACTTGCTGGCTCATAAGCGCACCTTCGCTTGCATGGTTGGCAACATCACGCACGGAAGCCGACATCTCTTCAATTGCGGTGGCAATTTGATCTGTCTGCGCCATTAACGCTTGAGACTCTTCACCATTAAGCCTGGCGGTTTCTTGCGTTTGCAGCGCATGCTCTTGCAGTGAAGTTACCGATTGCTGCAGCGAAATGATAAGTTCTCTTAGGTTAGTGGCCATTCTAGCGGCGCTTTGGGTGATTTTGTCGACCTCGTTATTTGAGTTACTGTCGGTATTTGCAAAGCTTTGTGACAGATCGCCTCTACCTAAATTATCGAGCTGAACTTCAAGCTGTCGCAGCGGCTTAAGCGTTCTGAGTAAAATAAGCGAGAGCAGTATGGTGATGGCTAATAAACCGATGGTGCTAAAAATCAAATTAATGGTTAGCAATTTAGCACTTTCTTCATTGAGCTCTTTCATCGGCACCTGACCGACTAACGCCCAGTTCCAACCTGGTATATTGAGAGTGTAAGCATAGGATTTATCACCATTGCTATCGAGGTACTCCCATGAGCCTCGATCGGTTAATGCTTGATCTACAGTGATACCATCGAGCACACTTTTGTCAACTTCAGCGCCAATCTCATGACCGGGGTGGGCGACAATGGTTTGATCTGACTTACGTATAATAAGAAAACTACCGGTTTCTTCGAGGCGCAGCGAGTTGGTTGAACTCCGCAGCTGTGTCAATGAGTCGCTGATATCGAAGCCGATATAGAGGATCCCTATCACCTCACCAGCGGCACTTTTAATCGGGCGATATACTGCCATATAATCGTTACCGAATAGGCGAGTATAGCCCTCATAGATCTTCCCCTGCAGTAATCTATTGTAACCAGGGTGTTTTTTCCCTAAATAAGTGCCTAAAGCGCGCTTACCATTAGCTTTCTTTAGCGATGTTGCAATTCGTAAAAAATCATCACCATCTCTAACAAACACCGTGGCGTTGCCGCCCGTTAAATTAGCATAGCGATCAACTTTACTTTTTGATGAGTTAACTTGTTGGCGCTCATGAACCAGCGACGGAGTGTCTTTACCCAGTACCCGCACGGTTCTATTGGGTTTATGAAAGTTGCCAGGATACATGGCTCTAAAAACATCGGCATTGCGGTGGGCGAGCGCTAATAAACTGTTGTATTGCAGTTCGATAAGATCGGCGGTGCCGTGCATTTGAGCCTGCATTGCCGTTTCTGCTTTCTCGGTTAACACATTCGAGGCAGAAATATACGAGGTCATGCCTAATGCGCCAAAAACAATGATGCTGAGAATAAAGGTGACAAATCCAATCTGTTTGGCCACTGGCCAATTTTTATATTTCATGACAGGTTAATGTTATCTGTAGGATGTTGCGGTTAATCTAATGGAAATTAAGGATAATTTATTTGATGTAGGTCTAATACTTAAGTCGTTTTAGCTAAAATGCTAAAAAATTAAGCGACTAATGTGGCTATTCTGGTGGATCTGTATGGGAACAGCTGGTTATCAAAGTTTAGGTTGTTGCTGTAGAAGCATCATTTGTCCTCTATTTACAAGGACAAATGATGGTCGTATTTAATGGGACCCTAACGTTATGCCTTCCACTAAGGGATGATTAATGATGTATTAAGTGCTGGTGTTGGTCATTAACGGTAAAGAAGAATCGCTCTCTGTGGTTTTTTTAGGGCGCATAATTAAATGATACATCGTCGGTACCCACACCAGCGATAACAGGGTGGTAAGCAGTGTACCGCCTGCGATGGCGATGGCAAAGGGTGGCCAGAAGCCGCCGCCAGCGATAATCAAAGGTAAGAAGCCGCCAATCGTGGTAATCGTGGTTGAGCCGATATGGCGACCACAACTACTGACGAGTTCGACAATCACTTGCACGTTGCCATCACGAGTGGCAGGCACCTCTTCAAGCTCCGCTAAAATCACGATAGCAGCGTTAATCGCCAGTCCCATTAAGCCGAGTAAACCGATAATAACGGTAAAGCCAAACGGATAACCGAAGGTATAAACGGCCAGTAAGCCAAGACCAGCCGACTGAATCGCGCTGAACAGTATAATGCCAGTCAACCTAAACGAGTTAAATGACAGTACTACGGTGGCGAATAGCAAGGTTACCACTAACACCAGGTTAGACATTAGATTACCGACAGCTTCATTGCGTTTGGCACTTTCACCCCCCACCTCAATTTTATAACCACTGGGTAGCGCAATCGCGTCGAGCTTGTCTTTAGCGTGGTTCAAGACTTCTTGGGGTAATACCCCGCTAGTGATGTACGCCTCAATGGTATTGACGCGTTGGCCATCACGGCGAGGGATAGCGCCGCGGCTTACCTCGATTTTGGTGGTCGATATTGCCGATAATGGAATACTATTACCACTGCTCGACACCAGCATCAAACCTGACAGTTTTGTTTGCTCTTCTCGGGTACTGTCGTGTAAGCGCACTCTAATAGGCAGTGACTCCGTTTGCTCTAATATACTGCCACCATTAATACCTGTGGTCGCCATTTCAACTTGTTTGGCGATGTCGGTTAACGACAAACCGCTCATTAAGCTTGCATCTTCATTGACCTGTAGCCAAACCTTGGGTGCACCGGCACTTAATGTAGCGCGAGTATGGATCACGTCCTTGGTGTCACTCAGCACCTTTCTTACCTGCTCACCGAGCAGCTTTAACTGATCAAGGTTAGGGCCAAATATTCTGAGCTCAACCGGCGCGTTAAAGGGCGGGCCTTGTTCAAGTTTTCTCACAATAACTTGCGCCTGTGGGAACGCTAAGTCGAGGGATCTCTGCAGCTGCGGAATAAGTTTGTTGGCGGTGTCAAAGTCACGCACCTTAACCATGGCTTGGGCGTAGTGGCTGGCGCCTTGCTGCCGTTGTAGTAGGTTGTAATAAAAAGAGGGTGCATTGCCGCCAATAACCCAATCAATGCGGGTTATGCCCGCGGTTTTACGCAGCTCGCTATCCATTTTTTCGACCTGAATACGGGTATTGTCAAGGCTGACATGTGGCGCGAGGTAGACCTCGATTTGAAACATATCCCTGTCTGATGGCGGAAAAAACTGTTCGGTCATTTGCCCTGCGGCAATAAAGCCCATCACAGGCAATACACCAATGACGACCGCGGAGAGTAATGGACGCGATAAGGCAAAAGTTAAACTGCGCTTAAAGGCATTGCTCATCGCTGGCAGTCTTATGCCATGGTGATACCACTGAGTGCCTTTGCCGTCGCTCCCAAATCGCCCCGCGAGTCCGGCGATAATAGTGTGGGAGATAATAAATGAACCAAGCAGGGCAAACATCACTGAGATAGCGATACCGCCAACAAACTCTCCCGCGGCACCTGGCATCAATACAATCGGTGCAAACGCTAACATGGTGGTGATCGTTGAACCTGCCAAGGGTAGCCATAGATGCTGCAGTGTCTCCTTAACGGCTTGGATTTTGTCTTTGCCTTGTTGTCTGCGCTGGGAAATAGCATCGACAATGACAATGGCGTTATCGACCATGATCCCTAACGCAACGACTAAGCCGGTGACAGACATCTGGTGAATCGGCAGTCCGATGTATTTCATGCAAGCGAGGGTAAATAGGGCGGTTAATGGCAGTGACAACGACACAATAACAGCGTTTCTAAGCCCGAGCGTTAGCATTAATACCGCCAGAATGATCACGAAACCTAGCAATAGGCTACCGACTAATCCGCTTAATCTCTCAGTGGTATAATGCTCTTGGTCAAACAGCCATTCGATTTCGATATTGGCTGGGATCCCCGCTTGCATCTCATCGACAACCACGCGCACTTTTTCGAGCCAAAGATCGACGCGGGTATTGTTCAGCATGCGTGCTGCCACCATCACACCTTGTTGTTGCTCAACCAGTGCGATACTGCTGGCGGGCGTTTTAGGTTGCCTAGTGATCTTGGCAAGGTCGCCTAAGCGAATGATCTGTCCGTTACTGGTCACTTTTAAGGGCACTTGACGCACACGTGCAATCGAATCGAGTTCACCGGAGACCTCAATCAAGGCTCTGAAATTATCATTATTAATTTCACCGGCAGACACTTTGGCGTCGGCATTTTGCAGGATCTGCGCTATGCCCTTCGATGTTAACTGCAGTTGATTGACCTTGTGGCCGTCAAGTTGTACTAAGATCTCCTCAGTCGGCTGGCCATACAGTTTGACAAAATTGGTGCCGTTTAACAGTCGCAGTCGGCTCTGTAGCTCTTTAGCATATCGATTTAACATGTCGGTACGAACAGCACCTTCACCACGCCATGCGATGCCTAAAATGGCGGTATTGGCATAGCCGACTTTGTCATCGAGTATGGTATTTTGTGCCGAACTCGGCAGTAAGCCTTTGGCGTCGCCGATCATGTCTCTAGCACGAGACCACACTGGCGCGGTTTCTAAGACATTATCTTTAAGTTCAAGCTGAATGACTGAAATACCGGGGCGAGAGGTTGACTGCACCAACTTTAACTCTTCTAAACGCCTCAATTCACTTTCGAGTACTTCAGTCACTAGCGCTTCGACGCGCTCGGCCGATGCACCAGGATATAGGGTGATAACGGAGGAGAAACGGTTGGTAATATCGGGATCTTCCATGCGTGGAAGGCTTGAAATTGCCCCTAAACCTGCTACCAGTAATAATGCGATGACCAAGCTAATTAAGCGGCCATTTTCAACTAATGCTTTGACCATCTTTATTACCTCGTTGCCAAGTTAGTTTGGCGAGTCACAATTTGGCCAGCAACCAACTTATGTAAGCCTTGGTCGACATAAGCTTCGTTAGCTTTTATGGCGCCATTGATGAAGGCTTTATCTTTTGCGGTGTAGATGATTTCAACATCGCGGCGCTCGATGCGAAAACGTTGTTCACCGTCTTGAGTTAACACGTAGATATTCCACAGGCCGCGAATGCCATCGGTAAGCGCGGATATTGGCACCCAATAGCCTGCCGTATCGATAGCATGTTGGTAAGCGAAGTAGCTTAACTCGCCATTAATGACATCGGCATCAGAGGGCAGTGTCACTCTTAGCTCTACGGTGCGAGTCACAGGATCTAGCTGTGCGCCGATCCCGGCAATGTTAGCTTGATAGCGTTTATTTCTAACGCGTAAGTCAACCTGTTGGCCAGTGGTTAAGGTGCTAGACACAGCAATGGGCACACCGATATAAGCTTGCACATTGTGATGTTGGATTAAGGTAAATACCGGGCTGCCGAGGGCAATAACTTCACCGAGGTTATGACTTCGCTTACTAATGGTGCCATTGAAAGGGGCGAGCAGATCTGATTTTTCAATCTTAAGCTGGTTGGATTGAATCGCGGCGTTAAAACGGCTTTTTGCTGCCAGTAAACTATTGAGTTGGCCTTTTAGTTCATCAAGTTGTTGCTCAGAAACATAACCTTGCTTCTTAAGCTCGAGACTACGGTTAAGTGTGGCGGTTGCAAGATCTAAATCGGCTTTATTCTGCGCCAAACTTGCAAGCAGTTCATTTTTCTCAGCCTGTAAAAGTCGCGTATCTAATTGGGCTAGCAGCTGACCTTCAACAACGCTATCACCACTGTCGACAGTGAGTGCATTAATTTTACCTGCTAACTCAAAACCAACGCCTGTGGTGTTGCCTGCGCGGATGGTTCCAGAAAACTCTTGAGCATAAGAGTAGGATGATTCAGCAATTAACTCACTGCTGCTAACGGATTGGTAGTTTGGCGCCTCAGGGGGCGCAACGGGGGCATCCTGGCATGCAGAAAGAAAGCTAACAACAGCTAAGCTAATAAGCAGCTTACGGCGAGTCAAAGCCCTTTTAATATCCATTTTATAAAATCCGTTTGAGTAAGTTAATGGTTAACACAGCGTAAAGAAAACGTTAAACTAGACTGTCTAGTCTATTTCTTAAGAACTAGACTGTCTAGTCCATTTTGTGATTAAATAGTTAATTGAGCTATTTCAGCCCCCTTAAAAGAGCGTAAACGCCAATGAATGCACCTGTGATGAGTCGTAGTGAGCAAAAGAGAGAGCAAATATTACTGGCTGCAAAAGAGCTTTTTTGCGGGCAGGGCTTCCCTAATACCAGCATGGACGAAGTGGCTAAGCTGGCAGGGGTCTCGAAGCAAACGGTGTATTCACACTTTGGCTGCAAAGACGATCTGTTTGTTGCCTCCATTGAATCTAAATGCCTTATTCATGGGGTAAACCAAGAGATGTTGTCGGATCCAGCAACCCCTGAAGACAATTTGGCCATGTTTGCCAAACACTTTTCCGAGGTCATCACCAGTGCAGAAGCGATTACGGTGTTTAAAGCCTGCGTGTCACAAGCCGATACTCATCCTGAGATCTCTAAGTTGTTTTACAGCGCAGGTCCTGAAAACATACTGCGGATATTAACGGACTACTTTATTAAGGTGACAAAATTGGGTCGATATCAATTCGATAACCCACAACACTGTGCGGTAAGGTTTTGCTTAATGACGTTTGGTGAAATGAGAATGAAGCTAGAACTCGGCTTAGATGTAAGCGACCTTTTAGCTGATAGAGCTGAATATATAGAGGGCAGTGTTTCGATGTTTTTAAACGCCTACCGAGTCAAATAAGCCAGCCAATGGTTATGGGGGGGACTTCTTTAATGGCGAACTTGAGCTTAATCCACAAGGCAGCAAGGAAGATATTGAAAACCAAGGCGCTATCGCCTTGGTTTTTACTCACAAGTTCTCAGCAGTAAACGCCAAAATTTACTTGCCCAGCATGGCTTTTTTTAAGCTATTTTGGGCCGGTTCATCCCCTAGCCAAATATTGAGTAGTGCTTGACGGAACGGCTCGCTGATAATGGTCGCTTGGGCTGTGCCATTTTTAAACGCCGTGACGCCAGAGGCTTTACTTGCCAGAAAAGTAAACTGATCGCCATCGACAATCTCAGCGCTAAATAGCCCCATAAATTGATCTATCTGGGGTTGAATCGCCGCAGTGTTGCCATCGGTTGCATCATCGAACCCTTCGTTGATGGCATCTTTCATCTTATCGGCAGTAATCATACCTGAGGTAATATTGAGTCTCACAGCGACGTTATCGGCGGCTATTACTGCTGCGGTATTATCAAGTGTTGTCGGGACATATAAACTACCCACATAAAGGTCGATAAAAAACTTACTGCGGACACCCGCGCCATTAAGTACTAGCGGTTGCTCGTTAAACGTTAATGTTTCATTCACTTCAACACCGGCTACCTCTTTTGCTTGTAAAGAGAGTGGCAAAAATAGCGTGGCAGCAATAACAATAGTAGAGATAAACTTCATAAAAACCTCAAATAATAAATAGCAGCGATTAACCACGTGCACCCAGTTGATACTCACCACTTTGAAGAAACATGATAGCTTGCTTTTGCTTCGGTGAAATAAGCAGTGGACCATCGTCAAAAAACAGAAAGCATTTCCAGTTTCTAACAAATACATCCCAACGGGTTTCGATCACTTGATACTTTTCATAGCAAAAATAGACCTTGGCTGCATCCTGCCACTTAATATGCTCGGCGATAGGCTCTGGTAGCGCGGGGTCTTCGCTGTCCCAAGCACTTTGCCAAGGTTCCGGTAATGCCCAAGCGTCTTGCTTTGCTGCCCAATCACCTTTACCAAATTGTTCAGCACAGCTACTTTTATTGCTTATCCATTTATTCCAAACTTCCATCGATGCTTTTTGAGAAAGCGGCATAATTAGTGCTTTATCTTCATCGGTAACAGGCAGATCTTTGTGATTAAAAATCCACTTACGTTTGTATTGTTCTAATGGAATATAGGTATCAGACACAGGGCCTCTCTGTTGAATTTAATTAGCTTAAAACGCAGTGCCCAGCATTATATACCCAAACCGATTATAGGGGCATAGAGGGTTAAGCTTTTAATTGTTGCTATTGGTTTTACTGATGGGTGCTAGGGGGTTTTTGTGTTGATGTGGCAAGCGTACGAAAAACAAGCTAAATCGTTGCGAAATACTAAGTAGACCTACACTTAGCAAGGGCTTCGAGCTTGATTTTCAGAGTCTATTAGTCTGCATAATATGAGTATTTATTGATTATTTAGAGTAAGTTACTTAGAAATAGCTATTTAGCACCACAAAGGTCGCACTTTTGGTCTATCTTGTGATCTGTGCGTACTTTTGCGGCGTTGCAAGTTACAATAATGTTTCATTGAATATTATGTGCAGTATGGAGTCTTGTCTTTTTGATTTCATCTTTGAGTGTTTGAAAGCATATTTATTTACAATAAAATCAAATGATTAATAAATAATAAGTTAAGAATACTTTTATGACATTAAAATACAAATTATTATACTCGTTTATTTTTTTAGGCATGGTACCTGCAGCTATCATTGCTTTTTTCTCCCTGTACATCACCAGCCACAGCATTGAAAAGCAAGCTTACAATCAGCTGACATCAGCAAGAGAGATCAAGAAAAAGCAGTTGGAAAACTATTTTGAGCAGACGCAGAAAGATCTCTCTTTAATAAACAGTGTATGGTCAAACAATCTAAAGCTCGACTCTGAGCTTAGCCCTGAACTGCTGGCAAAGTTTAAGCATCGCTTTTTTGAGTCTTTTATCAGAGAATATCATTACTACGATCTGTTTATTATTGATGATGAGGGGGAGGTATTTTATACCGTTGCGAAAGAGTCAGACTATCAAACAAACCTCAAGACTGGGCCTTACAACAAATCGGGTTTGGGAACGCTGTTCCAACGAGTCAGTTTAAGCCGAAAATTAGAGATTGTAGACTTTGCGCCCTA
Source organism: Shewanella abyssi (assembly GCF_023284025.1). Lineage (GTDB taxonomy): Bacteria > Pseudomonadota > Gammaproteobacteria > Enterobacterales > Shewanellaceae > Shewanella > Shewanella abyssi. Next base: position 16,345 of record NZ_JAKIKR010000043.1, on the reverse strand, counting down.
TGCGCCAAGTAATGATGAACCTGCGAGCTTTATCGCAGAGCCTATAGAGGTTAATGGCAAGTTTATTGGCGTTATTGCACTGCAGCTATCAATCGAAAGAATAAACCAAATAATGCAGCTGCGTGAAGGGATGGGGGAGACCGGAGAGACCTATCTTGTTGGCGAGGACCACAAGATGCGTTCTGACTCATTCTTAGATCCTGTCGGTCATTCGGTGGTTGCCAGCTTTGCCGGCAGTGTTCGCCACAATGGCGTGCAAACCCAAGCAACAGAAGCGGGCCTTAGAGGCAAATCTGGCACGGATCACATCATCGACTATAACGGACATCCGGTACTGTCTTCCTACAGCCCGGTTGATTTCTTGGGGCTAAACTGGGTGTTAGTGGCGGAAATTGATGAAGCAGAAGCCTTTGCCGAACTGAAAAACCTGCAGAGCATCATCATAGTGATCACCCTGCTAACCTTGGGCATTATCCTTATCGCTACATGGGTGATCTCAAAATCAATTTTGCGCCCCATAGGCGGTGAACCCGAAGAGATGCGCTTATTGACTGAGAAAATAGCCGCAGGCGATTTGACCACCCATCTAGCGTTCAGTAGCGAAAATACCGGGGTTTATGCGTCAATGGTATCGATGAGCCAAAACTTGACTCGCATGATAACCACTCTGAGCCATGCGACTACCGAACTGTCGAGCGCAGCAGAGCAAACTAGCAGTGCTAGTGTGCAAGCCAGTGCCAGTTTGCAAGAGCAACAAGCCAGCATTGAAAGTGTCTCTTCCGCTATGTATGAAATGTCTGAAACAATTGCAAGTGTTTCAGAAAATGCGCGTTCAGTGGCTGATTTATCGAAAAATGCCACGGCAACCTCACAACTTGCAACTAACAGCATGGCTAACACCATCAATGAGTTACATGAGCTGGTGGAGGAAGTTGGCACTGCCACAGAAGTGATTGCCGAGATTGAATCTAAAAGCCAGGGGATCGGTTCAATTCTAGACGTTATTCGAGGGATTTCAGAGCAAACGAATCTGTTAGCGTTAAATGCAGCCATCGAAGCGGCGCGGGCCGGAGAGCAAGGCCGAGGCTTTGCTGTGGTGGCCGATGAAGTGCGTCAACTGGCACAGAAAACACAGTTATCCACGAGAGACATTGAAGAGATGATTGCTCAACTACAGCTTGATGCTCAAAACGCCGTCACGGTAATGAAGCAAAGCCGTGATCATACGCAAAAAACCATTAACGCTGCAGGTGGCAGTAAAGAGTCGATTCAGCTGGCAATGGAAGAGATGCAAAGTATTTCGGCCAATGCCGAGCAGATTGCCACGGCCACAGTGCAACAGTCATTAGCAGCACAAGAGATAAGCCAGAGCATTACTGCGATTAATGATACAGCGGCTCAAAATGCCGCGGGCTCAGAGCAGGTCGCCGCAGCAAGCGAACATATCGATAAACTATCGCAGCAACTGTACTCCCTAACAGCGCAGTTTAAGCTAAAAAGTTAGTTAACAGTTACTTATAAGCGCTAAAGTCCGCAGCATTATATTTTCAATAGGAGCCAGCAATAGCTGGCTCATTTTCTACTGCTCCTCATTGTCACTGACACTGCTGCGTCTGCACCATTTGGGATTAAATCTGCTGCAACAGACTCGGTCAAGTCGATAAGCTTGCGTACGTATATTGTTAATGTTCGGCCCTGCTGACGCACAACTTGCACACTTAAATCACTCATTTAATTACAATCTGTTGCATTTGCGCGGTGGGTGTATTATTTTGCCCACATGATAATAAAGAAGGATTTTTTGTGTCGTTACTAAGGACAATCTCGCTATATTTCTTGCTGTTTTTTTTGCTTTGGGGCTGCGCGGTAGATAAAAGACCCGATCATTATGTTTCGGCTATTTCAGTCAGCAGCTCATTGGCAGCTCACGCAAGCACTCTTCCCCAGCACCGTGAATTACAAATTGCGTTAAAGCATCGGAACCTGATTATCTCTGAGACGGGAGAGGTGCTGCCGATTAACCAAAGTGTTTGTCAGTCACAGCTCATTTATCGGGTCACTCAAGGCGCTTTTCCTCAATATGTGGGTAAGCATCAAGATCTACTCTCGGGCTTTTACCTTGATGTAGCAAGGGTCAATAACGACTGGCTTGTGGTTGATACCGACAATGACTTTGCTCAAGTCCAGAGTAAAACCCCAAGCCAACTGACTTTAAACACCTTGCTGCTAGCCTTAAAACCAAGGCTCATGAGCCGTGATGTGATTATCATCAGACCTGAGCCTGAGTTAACCCGCTCAAACCTAAAGCAGTTGATTGATTCGATTAAGGCGCAACTTCCAAAGCATCCTCTGCAATTTGTGGTTGCTGATAAGTATGTCGCGCAAGTTGAAAAATCAGGCTTTAAAGCTGTGTCAGACAGCCCTGGTAAATCTCATCTATATCTCGCCCCGACTCAACTGACGTCAGATGCGCGAAAACGAATATTAATGAGCGTCGATAGTTTTAATGTGGCAGAGCCTATCGCAATCGTTGTAGACACGCAGCCATTAATGGCCTGCATGCAGGCAAATAAAAGTGCGGTGCCTGCGCCAACCCAAAAGATCATAGCGCCGCCATTAAAGGTTAACGCGGTATTACTTGCCAATGTATTACCGTCCAATGGGGATTTTAATCGTCTCGATGAGCAACAACGGCTACTGAGTTCTGGTCAATATTTAACGATTGATAACCTACAGCAAAGTTATCCGCTGAGTCATCAAGTTGACAGCAATCGCTGTCGTAAGCTTAAGCCTGGTGATGAGTTCTATCGATACTGCTTAGATAGACAGCAAGATGGCGATACCGCGGTCACAACTCAAAAATACATCATGAAGAAACAACAAAAATGATATTAAGTCAGTTTTCAAAGCAAGCAAAAATCTTACTATTGCTGTCGCTCTTTATGGTTTATGTCTGTTTAGAGTTATCGCTAAACATACTGTTAATCGACATGTATGCCCAACCTATTCAAGCGGTCTTTGGTGAGCACAGAATGACTGCCGAAAGGTTAGAGTTATTTGGCAGAACCCTCTCCGGATTTGGTTTAGCACTGGCTTTAGCGACATTTATACCGGCGAAGATTTTTAATGTTTTTATTGGTGATGAAGCCAAAAAAGTCGTGGCCAATAAACCGATTGAACCTAAAACGGCTCAGCTCATCAATGGGGTTTTTCGTCCTTTGTTACTGGTATTGCTATGGGCGTTAATTATCCCGTGTTTGAGGATTGCCGTTGATGGTGTTGTCGATACCACTTCTAACGACAAAAAACTCAGTGCAGTTAGAGCGATTGTTTATAAAGAGGCCTATTTGGCGGAAACTGTCGCAATTGAAGGTTTTCCCGAGTTTGACGACATTGTTAGCGATCCCCAGCGCAAAGATTTAATGGTGGCGCTCATTCCATCTCTGGCTTACTTCTCAGCAGGATTTAATCAATTGATTGAATCGAACTTAGAAAACATGGCTGACCAATTTCTGCTGAATCGCCAAGAAGTGTCTTTTATTACCGAGGCCATCCCCCGTATTCGGCAGTTTGACCGTACCTATAAACAAGAGCTGGCAAGCTATCAAAAAGCCAGTAAAGCGTACTTAGTGGCATTAAAGAAAGAGAACAACTATAGCCTGATTGAACAAGAAAGGCTGTCGTTATTAAATCAAGCGAATGCCAGCATTACTGACCATTGGAAACGTTATTCACAAGCGCTACTTGATGCGGACAATTACCGTAAGGATGTGGCTGAAGATGCTAATAATGCCATAAGAAAAGGCTATAGCTCAGTCAAAGATGACTATTTTAGCTCAAGCTGTAAATCAGACTGCCGCCAGCAACTAAAGGTCGATTTTGCCGAGTACCTAAGCACACTCAAATACGACACTGGCGAATCATTCGGTGTTTACCTGACCGCTGACGATATCACCGTTGCCAAAATGCTTAAGTCAAAGTACTACCTTATGTCGATGTTCGAGCGTGGGCGGATAAAATACCTACACCGACAGTATGGTATTCCAGAAGATATGGAATACGAGCAATATAATAGTTCATCTCAAGCGGTATCCGTCGCAGTGAATGTGTTTAAAAAGCAAGGGGTCACTGTTGCTAACGATTGGACCTTAAGCGATCAAAGAGGGCTACATAAAGCCATTGAAGCCAAGTATAAAGGCCGTGCCAAAGCACTTTGGAATGACTACCGCAAAAACGCTACTTTTTCAGTAACAAAACCACGTCTAGACAGAGTCGGCTTTGCCCGGTTACCCCAGGTGACTCAATACGCCAAACAAACCTTGGGTAACTACTATTTAGCGGAATTTACCCCGAGTATTTCGGAGCGAAAATACAAAAAACTATGGCTCGCCAAACAAGACAATATCTCCTTTATTAAAATGGTGACCTCGACCGCTGCGACTGCGGCTTTCTCTCCTGGTGGCAGTATGTTCATGCTGGGTAAAGATGCCGTCAAGTTAGCCGTTATTCCGCCGATGAGTATCGCCGCGAGTTTATTGGCTATCTTTTTGTTGTTTATCAAACTAGGTGTGTACTTGTGGTCACAGAGTAAAGGCTACCTCACCCTAGCAATGCTCGCGGGTATATTGGCTTTTGGCGTGCCGGTAGGTAACTCTATGGCAGATAAAAATGCTTATCACGTGATGATGGGGAACTTCGCAGAAGCGTTCAGTACGGTTGACCCATTTGATAAGTTTTTTACCATCGGCTTTGGCTATGTTCTGGATATTGAAAACGGAATTTTTCAAACCTATCGGGACCTAACCGTGGTGAAATTGGTTGGACAAATCATTAAGTATCGCCCGCCATATCAACTGCAAGATCAAGCTCAGCCTGTCGAAGCTATCGCCGAACACGACGAACACTTTTTATGTGCCTATGATGATTTTGCTTATACCTGGCTATCATTTTTGCCAAAGCATTATGGTTTTGGCGAGGTTATCAAACCCTTCGACACCAATATAACGGTACTTAAGCAAGACTTGAATGTGGGGGCGTATATTGGAGTGCGACTTGAGAACGAAAAAGTGACTTCGGTTAATATGCCTAACTTTTTGCAAAACTCCGATATTGGCGTGCTCGCAGATCAAAAGTTTTTCTATAAGCCTGATGTGGCTGGACTGGTGTCTGAGTTTGCCTCTAATTTCGACGACCCGCAGTATTGGCTTAAATTGGGGCAAGGTGATATTGGCAAAGAGTCGTTAATGCAAAAGCTTGAAATAAACATGGCGGCTTATCTTAATAATCAGCCTGCTACGCTGTCGCTGTTAAATACATTGCACAAGAAGGGGCAAAATAATTTGATTCTACTTGAGCTTAAACGCAACAAAAAATACCGCTGCTTTGTGCTCGGGGTGGTTGATGCCCAGATGATAAGTGACTCAATCAACGTCAACTTCTTCGATTATGAAGAGTTACCTAAATGTAAGGCTGTCCTATGATAAAAAAGATGTTCCTTTCCAGCACTGAATGGATAGCAGAACAACTAGCAGAAAAACTGCTATTGCTACTCGCCGCCGGTGTTTTAGTGGCTTGCATTCAATATTTTAATTACCAAGAACATCAAGCAATAAGTGATGCAGCGAAGCAAACTGAAATTATAAAAATTAAACTTTCAATGATTACGGAACAATAACCATGACAGCAGAAACTAACAAAAAAAGATTCTCTTTCGAGTTTGATATATTTAGCTTACTGACCTTGGTCGTTGTTTTATATTTGGCCTATAGCGCCCATACGACCAACATGAAAAATGCTGAGAAGCTCAATGGTTTACTGAGCAAATACGAACAAACATTAGATATGGCAATCGCTAATGACAAAGTGACACTGGACCGTTACCAAAAGAATGTGAAAAAAGCGGTACAGTCACTGTCGCCAAAAGAGCGTCAGTTGATGTTAGCCCTGCTTGAAATTGAGCGAAAGAAAGTAGCGCTATAAGTATTATCCCCATCTTCAAGTAGGATGGGAATAAAGGCAAGGTGCTGACAAGTGCCTTGTTCTCTATCTCTGTAAGAGACAGAGCAGCCACTTTTTGACAGCTGTTAACTTGTACTTAATGGGACTTAAAGTTAACTTATTGGTTCAAGATTAAATTAGACCATTGGCGAGAACAACCAAACATAGGCCTCCACTGCTAAAACTTCCTATATAACTGTCCATATTAGCGGCAGAACCCTCACTTTTCTCCCGCCATATTACCGAATGAGCAGGCTTTGCTGTACGCAGTAGGGCAAAGGTGTCACTATCGTTGCACTAAGTCGTGCCATTGCCTGTTTGAGTTTCATAGGCGGCTATCGTTCTTTCTATCAAGATGCTAGTTAATAGTCGCTTCTTGGGTCTTAGCTAGCGGTCGATACACAGAGCTCTGAATAATAGCCAGTATCACAGCAAGTCGCTATTGCCACTTAGATCCCCATTTAAATGTGGAGCCGGTCAAAGGTGAGCTTGGTATCTTAAGTGCTAGGTTCGAGTATTAGAGGTTCTAGGTTAATAAAAGAGAGAGCCGCAAGACAGGCAAGAGATGTTTAATCGTTTATTTGTTAATAATAAAAAATCACAAGGAACAATATGATACAGCTAACTAATTCTGTGTGCGAAGCCCTCATTTGTGGTGTTTGGCGTTTAATTCCAGTTGAATCATTACATGGGAGCACTGGGATTTTACGCAGATGCCCAGAGTGCCATGCCTCTATCAAGCTAATGAAGCTGGGTAAAGAGGGACAACATCCGTATTTTGAGCATGAAAAAAGAAACCCTGCTTGCAGCCTCATTTCAGCTAAAGGCAAGGCGGTTAAGTATGTTCATTCTTCGGTTAACGTATCGGAAAAGGATAGAGAAGACAGTGAAAAGTTTGAAGGTCTATTATCCCTCTGCATCAGTAATAATGACATGATCAACGACGGTGAGATGGGCGAAGATATTATCGATGTGTCTGACTCGACTTTATCTGATTTAGAAAAAAGACACGCTATAAACGCGCGTATAGGCCTAGGAACATTTAAAGAAGCAGTCATCAGCGTATGGGGCAGTGAAACCTGCGCGTTAACACTGACACCAGTGAAAGAGATGCTTGTTGCTTCACATATTAAAGTTTGGCGCAATTGTGAAAATACCGCAGAGCGACTAGAGGGTGCTAATGGCATTCTATTGTGTGCTCATATCGATAAGTTATTTGAGAAACATCGAATCACTTTTAGAAAAGTTGGCCGTGAATATAGATTGAAACTGGCTGATGATTTAGACAGTTCACTAATGACACAATTAGGGATCAATGAAGGGGATGCACTCGCGACTGGCAGAATGAATGCCGCAGACCTTGAAAAATTTGAAGACAATCTAGCCCATCATCAGAAGATTTTTAATCATCTAAATGATAAAGAGATAGTCTAACCCCAACTTATAGAACAGCAGCTAAAGTAAGCTGTTGTTCTATATTGCATTTAAGTACCAACCCTTCCATGTGTAAAGCCATTATTCGTGGCCAAAGTACTCAACTAAAAAATCTATAAATGCTATTAAGGTCGATTCTCTTATTCAGATTTGGCTTATTTAAAGCGTTCAATGTGCATAACCCATTCATCTATAAAAAGCGTCAACCTATTTCAGGACGGGACATATCTTGGATTAGAAGCGACCGTTGAGCGATACACCGACCATAAAGCCATCGGGGGTATTATCACCGTCTAAACCAAATTGTTTGGCAACACTGAATTTTGCGGCGAAGAGCTGAGATATCTGCCACCAGTATGAGCTTGAAATCGAGTAGGAGCTGTTACTGTCATCATTACTGTCTTGATTATTACCATAAGTAGAGATGTACTTACTCTCGGTATCATATTGACTCCATAAATAACCGGCGCCAACAGACCATGACTTTGTGATGTACCAATCAGCGCTTAAGTTTACTATATTGCTATCTATTTGAGAGTTTCCGCTATAGTTGCTAGTACCGTCGTTATCAATCGATTGGCTAATATAATCATAGTCACTATCAATATAACTCCATTTAGCGAGAAAATCTAAACCTGAAAATGATTGTAATGGCACGAAACTGTGTATTTGCGCCGAGTAGCTTTTACTGTCTATTTCCGAACTCGTAAAGAGGGAATAGACATCGTTGCCAAAAGAGCGACTACCTGAGCTTGAGCTGGTTTGATAGGACAATGAAAATTCAGAAGTTTGATTAAAATAGTAACCTAGGCTAAATCCATATGCAGAAATGTCATCCCCAAGAGCTACAATGAATGCGTCATCGTCTAAGTCGACCTCGCTATAATTGGCAGCGACAAACCAATTCGAGTCCAGTACATAGGTGCCGTCGATACTATAAGATACACTGTCATCGAGTATACTCACTTGAGCATATTGTGCCTCGAGGTTAGATGTTTGTGCCAGAAAACCATTGAGTGCGTAGGGACCATTTTGGCTATCGACCGGCGTGAAATAAAAGCGGTAATCTACACTCCAGAGTCCGTTATCCAAATCATCGGTATGGCTACCATAGCTGACATTGGCTTCATGCTGATAAGTATTAGTAGAGGCATTATTGTCGTTGGCTTTAGCTGAGGTGGAAAAAAGTCCTAACAGTACTGCAAAATATAAGCTGTTCTTGTGCATATTACGTCCTTGTTTGAGTTAATTACAAAGAAGCTGGATATAAAAATGCTTAAGATATGCATTTTACATATATTTAAAGCCCATTAAATCAACTCGTTGCCTCCTTGCTATCAGTAATATACCTGAACAGTGGTTTAAATGTAAACACTTAACATCTATGGATTTCTTTATAAGTGTTTATGAAAATATAAGCGTGAAAAAAATGAAAAGCTGAGTTAGATCGCCAGCTGTCTATGTCAGTTCAAGATCTGTTCATCTGCAAGTTTGCCCAATATGCCGGTTATCTGCTGATTGTTCCTCTGCGTTTTTACTAATGTTTTAATTGTATATAAAATAGTATGTTACAAGAGAATGTGAACAGAAGGAAAGTTTATTAGCTGATTATATAATGGTTATAGTCACTCTCTCGAATGACCCTATACTAAGCTCTATTCGCTTGATGACTGTTTACAGAACCGCTACTTAAGCTGGATATAAAATGAGTATCTATCTTCATTGCGGTGGCAACAACGGTTTAGCATTTACCAATGCGTAAACTGTTGAATATTACAAATCAATCACTATAAAAGGACTTTGATGTGACTAATAAAAATGCAGGTTTTATCGATTTAAATTATGATCAACGGTTGAAAGAAATCTGGAAGTATACTCAGCGTGGGTTGGTCTACCCAGCACCACATGCCATTTTTACCACTATAGCGCTTAGTGCAGATATATCCCGACAGAGACTCGCTACCGTTGTTGCCAAAGCACGGCAGTTTATTCATAACAGCCCTAATGTAAAAAACCGTCACTCTTCGGTGATTTTGGGGGTATCCCTGCCACGATGGAAGAGAATATGTCAAAGCGAAGGGATTGAAGTTCCAAAAGGAATGACATTGAGCTCTCCTGAAGGGGAAACCCCAGAGGAATCAAGTGTTTTTAAGCGTTCTTCTGGTTCATTTACTGACTCTAACGATGATCTTTGGTTCCATATTAAGAGTGACAGTGAAACGGCTTGCCAAGAAATATTGGCGTTTATAAAAGCAGAGCTAGCAGGCGTAATAGCGAATAGTGTTGATGTCACTGCAGCATCGAAGTCTAAGTACGATGATGGTAAACAAGGCAAAGTCTTAGGCTGCCGCTTCTCTGAAAATCTCAATAATCCAGCAGATCCTGTTTCAATTGCGAAGCACACCATTACCGGGGTAGAGGATATAGAGCACATAGGTTCATCTTATGTGCTTGCGCAACGTTTCGTTATAAATTGGGATCAAATAAATAGTATGACTGAAGATCAGATTGAAGATCTGATTGGGCGTAAAACCGACGACACCATTATTCCTTCTAGGGACCAGCGTTCACATATAAAGTCGGCAAGAATGCAGGATGATCAAGGAAATAATACCCCTATATTGCGTCTTGGCCTTCCGTTCGGAAAAGCATCGACCAAAAGCTGTACTCGGGTAGCGAAGGGGACCACGGTGGCTGATGAAGAGGGCATATATTTCGCCGGTTTTGCCAAGTCTGTGACAATTCTAGAAAACATCATGAATAACCAAATTGGTGGCACTCTAGGTTATATGGATGACCGTTTATTCAACCATATAAAATCAGATCTAGGTGGGTTCTTTTATATACCGAGCGTCCAGGATCTTTCACTAGAGAACAACAATGATTACGCTAATGATTTTTCGAAGTTAGAAGCTGGGGACTGGTCTGCTTTTCCTGGGGTCGATTGGTCAAGGCTAGACCGACATTTTGAGCAAAGATCTGAAAATGGCCTTATGTATTACAACCATAAAAACTACCTTAACCGAATGGCGACAATGTCTGCAGAGGATAAGCTTACCTATAACCCTCCTTCAGCAAGAGTGTTAAGCCTGTTAGAAAACACTTTCTCCCTTTGGCAAGATAACTGGTACATAAATAGAAAGCAGGATGAGATTGCTCATAATCTTCAACATTACATGCAGCAATACCACGGTGAAGATAAGCTCGAAAGCATCATGCTAGAGTCTGTGATGTTGCGTAAGGGCTGGGCAACAAGATTGAGTCTGCATCTGTTCACTTCAAAAGAGTACGGCTTCCGTGGTAGAAAAATCCTGCTGGACGATGGTAGCCTTTTGCCATATCCAGGACATGATCCTGAAGTTGGTAAAGTCATCTATGGTTCTGACACTTTCCGCATTTCTCCCGAAGAGATTATTGTTGGAGCAATGCCTAACCTTAGTTTAGGGGAGGGACGGTACGTGATGGAATACCTCACTGAAAGTGAAAGGGTTGATGGCTTTATCAAAGGTTTGAGTGAAGCTTCAGGTGTTGGTCATGTTATCCCCAACTTCAAAAAAGTCCTTGAGCGAGGCCTAGGTCAATTAATCGCCGATACCAAGCAGATGAAGACAGGATCATGTGATAAAGCGGAAGAAGATTTCTATCAGGCGGCAATTCTATCTCTACAAGGTATTAGTGAGTATTGTCTCCGTTATGCTGAACTGGCACAAAGCAAAGCAGAAAACCTGAGTGATGGTGAAGAAAAAGAAAGGTTGAATTTAAAAACTATTTCCAATCGAATGAAAAAGCTCGCAACGGACAAGCCAGAGTGTTTTATAGATGCATTACAGCTAATTTTCACCATTCATAATTGTTTACACCTGACTGGCGAACCAACTGCATTTGGAAGAATGGATCAATTGTTACAGCCATTTTTGGATGATGATTGCATTAGCTTAGATGAAGCGCAGGAGGCAATTGATGCCTTTTACGTCAAACTAGATGAAAAAGTTCAGCAGAACAGAGTCTTTATGGAAGATCATCAGCCATTTGGTAATCTTGCAATGGGAGGAAGTTCAGCTTCATATCCTCAAGGGGCATCACTTGGGCAATGGATTCAACAAATTACAGTCGGCGGAACTGTAGCAGATGGGGAACCATTTGAGACCAGCAAGCCTGCTTATAATGATGTGACCAAACTCTTTATACGTGCATCAGCAAGGTTACCTCTTAATGCGCCTTGTCTCTCATTACGGACTAGAAAAGACATGCCCGAAGAGATCTTGCAAGAGGCCGCTGATGCTATTCTTTCTGGTGGTGCACATCCCATTTTACTTAATGACGAAAAAATTATCGCAGGGCTAAAAGGAAGTGGTAAAAGTGTTGGTGGGGGAGATATCGCGGATAAAAGTGATGGTACTTGGAACTCTGACGTAACAGATGTTTCAGCACAAAACTATGGGTGTGACGGCTGCTATGAGCCACAATTCCCGGGTGAAAACTGGTTCGCCCTTGGTGGGTTCGTCACACTAACACCATTGGAGTGTGCCATAAATAACGGCAAAACATATGCCTCAGCAGGTGAAACTTTTCTCTATGGAAAAGTAGAGTCTTTGGCTTTTTCTCCAGTAGATAAAATTGACAGTTTCGACGCCTTATTAGCGCTGTACTTTAAACATTTTGAATATTTAAATCGTAAAGCTATACATCAGCAGTTAGAGACTTATGGTGCAAATAGTAAATTCTGTCCTGCGCCACTGCTTAATAATTTCATGGATGGCTGTATAGAGAAAGGCCAAGATTTTTACAGTGGAGGGACAAAATACAACATCTTCGGCCCTTGTTACACAGGTTTGAGTTCAACGATAAACTCGCTCTACTCAATTAAGCAGCTAGTGTTTGATGAAAAAGAAGCGATTACAACATTACCTGAACTACTCGAATGTCTATGTTGTGACTGGGGCTATAAAATGACAGAGCCATTTATTAGTAGTTTGGCGGGAGAGGGGCGTATAAGCGCTCGCTCAGACAGGTTCAAGCGTCTGAGAGAGAAAGCATTACAGCTACCTCGTTATGGCCGCGGAGATGAAGATATTGATGCTTTCGGTGACTTAATAGTTAGTAAGGTTGCAGATATTGCTGTAGAGACATTTACTGAGCCATGGTTAGCATCTCAAAAAATTATGGCTAAGCTTGCCAAATCCTTTGGAAGTGAGGAGTTTCCTTTTGGATTTCAAATACAGCCAGGGGTTGGCACATTTGAAAATACTGTGGCATTTGGAGCTGGCAGTGGAGCAAGTGCTGATGGAAGAAGAAGTGGTGCCAGTATAGCTTCAGATCTAAGTGCTGCGCCGAGCCCCGCAGATCGAAGTGTAGATCACCAGTATGCAGGGTTTGGTCAATCATTAGCAGGTTTTAATGGTACTGGCTCGCAGAAGATGACTGAAGGCGCTCCTACTGACTTTAATATTAGAGAAGACTTTCCTAAAGAAGAGCTTGTTAAAGTATTGAAGCAGTTTGCGGAAGGAAACTCTTCCAATGTGCTGACGGTTACAGTGGCTAATCCTGAGGTCTTCAGCGATGCAACTGCGCACCCTGAAAAGTATGACCTATTGCGAGTGAGGACTGGCGGTTGGACTAACTTTTTTACTTCGGTATTTCCAGCTGTGCAGGAACAACACAAGCGTAGACCTGTATCTGTACCTGATGGGCAATGTCCGTTTGTGAATTAACATAAATGTGAAGGCGGGTATTTAAGTTGAGTCTTCTTAACTTGAATACCTAGCTGTTACATGGGCAGTTCTCAAGGGAATAGCGACTATCGTATTTTGTTTTGCCTGAACGCTAAAGGCTACAAAAAATCGAAATTGTCAGCATGGTGTTGAGATTCTTGGTACTGAATTGCAAATACAAAAGGTCGTATATGGTCTCCCCACAGGGACTCGAACCCCGATCGATCGCTTAGGAGGCGACTGCTCTATCCTGTTGAGCTATAGGGAGACGCCAGTGATTATACTGGTTTTACTCTAGATGAAAAGAGTGTATACAAAGTCTTTGAATTTATTTGCTTATTTTGCTCGTTTATTACTCGGCTAGAGCTTTATCGCCAGATCATTGATCTGAATATTCAGTGAAGCACTCACGCCTTTAAGCACTGCAGTGGCACTTTCTTCAGTCACCTGGTCGATAGTGATAGTCGCTTTGCTCTTGCCGGCAACGGCGCGCATGTTATCCAATCTATCGGGCATATTTTGTTGCAGAACCAATTGCAGCGTATCGCCGACACGGATACCGTTACGTCGGCCTAGGTTGAGTATGATCCTATCAGCCTGCCTAGCAACGACCTGGCCTAAAAGCGGGCGACAGTTCAGTGCTTCGTCAATATCTTGGCTGGCTTGGATTAATATCGTGCTGATCATGTCACCATATTCAGAACGCCAGAACTGATCGCTATTGGAGTTTACCGTTTGCTGCAGTGAAAACTCCCATTCAGCGGATTGCGCGTATTGCTTGCTCCACACCTTTTCGCCGCTAATGGCATGAAATAGCGACAACCTAAACTGGAATGCACGCATAGGGTCATTTTCCCACAACCCAAATGTGCGGGTCGAGGGCTCGGGTGATATATCGATGATCTCGGGCAATAATATGTATTGGCTGTCGGTGATCTCACCTAACCAGCTGGGCAATCTATAACCTCTAATATCAACTAACGCCTGATCTACATCTAAGCGTTCATTAGCGTGCAGGTGGGTAAAGCTGCTGCTTGAGTTTGTTTCAATGACTTGGGCGAGTTGCTCTGACAGGTTTTGCTCGAACATGCCGAGATTGCCGTATCTGAGTTGTGCTCTGTCTTTCATTGAGGCTTGTGGCACTAAAATAGAGGCTTTTAAATTATTGGCTTGGCAAGCTTGCTCAAACGACTCAATGATGTCGATACGAATATTAACGGTGATGTAGTCATCTTCTATAAGCTCGCTGACCATTTCTACCGCTTGGCCTTGTGCATTGCGAGTGAGGGTAAAGCTGTCATTGACCAGTTGGCCATTACTGACGGTTTGCTCACTCGAAAAACGAGCGCCGCTTTTTAAGGTGGCGTAACTCACTGCTTGCTCTATGGCATTTTCTCGGGCTTTTGCTAAGTTGTTGTCGACAATCTTGGCTTGTCCGCTCGCTTGGATCCACTTTGCTTGCACTGGCGCTGTAATCATAAAAGAGCAAGCCAGAATGACAGTGATAATGCTACGTGAAGCCAGTTTCATATTAATCTTCCAAGTCTTTAGGCCAACATATTCGGCTTAATATAGGGGGACTGTTTGTCAAAAAAAGGTGCAATTGCTTGCCGACAAAATGACAGTCTGAATCGATAAGCTTGAAATAAGCAATATCTATGCCCTTTATTGAGTTAGTCGCATGGAATTAGCGATAAAGTTTCTCAGGTTTGCGCCGATAACTGCTGTAGATAACAATATAAGTTTTGGTTGGCCGCCGTTTAAGCAAAGCGCCGTTTCTACTGACGACAAGTAGATGGTTTTGTTTCAAATAGGCCAATCTCTGTTGCTGCATAACAGGAATAAAAAGATGTATAAGACATTAATCTTGCTGCCGCTACTGCTGGTGCTAGGCTGTGAAACCACGCAGACCGAAGCGTCTGGCCAGCAGACGCTAGTGAGCGGCAATGGCTTGCCGCACCTGTCATCGATTAACTATCTGTCGCAACAGATGGTTAATGAGCTCGTCAGGCAAAACGACAGTTTAAAACCTACGCAGCCGCTATTAGTGGCAACGCCGGTGATGTTGTCGGATTTAGCGACCACCAATGAATTGGGCTTGCAGTACCAGCAAGGGCTAATTGCGGCATTACATGATCACCAGTTTAATCTGGTCGACATGAACGTGGCCGAAACATTGCGCGTCACTCAAACGGGTGACTTTATCTTGAGCCGAGATTGGCAGCAGTTACCAGCAGATATCGATGTCAGGCATGTGGTGGTCACCACGATGAGCCCAGACAAAGACGGTATGGTGATTTACAGCCGTATTGTTGACGTGAGTAATAACCGTGTGGTTTCTGTTGCACAAAGCTTTGTACCCATTGCGTCGATGTCTGGCATGTTAAGCCGCGCTGAAAAAGTAGTGTCTGAGAATGGTTTGTTGTACCGCTCTGAAAATGCAGGGCAGCGAATGGCAACAGTGGTGGGAGCCCAGTAGATGAAAGCAATGATTCGATGTGCGGCGGTAATGCTCTTAGTCGCTTTAAGTGGCTGTTCAGCACAGGACCGTTATGTACAGTATGAGACAGAAGCGCCAGAGACTTTTCCGACATTGACAGCCGTTGGTTATGCCACCTTGGCTAACCAACCCTCATCAGACCCGGCGCAACGGGTACTAATGGCGATGCAAGCGTCAAAGATTGCCGCTTATCGCGAGCTGGCTGAGCAGGTGTACGGCCAACACTTGGCAGCCTCAAGCCAGGTCAGTGACTGGATGTTATCGGATGATGAGATCAAAACTTCGGTCTCTGGCGTGATCCGTGGTGCCAAGGTGGTTAAGAGTTATCCCGCTGGTGAGCATTATGTCACTGAGTTGGAATTGGACTTTGAACAAGTCTGGGCACTATATCAGCAGCAAAACCGTTCGCAAAAAGTAAAAGAGATCACTTATTTTTGAAGATGGGCTGCTGAGCAGCTAAGGAGGCCTTCAGCCTGATAGGTACTCGGTACTAGGGCGTTCGCCAGCTCACTGCTAGGACGGACTACCTCCTGCTAGGAAATCAACAGCAAACACCCTTTAGCTTTTGATGTTGATTTTATGCTTTGCTAGCACCTATCTGAAAGCTGAGAAGGTACTAGGTACTAGGACGTTCGCCAGCTCACTGCTAGGACAGACTACGTCCTGCTAGGAAATCAACAGAAAACACCCTTTGGCTTTTGAT
>NZ_JAKIKR010000042.1 GCF_023284025.1 Shewanella abyssi | reverse complement strand
CATACTTCGCCGAAGACGCTAGGTCGTTGGCTTGAGGAGGCGTATTCTACACTCTCCAGTGTCGGCGTCAAGGGCTTATTTTAATAAGTTTTTCAAGCGATGATTTCTTAACCACTCTCGTGAAAAGAAGCAAACCCGAAGCCCTTAAAGCGCTTGTCACCTGAGTCTCTTTCCCTAAGGAAGTAAACTCTCTAACACCGCTGCAAGTCCCGTGCATCCTAGCGTTTGCTAAAAGTAATTGGCCTGCTGTGCCGTGTCAGTGGATGCGTATTATAGGGAAACTCTGTAAGAGCACAAGGGGCTTTTTGATAAAAAGTGTAATAATTACATCAAGTGCATGCTTATCAAACAATAAGTATGAAAAAGGGGCTAAAAGCCCCTTTTATCCATTTAAATCGCTAGATTAGTTACCAAAGAAACGAGATTCTTGTTTGGCTTCTATCGCACCATCATTGGTTTCCACCGCAAAGTTGATATGTGTCATCGCTCTAGAGAGGTCTACCGGGTCAACTGCGATACTGATAGGCAGTGTTAATACCTCCCCGCCATTTAAAGACACTTGTTGTGGGCCAATCCATTCATAGTTAGTTAAGCCTTCCACACTCATATTATAGATATGGGTACTTTCAGTTTTATTAAGAATCTTTAGCGTGAAGGTATTCTCAATTAAACCCTGGTCTGTTTCTCTGAACAATAGGTTACGATCACGGATAACATCAATGCGGATCGGCGCAATTGTCGCTGTCGCGTAGATAAAGACCAAAATCATTACAGATAGAATGACGCCGTAACCAACAAGCTTAGGACGTAAGACTTTCTCTTGTATCCCTTCGAGCTTATTTTCGGTGGTATAGCTGATTAAACCTTTAGCGTACCCCATGCGTTGCATAGTGGTATCGCACGCATCTATACAGGCACCGCAATTAATGCACTCATACTGCAAGCCGTTACGGATATCGATACCGGTAGGGCATACCTGTACGCAGAGATCACAATCAATGCAATCACCTAAGCCCATCGCTTTGTGATCTGCTTTGCGTGATCTTGGCCCACGAGTTTCACCGCGCTGAGTATCGTAGCCCACTATATAAGTGTTCTTATCAAACATAGTCGCTTGGAAACGTGCATAGGGGCACATGTGGATACACATGATTTCGCGCATCCAACCCGCGTTACCGTATGTGGCAAAGGTAAAGAAAATCACCCAGAAGTAGATCCCACCACTGGCGCTTAAGCTGAAGACCTCCAAGTAGACCTCTCTTGTGGGCACAAAGTAGGACACGAAGGTCATTGCGGTTAATAGCGATATCAGCAACCAGGCGCCATGTTTTGCCGTTTTCCGCCACAGCTTATTAAAGCTCCATGGCATCTGGTCGAGCTTTATACGTTTATTGCGTGCGCCTTCGAGCTTCTCTTCAAACCAGATAAAGATAAAGGTCCAAACTGTTTGCGGGCAGGTATAGCCGCACCAAACTCGTCCGAGATAGGTGGTTATAAAGAACAAACCAAAGGCAGCAATCATCAATAGAGCCGCGAGTAAGGTAAAGTCTTGTGGCCAAATGGTTAATCCGAATACATGAAACTTTTGTTCTGCTAGATTAAACCATACTGCTTGTCGGTCTCCCCAAGGGATCCATGGCAACAGTAAAAAGAACAGCATAGCGATCCAACCCAAACGTCGGCGCAGCGTGCTCCACAAGCCTTCTACAGCGCGGACATAGATTCGATTTCGAGGGTTAAACCTATCCGCTTTATTAGCGTCAGGTTGATGGATTTTGATTCTTTCTACTTTTGAAAAATCTTTTTTATTTTGCTCTGCGTTCATTTTGTAGCCTTACAGCTTTAATATTGCTAGAAAACTAGCTTATTATAACGCTTATAATACAAGTTATTCACCTATATAGGACGAATTGATGAAAGGCTGGATTTTAATAGCGCTAATAGGCGCTACCCTTTATTACCTCTATACCGAAACAGACACACTCGATGAACCTGTTGCTGAAGTTCAAGCTATTTATCAACAAGCTCAAGATAAACTCGATAGCATGACGGGGACCAAAATGAAGCGTATCGATGATAAAGTTGATCTGTTAACGGCGGACATAGCAGAGCGACTATCGGCTACAGAGCAACAAGCATTAAAACTCATCAGCCAGTCGCAGGTAAAACTCGATGGCTATAAAGAGCGCTATTGTGGTAACGGCGCAGATAAACACACTAGCTTTAGTAAAGAGAACCAAACTTATATCTGTGACAAACTGAATTGAGTCACAATAGCCTAGCTAATAGGTCATTGCGATAGATCTCAGTTCGCACATTCGCGATTAATGTTAATTGACCTGAGATCTGATTCCGCCTAGCCTTTACTCATTACTGTTATATAACGAAATGAAAAGGCTAGCTGCTCATGACTGAAAAAGTGTCTGATATTTTTGATCCCACATTATGGGATGTCGTTCCTGGATTTGATTTCGAAGATATTACCTACCACAGAGCTAAAGATCAGGGAACCGTTCGCGTTGCGATAAATCGCCCAGACTGTCTCAACTCATTCCGACCAAAAACCGTAGATGAACTCTATACTGCACTCGATCATGCTCGCCAATGGTCTGATGTCGGCTGCGTATTGATCACTGGCAATGGTCCATCCGCTAAAGGGCAACACTCTTTCTGTGCTGGCGGCGATCAAAGAATTCGTGGCAAAGATGGTTACAAATACGAAGGTGCAGATGAAGGCACACCTGATGTTGCTCGAATGGGTCGCTTACATATTCTGGAAGTGCAGCGCTTAATACGCTTTATACCTAAAGTGGTTATTGCGGTTGTACCTGGTTGGGCAGTTGGCGGCGGCCATAGCTTGCACGTGGTCTGCGACTTAACCTTGGCTTCAAAAGAACACGCGGTATTTAAACAAACAGATCCTGATGTTGGTAGCTTTGACTCTGGCTATGGCAGCGCTTATTTAGCCAAGATGGTTGGCCAAAAACGTGCTCGAGAAATATTCTTCCTTGGCTTTAACTACAGCGCAGAAGAAGCATTCGAAATGGGCATGGTCAACCGGGCTATTCCCCATGCAGAACTTGAGACAGAAGCATTAAGTTGGGCGAAAGAGATAAACTCTAAATCGCCAACGGCAATGCGTATGCTCAAATACGGCTTTAATCTACCTGATGATGGTTTAGTAGGGCAGCAACTTTTTGCAGGAGAAGCAACGCGCTTGGCTTACGGTACGGCTGAAGCTCAAGAGGGACGTGACGCATTCTTAGAAAAGCGAGATCAAGACTTCTCATCTTTCCCGTGGCACTACTAATTTACAGTTTTCGCCTCTAATAGAATTGGTTGTAAACTCATCAATACATTAAAGATGTTGATGGGTTTATACCCGACTTATCCTTCCAATCTATTAAACCTATCAAACTTATCTATATAAACCCCTTTCAATTGCAAATGATAACCATTATCATTTGATTAACTTTTAGAGGAGCACCATCATGACCAAGACTATCACTTTTGCGATTCTTCACTTTAGCGTTGCCTTCACTGTGACTTATTTACTAACCGGCAGCGTCATCATTGGTGGTGCAATAGCCTTAATAGAACCGGCTATCAACACCGTAGTCTTCTATTTTCATGAAAAAGTCTGGAAAGGGATAGAGTCTAGGAATGCTTTACAAAGTGCCGCAGCATAATTGAGTGCGATTCCAGCGCCCTTTAATCCTTATCTGAATTGTTCAAACCGAGTTTGTTGGCTAGAGGCGCAATAGCCCCTCCCTGAATAAACACAGAGAACAATACAATAAAGAACACCATATGCACGATTTCAAGTGCTCCAGGCACACCAGCCGCCGCTGGAATTAATGCAAACACAATAGGAGTTGCCCCCTTTAAGCCAATTGCAGAAATAAACAATCGCTTCTTCCAGCTCGCTTTTACAAATGGCAGATAGCAAAGCTGTACTGCCAGTGGCCTTGCAACCAATATGAGTAAAATGGCAGGCAATAAGGAACTGGTAAATACCGCCGCTAATGACTGCGGGAAAATCTGCAAACCCAATACTATAAACATCAACGCTTGAGCTAGCCAAGACAAGCTATTGAGGAAGTGTTGATTAACCGCTTGCCCACGCTTAATACCATTACCTATCACCACACCTGCTATATAAGACGCTAACAGAATATTCCCCCCAAGCATATCAGCACCATAAGTTGCCACCACAAAGCTTGCGAGAACAAAAACCGGGATCAGGCCAAACTCAGACAGATGAATTCGATTAAGTAGTGAAACAGCCACTTTAGCCACCAGCCCACCCACGATTATCGCCACAGATATCTGCGTCACTAGCTCAAGTGCTATCTCCGAAGCAACTACCGTTTTACTGGCAGACAGTGCCATATCAGTTAAAAAAATCACCAATAGCATAGCCACAGGGTCATTGGTTGCAGATTCAAACTCCAATATGGTGTCAGTTTGCTCTTTCAGCTTTAATTTTTTAGATTCTAAGATAGAGAATACAGCGGCGGCATCGGTAGATGACACGATCGCCGCGAATAGCAGACAGGTGATAACATCGAAATCAAGCAGCCAATATAAAATGACCGAGAAAAACATGGTGGTAAACAATACCCCAAAAGAAGCCAATACACCGCCTTCTTTATAGGCCACTTTTATCTTATCCGTTGATGTGTTTATGCCACCAACAAATACAATCATGTTCAGTGCTAAGCCACCAATCCAAGCTGTTTGACTCAAATCATCATAAACAAAGTTAAATTCACCATTACCAAGCACTAGGCCTACGCCCATAAAGATAAGCAGTGATGGGATCCCCAGGGTTCTTGAAGGGTGATGCAGTAATATTCCGACTAAGATCAAAATAGACATACCAATCATGATCATTTCAGTCGTCATAAAACTTCCTTAAGTAAATTGAGCGAATAGGGAGATGAACGTTAGCGCATACAGTCAGCGTTAAACTGAACACTGTCATAAAAGTTTAACAATAAATTTATTAAGCATTCTTCAACGTTAAATATACTACAAATCACTAGGCTGACCATTAAACCAACCTTAAGGCTAAATTAACCCCACAGCGCTCTCCACTAAGTTAAGCCACTCAAACCTGCAGCAACACATTACTGTTCCTAGAAGGCGATTCAGAAAAAGCATTTAAGAAAAGTCGCCTTAAAGATTGTTCATCGAATAAAACCCCTACATTTTACTCACGTAAAGCCCATGGGCATTTTAATCTGCGCTTTAGCAGCTACAAAACACTGTCACCTAACTGTCATATATCTCTGTCTTAATGCAATCGCCTTCAGCGAGGCACTAATTTGGTTTCGTATTTAGACAACTTACAACAGAGTAGGAAAAGTAATGAAAAAAGTTATTGGCTTATTAACCGCAGTTGGTTTGATGGTATCGCCACTGGTTCAAGCGGGCACCGTTACCGTATCAGGTTCAACTTCCGTCGCACACGTGATGGAAGTACTTGCCGAGAATTACCAAAACACCGCTAACAAGAATGTTGAAGTGCAAAGCACGGGTTCTTCTGCCGGTATTCGCGCCGCTAAAGATGGTACCAGCATGATAGGCATGTCATCGCGCAACGTTAAGCAGAGCGAGCTTAACAGCGACACTAAAGAGATTGTTATCGCAAGAGATGGCATCGCAGCCGCGGTTAACAATGCCAACTCAGTAACAAGCTTAACTCAAACTCAAATATCTAAAATCTACCGTGGTGAAATTAACAACTGGAGTGAGGTTGGCGGAGAGTCACGTCCTATCGTAGTTGTTACCCGTGAAAATGGCTCAGGAACTCGCGGCGCTTTCGAAGAAATAATGAAGCTACAGCGTACCGTCAATGGTCACATTGTTACCGCAATCACCCCTAGAGCCCAAGTGGGTAATGGCAATGGCATGATCAAGACCATTGTGGCTAACAATCCATATGCCATCGGTTATATTTCGTTAGGCAGTGTCGATAGCAGTCTACGTGCAATTGATGTTGACGGTATTGCAGCTACAGATGACAACATTGCTACTGGTGACTATCAAATTGCACGTCCATTTATTGTGTTGATGGACAAGGACGCACCGCGTAATGCCCAAGACTTCATTGACTATATTCTTTCTGAAGATGGCCAAGGCATTGTAGCGAGCGAAGGTTACATCCGCGTTAAGTAATAATAGAGCAACCATTAATGAGGAGCTGCCGCTCCTCTTTATTAATTTGATTCATGTCTTATTAGTCGTAAGACATCGAGGCCAAGTGATGAGCACAACCAGTAAAGCCCGAGCGCAAGGACTGCAACTCGCCCCAGCAAAAAACTATGATTGGAAAGAACTCTTTTTCCATCTGTTATTTCTAGCCAGTGCCATGATTGGAGTAGCCTCTGTCACTACCATTGGTTGGTTTGTATTCCAAGAGGGACTCCCTGCCTTTAAAGAAGCCGGCGTACTCAACTTGGTTTTTGGTCGTGAATGGTTGCCTCCAGCACTTTACGGCATCTTGCCGATGATAATGTCGACCCTTATATCAACAGCGGGTGCGGTCATCATTGGTGTACCCATTGCCATTCTAACCGCCGTTTTCTTAGCGGAGCTCGCCCCAAAGTGGCTAGCAAATATAGTCCGTCCTGCTGTTGAACTATTAGCCGGGATCCCATCGGTTGTATACGGGTTCTTTGGACTCATCATCATCGTTCCTGCTATCGAAACCATCTTTAATATTCCTGCTGGTAACACTATTCTTGCGGGAATAATTGTATTGGCCATTATGATATTGCCAACAGTGATAACCATCTCTGAAACCTCCCTAAGAGCGCTACCTCCCGTTTATAAAGAGGGTGCTTTAGCGCTTGGTGCATCACATATTTACACTGTTTTTAAAGTACTCATTCCTGCTGCTCGCAGCGGTATATTTACCGGTGTAGCGCTCGGTGTAGCCCGCGCCATTGGCGAGACAATGGCCATTATTATGGTGATGGGTAACGCGCCAGCCATGCCGGGGTCAATACTAGAACCAGCCAGAACCTTAACGGCTAATATCGCAATGGAGATGTCTTACGCTACCGGCATTCACTCCAGCGCTCTTTACTCAACGGGCATCGTATTATTGGTGTTTATCGTTTTACTCAATGCGAGTTTGTTATTTCTAAACCGTAAGAGGAGCTACTAATGCTTCAAGATAAACGTATTTTTAATAGAGACCTTCAAGACAAGCTGTTGTTTGCTGCCATTTGGGCCGCAGCCGCCATCACCATTTTATTTCTGCTGTGGGTGGTATGGCACATATTAAGCAACGGCTTGGCCTATGTTAGTTGGGAGTTCATTACCGGCTCCTACACCCGTATAGGTGAAGCGTCTGGTATTTGGGCCATGATAGTGTCAACTGTATATATGGTTGGCCTGTCACTCGCAATCGCTGCACCCATCGGTATTATGACGGCCATATACTTAACTGAGTATGCGGCGCCAGGCAGTAACGTGGTTAAAACTATCCGTTTTTGCACTGAATCACTTGCTGGGATCCCATCCATTGTGTATGGCTTATTTGGTATGACCTTCTTCGTCACCACTTTAGGCCTAGGCTTCTCTATCCTTTCAGGTTCGTTAACGTTAGCGATGTTGATACTGCCGGTGATCATCCGCACCACAGAAGAGGCGCTTATTGCAGTCCCCATGAGCTACCGTGAAGGTGGTTATGCCCTTGGCAGCTCAAAAATCTATACCATCTGGCGCCTCATTTTACCGAGTGCTCTACCGGGTATTATCACCTCAATAATCTTAAGCATAGGTAGGGTCATTGGTGAATCTGCACCGGTATTTTTAACCGCGGGTATGGTCACCCAAATACCTGAATCTGTGCTCGATTCTGGCCGAACCTTAACCGTACATCTATATAAGCTCACTCAAGAACTCTTTACCCAACACGAGTGGGATCAGGCTTATGCTACCGCGACAGTACTGATTGTATTAGTTCTACTACTCAACATGACCACCAAATTCATTGCTACCCGTTTGATAAAATCTTAAAAGGCTATCCCTATGAATAAGCTAGAAGTGAACAACTTAAACCTATTTTACGGCGATAACCATGCGCTAAAAGATATCTCAATGGCAATACCATCACGCCAAGTAACCGCACTTATCGGTCCCTCTGGTTGTGGAAAATCAACACTGCTGCGCACGCTCAATCGCATGAATGATCTAGTCGCTGGGGTGAAGATTAATGGTGATGTGATGTTTGAGGGAAGCAACATCTACCAAGATGTCGATGTTAAGCAGCTAAGAATGCGTGTGGGGATGGTGTTCCAAAAGCCAAACCCGTTTCCAATGAGTATCTATGAGAACGTTGCTTTTGGACTTAAAGCCCAAGGCGTAAAGGATAAGCGGCTATTAGACGAAGCTGTAGAGGAAGCACTGCGCAGTGCGGCACTTTGGGATGAAGTGAAAGACAGACTGGACTCACCAGGCCAAGGCTTATCGGGTGGCCAACAACAAAGGCTTTGTATCGCCCGCACCATAGCCATGAAACCAGAAGTGATATTGATGGATGAACCCACCAGCGCACTGGATCCTATTGCGACTCATAAGATTGAAGAGCTTATGGATGAACTGCGTAAGAAGTTCACCATAGTGATAGTGACTCACTCGATGAATCAAGCCAAACGTATCTCAGATAAAACGGCTTTTTTCTGGATGGGCGAGTTAGTAGAGCATGGTGAAACAAGCCAAATATTTAATCACCCCGTCGATAAACGTACGCAAGGTTATGTCAGTGGAGAGTTTGGCTAACATCACACTTCCAATTTAAGCGCCCACTGTCTACGTGGGCCTATCACTTCCCCGCTTTACCCAGCCTAAATAGCCTAATTGCCAGTAGATAAAGATCTACTTAACGTGCTAAAAAGCTAACACTTGATAAATTAGACCGTTATTGTCAATAATGTCATTTAGCTTGTCGCCACAACCAACAAGCACTTCTTTTCAGCCAAAGTTGATATCAATAGAGTCAACACATTGTCTTTAGGGCGTATATGCAGGTCGAAATCTATAATAACAGATCACTTTGTTCAGAAACTAAGCACATATCTAAGGCGTTACTCATCTTGCTTTCTAAAGGTCTCCCTTTAGATGAGCTCCCTCAAGTCAAGGAATCAATATTGGCTGGCGACGAATTCGAATTTAAGAACTCTTATATTATTCGCCTACATAAGAAAACCTTAAAGCCATAGAAGCAATACAAAAGAGTAATCAACAAGCACTCTCCCCCCCCCTCTAACGGGCTAACTTTACGCGGCTAACTTGTTTAAATATTGTTAATAAGTTAGCTTCGAGTTATGGGTTAATCATATACTGGGGATACAACTTATATGGAAAGAATCAGAGAAGCTCAAGATCACTTAAAAAGTGAGTTCGAAATCTATAATAATGCCGCGGCTAAAAAGCTCCCTCCTCTTGATATTGATTGCCCGAAAGAGCTCGAAACCATGCTGGAGTTTGTCACTCGGCGAGAAACCTTAAAACAAGCTAAAAAGCTCAGCTCGCCACCCGCAGGAAAACTCAAAGCAGCAATCGCAGACACCTTGTTACTACTAGACAATTTCGATATAAAAATAGCAAAAGAGAAAGGCGCTGCCGAGAAATAGCTTTTATCCGCATTAAAAAAGCCAGTAGCGTGAGCAACTGGCTTTTATCATTTAAACTACACTCACTTAGTAGAACTTGTAACTCATAGTAACGAAGTATTCCATTCCTACAGCGTTGTACTTAGAAATGTCAGCAAACGGCCACCATTTCTCAGATTCATGTTGCGGTGGTTTTTCATCGAACAGATTTACCACTGAGGCAGTAATGCTAAGTTCATCCATAATTTGATAACTTGTATTTAGGTTAACGCGAGTCCAAGCATCGTAACGCTCGTTTTCATCTTCCGACCAGCGGACAGGCGAGCTTCCTAAACGATTGGCAAACAGTGAAATAGCTAAATCATCATTATACCAACCTAAGGTACCGGTGGTATGAGTTCTAAACTCAGTATTCCATTGGGCGTCACGAATATCCTCTAGCTCATCTTCAGGTAAATACTTTTCATTAGTCTCAAAAATATGGGTGTAATTGAGGTTGAAGAAAATAGAGCCGAATCGATCAAACTCATAAGTATAACTGGAAGATAAGTCCATCCCTTTTTGCTCACGCACACCGGTGTTGAATGGGCTTGTTACAATGGATTTGACTCCGCCACGCGCACCACCACGGGAAACTCGACTCAGCATCTCTTGGCACTTAGCTGAATTAGGGTCGATACTATTGCCATACTGGTCAAAACCTACTGTACATTCAGCTTCATATCGCAATACCGTACTCGCCCCGATAGTGCCGACCTTCTTCTCTAGGCTTATCTCATAATAGTCAGCAGTAACAGACCAATCATCGGTTATATCCGCCACTATGCCGATATTGAGACTGTCACCGGTTTCTTCCTCAAGCGACAGATCACCTTGGGAGTTCTGACGAATACTACCGGTACCATAATCATCACTGCAATCTCCCCAGCCTTGCCCAGATGTTAGTCCTTCATCTTGTACACAGGTTAGGTAGTCAGTACTTGAAACGAATGATGAACTTTCACCAGCGTACATGTAATGCATGTCGGGTGCTCTAAATGAAGTGGCGTATGAACCTCTGACTAACAGCTCATCAATAGGCCGCCAAGAGAGACCCGTTTGATAAGTAAAAGCGCCGCCAACGTCAGACTCATCATCATAGTAATCATAACGTCCAGCCAGCTTTGCTTCTAAATAACCAATACTACTGTCTGAATCAGCTAAAGGCACCGCTAACTCCAGCCCAACAGCATAACGGTCTCGGTCCCCCTCGCCAGTAATTCCACTCCAGCCAAAGATCTCCCCTTGAACCGTCTTCTCATCCGTATCAAATTTATAACCTTCTTTGGTGTATTCACCCACAAAAGCGAACTGCAAATCGCCTGCTGGCAGCTCAAACATGGTACCGACGAGATCAAATGCTAAGCTATATAGATAGGAATCACCTTCGCCAACAGATGTGTGCAGCGCGTCTTCGAACATATCAGGAGTTAATTGACCGAAAAAGTCGATGTTACTATTTGGTTCAAAATTATCATTCAGCTGTGAGGCATTGACTACAACCCAACGGTCGCCGTCCCATGGCTGATCCCAGTCAACGCCCTTTTCACCAAACATAAGACTAAGCATCTTCTGATCATCTAATCGCACAACAGAGTCTTTATAATCATATTGGCTGCCAGTGAATGTTACAGAGTAATCAAACTCATCAGCAATAACCCCTTCAATACCGACAATACCTATCAACACCGACTCATCAAACTCTTGGTTCGATGTCGGCACCTCAAAGTTTCTAAACTGACGATAGACATGGCGACTGCCTTGCCATGTGCTTGAATCATTAATGTCAGTTCGAACATCATAGTTAGCATCAAAACTATACCGGTAGATACCGGCATCGGCTGAAGATTGAGTGCCTATTAGCGTCGCAAATAAACGACCATCATCGAGCTCATAGTCTAGGTTCACAAATGCCGAAACATTGTCGCGCGCGTTTCTAATCGTGTAAGTGTCATACACGTTGTCACCACAGTAATAAGGATCAGGGTCAAAAGCGTCATCTTCACCTATCCAGCCTGGTTGCACGTCTTGGTAGCCAAGATTTTCACAGCGGCCAGATAGATCATTCAGCATCCATGACTTTGGTTGATAACGCGTCCAATAGGACATAACTTGTGGCAGGCCATGTCGACTGGCATCAGGCCCATCTGTAGGCTCATCAAACCAATCTCTATCATCACCATAAATAGGATCTCGCTGATCAACTTCAATGATGGCGGTATAGCTCAGCTTATCCAGTTGGCCACCCGTACTAAAGGTAAACTTCTTACTTTGGCCACCACCGTCTTTGGTGTCACCAAAACGCACCGTTGCCTGAGTGTAATCAATGTCATCTTTCAGTATCACATTGACGACACCAGCAACAGCATCAGAACCGTAAATAGCAGAAGCACCACCACTCAATATTTCAACACGTTTCACTGCTTCTGTAGGGATCATGGCTAAGTTAACAACATTCCCTCCCAAACCACCAGATGGCTTAGGTAGAACTGGAATACGTCGACCATTGATGAGTGTCAATGTATAGCCAGCACCAAAACCTCTCAGGTTTATCGCTTGAGCATTAGCATTAAAGTTATTAGAGTTTTCTTCGCCAATAAATTGTCCGGTATTTTGTGCTAGAGAGTTAAGAGCATCGAATACATTCGCATGACCTTGGGTAACAATATCATCCGCAGACAGCACCACGACAGGATCCACACCTTCCATATCTGTTCGACCAATTCTGGAACCCGTGACCTGAATCACCTCGATCTCTTCTTCAACAACATCGATACTATTGTCTTCTTGAGCGACTAAGGTGAAGGAAGTTCCCCCAACTGCGATTGCAATCCCTAAAGAAATTAAATTCATCTTCATCATCATATTACCTACTAAATTATTAGAATAAGACCATGTGACTCATAAGTTATTTACTGTGAACAGCCACCAAGTATATTGTATCCAGTGACGCGAGGCGTGCAACATAGTAAACATTCTTTTTACAAGTGAATTAATTAACAGACTATAAAAAGGATATTTCATTCAGACATTGGGTTAATAAACCAATATAAAAAAGATGAACCTAATAACTCGCTAAATTTAATTACTAATTCAGAATTAAAGGCTAACCTCTGATGTATCAATAGGTTTACGCGCAAAGGAGGGCCATTGTAAACTGTTGAAAAATATCAGTGAATAAGAAAAAACCTTGATATAAATCAAGACAAGCTAAATGTATACGTGAAAAATACTAATATAAACAAACGAAAAAAACTTATTTAAAAGAGTATTTTAGTTTTCACTCTTCCAGTTGATAATTTTTCTGAATAGATTTCACAGGAACTCTGAGAGGTATTTTAAAGGGGAACAAACACTTTTCCCTTTAAAATACGGTATGGGCCAAACGCCACGACCTTTCTTTCTGTAAATAATAATGCGGAGCTTGATAGAGGCAACATTGAGACTTATAGGCAGCTAAAATGTCTTAGGGGAAAAATGAGTCAGTGCTTTTCTACCAACTCCCCCTTAGACCGATAAAAGTGACAAACTTTAATGTCTACCAACACTTTTA
The DNA here is from genome assembly GCF_023284025.1 of Shewanella abyssi. Classification (GTDB taxonomy): domain Bacteria; phylum Pseudomonadota; class Gammaproteobacteria; order Enterobacterales; family Shewanellaceae; genus Shewanella; species Shewanella abyssi. The sequence continues at coordinate 33,922 of NZ_JAKIKR010000042.1, read as the reverse complement.
TCGATATATACGCTTTTACTTATTCTACCGTAACGGATTTAGCCAAGTTACGAGGTTGGTCTACATCAGTCCCTTTAATCAATGCCACATGGTATGACAACAGTTGTAGAGGAATAGTGTAGATAAGCGGTGCCATAAACTCATCACAATGAGGCACTGGGATCACCTTCATGGTGTCATCCGACTCAAACTCGGCATCTACATCCGCAAACACATACATTAAACCGCCACGAGCGCGTACTTCTTCGACGTTAGATTTAAGCTTTTCAAGTAGCTCATTGTTTGGGGCCACAACGATAACTGGCATATCAGCATCAATCAGTGCCAGTGGGCCATGCTTAAGCTCACCTGATGCATAGGCTTCGGCGTGAATATAAGAGATCTCTTTTAGCTTCAGCGCACCTTCCATCGCAATCGGGTATTGATCGCCGCGACCTAAAAAGAGTGCGTGGTGCTTATCGGCAAAGTCTTCAGCAAGTTCTGCGATGGCATCGTCTAAACCTAATGCTTGTTCGACTTTAGCTGGCATAGACAGCAAGCTCTGGGTAATATCCGCTTCCACCTGCTCAGACATACCATTATGGCGGCCTATCACGGTGGTTAACATTAATAAGCCCGCGAGTTGCACAGTAAATGCTTTAGTTGATGCAACACCTATTTCGACGCCCGCTTTCATCATGTAAGCCATATCTGACTCACGGACTAACGATGAGCCGGGCGCATTACAGATTGTCAGCGTTGCTTTGTAGCCCATCTCTTTCGCTAAACGCATTGCCGCTAATGTGTCAGCGGTTTCACCAGACTGTGAAATGGTCACTAATAAGCTATTCGGGAACAGATGCGACTTACGGTAACGGAACTCTGAAGCAATTTCGACGTTACAAGAAACACCCGCCCAACCCTCTAACCAATAACGCGCCGCCATACCCGCATGGTAACTAGTACCACAGGCGATGATCTGTACGTGTTTAATATCTTTTAAGAATTCAGCGGCATTTTCACCAAATGCTGCATCTAAAACTTTGCCGCCTGCAATACGTCCTTCGAGGGTATGCGCTATCGCTGTTGGCTGCTCATAGATCTCTTTTAGCATGTAGTGACGATACTCACCTTTATCACCGGCATCATGGGTGACTTCAGACTCTTTCATTTCACGCTCAACGGCATTGCCATCAACATCAAAGATGTTAACTTCACGACGAGTCACTTCAGCAACATCACCCTCTTCAAGGAAAGCAAAAGAACGAGTCACTGGAAGTAAAGCTAACTGATCGGAAGCAACAAAGTTTTCACCCAAGCCATAACCAATCACTAACGGGCTGCCACTACGGGCAACTATCATACGTTGGCTATCCCTACGGTCGATAACCACGGTACCGTAAGCACCTTCTAACTGTTTAACAGCTACTTGAACTGCTGCAAGTAAGCTGTCGTGAGTTTTAAGTTCATGATGAACCAAGTGACAAATGACTTCGGTATCGGTGTCTGATGCAAAGGTATAGCCTAAGCCTTTAAGCATCACCCGTAGCTTATTATGGTTTTCGATAATACCGTTATGTACCACGGCAATATCACCTTCTGACTGATGTGGATGCGCATTACGCTCATTGGGTTCACCGTGGGTAGCCCAACGAGTATGTGCAATACCAGTACCACCAAAAAGCGGTTGAGTTTCAAGTGCTGATGACAACTCCTGCACCTTACCAACACGGCGAGTACGGCTTAATTCACCATTATTAAGTACAGCAACACCTGCCGAGTCATAACCGCGGTATTCAAGTCGTCTTAATCCTTCAACTAGAATTTCTGCAACATCCCTTTGCGCTACTGCGCCTACTATTCCACACATATTGATTACCTAGACTCTCTAACTAAGAGTTAATTTGATATTAAAAATGAAGTTGATATTGCTATTAAATAACGACTATTCAGTTATTCGGTATACGGCGCAAGAATGACTCGCACGCCATGTTTTGAAATACTCTCAACCGCCTCGGTCGGTAACTTGTCATCAGAAACAAGCACACTAATATTACTCCAAGGCAGTTCTAAATTTGGAATGCGTCGACCTAGCTTTTCTGACTCAAGCATCACCACCACTTCGCGCGATACTTCGGCCATCACCTTACTCAGTCCCGTCAGCTCATTGAAGGTAGTCGTGCCACGCTCAAGATCGATACCATCGGCACCAATAAACAGTTGGTCAAAATTGTATGATCGTAAAACCTGCTCTGCTATTTGTCCTTGAAAGGATTCTGAGTGTGGATCCCAGGTACCGCCAGTCATCAACAGTGTTGGCTCACTCTCAAGCTCATGAATTGCATTCGCCAGCGCCAAGGAGTTAGTCATCACCAGTAAGCCACGCTTGGCATTAAGTTGGGCAACTATGCCTGATGTTGTACTGCCACTATCGATGATGATGCGGTTGTGATCGTTAATAAGCTCCGCTGCCGCCTTGGCGATAGCAAGCTTGTTAGGCGCTATTTTAGCGCTAAACTGCCGAGTCATTTCATCTGGTACCGCGACAGCGCCACCATATCGCCTCAGCAAGAGGCCACTCTTTTCTAGCGTGGCTAGATCTTTACGAATGGTCACTTCAGACGTTTCGAAACGTAAGGACAACTCTTCAACACTCACCTCGCCTTGCTCATTAAGCAGGCTAATAATGCTGTGACGTCGTTGTTGAGTGTTACGTTTATTCATAAATCACATCTAAGTTTCGTTTCGAAAGGTAGATTATAGCCAAACGAAACTTAAAAGCTAGTTTTGAAACTTACAAAACGGTTATTAGTCAAATTTTAGTCAAAAAAAAGCCCCTATCTTTCGATAGAGGCTATTCCCACTTATCTATTTAGAACTTAGCTTCTAACGCCAAGCTGAAGTGACGACCTTCACCAACGGTAACGTCAGTGTTAGTACCACCTGCTAGATAATCAACATCGAATAGGTTTTTCACGTTAACACGTACGCTAACATCGCTGCCCATTACATCCATTGTGTATGCCGCGCCCATATCGAAGCGGACATAACCATCTTTAGAGATGGTGTTGCTCGTATTAGCGAAACGTTCGCCGACATAGATAGCACCAAAGTTAAGTGCTAAGTCTTCAGTCATTTCGTAACGAGTCCACACGTTGGCCGACCATTCAGGTGCGTCAACGGGTGTCATGCCGTCTAAATTCTCTTTGTCACTGGCGCCCGTTTCATACTGAGCGTCTAAGTACATCATTGAGCCAGTCATAAACCAGTTCTCGCTAACCTGGCCTTGAGCACCCATTTCGAAACCTTTATGACGCTGCTCACCTTCTTGAGTGGTCATATAGATATTGCCATCAGCATCTGGCGTTGCTAACTCTTGCTGAACAGTAACGTTTGATACCGTGATATCAAATATTGCGCCTGTTAGTAGCAAGCTACCATCAAACAACTCCCACTTAGTGCCAATCTCATATTGCTCACCATACTCAGGGTCAAGGTTCATACCATTGCTAGCATCCTCATCATTATTAACGATACTTTGTGGAGTGAAGCTCTTAGAGTAGTTAACGTAGATGCTACCGTTTGCTGCAGGTGAATAAATCACACCTAACTTAGGTGAAACGGCGTAACTGTTGCCACCGTCGCCATCTTTCTTCTGTTCATCGTAACGAACGCCTGCAAGTACTTGCCACTCGTCAGTAATCGTCACGAGATCTTGGACATAGAAGCCATAATGCTTATAGCTGCTCTCGTATAAGGTTTCATCACGGTTGTAATCAAGATCAGGCTTAGGTAACGGTTGGCCAGGCATGACTAATTGATTCTTTGTACCAGATTCTTTTAACTGTCCATAGTAGTAATCAAGCATGTTTGCACCAATAAGTAGCTGGTGTTCAACATCACCTGTATATAAGTTACCAGTGAAATCGACATAACCTGTTTTATGCTGCCAATCATCATAACGATCGAATGGGCTAACATAGTAACCATCGCTAAATGGATCTTCTGAGCCACTGATCAGCGATGGAGATGAATCTAAACGTTGGCGGTTAAACTGCTGGTCGTTATAACCCGCCTTCACTTGCCACTCATCAGATAGGTGGTAAGTTAAATCTGCCCCCATATTAGAGATAGTATTATCGGTAAACGCCCAAGGCTGATCCCAAATAATATCGCTACCACCAATCAAGTCACCGCTACTGTCTAACCAACCACCACGATCAATACCCGTTTTATCTTGGGTATAATCGTATTTAAGAGAAAGTAACAAGTCGTCTGTGATATCAAACTCAAGGTTTAGATAGCCCAACCAACGGTCACGCTCTTGGTTTGAACCATCTTGCCCGTCCTCTGCAGAATAAGTACGCCAGTACTGAGTATCTTGCTTAACGAGTACAGTACGGTAACGGATAGTCTCTGATTCATTTAGGCTACCACCGGCATCTAATTGAAAGCGAGTTGAGCCGTGCTCATCGGTATCAAATCCAATATCTAACATCGTTTCAGCTGTTGGTTTCTTGGTCACCATGTTAATCAGTCCACCAGGGCCTGATTGACCATAAAGCATGCTTGAAGGGCCTTTCAGCACTTCAACTTGCTGTAGAGTCTCAATGGGTTGTACATAGTGAGACCACTGCTGTTGGCCATTAATCAAATAACCCGAACCTGATGACAGTTCAAAACCACGAATGCTAAAGACTTGACGGTTCCACTTCTCACTACCACCGGTGACACTAGAGTCATTTACCAACACTTCTGCAAGGTTCGTTGCCAACTGCTCATCGATGACAAAGTCAGGAATGACAGCTACAGATTGCGGCGTGTCTAGAATATCAATATCACCACGCATTGCGCCTGAAGATGAGCCAACCTTGTAGTCATTAAAGCTACGTCCAGTTACGCTAATACGCTCGATATTACGGTTAACGACAGCGTTAGATTCTGCTGCAACATCTTCAGCAAAAGCGGTTGATGGCGCTAAGGCAGCAACGACAACAAGACCAATACGAGAAAACTTAAAAGACGCCTGAAAAGACATAGCCAACCCCAAAAATGAAACCGAAATGCAATAATTGGCAGTAATATAAATGAGAATTGTTTTTATTTAAGTTTCTTTACACGCCTTTACACAGGTAAGTGACCCCCTTCAAACTGAGATCTAAACAGCAACATCAAGGGGTTGACGTAATAACAACTGAATCCATATGTAACGAGGTTAACCGGTAAAAAACAGCAGGACATTCTGAATATAACCGCCAAGAAAGGAGGTTTTTTGAGGGTGTTTATAAGCAAAAAGCGACCACATGGTCGCTTTTTTAGCTGCCGCTATTGAGTTACTTCTTCGGCTGTTTTACCGGTCTTGCCCACCCTGATATGTGACGCTGCTTAACACGAGTAATAACAAGTTCGTCAGCTGCTACATCTTTGGTGATGGTTGAACCAGCTCCTAACGTAGCGCCTTTGCCAATGGTAACGGGTGCAATCAGCTGCGTATCACTGCCAACAAATACGTTGTCTTCGATAACCGTTAAAAACTTATTTGCGCCATCATAATTACACGTAATCGTACCAGCGCCAATATTTACGCCACTGCCTATCTGTGCGTCACCAATGTAGGCCAAGTGGCCGGCTTTAGAACCTTTGCCTAATACCGCTTTTTTAATCTCAACGAAGTTACCGACGTGTGCATCTTCTTTAAGCTCTGCACCCGGGCGCAGTCGCGCAAAAGGACCTGCGCTGGCAGCAACACCAACTTTGGCATTATCAATAATCGAATAAGGTTTAATAACAGCGTTGTCACTAATCTCACAATCGATAAGAATAGCCCCGGCGCCAATAGTGACGTTATTGCCAATAGTCACTTTACCTTCGATAATGACATTAATATCGATCATTACATCCATACCAACGGTCACATCACCACGGATATCAATGCGGGCAGGGTCACGCAGGTTAGCACCTGCAAGCATCAGTTTTTCAGCAGCACGCACTTGGTAAGCACGCTCTAATTGCGCCAGTTGCACACGGTTGTTAGCGCCTTCAACTTCAACAGCAGACTCAGGCTGTGCCGTGGTAATCGCTACGCCCTCTTTATGTGCCATAGCCACTATGTCAGTTAGATAGTATTCACCTTGGGCATTGTCTGATGACAACTGACCTAACCAAGATTTAAGTTGTTTGCCTGGAGCCGCCATAATGCCAGTATTCACTTCAGTGATAGCTAACTGCTCAGCATTGGCATCTTTTTGCTCAACGATACCAACAACATTGCCCAGCTCTTGACCTTCGCTAGGAGTACGTACTATACGGCCATAACCCATTGGGTTAGGTAGGTTTACCGTAAGAATAGCCAAGCCGCCTTTTTCATGGGCAGTCAACAATGACTCTAGTGTAGAAGCTTGAATAAGGGGTACGTCACCGTAGAGAATAAGTACCGTGTCATCGTCGTTAATATGCTCATTAGCCTGTGCAACGGCATGCCCAGTTCCTAACTGCTCTGCTTGTAGTACCCAATTAAGTTGTTGTTCACCAAGCTTAGCTTGCAGCTTGTCGGCACCATAACCATAAACAAGTTGAATGGCATCGCTGCCCACTTGCTGCGCAGTATCGATAACGTGCTGAACCATGGTTTTATGGGCGATTGGGTGCAAAACTTTGGGGAGATCTGAGCGCATGCGGGTTCCCTTACCTGCGGCCAAAATCACTACGTTCAGTGCCATGTCTAAATCCTTGAGCTGATGCTTGTTTATAAAATTTTTGAACGCATATTTTAAGCTAAATGGGCGCTAAAAGCGACACTGCCTAAATCTAACAACGATGAAAGGATCACGGTTTTATCTGCCAGTAAGAGGGTGCTAGGTGCTAGCATCAAGCTAACAGCTCCCTTAATTGACGGGCTAAAGCCCGACCTACAAGAAAGTGAGCTTGCGAACGTTCCGTTACTCGTAGGCGAAGCCGTTCCTTTCTCTTCCCTAGGATCTTTCTTAGCTTTTCCTCGATCTTAGCTCTCCCCCTTAATTGACGGGCTAAAGCCCGACCTACAAGAAAGTGAGCTTGCGAACGTTCCGTTACCCGTAGGCGAAGCCGTTCCTTTCTCTTCCTCGGACCTTTCTTAGCTTTTCCTAGAATCTAGTCCCTGCCTTTCCGTCTTAGCTTTTACCTTTCTTCAGACATAAAAAAGGCGCCCACCTTGCGGAGAGCGCCTTTTTTCATCAAACAATAACCTATCTGGTAATGTTCTTCTTGATGGTCTCGACAACGCGAAGCTGAGCAATTGCTTGAGCTAGCTCAACCGCAGCGGCTGCATAGTTGAAGTCGGCGCCAGCATCCGCCATAGCGGTTTCTGCACGACGCTTCGCTTCTACAGCGGCTTTTTCGTCAATATCATCGGCACGCAGTACGACGTCAGCCAATACTGAAACTGAAAAAGGTTGAACTTCCAGGATACCACCTGAAAGATAAAACACTTCTTCTTTTCCATCTTGCTTGACGATGCGCGCCATGCCAGGCTTGATATGTGTAAGCAGAGGCGCGTGACCAGGCATAACGCCTAAGTCACCTTCTGAACCGGTTACTTGTAGGTGTGCTACAAGACCAGAAAAGATGCTACTTTCTGCACTTACAATATCAAGCTGTACTGTCATGGCTGCCATCCGTTCTCCTTAAACTAGCACTCTACACTGACACTTTCACATCAGTGCAGAATCCTGAGTTATTTTTTGTTAGCTTTCTCAACGGCTTCGTCGATTGAACCAACCATGTAGAACGCTTGCTCTGGAAGGTGATCGAACTCACCGCCTAGAATACCCTTAAAGCCACGAATAGTTTCTTTAAGAGGAACGTACTTACCTGGAGAACCGGTGAATACTTCAGCTACGAAGAAAGGCTGTGAAAGATATTTTTCAATCTTACGAGCACGGAATACAGTTGTCTTATCTTCATCAGATAATTCATCCATACCTAGGATCGCAATAATATCTTTCAGCTCTTTATAACGCTGAAGTACGGTTTGAACACCGTTAGCAACATCGTAATGCTCTTGACCAACAACCAATGGATCTAACTGACGTGAAGTCGAGTCCAATGGGTCAACCGCTGGGTAAATACCCATAGAAGCAATGTTACGTGACAATACAACAGTCGCATCTAAGTGAGCGAAGGTTGTTGCTGGTGACGGATCCGTTAAATCATCCGCAGGTACGTAAACGGCTTGAACAGAGGTAATAGACCCTGTCTTAGTCGATGTAATACGCTCCTGAAGTACACCCATCTCTTCAGCCAATGTTGGCTGGTAACCTACTGCTGATGGCATACGGCCTAGCAGTGCAGATACTTCAGTACCTGCTAAGGTGTAACGATAGATGTTATCAACGAAGAAAAGAACATCTTTTCCTTCGTCACGGAATCTCTCAGCCATAGTAAGACCGGTAAGTGCCACACGTAGACGGTTACCTGGAGGCTCGTTCATCTGACCATAAACCATGGCCACTTTGTCGAGAACACCAGAATCTTTCATCTCGTAGTAGAAATCGTTACCCTCACGAGTACGCTCACCTACACCAGCAAATACAGATAAACCTGAGTGTGCTTTAGCGATGTTGTTAATAAGTTCCATCATGTTGACGGTCTTACCAACACCAGCACCACCAAACAGACCTACTTTACCACCTTTAGCGAACGGACAAACAAGGTCAATAACCTTGATACCAGTCTCTAAAAGCTCAGTAGAGTTTGATTGATCTTCGTATGAAGGAGCTTCACGGTGGATCACATAGCGATCTTCTTCACCGATTTCACCACATTCATCAATAGGTTGACCTAATACATTCATGATACGGCCAAGGGTTTTTTCCCCTACCGGAACAGAAATTGGTGAACCAGAGTTTACAACCTCAAGACCACGACGCAGACCATCTGAAGAACCCATAGCGATGGTACGAACTACACCACCACCTAGTTGCTGCTGAACTTCCAGCACCAAGCCTTCACTTTCGATCTTTAGAGCGTCATATATCTGAGGTACGGCATCATGTGGAAACTCAACGTCCACAACCGCGCCAATGACTTGGACAACAGTACCTGTGCTCATTATAAATCCTCTAAAACTTGTATTCGTTACCTAGCCTAAACGGCTGCAGCGCCTGCAACAATTTCCGACAGCTCTTGCGTAATCGCAGCCTGTCGAGCCTTGTTATAAACTAACTGCAAGTCACTAATAAGATCACCAGCGTTGTCGGTTGCAGACTTCATAGCAACCATACGGGCTGCTTGTTCGGACGCAATATTCTCGACGACACCTTGGTAAACTTGCGACTCCACATAACGCACCAATAAAGTATCCAAAAGTTCTTTTGGATCTGGCTCGTATAGGTAGTCCCAATGATGAGAAATCTCATCCTCTTTAGACTTTGGCAAAGGTAGCAGCTGCTCGATCACTGGTGTTTGAGACATAGTATTAACAAATTTGTTAAACACTACATATAAACGATCCAGCTTGCCTTCGTTGTATGCTTCTAGCATCACACGTACTGTTCCGATCAAGTCAGATAACGACGGAGCGTCACCTAAACCAGATGCATGGGCAGATACTGTGCCGCCAAAATTAGCGAAGAATTGTACGCTACGAGCGCCGATTGGGCAGAATTCGACTTCTACATCAGCTGCACGTTGCTTCTTCACGTCTGCGACAACCTTTTTGAAAAGGTTAACGTTCAGACCACCACAAAGACCACGGTCGGTTGACACTACAATGTAACCAACACGCTTAGCCTCTCTCACCTCTAAATAGGGGTGTTTATACTCGAGAGAACCTTGCGCCACGTGACCGATCACCTTACGCATATTTTCTGCATATGGACGACTCGCTGCCATGCGTTCCTGCGCTCTGCGCATTTTGCTGGCTGCAACCATCTCCATAGCAGATGTGATCTTCTGAGTGTTTTGAACACTCGCGATCTTGGTTTTAATCTCTTTAGCGTTGGCCATCTTAACTCTCCAATCTGGACCTGAGGTGCCTTACGACACCTCTTTCGATTACCAGGTTTGGGTTTCGACGAACTTATCGAGGCCGGCCTTCAACTCACCTTCGATATCGGCATTATACTTGCCAGTCTCGTTGATGGTCTTCATAAGGTCAGCATGCTCGCTGTTCATGAAAGAGAGCAAAGACGCTTCGAAATCACCAATCTTATTAAGTGCAACGCTCTTTAGGTAACCTTTTTCAGCTGAGAAAATAGACACAGACTGATCAGCTACGCTCATAGGGGCGTATTGCTTTTGCTTCATAAGTTCGGTAACACGCTCACCATGCTCAAGTTGAGCACGTGTTGCATCATCTAAATCAGATGCAAACTGTGAGAACGCTGCAAGCTCTCGATACTGTGCAAGTGCGCTACGAATACCGCCTGACAGTTTCTTGATGATCTTCGTCTGAGCCGCACCACCAACACGAGAAACCGAAATACCAGGGTTAACAGCAGGACGTAGTCCTGAGTTAAATAGGTCAGTTTCAAGGAAGATTTGACCATCGGTAATCGAAATTACGTTGGTCGGTACGAATGCAGATACGTCACCCGCTTGAGTTTCAATAATCGGCAATGCTGTCAAAGAACCAGTTTGGCCTTTCACTTCGCCTTTAGTGAACTTCTCAACATACTCGGCGTTAACACGTGAAGCACGTTCTAACAAACGAGAGTGAAGATAGAATACATCACCTGGGTATGCTTCACGTCCTGGTGGACGCTTAAGTAGCAATGAGATCTGACGGTAAGCAACTGCTTGCTTAGAAAGATCATCATAGACAATCAGTGCATCTTCACCGCGGTCGCGGAAATACTCACCCATTGAACAACCAGAGTATGGAGCCAAATATTGCAGAGCTGCAGCTTCAGAAGCTGTCGCAACAACAACAATGGTGTTCGCCAAAGCGCCATGTTCTTCTAGCTTGCGTACCACGTTAGCAATGGTAGAAGCCTTTTGGCCTACTGCTACGTATACACACTTAATGCCAGTATCTTTTTGATTGATAATTGAATCGATCGCTAGAGCGGTTTTACCGATCTGACGGTCACCAATAATCAATTCACGTTGTCCACGACCGATTGGGATCATAGAGTCAACGGCTTTATAACCAGTTTGCACTGGTTGATCTACTGACTGACGTTCAATTACACCTGGTGCGATGACTTCAACAGGAGAGAAACCATCATGATCGATAGGTCCTTTTCCGTCGATTGGCTCACCCAATGTGTTGACTACGCGACCTAAAAGACCACGGCCAACTGGGACTTCCAAAATACGACCAGTTGTTTTTACTTTATCGCCTTCTGCCAACGTGGCATAAGGACCCATTACTACGGCACCGACAGAATCGCGTTCTAAGTTCAACGCGATTGCGAAACGGTTACCAGGCAGCTCGATCATTTCACCTTGCATCACATCGGCTAGGCCGTGGATGCGGATGATGCCGTCACTTACTGCAACGATTGTACCTTCGTTGCGAGCTTCACTAACGACTTCGAACTGCTCGATCCGCTGTTTAATCAGATCGCTGATTTCAGTGGAATTCAGTTGCATGCTCAAACTCCCAATTACGACTGCAGCGTATCAGACAGACGCGAAATTTTTCCGCGGACCGAGCCATCAATGACTAGATCTCCTGCCTTGATAATTACACCAGCAATAAGGCTGGCATCTATGCTGCAATTCAGCTTAACTTTGCGTGCTAGACGTTTCTCTAAAGAAGCGCTCATTTCCTGTTGTTGCTCAGAGGTCAGCTCGATTGCTGAAACGACAAACGCTTCAACTTCCTTCGCATGCTCATGTTGCATTTCAACAAATAGTTGAACAACAGCTGGTAGCACTACTAAACGACCGTTTTCAGCCATTACCTTTAACAGATTTTGAACTTGCTCATTGACCTGCTCACCACAAACTCCAATAAAGAGTTCTGCAAGCTGGCTACTGGCTAAAGAGCCAGACAGTAGCGGCCTCATTGATTCGTTTTCACTAACCAATGCGGCGAAGTTAAGCATTTCTACCCAACTTTCTACTGCGTTTTGTTCAAGAGCAAAGTCAAACGCTGCCTTTGCGTAAGGACGAGCGATGGTGGTTATTTCTGCCATAACTCAAACTCCTTATTTAAAGTTCAGCAACTAGTTTATTAACTATGTCACTGTGGGCGGCTTCATCAATCGAACGTTCAAGAATCTTCTCTGCACCAAGAATGGCAAGAGTAGCAACTTGCTTACGCAAGTCTTCTTTTACGCGATTACGTTCAGCTTCAATTTCTGCTTGACCTTGAGCGATAATTTTAGCGCGCTCAATGTCAGCTTCGGCTTTAGCTTCATCAACGATTTGAGCTTTACGTTTATTCGCAGACTCAATAATTTCGTTAGCTGTCGCTTTTGCATCTTTTAGTTGGTCAGTGGCTTTCGCCTGTGCCAACTCAAGGTCTTTCACGGCACGGTCAGCATCGGCTAGACCGTCGGCAATCCTTTTTTGACGCTCTTCGATGGCATTCATCAAAGGGGGCCAAACAAACTTCATGCAAAACCACACGAAGAGTAAAAAGGCAACCGTCTGACCGAGTAGGGTAGCGTTGATATTCACAACAGCCTCCTATTAAGTTTAAAGACAGAAGCGTTTATTAAAGCATTGCACCAAGAGGGTTAGTAAATAGCATAAATAATGCAATACCAACACCGATCATAGTAACGGCGTCCAAAAGACCCGCAACGATGAACATTTTAACTTGTAGCATAGGAGCCATTTCTGGTTGACGCGCAGCGCCTTCCAAGAACTTACCACCTAGTAGGCCGAAACCGATAGCAGTACCTAACGCACCCATACCAATCAACAGAGCAACAGCAATAGCTGTCATGCCTAATACAGTTTCCATCTCTATCTCCAATATTCTAAATCGTTGTTATTAATGATTTAGTTTAAAAATTTCTACAGCAGTCCTTAATGATCTTCATGGGCCATGCTTAAGTAAACAATGGTCAACATCATGAAGATAAACGCTTGTAAAGTGATAACCATAATATGGAAGATTAACCAACCTAGTTGTAGTGTTACACCTAGAGTAGATAACGCCCAGTTAGCACCGTACATCAACGCAATAAGGATGAAAATCAACTCACCCGCATACAAGTTACCAAACAAACGCAGTGCCAATGAAATTGGCTTAGCGATCAAAGTAACTGTTTCTAGCAGGAAGTTGACGGGTATCATTGCCCAATGGTTAAAAGGCTGCATGGTCAGTTCTTTAACAAAACCTGAAATGCCTTTAACTTTAATGCTGTAGTAAATAATCAGCACAAACACACCTAAAGCCATACTAAAGGTTATGTTTAAGTCAGTCGTTGGTACAACTTTCATGTAAGGGATACCAGCAGCAGCTGCTAGTGAAGGGATCCAGTCAACTGGAACCATATCCATGAAGTTCATCATGAATACCCAAACAAAAATCGTTAATGCCAACGGAGCAATAACAGGATTGCGGCCATGGAAGGTTTCCTTAACGCTACTGTCAACGAACTCAACTACCATCTCGATAAAGCACTGAAGCTTACCGGGAACACCTGTAGTTGCTTTCTTGCCAACGCTACGGAATAGCCACAAGAACAAAACACCAAGCCCAACCGAAAAGAACAACGAATCAATGTGCCATGTCCAGAAATTGCCTTCACACAATTTTGAGTTTAATGCTAAACCTTCATCGGTAACACAAACCTGTAAATTGGTAAGGTGGTGCTGGATATAGCCCTGCGGTGTTAACGCTTCACCAGTTGCAGCCATGATTCATCCCACTTAACTTTGCTTGAAATATAAAGGAGCTGTCCAATGCATTACTAACGCCAGGGTGTAACAAACAAAAAGAGGCATAAAGCCAATTTCAATATTGATAAACACAAACGAAAACATTGCTATGGTTAACAGCATCTTTACCGCTTCCCCCCAGAAAAAAGTCTTAACAACTTTAGCTGCAGAGCTTGCTCCCGCATGGGAAAAAGCGAGGGTTGCGAATACAAAATTAGGGAGTACAGCAATAGCACCACCTGCTAATGCAGATATACCATACTGAGCTCCCCACATGGCGAAAAAGAAAACTGACACACTCCCAGCCACCGCCGCCTGTATCAAAACCAATTTATAGGCTGACCAACGGCCACGACGTGCTAAAACCTTGCTCAATTTATCTTCTCCGCATTATCACTTCCTGTTTCGATGACCGGACTAGTTATATCCGTATAAACCCGAGGTACAAAAAGCTTGCGAAAGTATACCGTTTCAGTGTTTCAAAGCAAGTTTAACAACTAGAAAAAGGAGACTTTTAGCGTGATCTAGGCCAAAAGTCTAAAAGAGCAAGATTAACAGATGTCACAAAGTTACATAATATAGTGCTAACTTTGGTTTTTTAGCGGATTTTGCTGATAATACCTTCTAATTCAGCCAAATTTTGATAGTTAATTACCATTTTCCCTTTACCTTTCTTATTGTGGGTAAGAGAAACCTTGGCACCTAACCTTTCAATTAATTGACTCTCTAGACGGGCTACATCGTGATCTTTAGCTGGTTTTTCGACGATTTCAGTTTGATTTAAGGTTTTATTCACTAATCGTTCAGTTTCGCGAACAGTCAATTCTTTAAAAACGACTAATCGAGCCAGATTTATCTGCTCGTCACCTTCAATAGCAAGCAAAGCACGACCATGACCCATATCAATATCGCCATACTCAAGCATACGTTTAACATGCTCATTGAGACCGTTTAAACGCAGTAAATTAGATACCGTTGCACGTGACTTACCTATCGCATCAGCAACTTGTTGATGGGTAAGCTCAAACTCTTCAATCAAACGATTTAATGCAATCGCTTCTTCCATCGCATTCAAGTCTTCACGCTGAATGTTTTCAATCAAGGCTATCGCCACTGCAGCTTCGTCAGCGACCTGTTTAACAATACAAGGTATCTTTGCCAGCCCAGCAAGCTGTGATGCGCGCCAGCGACGTTCACCGGCAATAATTTCAAAGTTTTCAGCAGAGACTTTGCGAACAACAATAGGTTGGATAATCCCTTGAGCACGAATTGATTCAGCTAACTCTTCAAGTGCTTCGGTCGACATGTCTTTTCGAGGCTGATACTTGCCTGGTTGAAGCCTATCGATAGCCAAAGTAATCAGATCATTGCTCTTGATATCTTGCTCAACTTCGTCAGCTTTAGGTTCAAGTCGTTTACTGGCCGCATGGCTAGTACTCAATAGGGCGTCAAGCCCCTTGCCTAAGCCTCTTTTCTTCAATGTCATGTTGCTTCCTTAATCCTGCTCAGCCAGTTCTAATTGCTCTGCTCGGCGAATGATTTCACCCGCCAATGCGAGGTAGGCTTTTGCTCCCGCGCTCGATTTGTCGTAATACATTGCAGGGGCACCAAAACTCGGGGCTTCAGCAAGACGAACATTCCTTGGGATCACAGTGCGATAAACTTTATCGCCAAAATGTTGCTTTAGTTGATCAGACACATCGTTAGACAAACGGTTACGAGGATCGTACATCGTCCGTAAGATCCCTTCAATATACAGGCCTGAGTTAACCATAGAGCCTAATTTCGTGATGGTATCCATCAATGCCGTTAAGCCCTCTAATGCATAATACTCACACTGCATAGGGACCAATATTGAATCGGCCGCAGACATGGCATTAACGGTTAGCATATTGAGCGAAGGCGGGCAGTCGATAAAGATGTAATCGTAATCATCTTTAATCGGCGCGATTGCATTACGCAGGCGAACTTCTCTGGCGAAAAACTCCATCAGCTTAATTTCAGCCGCGGTTACGTCGCCATTACCGGCAATAAGATCATACTTTCCGCTAGTGTTTCGGCAAACAACGTCTTCGAATGGCTTCTCTTCAACCAAGAGTTCATAGGCGGTGTTTTCGACACTATATTTGTCGATGCCACTGCCCATGGTGGCGTTACCTTGCGGATCGAGATCGATCAGCAGTACACGACGTTTGGTAGCAGCTAAAGAAGCCGCTAAATTAACACAAGTCGTTGTTTTTCCGACACCACCTTTCTGGTTGGCTACGGCAATCACTTTACCCACAATATCACCCTGTAAGTCACTTTTATTGTATTGCGGCCCTCTCTCATTGGCTGTCTTAAAAAATGAGGGGGAATATTTTACCAAACTGCTTGAAGCGCTGAAAGATTGCAACCGTTCAGTACGCTTTATATGCAATGGTTCAAAAATCAGCCGTTAAAGACCCACTAAATCACCACAACAAGCGAGTGTATTTCCAATTTAGAAATACACCTCAAATTAACTTTGCTTAACCACGCGCAGTAAGTGCCGCTGTTCATCCAGCTTAGGCACTACAAGTTCAATAGTGTCGGTCAGCACATATCCAGCTGGCATGTTTGCCAACTCATCTGCGTTTAGCTGGCCTTTCAACGCATAAAAACAGCCGTCAGCCTTGGGTAAATGGTGGCACCACTGCAACATGTCTTGAATAGACGCAAATGCGCGGCTCAATACACCATCAAACAGCTCTTCTGGTTGATACGCTTCAACACGGCTTTCAATTGATGAGATGTTATTTATCCCAAGATCAAATTGAACCTGCTTTTGAAAACGAATGCGTTTACCTAAACTGTCGAGTAAGACAAACTCTTTATCAGGATTTAAGATCGCTAACGGGATCCCCGGTAAACCAGGTCCGGTGCCAACATCAATAAAACGCGATCCTTTAAGGTGTGGTGACACCACCAAACTGTCCATGATGTGTCGAATGAGCATCTGCTCTGGATCACGTACAGAAGTCAGGTTAAATGCCTTATTCCACTTATTGAGCATGCCAACAAAGTCAACAAGTTGCTTTTTTTGCTGGTCGCTAGCCTCTAGGCCGACTTCAGCCATGTATTCATTTAACTGGGCAAATAACACTGGTTGTGTCCTCGAAACAAAGTAAATCAGATATTCATCGGTATTATGAAGCGCAGAAAAGATGAAAGGAAGCCTCAAAGCTTCCCTTTATCGTGCATAACGGCGTTATATCGCGTTATTTAGGCGCTTTTTCTTAATAAACCACGTTTTTTCAAATGAACTAACAAAATTGAGATTGCAGCAGGCGTCATGCCTGAGATACGAGAAGCTTGGCCCACCGTTTCAGGTTTGTGCTCATTCATCTTGGCAATCACTTCGTTAGACAGTCCTGGAACCTCTTGGTAATCAAGATCAAGCGGCAGTCCAGTAGTCTCATTCCGAATGGCTTTGTCGATCTCATCTTGTTGACGCTGAATATAACCCGAGTATTTAACTTGGATCTGCACCTGCTCAGCGGCACGTTGATCGTCAATCCCCGGACCAAAGCCATCAATCGACATCAATGTTGGATAATCGAGTTCTGGACGACGCAGTAGATCTTCAAAGGTTGCTTCGCGGGCAATAGGTGTATTCAGATGTGGATTTAGCACATCAACAAGCGGCGATTTAGGATGGATCCACTGACTACGTAAACGTTGTAGCTCAAGTTCGATAGCCTCTTTTTTCTCGCTAAATTTAATCCAACGATCATCGTCAACTAAACCGAACTCACGACCCTTCTCGGTTAAACGAAGATCGGCATTATCTTCACGTAGCAGCAAGCGGTATTCCGCACGGCTAGTGAACATGCGGTAGGGCTCTTTAGTCCCTAGTGTTGATAAATCATCGACCAACACCCCAAGATAAGCTTGGTCACGACGAGGACACCAGGTGTCTTTACCTCGAACTTGTAACGACGCGTTCATCCCCGCTAACAAGCCTTGGGCACCCGCTTCTTCGTAGCCTGTGGTGCCGTTAATTTGTCCCGCAAAGAACAAACCATTGATGGTTTTAGTCTCTAATGAATTTTTAAGATCGCGAGGATCAAAATAATCATATTCAATGGCATAACCAGGACGCATGATCTCAGCATTTTCCATGCCCTTAATCGAACGAACTAAATTGATCTGTACGTCAAAAGGTAAGCTGGTTGAAATACCGTTAGGATAAATTTCAGTGGTATTTAATCCCTCTGGTTCAATAAAGATCTGATGCGAATTTTTATCGGCAAAACGATTAATTTTGTCTTCAATCGAAGGGCAGTAACGCGGGCCAATACCTTCAATCACCCCTGAATACATTGGGCTACGATCGAGTCCTGCACGAATAATATCGTGGGTTCGCTCATTGGTATGAGTGATATGACATGAGACTTGTTCTGGATGCTGGCTAACATCGCCAACAAACGACATCACCGGTAACGGATCATCACCTTTTTGCTCTGTCATTAGAGAAAAATCAATGCTGTTTGCGTCAATGCGTGGCGGTGTCCCGGTTTTTAAACGGCCGACTCGAATAGGTAATTCACGTAGACGATGAGCTAAGGCGATGGCTGGAGGATCGCCGGCTCGGCCACCGCTGTAATTTTCTAATCCAATGTGGATCTTACCGCTCAAAAAGGTGCCTGTGGTTAACACCACTGCAGGCGCTTCGAAGGCTAAACCCATTTGAGTTACCACACCCACCACGGTTTCGTTCTCAACAACAAGATCGTCTACCGCTTGTTGGAAAATTCGTAAGTTGGGTTGGTGCTGCAAGATCTCTTGGATCTTGTGTCGATAAAGGGCTCTATCGGCTTGAGCACGAGTCGCTCGAACTGCAGGACCTTTGCTCGAATTTAATGTTCTAAATTGAATACCCGCATAATCCGTGGCAATTGCCATCGCTCCGCCGAGTGCATCAATTTCTTTAACCAGATGTCCTTTTCCGATGCCGCCGATAGCAGGATTACAGGACATCTGTCCCAAAGTATCTATGTTATGGGTTAGTAAAAGTGTTTTGGAACCCATCCTGGCAGAAGCTAGCGCAGCTTCTGTTCCAGCATGACCACCACCAACAACGATTACATCAAACCGTTCATGAAAATGCATTCGACAGCCTTCGATTGTTAAAAGGATAAAATTCTGTTTCTGAGGGGATCATTTTAGCATTTGCTTTGCCTAAGGTGAACGATCTATTTTGCCTGTTTTGATCAACACGGATCTGCTTAATAGATCTTAAGATCTTTAGATAGATCTCTTATTATGTTTATTATTAAGGGAGGCTTTTTCGGTGGATAACTCTAATTCCTTATTATAATCATGAGTTAACAAGCGATCAAACCTGTGATCAGATCGCGATCAAACTAGCCTAAGCTTGGGGATAGATCGGCTAGTTATCCACAGGGTGGATCATTGACCAGATCGGGTGTTGATTAATCCAGAGGTTAATCAGATCTAAATAATAGGTTATCCACATATTTATCCTTTTTATGGGTAATATGTGGATAAGTATGATCTAAACTGTGAGTGGTTCAAAAGTTAATAGATAAAAGCGATCAATAAAAGGATCTTAAAGTTGATCTTGCCAGCTGCTCAACCAAGCTATAGCGGCTTCTTCTGGAATGGGATCGTATTGAACATCGATCTGGATCTTATCCACAAAAAGTTGTGCACCGCATAAGGCCAGTGCATCCACTAATTTTTCTGGGCCTTGGCAAAAAGTATCGTAGCTCGAATCGCCAATGGCACATAATGCAAATCGGGTGCTCGCCAGATCCGGTTTTTTAGCTAAGATCTGCTCCAAAAATGGCACTATATTGTCTGGAAGATCGCCTGCACCATGAGTAGAACTGGCAATTAACCATAGTGAATTGGGGTCCAGAACATCCAAATTAGGGGCTAAATGTATGATGGTTTCATGGCCTAGATCGTTCAATTGTGCCGACATTTCATCAGCCACATACTCAGCACTACCTAATGTTGTGCCTACTAATAGTTCTACTTTTGCCATGTTACTTCCTAATATTGAGCGCTGTTGACTACGTTTATGCTGTGCATGATAGGTGAAAACCCCTGTGCAAGCTAAGTGATCTTGGCTATTTAAACGGTAAATATAGCCGTTATAGCCTCGAATTTATGCTGCAAACGCCACTAATATGACTATTAATAGGCAAGGTTTTACAGCCATTACAGCTTGCGCTAACAGGTAATGTCGATAGATCTTTTGGTTAAAAGCTATCTATTAGCGTTATATTGAACCCATTGAGAGGGCTTTGGCCCAAGGTAGGCTTACATGTTAGATGGCAACTATTGGCCTAAAAGAGGGTGGTTAGCGCGTCTGGAGTACATCATTTAAGGGGGTTTAAAGGGCTCAATTGTATTGAAGCTACTAGAATCGTTAAACGAAAAAGGCCCTGCTATTAGCAGAGCCTTTACTCTTTTTGGTGGGGTCTAGCGCGTCGTTAATCGTGAGACTAAGCTACCGACTGAACCTGTGAGGCTAATAGCCAGATGGCCAGTGCAAAAAATATCATACCCATAAATTTGTTCTGGTAGGTGCGGAATTTTTCATTTTTCAGCAGCGGTTTACCTAAAGTGCCAACCAATGCCACTAGCAAAAGATTAAAGCTTAAGCCCATCACATTAAGTAGCAAACCTAACGCTAGCATCTGCTCACCGGAGCTTGCGCTTAGCTGAGTCGATACAAACTGCGGCAAGAACAGTACAAAGAAGATCAGTGCCTTTGGGTTTAACAGATTGCTCATTACCGCGCGGCGATATAACAGCTTAGCCAGATTGTGTTGTTGCTCAATCTCAGGCGCTTCGGCGGCAGAACTGCGCATGCAATCCCAGCCCATCTTCAGTAAATAGGCGGCACCCAAAATACGTAATAGTTCCAGTGCCATCGGGTTCATGGCCACTAAGGCTGATACGCCCATCGCAGCAAGTAAAGTAAGAATAAGCCCCGAAGTGGCATTACCAAGGCTAGCGTAAACCCCGACTTTTTTGCCGTAGCTTAAGCTTGAGCTGGCGATAAGTAACATGTCAGGCCCAGGGATCAACAGTAGGGCAACCACGGTCGTGAGGTATAAAGGAAGTAACGCCAGATCGATCATCATTAATGCACTATATATAGGGAAAGAATCAAACAAGGCGCGGATTCTACAGTTATCCAACATGAATGAAAGGCATGTTGTGTTTAAATGAGAGCTACAGTTGGCAGGGTTTGTTTACGGGGGAGGGTTGATACATAGCTTTATATTGAGGAGCGTGAACTTCGATTATTTGAGTTTTTTAGCAATATCTTCATGTTGAATATAGGCCTATCCGTTGTTAGAACCATTTTACTTGGGGCTTTGGCGTCCTCTTTTGCTACTCTATGAGACAACATCACCTTTTACCTTGAATGTAATATGAAATTAGACGAGATAATTACCACGCTGAGTCGTGGCGACTTAACAGTACTCCCTATTGATGCTTTGCAGGCGGCTAGGTTGCAATGGTCAGAGTTACTGCCGGTTATCGATGAATTGATGCAAAGGTTTATTGTTAAAGAGGCCTTGTCCGATACCGAGTCTAACCTGCTATTCTTCGGTATCTGTCTTATTGCCGATCGTAAGCAGTATAACTGTTTTGATTCTTTGATTAATCTCACCAATAAGGAAGACTGTAATAGTCCGTTAGAAGCGCTTCTTGGTGATTTTATCGCTGTAGATCTTGCTACCGTTTACTATATTTTGGCGCAAGGGCAACCTGAGCAGCTGTGCTTTTTAGTTAACTCAGATCAGGCTGGCGAAATTATTAAGATGGCCGCGCTAAGTGCATTGTTTACTCAATTACATACCAGCCAAATTGACAGAGACACACTCAATCATTACATTGCTGGGTTTATTGAAAGCCTGCTCAAAAATGATCACTCAATAGCACTTTTTGAATTGATTAACTTGCTTATTTCTAATGAGTTTAATCAATACCATAGCCAGTTTGTTGGTTATGTTGAGAGTAAGTTGATAGACGAAGGCCCTACTGAGAATCAGTGCATCATCGATTGGGATAATCAGTCAATCGGTTATTCTGAGTGGGAAAGCGGCCTAATAAGCGGCGATTATGATGTTATCGACTCATTGAGTCAGTGGGCAGGTTTTAATGCTGAATCTGATATGAACGACGAGGATCTCATGGCGGTTTTCGATGACTTGATGAATACGCCAAAGGAACTTGACGATAGCTATTTTGAAAACCTTGATGCTAAGCAACCTTTTATCGCCGATATTCAAGCTGGCCGCAATGATCCATGCCCTTGCGGCAGTGGCAAGAAATACAAGAAGTGCTGTTTGAATTAGTCTGAGCTAGTTTGAATAGTGATAGCGTAGGGCTACAATCGTTAACTTATCCTGAGTCGCCTTATAAACTAAACGATGCTCATCGGTGATCCGTCTTGACCAATAACCAGAAAGGTTTTCTTTTAATCTTTCTGGTTTGCCAATCCCATCAAAAGGTGTTCTTTGGCAATCTTTTATAAGTAGGTTGATTCGTTTCAGTGTTTTTTTATCTTGTTGTTGCCAATAAAGATAATCGTTCCAGGCATGCTCTGAGAAAAGAATATTCATCAATCCAGTAACTCGCGCTCTTGGACTTGGCCATCTTCAACCTGTTTTATAGAATCTAACAGACGCTGTGCATTTACTGGATTTGAAAGTAAATAGAGGGTTTCTTTCCAGCTGTTGAACTCCGATTCAGAGAACATGACAACATTTTCAGCCCCTCTACGGTGGATCACTGCAGGTTCGCAATCATTGACCACACTGTCACAAACAGATTTAAAATTACTTCTTACCTCAGTAAAACTATAAACACTCATAAACACCTCTATATGTACGTTAATGAGTACAGTTTAGTTTAAACGTAAAAGATGTACAAGAGGAAGTACAAGTATCCTGAAGTAGGGTCACTTGTCGGCACACCAATTTGGGCCTTATCGGTTCACAAGGCTGAAGGAACTTTTTGTGTTCGTCTGGTAAGTTAATTTGAAATCATGGCTGCATTTTAATATATAACCAGTGGTTAGCTGAATGTGCAGATACTGCTGCGAAACGCCGTGAACACTTCCCTGTGGGCTCTGCCAAAACATCCCTGTTTTGGAAGCTCGCAGCCGTATCTACACTTTCTATAGTAAAAGCTGAGTAACTTCGATTAGTAGTTACTGTATAAATGACTTAAAAGAAACTCTTGCTGGGCCTACGATATTCTGGAAGGTATTAATATCGAGTTCTAGGCATATGACTCCCTTACGCTCTCTTACTTTGAACCCTTGTAGAAATGCAGTGCTGACCTTTAGCCAGCGTAGACCATGCTTATCTTCTAGGAGTAAATTGATATCAGTTAATGTGTCGTGGTTAATCTTACTTATGGGAATTTCATGCCACCACACTGCTTTGGATTTGTTGATCTTTGAGAAGTGAGTGTTGCCAGTGGTGAATGAGGAATCATATTGTTTATTTGCTAGCGTTAGCGCTTCTTTTTTTCCCATTCTTCACTTCACAATTTGATAGTTATCAATAAAACCCAACAATAACATTGTGTTGTTATTGTGCCTCTGTAATATGGAGTCATAAAACCTTAGTTGTCAGTGAGCGGATATGGAAATTCAAATTGGTGATGTACTCAGATACAAGAAGCCTGCTTGCGCTGAAAACCCTTATGAAGATGGTCACCTTAATTTCCATTTCCTGACTAAGTCTCTAGAAGCTAAAAAGCTCCAGCTTGAGAAGGGCATTAACCCTTCAGCCAAGATAAAAACCAGTTCCGGTGAGTTGGTTCGTCCTGCCATTTTAGTTTCCAGTAGCCCAAATAAGAAAGGCTCAGTGGAGACACCATGGGAAGATTTCTATGATGTCGACAATGGGCATATTCGCTATTTCGGCGATAATAAAGAACCTGGAAAAGATCCTGCTAACGCCCCCGGGAACAAGGCCCTGCTTGAAGCATTTAGATTGGCTCACTCTCATTCTGTGGAAGAGAGATCACTAACTCCGCCTATATTATTTTTTAAGCGTGCCGTAATTAATGGCGTCGCTAAAGGTTATCCGCAGTTCCATGGATTAGGGATCATCAATAGCGTTGAACTAGTGACTCAATGGGATAATAAACTAGAACGAACATTTACCAATTATGCTTTTGATTTTACTGTGCTCTGCATTGCTGCAGAACATGAGGAGTTCGAGTGGGAATGGATCAACAAGCGGCGTAAGAAAGCATTTTCATTGGCTGATACCAATAAAAATTCACCTAAAAGTTGGCGTCAATGGCTGTTGGAAGGAAGCAACTCACTCAATAAGCTTCGTCGCCGTGTTTCAAAGCTAAGCCTTGAAAAGACTGTTAATCAGAAGCCTATTCCGGGTTCTGAATCAGACCGTGTCTTGAACGAAATATATTCTTACTATGCAGGAAAGAAACATAGGTTCGAAGCTCTTGCTGAAGTGATTGCTGCTCGGGTGATAGATAGAGAACATGGTATATATCAAAAAGGGTGGGTTACTCAAGGCTCTAGTGATGGTGGAGCTGATTTCATTGGTAAAGTTACTTTAGGAAGTGGTTTTTCAAAAGTTGAACTGATTGTATTAGGTCAAGCTAAGTGTGAGGCATTAAATACTCCAACTGGCGGTAATCATATTGCACGTACAGTTGCCCGCCTAAAACGTGGCTGGCTTGGTGTGTATGTGACTACTAGCTATTTTTCAGATTCTGTTCAACGAGAAGTGATTGAAGATAAATATCCCATCATATTGATCCATGGCCGAAGAATCGCTGAAGAAGTGTCTAAAATTGTTTATGAAAGTGAAGAGTTTAGTAGCGTTAATAGCTTTTTAACCGCGATGGATAAAGACTACCCAAGGCGACTAAAACAAAGGCAAGCTGAAGAAATTTTGAATGTTTAGGCAGTTATAATGCTGATATGAAATCTAAACTTACTCACTAGGTGAGGCGAATAGCAACATTATTTGCCTCACTGTATGAGGCGAATAGAGAGCTGCTTTTGTAAGGTATAGTACTTAAATAGCATTAGGTTATTCATTTTCTGATGCGACTTAGCTATCGCTGGCGGGTTATCATTAGCTTATTACTCAAGCGCCTTTATTTTTCTTAACCCTATTAGTCATTCACTCATTAAGCCCAAATTATGCCCTCTAATACCACTCCTAAAGCTGCCGACAAAATAAAGCTACCCATAGACGCCCTCTATCAAGAGTTTAAATCTTCCATTAAAGACAACCACTTAGTGGTTGAGTCGGATACTGGCTCAGGCAAATCGACTCGCTTACCGCTTTGGTGTGCAGAGCCTGCTAGCGATGGAAAAAGAATGCGAGTGTTGGTGGTGGAACCGAGGCGGGTGGCGTGCTTGGCGTTGGCGTCGTTTGTCGGCAAGTTAGCTAAAAGCTATGACGAGGCTGGTTGCTTATCAAAGTCAGCGCGAACGTTAAACGTAGGCCATGCCATCCGTTTTGATTCTACGGTTGATGAACATACCGATATTGCCTTTGTGACGCCGGGTATCGCTTTGCGGTGGCTGTCTATGGATAAAAGTAGTCAAGACGAGAAGGCGGGCTTGGCTTGTTTTGCTACGGTGATTATTGATGAATTCCATGAGCGCAGATGGGACACGGATCTGCTGTTAGCCTTACTTAAAAAACGTGCTCAACATCGGTTAATACTCACTTCTGCAACGATTGACGGTGCTAGGCTAAATGACTATTTGTCTGATTCTATTGGAGTAAATTCAAAAAGGTTGTTGGCTAAAGGTAAAATGTTTCACGTGGAACTAACGTACCAGTCAACCGACAGTCAGCAATTACCAGACATATCGAGTTTAGAACAAAAAGTAAAAACGGCCGTGGCATCATTACTGAGCAAAACATCTGGCGATGTTTTAGTGTTTTTACCCGGTAAGCGCGAAATTCAATCTTGTTTACAGGCGTGCCAGTCTTTAGCCCAAGCTAAGCCTGCAGCAGCATCGAGCGATGCCAGGGCCAATATTGATTTAGTCGCACTACATGGCGGCATCTCTGCCACTGAGCAGCAGTCATTATTGGCCAGCGCCGCGAAACAACGGGTTATTTTCTCCACTAATATCGCTGAAACCTCTTTGACTATTCCTGGGGTGACGGCGGTGATTGATTCTGGGCTAGAGCGACGCACTCATCAGCGTAATGGTCGAACGGTGTTGTCGTTGGCGCGAATATCAAGGGCCAGTAGTGAGCAACGAAAAGGCCGTGCGGGTCGAACGCAAGCTGGCCTGTGTGTGCGCTTGTGGGGAGAGCACGCGCCATTAGAGGCGATGACACCGCCAGAATTACAGCGTGAAGAGTTAGTTGAACCTATGTTGGCTGCGGCATGCAGTGGCGTGCGTTTAGGTGAACTCAGGTTTGTAGATGCGATTAACAGTAAACCGCTGGCGATTGCAGAGAGTCGTTTATTGGCAATGGGCGCGATTGATCAACAGGGCAAGATCACTGCTCATGGTAGAAAACTGTTCCCATTACCGATAGACACTCAGTTTGCCCATCTGATTAGTGCGATGCCAGATGATGAATGTACTGAGTTAATGGTGGATTTGGCCGCGGCGATTAGTGTGCCGCAGCGTTTGTATCAGCAGCCTACTGCAGAATACGATGTTAAGTCGCTACATGACTGGGAACCGCTGGGCTGTGATGCTTTTACATTGGTAAAGCTGCTACGAGAGCCGGCTGTCGATTTTCTGAATATTGAACATAACGCGATTAAAGAGGCCCGCAGGCTGGCTAACCAGATTAGGCAAGGGTTAGGTCTACCAAAGCTGAACAGGGCTGCGGTGCTAGAGCGTAAATCTGAGCCGTTGCGAAGCCGCTGGTTATTGGCGGTGATTAAGGCGTTGCCTGAGCTGGCATTTGTTAGACGTATTAAACGGGTACAAGCGTTAGGTAATGGTTTTAGTGAAGTACAAATTGGCCGAGATAGCCGCTTTAGTCCCGAGCTTAAAGATTTTGCCGGTAAAGACGCTGCAATAGCGGCGGTAGTGTTTGATCAACACTCTATCGCGGGCAAAGGGGTTAAGCAGACATTGAACTTGGCCGCAGTCATGGCGCCTGTTTCGACTCAACTACTCTGCCAAGCGGGATTGGGCGAAGATAGGTTAGCTGAAAACAAAGAGCGCTCTGCTAGCCGTAAAGTGCTGATTGAGCGTCTATATGCTGGCAGGGTGATAGATTCTCGTTTTGAACGAGCATCGGGTGAGCAGGCTATTGAGGCGGTTGCCCGCAGTATTATACAGGGGCGGGAACTGTCAGGTATTGCTAAGCGTTTAAAGGCAGATATTGCCGCTTGGAATATTTGGTTTGCGCTGGGTAAAACGGCCGAATTTGAAAGTGAGATTAAACAGCCCTTGGTGCTCGATACTTACCTTAAAGACAAGCTGGTTCAATTAGGGGTAGAGAGCTTCGATGATTTAGGCTTGCTTGAGGATGATGACTTACTGTTTGACGGTATACCTGAGTGGCAACGTGAGGAGTTTGATCAGCTTTATCCAGCGGCATTACAGTTGCCTGAGCTTAAGCTAGCAGTTAGCTACGAACCTAAACGCAAGTTGGTGATTTTAGATTACGTTAACGGTGGCAATAAGCAGGGGCCTAAACGTTGGGAGTTACCGCGCTGGACAGGGTGGAAGATCCAATACCGCAAAGCCAGCCGTGTGGTTGATGTTAAATAATGGAATTAGTATCGATCTAGATCTGAAGATCGTTAGCACTTATCACTGATTTTAACCACAGGAAATACACTTTTGCACAGGTTTAATTTTTTACTGTTTTTTTTCTGAGTATAACTTATCAAGAAAGATCCATTTTCAATGCTATTTTTTTAGATCTAGAACAGTTTCAGTTAAAAGTTAAGCGTTTTAAAACAAGGGCTTAAGATTATTTTCAATTAAGTGTTTAGATCTATCCACAGATCGTGTTTGCTTGTTGATATCTCTGTTGATACTTGTATTTTACGATCTTACTTTAGCGGGTGTATGAGGTGAGGTTTACAGTTGACGATCTATTGCGATCGCACTGTAAATTTAGGCTTACATTGAGGGCTTGCTTTTGGTCTAGATCTTGATGACAAGATCTAGACTAAGCGCTATTTAACGGTTGTGGCGTATATCCCCAAACGAGCATCTTCAGCTAGGATGGGTATAGTTTAGCCATGTTGGTAAAAGTATTACTTTCCGATACAAAAAGAGCTGAAGATCTTGCCAAGCAGATCGTCCGAAGTGAATTTACCGGTGATTTCAGATAGCGCTAATTGCGCCATTCTTAACTCTTCAGCCAGTAACTCTCCAGCTTGATAAACTTCTAACTGTTCTTTACCTATATCTAAGTGGCTACTTGCGAGGTCGAGCGCTTCTAAGTGGCGACGACGGGCAATAAAGCCACCCTCTAGATTACTCTGGTAACCCATTAACGATTTTAGGTGCTGTTGCAGTGCTGCTATGCCTAAACCGGTTTTAGCGGAGATACGGTGTACTGGATGCCCCGCCTCTTCGGTAATATCCAAGATCTCACCGGTCAGATCGGCTTTATTGCGGACCACGGTGATGCCTAAGTTTTTAGGCAGGCGATCGATAAAATCTGGCCAGATTTCGTGTGGATCAACCGCTGTGGTGGTGGTGCCATCGACCATAAACAACACTTGATCGGCGCTGGTTATCTCGTCCCACGCACGTTCAATACCTATTTTTTCAACGGTATCGGCAGTATCACGTAGGCCCGCGGTATCAATGATGTGCAGTGGCATGCCGTCGAGATGGATATGTTCGCGCAATACATCACGAGTGGTACCGGCTATTTCGGTAACAATGGCAGACTCTTTACCGGCAAGGGCATTGAGTAAGCTTGATTTGCCGGCGTTAGGACGGCCTGCAATAACCACTTTCATCCCTTCTCGGATGATAGAGCCCTGCTTGGCACTGGCTTTAACGGTCGTGAGTTGAGTGATAATGCGGTTTAATGAACCGGAAATTTTGCCATCGGAGAGGAAATCCACCTCTTCGTCGGGGAAATCAATGGCTGCCTCGACGTATAAGCGCAGGTTGGTGACCTGTTCGACGAGTTCGTGTACCTGAGTAGAGAATTCGCCCTGTAGCGAGTTTAACGCGCTTTTAGCGGCTTGCTCGCTGGTGGCATCAATCAGGTCGGCAATGGCTTCTGCTTGGGTTAGGTCGAGCTTGTCGTTCATAAAAGCTTGTTCGCTGAACTCACCTGGTTTGGCGATGCGTAAACCTTCCGTTTCCATTACCCGCTTAATCAGCATATCAAGCACAATTTGGCCGCCATGACCTTGCAGCTCTAGTACGTCTTCACCGGTAAATGAGTTGGGGCCTTTAAAATATAAAGCGATGCCTTGGTCGATAACCTCGCCTTTATCGCTTTTAAAGTCACAGTAATCGGCATAACGGGTTTTGGGTATACGCCCAATTACCGCCATAGCCACATTGCTAGCTAAGTCGCCAGACACTCGAATAATACCGACACCGCCACGCCCTGGAGCGGTCGCTTGTGCCACGATAGTATCTGTTGTCATTACTGTGTTTCCTAGTTCAAATTTATAGGGGAATAATGGGTATCAATAAAAAGTGCTTCTCATTAAATGAGAAAAGCGGCTGATACCTGAGTATCTAGCCGCTTTGCTTAGGTGGAGCTAAGAGTTATTTTAACCCTTTCTTCGCCAGACCAGCATAAATAATCTTCTGCTGTGTAATCGCGACTAAGTTACCTACCAACCAGTATAGAACCAGACCTGCTGGGAACCATAGGAAGAATACGGTAAAGATAACTGGCATCCACTGCATCATCTTAACTTGCATTGGGTCCATTGTCGGCGCCATTGGCTGCATTCTCTGCATCACAAACATTGAAATACCCATCAGGATAGGCATGACATAGTATGGATCTTGTACTGACAAGTCGGTGATCCATAACATGAATGGTGCATGACGTAGCTCAACGCTTTCAAGCAACACCCAGTATAGTGCGATGAAGATTGGCATCTGTAGCAAGATTGGTAGACAGCCACCCATAGGGTTAACTTTCTCTTTCTTGTACAGTTCCATCATCGCTTGACCCATCTTCTGACGGTCATCACCTAAGCGCTCTTTCATTTCCGCTAGTTTTGGCTGCAGGTTACGCATCTTCGCCATAGAGGTGTATTGCGCTTTAGTTAGCGGATACAACATACCACGGACCGTTAGGGTAATTAGGATAATTGCGATACCCCAGTTAGTCACTAACGACTGGAAGAACATCAGTAGTTTGTAAATTGGTACTGCAATCCACCAAAGGAAACCGTAATCAACCACTAGGTTTAAAGAGTCAGAAATGGCTGATAGCGCTTCTTGATCTTTAGGACCTACGTAGAACTGGGCTCTAATGGTTTGTTCGCTACCTGGAGCGATGTCATATAGCGCACCACGGAAACCGATATTCGCCAATCCACCCGCGCTTACGCTTGAGAAGATAATGTTTTTATCGGTTGCTGGTGGTACCCAAGCTGACACGAAATAGTGTTGTAGCATTGCTGCCCAACCACCCAAGGTTGCCTTGTCTAGGTTCTTATCAGCCATATCGTCGAAGCTGTATTTCTCGTAGCGGGTATCTGCTGTAGAGAATGCGCCACCACGATAAGTCGGCATCATCATGCTGCTTTCGCTTTCTTTGATGCTGTGCTTGATTTGGCCATACATTTGAACTTGTAGCTGTGCACTAGAGGTGTTGTTGATTTTGTAATCAACATCAACATTGTATTTACCACGGTAGAAGGTAAATAATTTAGTGTAAGTCACGCCGTTCGCCGCTAGATAGGTTAATGGCACAGCTAATGTGTCTTGGCCTGCAGCTAAGTTATACTCGCGAGCTGTGCTATCGAAATGAGCACGACCTGTCGTGCTGCTATCAATACCATCACGACCGATTAGACCACTTTGAGCGATGTAATAGATGTCATTAGTTTGCTCTAGCAGTACAAACGGGTCATCACCATCTTCTTCAAGCTTATGAGAAAGCAAAGCTGAATAAACGATGTCACCGCCAATGGGATCAATTCTGATTTCAAGTTGGTCAGTGGTCACAGTGATCAGTTCTTTAGAAGTGGTAATCACTTCTGGTAATGCCGAATCAGCATCCGGCACGTCTGAACTGTAACCATCGGCAACAGTAGACCCTGCTACTGAAGATTGAGTTTGCGCTACAACCGGTTGAGGAGCATTATCCGTTTGCCATTGTTGCCACAGTAAAAAGCTGACAAAAAGCAGACCGATAAGCAATATATTGCGTTGAGATTCCATAGCCTATTTATCGCACCTATTTTTTTTGTGAGGGACGGGGTCTTCACCACCCGGATGTAAAGGGTGACATTTTAATATGCGTTTCGCTGCAAACCAACATCCTTTCACAAATCCATGCAAACGAATAGCTTCAATTGCATAGTGTGAACATGTTGGATTGAACCTACAACGAGGTCCCAGCATGGGACTTATGAGTACCTGGTAGCCACGAATAATCGTAGTTGCTAGCCATTGTAACGGCGAGAGAGTTTTCGCCATAGCTTTTCTACCAATTTTTTGAGTTCTGCACTTTCCATATCAAGCACGCCATTTCTGACAAGTACAACGATGTCTACAGCGGGAAGATCATGCTGATGTAAACGAAAATTATCTCTAATAATACGTTTAATTCGATTTCGTTGATGAGCTTTCTTTACATAACGCTTGGCAACCGTTAGTCCTAAACGTGGATGTTGTTCAGAATTTGGAATCGCAAGTAAGGTTATTTCAGCGGAAGACGCTTTGATAGGTTTGGTAAAGACAGATTTAAATTGCGCGGGAGTTAACAAACGTAACTCCCGCGTAAAGGTATAGCTGGTCACTTGCATCTCTACTTATTAAGCAGAAAGACGAGTGCGACCTTTAGCACGGCGACGTTGGATAACCTTGCGGCCACCTACAGTTGCCATGCGAGCGCGAAAGCCGTGAGAACGCTTGCGCTTCAGGTTGCTAGGTTGAAAAGTACGTTTACTCATTATGGCAATCCGTCTTTGTTAGGTTAATAAACCTTAGTCTCTAGAAATTAGAGGTAAGGGCAAAAAAGAGGCCGAATTGTAATCACTTTAGTCATGCACGTCAATACGCAATCGACTTAAGTGATTAAATAATCCCATCTCAGTATTTTCTTCGACAGTCTAAATCTACTATAAATTGTGGATAACTCTGTGAGTTACCACTACATCTAGTGGTTCTACCGATCAAAAAACAGATCGAAGCTGCACTATTATAGATCGATATGGATCGCTTTATAAAGCTGGATTTGCGGGTTTTTGCTATCTTTTTGATCTCCACCGATCCCTTGAGATCGAGATCTTATTGTTTCTCAGTTCTATCTGGGGATAAATATATTTAAAGGATAGCGATCAGCGTGATCTCACTATAGAATACAGCTCTTTTGTATGATCTTCTGGGGATAAGTACGTGGCGGTTTCACTTTGGCAACAATGTATCGCAAGGCTGCAAGATGAGCTTTCTGCTCAGCAATTCAGTATGTGGATAAGACCGTTACAGGCAGAGATGGAAGGCGACACGCTTGTCATATATGCACCTAACCGTTTCGTTTTAGATTGGGTTAGAGATAAATACCTTAATATCATCAATCAATTTTTTACCGAACAGATGGGTGCTGATGCGCCTAACTTGCGTTTTGACATCGGTAGTCGCCCATCAGCTAAGCCTATTGTTCAAGCCACCGCTGCGATTAGAACTCGACCGACGGTTAGGCGAGCGATCGAGAAACCTATTTTTAATACACCTCCGAGTGATCCTACGCCAGCGGCAAATCATCGTAGCAATATTAATCCGACTTACCAGTTTGATAACTTCGTTGAAGGTAAATCGAACCAACTGGGTAAAGCGGCCGCAATGCAGGTTGCTGAAAACCCAGGTGGAGCCTACAACCCACTGTTTCTTTATGGCGGCACCGGTTTGGGTAAGACTCATCTGTTACACGCCGTGGGCAATGGCATCATTAAGAACAAGCCGGATGCTAAAGTGGTTTACATGCATTCGGAACGTTTTGTACAGGACATGGTTAAAGCCCTGCAAAACAATGCCATTGAAGAGTTTAAGCGTTACTACCGCAGTGTTGATGCTCTCTTTATTGATGACATTCAATTCTTTGCCAACAAAGATCGTTCGCAAGAAGAATTTTTCCATACCTTCAATGCCTTGCTAGAAGGAAATCATCAGATCATCCTGACGTCGGATAAGTATCCGAAAGAGATCGACGGTGTTGAAGATCGCCTTAAGTCTCGTTTTGGTTGGGGTTTAACCGTTGCTATTGAGCCGCCAGAGTTAGAAACTCGTGTGGCGATCTTGATGCGTAAAGCACAAGAGAGCGGCATTAATCTGCCTGATGAAGTGGCCTTCTTTATTGCTAAGCGTTTACGCTCTAACGTGCGTGAGCTTGAAGGCGCACTTAACCGTGTTATCGCCAATGCGAACTTTACTGGCCGTCCAATTACTATCGATTTCGTCCGCGAAGCACTGCGTGACCTGCTTGCGCTGCAAGAAAAGCTAGTCACTATCGATAATATTCAAAAGACCGTTGCTGAATACTACAAAATTAAAATGGCTGATATGTTGTCGAAGCGTCGTTCACGTAGTGTGGCGCGTCCAAGACAGATGGCGATGGCATTATCGAAAGAGCTTACTAACCAAAGCTTACCTGAAATTGGTGATGCATTTGGTGGTCGTGACCATACAACTGTTCTGCATGCATGTCGTAAAATTGCGCAGTTGCGTGAAGAAAGTCATGACATTAAAGAAGATTATGCTAACTTGATACGAACCTTATCTTCTTAATATCAGGGAATTGAAACCAATGAAATTTTCTATTGATAGGGATGCCCTATTAAAGCCACTTCAGTTAGTGAGTGAGCACTTACTTCCACCAAGAGGTTAGCCAGAATAGGTAAGTTGTGGCGTTTTTCCACCGCTCCACTCACTAACTGAAGTGGCTTTAATAGGGCATCCCTATCA
>NZ_JAKIKR010000041.1 GCF_023284025.1 Shewanella abyssi | reverse complement strand
GAAATGAGCTAGACGCTACTCTGAACTCGCTGGCAGATCATCTGCTGTGGAACGTGCAAGCTTCTGAAAAAGGGATTTTTCAGCAGAGCCTACATGGAGGTATTCACGGCGACTTGCAAAGGAACATAGTGGATGAGCTGCTTTCCATCATAAGTAGATGTTTTAGGTAATGGCACTAGACCCCGGCCCAGAAGCCTTGCCGAGATGACTCCCAATTATTCCCAAGTTGTTCTGCTAAGCTATCTCATTTCTGTCCAAAACCCTGTTAGCCAACCTAGGTAATCACACAACCTAGGTGGCAATTAGTGACAACACAATGATGAGACATCTATGCCTCATCGTAGTCGCGTTACTACTTGGCTTTACTCTTACTACGGCCATAACGGTTTTTATCACCATCACCTTGTCGTGGCTTTGACTCACTGCGTCTTTTCTCTTGATATTTACGCTTATTATGACTCTTCTCTTTCACTGCCTTGGTCACCACATCGCGATAACGGGCGGGTAAAGGTGCGCCCTCTTCATAACCCGGTAATGTAATACACGGCAGCGTCAGCTCGATGATCTGCTCAATCTCTTGCAGCATGTCTTTATCTTGCGGTGATACAAATGATATGGCACGGCCAGACAAACCCGCTCGACCGGTACGACCTACTCGATGGACATAGTCTTCGGCAGCAAAAGGCAGCTCAAAGTTAATCACCAAGGGCAGTGCTTCAATATCGAGGCCACGAGCGGCAACGTCGGTCGCCACCATGACCCTTAGTTTGCCTGATTTAAACTCTTCTAAGGCGCGGTTTCTTGAACCTTGCGTTTTATCACCATGAAATACAGCACTTTTTACGCCATCAAGTTTAAGCTCTGTGTGTAGATGTTCTGCGCCCTCTTTGGTGCTGACAAAGACCAAAACCTGTTGCCAGTTATTACGCCCCACAAGTTCAGATAAAAGCTCCGATTTACGGCGCTTATCGACTAAATAAACCTCTTGGGTAATTCTGCTGGCCGTTGGCGCGGTGGCAACATTAATCCACTCAGGTGCGATAAGCATCTTCTGCGCTAGCGTTTTAATGTCATCGCTGTAGGTTGCCGAGAAAAACAGTGTCTGATGCTCTCGGGCCACCAGCTTTTTCACTTTTTCAATATCTCTAACAAAACCCATGTCTAGCATACGGTCTGCTTCATCAACCACTAGATGGTTAACATTGGACAGGTCCAAATCAAACTGACCGATAAGGTCAAACAATCGACCAGGAGTCGCCACAAGAATATCAACGCCAGCTTGCACTGCTTTACGTTGCGGATTCATGTTTGCTCCGCCATAAACAGCCGCCGTTTTGAAAGGTAAAAACTGTGCATAGGCTTGAATATTTTCGGCAACCTGAATCGCAAGTTCACGAGTCGGTGTGAGTACTAACACTCTCAGCTCAGCCTTGTGTTCGCCAAGCGACTCCACTGCTGCGTCACTTTGCTGAAGTTCCAACTGCTTAGATAAGGTATTGAGCAGAGGTAACGCAAATGCTGCGGTTTTGCCGGTGCCAGTTTGGGCACATGCCATGATATCTTTCCCCTGCATTGCCACTGGCAATACTTGCACTTGTACTTCTGTTAACGCTTGGTAACCGCGCGCAGAGACTGCATCTAAAATGTGGGGATGTAAATCGAATGCATCAAAGTTCATGGTTAGCTCAATTTTTGTAGATTGGAGTACAGGGAATAAAAGTGAGCGCGGAGTCTACCAAAAACCCAGCGCAGATAATATAGCCGGGCGCTGTGAAACAGTGGTAACTCTCCATTTTACCTAAGCCGCTATCCCCCAAAGATAACGGCAATCCTAAATCACTTATGCTGAGCGTAAGCCTCTACAGCAATGACTTTACTACCTTGTGATTCTGCCAGCCGCTTTTTTGTCGCTGGAATAATACAGCTCGTTTCAAATTGCTCCGCTGGCACAGGCCTTGAGTACAGGTACCCTTGGCCATAATCACAACCTGCGTCTGCTAACACTTGTCGCTGGTAATCGGTCTCAACACCTTCTGCAATCACTTTCATCCCGAGCTTATGCGCCATCACAATAATCGCTTCACACAAAGTAAAGTCATCACTACTGCTGTCTATATTGCGAGTGAATGACTGATCTATTTTTAAGAAATCGATATCAAACTTTTTAAGGTAGGCTAATGAGGAATAGCCGGTGCCAAAATCATCAAGAGATATCTGCATTCCAGCAGCACGATATTGGTCTAGTTTATGAAAAATAGTCTCATTGTTATCAAGCAACAAGCCTTCGGTGATCTCGATACAGATAGAGTTTCGGCTGAGTTTTAGCGTCTTAAGCAATGAGATCCAAGATTCAAAACTGTCGCCCTCATCCCGAAACTGCACCGGTGACTTATTGATACTGATCTGTACTTCCACCCCAAACCTATCACGCCAAAGTGCACATTGACGCGCTGCTTGTTGAAAAACCCAATCGCCGATTTCGACAATCAACCCTGTCTCTTCAGCGACAGAGATGAACTCTATCGGTGACACTAGGCCACGCTTCGGGTGGTTCCAACGAATAAGTGCTTCCGCCTTTATCGACTGATCATCCCCTAAACAAACGATCGGCTGATAATATAACTCAAACTCTTGGTTTGAAATTGCCAATCTGAGATCTTGAATTAGCCGCATACGATATTTAGCATTACGCTGCATCGACGGGGTAAAGTAGTGGAATCGATTTCGACCTTGATCTTTAGCGGCATACATCGCTTGATCGGCGTGTTTCAATAACCCTTCAATATTTGCGGCATCATCAGGGTAAAGTGTAATACCAATACTGGCACTTATATAGGCGCTCTCTTCACCGAGGTTAAAAGGCTCTGCAATGCGGCTAAGGATGTTCTGAGCGACTTTATCAACCCCTTCTATATCGGTGATCCCAGCAAGTACCACGGTGAATTCATCACCACCGAGCCGCGCAACAACATCGCTATCTCGAATACAGCTCTTCAGGCGCTTCGCCGCTTCGGTTAACAACAAATCACCCATATCATGGCCTAAAGTATCATTGACCTCTTTAAAGTAATCGAGATCTATAAACATCAAGGCAAAGTGCTTTTCTCGCCGATCGGACTTTAAGATCTCGCCAGCAAGATAGTCGAGCAACATTCGGCGATTAGGTAACCCGGTAAGAGGATCATAATTTGCCTGCTTCCAGATGATCTGTTCAGCCTGCTTTTTATCGGTGATATCTGAAAACAAGGCCACTCGACGCTCTGTTTGAGCCTCCGAATCAAACAATGTATTAACCGTTAACCACACGACAAACTCTTCACCGCTTTTGCGCCTTAACCACATCTCGCCCTGCCAGCGGCCTGTTGCTTCTACCGATGAGTTCATCTGCTCATAGGCACTACGATTGTTTCGATTACATTGTAAAAGCTGAATATTCTGATGCTTAATTTCAGCTTCACTATAGCCCGTAATATCAGAAAAAGCGGCATTAGTGTTGATGACAGTGCCTGTTTCATCTTGCACACTCATGGCTTCGCTGCTGTTATTATAAACCGATGCTGCTAGCTTTAATGACTCTTCAACCCGTTTACTATCGGTAATATCTGCATGTACACCGCACATACGTAATGGCTTATTATTTTCATCGCGGCTAACGATTTTGCCTGAATCCAAAATCCAACGGATCTCTCCAGTGTATGAGTACATTCTGTATTCAATTTTATGCTGGTCACTGACGCCTCTTATGTGTTCATCTATCGAGCTAAGCACCCGCACTCTATCTTTAGGGTGAATAGCACGCATCCAAAGCTTGGGGTTATTATTGAGGGTCGCTACGTCGCAGCCAAGTAAGTTGGCGCTGAGTTCATTGCGTTCGACCTTATTATTAACAATATCCCAATCCCAAAAACCTAACTCACTGCTTTCTAGGACCAAAGCCAACTGCTCTTGACTGGCTAACATTGCCATTTCAGCTTGCTTTTGCGAACTTCTATTTAACAAACCAATAATCACCAATTCCACTTTGCCTTGGTTTCTTTGGCACGCCACCGTCATATGGGTATAAACAATTGAGTCATCGCTGGCGATAAATCGAATATCAAGTTCGAACTCATCACTCTCCCCCATCAACATGTTTGAGAAGTAGTACTGATAGAGGTTAAAATCATCGCTATGGATCAAGTCTGACCACAATAGCTCAAGCAGCTTGGATTCGCTGTATTGCAACATATGGCATAAGTTTGGGTTTACTTTTATCCACTGGTGTTGATTATCTGTGATCGCTATGCCCATGCTGCCAGCTTGAAAATGAGACTTAAACAACAGATGGTCTTGCAGTTTTATCTTTTGATCTCTCTCTATTTCAATCCGTCGAGATAACAACATCCCCAACAAAGCAGTGGTGATTGGAAAGACAATTAAAAAGGGTAAAGTGATCTGCTTAAGCATTGAAAAAGCCATGTCTAGAGGCATCACTAGCCCCCAAAGCAAAGCTAATACGTTAAGACTAAAACCAAATAACAGCAGCTCTCTAAAGCGGATATCCCCGATATCGCCTTTGCGATACTTGCCCCACAAATAGCCCACCAACGCCGACGTCATTATCGTGCCAATACCAGACCAAACCGCAACCCCGCCCTCACTTAAGCGGAACAGGCCACTAATTAGCACGGCAACTAATGTCGGCACACCACCAAAAAACATGCCTGAAATACCAAGAATAACGGTTCTCGAATCGAAGAAAACACCATCACTGTATTGCCAAGGGCTTAGCATCACTGAAACAGCAATAACCCCAACAAGGGCACCGATGCCGATTCTCCAGAGCACGTCCAGCTCTCGTTTATGGCTGCGGGGAAACGCGTCATAAACGAACACCATTGCCAATAGCAATGCTGCATTTTGAATAAGCGAGAAAATTAAACTTTGCTCCATAAAGTACGATTCATCCGTGTAGACAATTGACCAAGGGTTACAAAGATTCTAGCAGAATAGATCTGAAATAATATCTCTAGCGCAACCCAATTTTATATTCAAGCCATTTAAAAGTGATTGTTCGTTTTATAGTCACCCAAAAATAACACTTATGATAGATTAGATAACTAAGAATGACGACATTAACGGTTAAATTAACTAGATAATTCAAAAAATACCAGTGGTTAGCTGAGAAGTAATTTAGCAGTTTGGAATCGACTTAATTAGGGAGGTAATACATTAGATAAACAACCCTACTGCGCTGTGGGCAATAGGGCTAACAAGTCTACACGGGGACTAAGCAGCTCCGTGGGTGACCAGTGTGGGTTTAAGTAAATTATCGTGAACCGGACAACGGTGGCAAACAGTCTCTAAAAAGGTACTTTTTTGCTCATGGTTTAGTTGAATATCATCTTTGGCTGCATCCATTGTAGCGATAATATCAATCACTTTAAAACCAACGGGATCATCCGAAGGCTTACCCAACAATCCAGCACTATTAAGCTGAGCTTTCATTGATATGTTAAATTGTTGCAGGTCAATTTTTTGCTCTCTAGCCACCATTTTAGCGATGGTTGAAATGCAGCCCGCCAATGAAAAAATAAAGGTCTCCAGTGGATTAGCACCTTCATTGCCCGCGGTAGGTTGATCGATGACTAATTGATGCTCACGGATCTGCGCGCTGACTTTCCAGCCCTCTCCCATTTGAGTATTTACTTCTATAACCTTGTCCGCCATATCCATCCCGTTCCATTAGATTTATTTCAATGAGGACATTCTAATGGATGCAAAATCAAAAACTCAAATTAATCTCACACTTTTCAGCATTAATAAAAGTATTGCTCTTGTGTGAGATTAAAACACCCAGGCCTTCCTATGATAAGCTAGCGCCACTTTCATCACGATTTATGACTAGACCAGAATAAATATGCCCGCAACTAAGTCAGTACAGCAGAGTAAAACCTTTAATTTCCCGGTACAAATTTACTATGAAGACACCGATTTTTCGGGTGTTGTGTACCATCCTAATTTCTTAAAATATTTTGAACGGGCCCGAGAGCATGTGATTGGTGCAAAAAGCCTTGCAAGCTTATGGGATGAGCACGATTTGGGCTTTGCCGTTTATCGTAGCGATATGCTTTGCCATGATGGGGTGGAGTTTGCTGATATTATCGACATTAGGACGCGTTTCTACTTTGAAAGTAAATATCGCACGGTTTGGCTACAGGAAGTTTGGCGCCCAAATGCTAAAAAAGCAGCGGTAACGGCGCAAATTGAGATGGTGTGCATGAATAAAAATCGCCAACTAAGCCCAATGCCACCGATATTGATAAAGCGTCTAGCCGAGGCCTTTTCTCAACCCGTCACTTTCTAGCAAGTGGCTTCGGGCGATACTCCACTAAGCTTCGGCCAGCTGATTTCAAGCTCGGCCGGAGTCAGTGGTTTGGCAAATATATCACCTTGAATTTTATCGACTCCCATTGGAATAATGATCTGCCGTACCGATTCGGTTTCCACGCCCTCTACGGTGACCTTAAAGCCTAACCCTTTGGCTAAGCGGATGCTGGTATCCATAATATGCCTGGCGTGTTCATCGGTGTCTAAGCCTTCAATAAAGGCTTTGTCTATCTTGACCTCATCGACGGGTAAATACTTGAGATAGGCTAAAGATGAGTGGCCAGTACCAAAGTCGTCAATCGCAATATCAACACCAATGTGACGCAACCGATTGATAGCAATAACCGCGTTATCGATATCTTCCATCAGTTTACTTTCAGTTAATTCGATTGATAATGCATTGGCGGGCAGTTGAAACTTTTCCAATCTGGCTTCTATCTCTTCAATCAAAGATTGGTTTTTTAAGTCTTGGGTTGACAGGTTGACCGCCACTTGCAAAACGACCCCAATCTCGCGCCATTTAGCTTGCTGCAATACCACTTGATCTAATACCCACTGGCTCACCATATCGATCATCCCCGCGTACTCAGCGAGTGGGATAAACTCAGCCGGAGAGATAACCCCCAAGGTTTTATGTGTCCAGCGCATTAACGCTTCGACCTGATCACAACGGCCCGTTGCACAGTTTTGCTTTGGCTGGTAAACCATATAAAGCTCACCGTCTTGTAACGCCTTAGCCAAGCTATTAATAATCGACACTTCTCTTATCTGCACCTCGTCATCACCCGCACAATAATGGGCCAGTCCTAGGTTCAACAACTTTGCTTTTTTAAGCGCCAGATCGAGTCGACGTAACATGGTACTGATCTCGCCATGAAAACGTTCGAGTTCAAGGTGCCCTAGCTGAATACGCACGGTCATTGGACTTTCAAGAACGGTGTAAGGATGCTGTAAACAGGCAATTAACGCCATTAGGTCCGCGTCGGTAAAACCCGTGGGGATATAGATGAGAAATTCATCTTCATTCATTCTGGCAATGGTGGTGTTTTTGGGGAAATAAGTTTCAATCCTGCAGGAAATTTGTTTTAGCAGCTCATCCCCAAAATCAAAACCGAACAGATCGTTTACATAGCGGAATCGATAGATATCAAGTAGTACTAGACTGCCCTGTTTTAATGGCATCAGCTCAGCAAGCTTTTGCTTCATGCTTAAGCGATTGCCCAGTCCGGTTAATTTGTCGTGGCCCGTTTGATGTAATTGCTGTTGTAACTGCGATACCAGCGCTTCAATTTCCCGCAAAGTCTTTGCCACACTCGATACGGTTAACCGGCGGTCATTAGATTGGTTATTAAAGGGTAAACACAATCGCCTCAGATGACGACGATAAGCTAAAAAACGCAAAAACAGTGCCACTAGCAGTACTATAAGTACAGTGCATATTATCGAGAGTAATCCAGATTCATCCATAAATGATAACTTTACCGTTTTCAATTTACTGCGTTTAAATGTGTTCTATCAACCTATTTTAAACAGGCTCACTGGGAGGTAAATAACAACGGATAGCCTCCTAAAATCAATCTCTTTGACTATAGCTTAGTCTCTATCATCAATCGTCACTCGTAACTGTTCTTTATGGAGTGATATGTATCTAAAAAGGCATCGCTGGCTAACACTTCTGGCGACACTGGCACTCCTTTAGCGCTAAACGCTGCTAGCCTCTCTTGTAACTCATTACCTGAACGCAATTCTCCGGTATAGAATGCCGCGGCTCGAATAAAATCAAGATAGCTAACCTGCTCTGAGGTGTAAGACAAGTCAGCCCAACGTTCAACGACTTCCATAACACAGGGTGAAAAAGCCCAGTTTTTAAGCACGGCTCGACCAATGGGCCCTTGTAACTTACGCACTAACCCACGCA
This sequence comes from Shewanella abyssi, assembly GCF_023284025.1. GTDB lineage: Bacteria > Pseudomonadota > Gammaproteobacteria > Enterobacterales > Shewanellaceae > Shewanella > Shewanella abyssi. The sequence goes on along the minus strand of NZ_JAKIKR010000041.1, from coordinate 38,884 downwards.
GTTGATCAATCCCATTGATGAGTTCTGGATCGGCTTCAACCTCGGTCAATACCGGTAAAGCACCAATATTATGCACCAGACCCGCGAGTGTCATGGTGTCGGCATTTAGGCCACTATGTGGATGAGTACGGTTATAGATCTGCAACATTGCCACCGCGGCGGAGGTCACATCAATGGATGTGCCCCAGACTTCATCCATCACTTCCCATACCATCTCATTAGTTGATATGAACAGCTGTTCCATCGCAATAGAGGTCACAATAGTCTTAATCTGGGCCAAGCCAATACGGCTTATGGCGGCATTAACATTCCCCGCAGGAACGCCGCGGCTGTATATAGCGCTATTGGCGACGCGAATAACTCGTGCAGAAATGGCGGGGTCTTGGCCAATGATATTAGCCACATCTTTTAAGCTAGCGTCTTCTCGGCCGACAACTTCCTGAACACGCATAGCCACTTCAGGCAAGGTTGGCAGCACTAACGAATCTGCCTTTAATTTTCTCAACAAACCAACCAATACTTGATGCTCTTTTGACATCTTTACTCCCATTACTCGTATTAATTTTACAGCTCGTCGAGTATATCAGCAGAAAGCATACGGGCACGTGCAAAATAGCAATATAGGGTTAATACTTAGATAATGGCTTTAATAATACTTAAATTGTGCAAAAAGTGATAACAAGCTCACAAGAATTCAAGATAAACGACTCAGGTCGCCTCCATAGCCCTTATCATGTGCGGCTGATTTCCTTGCATTAGCCCCCTTGCATTAAGTAGAATGCGCGGCCGTTTGCCTATTCCTTACCCGTTAACAGAGAAGTTATTATGTTTAAACCTGAACTACTGTCCCCAGCCGGAACCCTTAAAAATATGCGTTACGCCTTTGCCTATGGCGCTGATGCTGTTTACGCCGGCCAGCCAAGGTACAGTCTTCGTGTACGTAATAACGACTTTAAAATGGAAAATCTTGCGGCAGGGATTAAGGAAGCCCATAGCCTAAATAAAAAGCTATACGTGGTCAGTAACATTGCCCCCCATAACGCCAAGCTAAAAACCTATATCAGAGATATGGAGCCCGTTGTGGCTATGCAGCCTGATGCGCTGATTATGTCAGATCCAGGGCTTATCATGATGGTGCGTGAAGCCTTCCCCGATCAAGTGGTGCATTTATCAGTACAAGCCAATGCCATTAACTGGGCATCGGTTAAGTTCTGGGAGTCGCAAGGGATTAAGCGTGTCATTCTTTCTCGTGAGCTTTCACTGGATGAAATTGAAGAGATCCGTCAGCGCTGCCCAGATATCGAATTAGAAGTGTTTGTTCATGGCGCCTTATGCATGGCGTATTCAGGCCGTTGTTTGCTGTCAGGCTACATCAACAAACGCGACCCCAACCAAGGGACCTGCACTAACTCTTGTCGTTGGAAATACGACGTACATGAAGCTAAGCAAACGGAGACTGGCGATATCGTCGCCGTTAACCCAGATGTGCAAATTGAAACGCCGACCTTAGGCGCAGGCGCACCTTCTGACCAAGTGGTGTTATTGCAAGAAGCCGGCAGACCTGGTGAATATATGCCAGCATTCGAAGATGAACATGGTACCTATATCATGAACTCTAAAGATCTTCGTGCCATTCAGCATGTAGACCGCTTAACTAAAATGGGTGTTAATTCACTTAAAATTGAAGGTCGTACAAAGTCTTTCTATTATGTCGCCCGTACCGCTCAACTGTACCGTCAAGCGATTGAAGATGCGGCCTCGGGTAAAGATTTTGATCGAACCCTGATGCACAATTTAGAAGGGCTAGCACACCGAGGTTACACCGAAGGATTTTTACGTCGTCACGTGCATGATGAGTACCAGAACTATGATTATGGCTATTCAATTAGCGATACTCAGCAGTTTGTCGGTGAATTTACTGGAGAGCGCAACGATGCTGGACAAGCCGAGATTGATGTAAAGAACAAGTTTAGTGTTGGCGACAGCGTTGAAATCATGACGCCACAGGGCAACTTAACCCTCAACATCGACTCACTGGTTAATCGTAAAGGCGAGAGTGTTGAGGCCGGTCTAGGTTCTGGACACTTTGTCTTTTTAGAAGTGCCCGCTGGCGTAGCATTAGATAAAGCCGTATTGCTGCGTAACCTGCCACAAGGGCAAGATACCCGTAATCCGCATAAAGCCACTGACGCTGCTGCGAAATAGACTGAACAAACAAAGAGGCGCTACATAATGCGCCTTGATAAGGGTATTAAGTAAACGATGGCACTATTAATCGACGACAGCTGTATCAACTGCGACATGTGTGAACCAGAATGCCCCAATGAGGCGATCACCATGGGCGAAGAGATCTATGAGATTGAACCGCTGCTGTGCACTGAATGCAAAGGTCACTATGATAAACCCACCTGTATTTCGGTCTGTCCTATTGATTGCATTGCCATTGACCCGGACAACAAAGAGTCAGATGATGAACTGTTAGTGAAATACCAGATCATTACTGGCAAAGCCGTTTAATCAGCGGCCGAGACGGTAACAGCGTCAATATTTGATTCAAAAAAAGGTGCTTATTAGCACCTTTTTTTATGTCTTAGTATTAGTATTATGACTAGGCCAGTTGTAGCTCAGCTTTTCTCTGCAAAGATTGCAGCGCTTCCGCAAGCTTGGTGACCGCGGCGCTAATCGCCGTTGGCATAGAGTCAAACTCGACACTAAGCAATAAATTTTTCACCTCAAGCCCAAGCTCTGTATCGCCTTCAATACTCAGTTTACGTTGGAAGAACAATGTATCGGGATCTTCTTTTGCCGCAACAATTAATAACAGTGCTTTAGAGTTACTCTTAAAAGTCACTTCAGCACTCTGTAGAGGGCGCACCTGCCAATGACCGTTGTAGCTCACCTCAAACGTTAAGCCTAAGTCTTCAATATTGATTGCAACCCAGCGGTCAAGCAGAAAGTCTAACTCTTCATCTTTCGCCTGCTCGGCAAGCATCAAGCCCAAAATACGTTTTAATAAGTCAGCTTTAAGCGAAAACGGAATAAGCGCTAAGGGTTGCGACAGAGCCTTAGGGCCAATACGCAGAATCTTTTCCGCCAAATTATTAGGAAGTAAACCTTGCATTTAGAAATGCTCCAGCATTGATACAAAGAAACTGATCTTACCTAGGTTTTATGATCTAAAACCTGTTTTACATCAAAAATTTGATCTTCATTCCCTTTTAAACTCCTGTTTCCTTATTAATGGAACCGAATCTATGGAACTGCTTTGCCCCGCGGGTAACCTCGCATCATTAAAAGTCGCCCTCAATGCTGGCGCCGATGCGGTCTACCTAGGATTAAAAGATGATACCAATGCCCGTTCATTTGCAGGGCTGAACTTTACGCCTAAAAAACTGCAACAGGCTGTTGAGTATACTAAGAGATGCGGCAAGAAAGTGTTCTTAACCATCAATACGTTTCCAAAACCTGGTGAAGAGAGCCGCTGGTACCAAGCCATTGATTTAGCCGCCGCCTCTGGCGTTGATGCGCTTATCATGGCCGATATTTCCCTATTAGATTATGCCCACAGCCGTTACCCGCATCTGCCGCTGCACTTGTCAGTGCAAGCCAGTGCAACCAACCTTGGTGCACTTACCCTTTATAAAGAAGCTTTTAATATCCAACGCGCTGTATTGCCACGCGTACTGTCGATGAAGCAGGTCCGGGATCTGTCTAAAGTCACCCCGGTTGATCTAGAGGTTTTTGCTTTCGGCAGTTTATGCATCATGGCCGAAGGCCGCTGCCATCTCTCCTCTTACGTGACTGGGCAATCACCCAATACTGGTGGTTCATGCTCACCGGCAAAACATGTACGTTGGCAAGAAGATGGCGGCAGTCGCCTCACTTGGCTAAACGATGTGCTTATTGATAAGTCTGGGGTCGATGAACAGATGGGCTACCCGGTTGTATGTAAAGGCCGTTACACCACCGATGAGAATAGCAACGCTAGCCATATACTGGAGGCGCCGACCAGTTTAAACACCTTAAGCTTATTGCCTGAGCTTGCCAAAGCGAATGTCGTGTCTCTGAAAATTGAGGGGCGTCAACGCAGCCCAGCTTATGTAGAACAAGTGACGCGGGTGTGGCGTACGGCAATCGATAGCTATCTCAGCGCGCCGGAGAAGTACCAAACACAGCAAGAGTGGAATGCAGCCTTGGCAAAAGTGTCAGAAGGGCAAACCACTACACTCGGCGCATACGAACGAACCTGGCAATAGGCCATTTGCTTTATCAACAAGGAAAGGCAATGAAAACAACTCTAGGACCATTACAGTATTGCTGGTCAAAAGAAAAAGTGACTCAGTTTTATCAGCAAGTGGCTGAAAGTAGCATTCCCGTGGTCTATCTTGGCGAAACAGTTTGCAGTAGAAGAAGACAGGTCAAGTTTGCTGATTACCTAGCGTTAGCGCATATGCTACGAGAGTCAGGCAAAGAGGTTATCTTATCGACCTTAGCGCTATTAGAGGCACCCTCTGAGTATACCGAGCTTAAAAAGCAGGTTAATAATGGCGAATTTATCATTGAAGCAAATGATATCGGTGCCGTGCAAGCCGCTAAAGAGATTGGGCTGCCATTTGTTTGTGGGCCAACCATCAATAACTACAACCTAGCGACGCTAAAAAAACTCCACCAGTGGGGAATGCAACGCTTTGTAATGCCAATCGAGCTGTCAAAATCTTGGTTAACTAAGGTTATTGAAGCTGAAGTTACGGCGACAGGGGCACCTCTGCCGTTTGAGATTGAAGTGTTTGCTCATGGATACATGCCATTAGCACATTCTGCACGCTGCTTTACCGCCAAGCAGCAAAATTTGCCTAAAGATAACTGCCAAACAGTGTGCCTATCGCACTCAAAGGGCTTGCTTGCACAAACCCAAGATCAACAGCCGTTATTGAGGATCAATGGTATTCAAACGCAATCAGCCAGCCAGATAGATCTATCCAGCGAAATCGCACAGATGCAGCAGATGGGAGTGAATTACTTTAGAGTGTCACCCAGTAGCTTAAAAAGTGTTGAGCTGGCCGAGAATATCTTAACCAGCACAGCAAAAACTGAGCCACTCACCTGTAATGGATATTGGCACCAAACCGCCGGTCTAGTGCATTTGTAATCGCAAACTTTAGACTTTAGGTCGCAAGCTTAGCATCACGCTGGTACTCCAGCTGACAAAACTGGCGATGCCAACCCATTCAAAAATGGCTGGCCACCAGATAGCTGGGCGATGTATCTCGACCAACATTTCATGATAGAAAGCTCTACCGCCCTCTGTTAGTTCCAAACCTAGCAGAGGGGGCAATAAGAAAGCCGACATACTGACAAAGGTGATAATGGCTAAAACGCTGGTAACACGCGAGAATAAGCGCCCTCTTCCAACGAGTAAGTACAGTCCGTAAAATATCGAACTGACACTACCGAAGATAAAGAAGTACTTAAGCGCCACGGTATGTAAATGATAAACATTGATGGGAAACAAGCCGATGGCCGCTAAACTAAAGAACGTCAGCCCTAAGCATGTAAAAAATGGGTAAGACCAAGGTGAATCAGCGATTTGCAACGAAAAAAGACAAAAGAGTAGCGCACTCAAGCTGCCGAAAAACAGCCCGCCATTAATAATCACCGCAAAATAAGAGTGCCCATAGTTACCTAACTCACTCAAGGTGTGGTTCAAAAAATTAAAGCCTTTGCCGTCATACTGCTCAAATGTCAGCACTGACAAGATCAGACCCAGCAATAAGCCGAAGATCCCGAGCATACCGAATCTAAATGCGAGTGTAGAAACCTTATTGTTCGTTCGAGCTACCATATATTCCTATTATTATATTTTCTAATGGCATCGTCTAATGTATATCGAAATCACCTTAGTTAAAGAGGTCTAGCTCAGATTTCTAATAACCACTGCCACAAGAAAAATGTAACGCCTATGTTATTCTTATAGGCTGCAACCAAAACTTTCAAGTTAAAGTTCTGAAACAATCTCATTAATATTAATAAAAAAGAGAATAAACCCAAAATGTTACAGTAAAAAAGTGACCTATACCGTTTGCTAATATTTCGTTAAATTAATTAGATGACCTGAGTAAAAGTAAGTGTATTAATGTTATATTTTATCCTGCCATTTGCTGTAACATGGATGAATAATGACCAAAAACAATGCAACCTTAGTTAGCCAGGAAGTCAAACTAACCCCTGCAGATCAATTGATCTCAAGCACCGATAAACAAGGCCTTATCACCTACGTCAATCAACGATTTGTCGAAGTCTCTGGCTATACAGAGAAAGAACTCCTCGGTCATCATCATAATATGGTACGTCACCCCGACATGCCCAAAGCCGCCTTTAAAGAGATGTGGGAAAAACTTGCAGCGGGAGACTCATGGCGTGGTATGGTTAAAAATCGCTGTAAAAACGGTGGGTTTTATTGGGTTGATGCTTTCGTATCACCGCTATTTGAGCAGGGAAACTTAGTCGGTTACCAATCTGTTCGAGTTGCCCCCAAAGCCGAGTACATCACTAAAGCACAACAGATTTATCAGCGACTCAATCAAGGGAAAAGCGTTAGTGATCCCATCAGCTTAACCAATAAGCGCCTGCTGTCGGCGCTTTGTGCCAGCCTAGGGTTAGCAGCGGCCGGCTATATTTGGGGCTGGGGCGTGATCTTAGCCGGAATGCTATTAATGGGGGTTAACCTCGCCATCTTTTATGACGAAGCCTTTCGTATTCCCGCTAGATTGATGCAGATGAAGCAACAGCATGACTCCGTTAGCCGCTTTATCTATTGTGGTCGTGACACCTCTTCGCTGCTTGATTTTCAGTTAATGATGAAAGATGCCAAACTGCAAGGGGTGCTGGGACGTTCTCAAGATAACGCTGAGCATATTGATGATATATCCTCTCAATTAATTACCGCTGCCGAGCAAGCTCACGTAGGACTCGATATTGAAAGCCAACAAATAGAGCAAATAGCCAACGCTACCGAAGAGATGGCCGCCACCATTACCGAAGTTGCTGTAAACATCCAATCGACCTCTGACAGCATTCAAGACACTTACCAGCTTTGTCATGACAGTCGTGACAAAATGCAAAAAAGTGCAGCCAGCATTAGTGAGTTAACCGAATCAGTGACCGAAGCTGCTGCCAATGCACAGCTGCTAAACAAAGAAGCTGAGCGTGTCGCCAGCGCAATGTCGGAGATTGATGCGATTGCCGATCAGACCAATTTATTGGCGCTCAATGCCGCTATCGAAGCCGCAAGGGCGGGAGAACAAGGGCGAGGTTTTGCGGTGGTTGCCGATGAAGTTCGCGCACTATCGAGCCGCACGCATCAGTCCACAGAAAGCATCTCTAAAAGTGTCAATAAGATGTTTTCAATGTTGACTCAATGGTCAAAGCAGCTGGAAGTGAGCAAGTCACAAGCATTACTATGCACTGAAGATGCCGAAGTTTCGGCGCAAAAAGTAGACACTATTTACCAAGCGGTAAGAAATATTCATGACTTAGCGCAACAAAATGCCGTTGCAGCAGAGCAGCAAACTGTCGTCGTGGGCGAAATAAACCAAAATATCAGTCACATTAGCCAAGCATCAAATGAAAATTTGAATGCGATTAATGTGGTTGAAATGTCAGTTAAAGAGTTAAAGCTCAATGCTGAAAAGGCAAAATCTTTGAGAAAAACATTTAGTTAGCTTTCACCCTGCAATAGAGGTTGTCGTTACAACTTTTGCTAACGACAACCAGGTGCACACTAAAAACCAACAACAACAAAACACAAGTAACACATTGTTTTAATGTAATTTACACAAAAAAATATTTTGTGTTTTTGCTGCTTATTCCGATACAATATAAATAGTCATTTTGAGTTAATAACTATTCGCTAGTCTTGAGATATTCTATATCACAAGAGAATCGTTTTACTTAGATGTTTTAAGGCGGTAACCTCGCCTGCTAGCAGTTGAATGAATATTCAATACATTATTTGCTTAAGTACAAACTCAGCGTTAAGGCTGTAAAGCAAAACTCGATATTTAGGGTAAAAAAAGTGTCAGAAAAACAAACCCACAGCATTAAAACTATACTTACGTTTATTGTGCCATCACTGATCGGTCTACTGTTATTCATGACCCCTATCAGTTACCAAGACGCGATAACAATTCCCATTGCGATCATCTCTAAAGGTCTGCAGAATCTGTTAGGCGATGCTCTCATTGGCATCGTTACCGGTATTGTTATCTTTACTGCCTTGGCATCATTACTCACAAAAATGGTAAAACCCAAATTAGTGACTGAAAACAGTTTTTTAAACACACTGTTTAATGTCACTCCTGTTTGGTTGGTGATCCGCATACTCGGCGCAATTTTTATCAGCTTAACCTTCTTCGATGTCGGCCCTGAAGCCATTCGCTCTGGTGGTACTGGGGCACTCGTTCTTAACGACCTCCTACCCGTGCTATTTTCAGTCTTTCTATTTGCTGGAATGTTACTGCCACTGTTGCTTAACTTTGGCCTGCTAGAGCTATTAGGCACCATGCTGACTAAAATCATGCGCCCGATCTTCAACCTGCCTGGACGTAGTGCTATCGATTGCATGGCATCTTGGTTAGGTGACGGTAGCGTCGGGATCTTGATGACCAGCAAACAATATGAAGCCCGCTTCTATACACAACGAGAAGCCGCTGTTATTGGGACAACATTCTCAGCAGTATCGATCACCTTTTCACTTGTGGTTATCTCCCAAGTACAGCTAGAACATCTGTTTGTGCCTTTTTACCTCACAGTGTGTTTTGCAGGTTTTGTTGCCGCGATTATCGTGCCTAAGCTGCCGCCACTGTCGTGGAAAAAAGACCTCTACATTGATGAAACACCTCGCCATAAGGATGATGAAGTCATCCCAGCAGGCCATGGCGTGATGTCTTGGGGCTTAGAGCAAGCGTTAACAAAAGCCTCTCGTGCTGGCGGCATTAAACATACACTGACGGATGGCGTTAAGAACGTTGTTGATATGATTTTTGGTGTCATTCCCGTGGTTATGGGCATTGGTACCATCGCCTTGATGATTGCCGAATTCACGCCAATCTTTAACTATCTTGGCATGCCATTTATTCCGCTACTAGAGTTACTGCAAGTACCGGAAGCTGTTGAAGCGTCTAAGACGATTGTGGTTGGTTTTGCGGATATGTTTATTCCGGCGATTCTTGCCAGCTCCATTGAGTCTGACATGACCCGCTTTATTATTGCGGCGCTGTCTGTGACTCAGCTTATCTATATGAGTGAAGTTGGCGCACTACTGATGGGCAGTAAAATCCCGGTCAACTTCCTTGAGCTTGCAGTGGTCTTTATCTTAAGAACGCTAGTGACTTTGCCTGTGATTGCCGGTATCGCCCACCTGATTTTCTAGCCTCTGGTTAGAACTGGGCAAGATCAATATGAGGAGCGCATTAGCGCTCCTTTTTTGTTTTGTCATCAACATGCCAAAACTCGATCATCTCGCCATCTACAGGCGCATTGAACATCCACCTTTACAGCAACTATATTTACGCCAATAAAAAGGCCAGCTCAATGGCTGACCTTAATGTTCAGTCTGTAACCCTATTAAATCGCCCAGCCACCCATATAGAAAGCAACTAAACCTAGGGTTATAGCGATAACGCCAAGTCGCAGCTTACGCCACTCACCACTGCATATACGGCCAATGACCAAGGTAACAAAACCCAGCATAATACCGGTGACGATATTACAGCTTAAGATGATAAATACAGCACAGGTTAAGCCTGCCATCGCGTCCACTTTATCGTCAAAATCAAGCTTGGTGACATTGCTTAGCATCAATAGTCCAACATACATCAACGCGGGAGCGGTTGCATAAGCGGGCACTAAAAAGCTTAACGGCGCCAAGAACATCATCAATAGAAACAGCAAGCCAACGATGGTTGCAGTCAGGCCTGTTTTGCCACCCGCTGCGGTTCCTGCCGCCGATTCAATATAAACAGCGGCAGGAGCACCGCCGACGACGCCGGCAACAATGCTGCTAACAGAATCTGACGTCAGCGCTTTACCGCCGCCAACAATGTTATCTTCCTCATCAAGCAGTTCCGCTTGGCCCGCAACCGCTCGTATTGTGCCAGTTGCATCAAAAATTGCCGTCATCACCAAGGCCAACACAATGGGCAATACCACTGGGTTTAATGCGCCCATAATATCGAGCTGGCCAATGAGCGATGTTTCAGACATGAGATCTGGCAGTGCGAATAAGCCTTGATAGGTCACGCTTGGATCAAATATTAAACCAAAAATTGATAGCCCAACAATCACCAGTAATATGCCACCGGGCATACCACGGCGCTCAAGCCCGATTGTCGCCGCGAGGCCCACTATCGTCGCAATAACAGGCAAGCTATTAATATCACCCAGCTTTACCGGCAAACCAGCATCATTCGCTACAATCAACTGCACGCTATTAGTGGCAATTAACAGTAAAAAAAGCCCAATACCAATGCCGGTACCGTGAGCGATACCTTTTGGCAAGTTAGTCAGTACCCACTGACGTATTCCAGTAACACTCACCAGAGTAAATACGATACCCATCAGGAAAATGGCGCCCAAGGTCACGGGGATCGATATTCCCTGTCCAAGCACCATACTAAAAGCAGTAAACGCCGTGAGTGAGATAGCACAACCAATGGCCATCGGCAGATTAGCCCATAACCCCATCAACAATGAACCAAAAGCGGCAATTAAGCAGGTCGCGGTAAATACTGCAGCAGGATCAAAACCTGCAGCCCCCAGCATATTTGGCACCACGATCACCGAATAAACCATCGCCAAAAACGTGGTAAAGCCAGCAATGACTTCACGTTTTAGGGTACTGCCACGGGCAGAAATATTGAAATAGCGATCCAGAAATGGACCCGAGACAACTGTCGAGTTTGAGAGAGTCTGTTCAGACTTCATAGTTATTATACCTTTATGATCTCTTAAATATGAGTTAACCAATGGTCATTCACTGGCGACACGGCTATGGCAGGTAGAGCCCCAAACGAGACAGACTTGGGTGAGAGATCCACTTGGCGCTTAACGCGTTAGTGACCTGCGAGTATTGTTGTAAACAAATTTGTTATACACATAGTCTGGTAAAATTTACTCTTACCAACATAGCCTTTGTTGGCGCGGAGTTTATAACAATCGACAATGAGGAAACAGGAAGCAGCTAACGTTTTTATGCTACAAATGTAAAAAATGGCCCCTAAGCAAAACAGCTTATTCTGTATGGCGCACAATAAAAGTGACCCGCTATGGTGGTAGCGTTATCAATTGCGATAGTTTTTACTCTTTAATCTAACGTGATAGCTTTTTGCTCTGTATTGGTCGTGACAGTTGTTTCATTAGTGACCTCTTCAATTTGTTGCTCGGCTGACGTTTGTTCAAGCGCTGCCTTCATCTCATCACTGGAAAGTACGCCACCACCCAGTGCACGATAAAGTGTGATCATCGATAATAATCGGTCACGCTTCACCTGACTTAAGGTCAGTTCGGCACTAAACAGGCTTCGCTGTGCATCCATAAGATCTAGTGAGCTAGACACACCATTTCGATATCGTAACGTTGCTAAGCGCGTATATTCAGTTGATGCTACGACTAACTCCTTCTGAGCTTCAATAGCCAGTTCAGAACGTCTGAAACTGTTCATCGCATCATTAACTTCAAAGTAAGCCCCCAGCACTGTGCTTCTATAACTGAGCATCGCCTGTATCGCGTTTTCCTGGGCAATATCATATTGCGCTGAGATACTACCAGCGTTGAATATCGGTGCAGTAATGCCACCTAAAAGCGACCAAGTCAGCCCTTCACTATCAAATATGTCACTGAGGCTTTCAGATTCAGATCCATAACTGCCGCTAATGGTAAATTTGGGAAAGAACGCTGCTTTAGCGACGCCGACATTAGCATTGGCAGCAACAAGCGCCTGCTCTGCAGATTTAACATCAGGGCGTTGTGACAACATCTGTGATGGAATGCCAACAGCGAATGAGTCCGGAAACAAGGCACTATCAGCTTTTAGCTGCGCTGCAGTTTTTGGGTTAAGGGGATATTTAAATTCGCCCAGTAAGATCCGTAACTGATTCGCCTTTTCACTGCGCTCATAATCAAGATCAGGCAGTGTGACTCTGGCACTTTGATATTCCACTTCAGCCTGCCTAACTTGCAAACCTGATATCACGCCATTTTGTTTACGCAGTCTGGCAAGATCTTGCTCCTTCTTACGAAGCGCGACCGTGTTTAGCGAAATTTGATAACGTTGCTCAATATCGAGCCACTCATAATAACGGCTGGCAACATCACTGATTAAACTGATAGTCGCTAAATTAAGCGCCTCTTGAGATGAGATGAAGTTGGCAAACTCAGCTTCGCTTCTGCGGCGATTAACGCCCCAAAGATCCAGCTCCCACGAAACAGTACCCGCTACATAAAAAGTATCTTCTTTCACAGGATCGGTATTCGTCAATGCGCTGTCTAATGCTCGCTCACCGTTTGCATCAAGTCCTACGACTGGAAACAGTGCAGCATCGGTAATCTTGACCCCCGCTCTTGCGGCTAACAGTCTTGAGCGAACTCCCTCTAAATCGAGGTTTTGATCAAGTGCATGTTCAATCAAGATCTGTAGCTCAGGATCGAGATAAAACTCTCGCCAATGTTTAAGGCCAACGTTCTGTCCATCTGTTTGCTGTAACTCTTGGTGAAATTGGTCCGGAATGTCAAGATCTGGTCTTTGGTAATCAGGCCCCATGGCACAACCAGAAAGCAGCATAATGCCTGTTGCTGCGCTCAATATTAAAGGCTTAAGCATGAGTAGAGACCTCCGCGGTATCGGCTTTGCCAGTGATTTTAGAACGAACCCAGCCTGCAGTGGTCACAAAAAACAGCGGTACCATCACGATGCCGATGGTTGTCGCGAAAATCATGCCGCATAAAATAGGAATAGAGATACTTTGCCTACTGACAGCGCCAGGTCCGACAGAAAGCACCAGTGGCAGTACGCCTAAAATGAAGGCTAACGAAGTCATTAAAATCGGTCTAAAGCGCATATTAGCCGCTTCAATGGCTGCATCTAGTCGGCTCTTGCCCTCTTTATGTAATTGATTGGCAAACTCGACAATCAATATCGAGTTTTTTGCCGCCATCCCAATGAGCGCAATAAACGCCACCTGGAAAAAGAGATTACTTTCCATACCACTCACTAGGGTACCCAGTGATGCACCTAGCATCGCAATGGGGGCGATGAGCAGTACCGCAATCGGCAACGTCCAACTTTCATAAAGCGCTGCGAGAAACAAAAACACAAATACCATCGCTAAGGTAACCGCAATAGCAGTTTGGTTAGCGGACTGCACCTCTTGATAAGTTATGCCAGTCCACTCGTAACTAAATTCGTCAGGCAGCATGGGGGTCGCCACCCGTTCAATAGCGCGGATAACATCGCCAGAGGCGTAACCTTGTGCAGGAGAGGCATTAATCGAAGCACTGGTAAACATGTTGTAGTGCGTTACCGCAGCAGGCCCAACCGAATAATCATAGTTAGCTAATACACCAATTGGCACCATAGCGCCCGATGAGGAGCGAACATGGTAGTCCTCGATTTGATCAGGAAATTGACGATACTCCTCTGCAGCTTGTACTTTCACTCGATACACTCGACCAAATAGATTGAAGTCGTTAACTGTCGATGAGTCAGTAAACGTTTTAATGGTGCCATAAATGTCTGACACCTTGACCCCAATGGCCATGGCTTTGGCTTCATCAACATTAAGGTGTAACTGCGGAATCGCGGTTTGCAGGGATAATCCAGCCGTCGCGATCTCAGGTTGCAACTTTAGGGCTTCAACCAATTCATCTGCGGTTTCCATTAAGCCTTTAAAGTTACTGCCTGAGGTATCTTGTAGCTCCATTTCAACACCGGAACCATTACCTAGACCGGGGACAGCTGAAGGTAAATAAATTTTGAATTCAGCCTCGAGCACATCATGCAGCTGTTGCTTAATATCGTTCATCACCTGCTGCACGGTTGCATCACTGTCGACGCGTTTAGACCAAGGCTTGAGAATAATCTCAAACTGACCGTTGGCTTGATTCGAACCTGAGCGTCTGTTTTCACCCGCCAAGGTGAACGAGTAAGCTATCGCTGGGTGGGCAAGTACTAAAGCTTCAGCCTTCTTAAGTACAGCTTGAGTACGATTAACCGTTGCCCCGTTAGGCAGTGACACATCAATAAAGAATCGCCCCTGATCTTCATCAGGCATAAAGCTCGACGGCAGCGAACTCATTATTAAATACACGCCGCCTACCATCAATGCAAACAACAGATAACTGCGTTTGGCGTGCTTGTTTGTCAACACCACCAATCCGACATACTTAGTGGTTGCAGTGTCTAAACGATCATTCATCCATTTGAAAAAGCCAGAGGTCGCCTTATCGCCCGGCTTGAGCAATAATGCACAAAGCGCCGGCGAAAGTGTCAGCGCGACCACAGTAGAAATAAGTACCGCTACGGTAATCGCTACGGCAAATTCACGATACATAATACCTGTGATCCCCGACAAGAAAGACACAGGTACAAACACTGCGGCAAGTACTAGGCTGGTGGCGATAAGTGCACCAGAGAGTTCTTTCATTGCGACCTTGGTTGCCTCAGTTGAACTAAGCCCCTTTTCGTGCATTAGACGTTCAACATTCTCCACCACCACAATGGCATCATCGACCACAATACCGATTGCCAGCACCAGGGCTAACAGACTGACGGTATTGATGGTAAAACCAAAGGCCAGCATCGCAGCTAAGGTACCGATTAAAGAAACTGGTACAGCAATGGCTGGAATAAGTGTGGCGCGAATATTTTGCAGAAACAAAAACACCACGACGATAACCAATACCAGCGCTTCAACTAGGGTTTTGACTACCTCATCAATGGAGTTCTGGATAAACACAGAGGCGTCGAAGAACACTTCCCAATTCATCCCTTGAGGGAATTTCTGTGCCAGTTTCGCCATCTCACTTTTGACTTTTTGGGTTACCTCTAGCGCATTAGCACCGGGCAATAAGTACACCTGCAAGATGGTGGCATTGTTACCATTGAGTTGAGACTGCAGCGTATAAGACGATGAACCGAGTTCAATGTCGGCAATGTCACGCAAACGTATAATCGCACCATCGACACTGGCACGGACAATAATCTCATTAAACTGCGGCACACTGCTCATTCGACCCGCAGCGGTGATCGGCAGCGTCATACTCAAGGTGTCTGCATTGGGTTGTGAGCCAATACTGCCCGCTGGTGACTCTTTGTTTTGCGCTTTAATCGCATCAATAACATCAGATGTTGTTAGCCCATAACCCGCCATCGTGTCGGGGTTTAACCACACTCTCATGGAGTAACTGCGGGAACCGGTATTTCTGACTCGGCCCACACCCGGGATCCGTTTTAACGCTGACTGGATATTAATGGTGGCATAGTTACTGAGATAGATTTCATCATATCGTTCATCTTCAGAGGTTAATGCTAATTTGAGTAGCTCAACAGAGGCCTCTTTGGAAACCGACACCCCTTCGGTTTGCACATCAATTGGTAAGCTACCCGTCGCTTGTTGAGTCGAGTTTTGCGCGTCGACAGCGGCAAGATCTGGATTGGTGCCAACATCGAAGGTAATAGTGACATTGGAGCTGCCAGAGTTGGTGCTCTTGGAGCTCATATAGATCATATTTGGCAAACCATTAAGCTCTTGCTCTAACGGCGTGGCCACTGACTCTGCTGCTGTAGTTGATGTTGCACCTGGGTAGGATGCGGATATTTTTACCTGGGGCGGCGTAATGTAAGGGTACTGGTCAATGGGTAATTGAAACATCGCGATTAAGCCCAGCAACACAATCACAATAGAGATGACACTGGCAAAAACCGGGCGATTAACAAAATACTGTGCCATTAGTTATCCCCCTGTTCCTGCTCAAGCTCTTGTTGCTTCAATGCTTGCTCTTTCTGTTTAACATCCTCTTTTTGATGATACTGCTCGGCAGTTAATGGCTCAGCAAGTTGTCCATGACGGACACGGTGCATGCCTTCAACAATCACCAGTTCCCCCGCTTTTAGACCACTTTGCACTACCACTCCCATTTCACCTTGATGCTTTATCACAATAAAGCGCCGTTCAACCTTATTGTTGGGCAGCACAACCATCACATAGACGCCCCCCTGCTCAACCTGAGTGGCTTTGTGTGGAATAACGATGGCATCGCTCACTTCGCTGAGCTTAATTCTGACATTGGTATATTGGCCCGGCAGTAACTCTTTATCGGGGTTGGGTAGCTCGGCTCTTACCTGAAAAGTACCGGTTTCAGGATTCACAGAGGGATCAGTAAAACCGACATCCCCCAAATAGCGGTACTCGCTGTTATCTGGCAAGGTAATCGTTACGAATCCTTCAACCGCTTTACCTTCTGATTCAGCGGCTTGTTGTTCTTTATAGCTGGTCATGCGGCGACGCGCATTAAGGTAATCTAGCGCTGACATATTGAAGGTGACATAAATAGGGTCGACCCGCTTCACCCGCGTTAATAACGATTGACCACTACTACCGACTAACGCACCGATATCAACTTCAGAGCGGCTCACCAACCCACTAATGGGTGACTTAATCTCGGTATAACTGAGCTCAAGTTTTGCCTCTTCAAGCTCCGCTTTACTTGCCGCGACACTGGATTTTGCTTGGGACTGAACTGAAAGGGCATTATCAAAATCTAACTGACTGGCTGCATCTTGCTCATACAACGGCTTTAAACGTTTGACATCACGCTGTGCCTTTTCAAGTGCTGATTGTTGAGATTCAACGTTGGCACTTAAGCGATTAACCACTGCAACATAGGGACGATTATCGATGCGATAAAGCAGCGCCCCCTCTTTAACGGCACTGCCTTCAATAAAACTTTTGTTTTCAACAAACCCATCTACCCTCGCTCTCACCTCAACATCCAATGATGCTTTGGTGACACCCACATAATTGCCATAGAGCGGCACTGTTGTAGTAGACACTTTCTCAACAACGACTAATTTAGGGGTGATTTTAACTGGCTCTTTTTCGCACCCAGCAATCATTGCCACAGATGAAAAAAACAGTGCTAATTTGAATGCTGTGCAGTTGAGATAATTTGGCATAGGTTCGTCCCGAAATGTGTTATTCACGGTTCGCTAAATGGCACTTTAAAAATCAATTAGATGTAATTGAATTTGCACCAATTATCATTGTAATAAAGATGTAACCACAGTGTAGGTTCTATGTATAGGCAACAGCAATAGTTAACGCAATTAAAATTTGTAGACACATAAACCTATGGCTCAAACTTATAGGTAAGCCATTTACTGTTTAATTTACTTTTAATGATTTTAAAGAACCAGTGAGTGGCGTTATTATGCAGCCCTGTATTATCAATATCTTTAGCTGATGATCTAAAGATACAAGTAGGTAGTGTTAATGTGGTTGAATGATGAACAGCTAAGCGATGCTAGGATATGTGCTTATCGAGAGTCTTTATTGAACTCTTGCCCCAATCATATCGTGATTGATAACTTATTTAATCAAGACAGACTCGATGAGGTATTGAAGGTGTTGCAGCAACCGCACGGCTGGCAAACTCAAAAACATACTTATTCTGCTTTATATGTCGATAACGCCCAATGGGAAAATACCAGCACAGATCAACACTTTGTACGGCGAGATGTTTGGCAACGTAGAGCGGCTAACTCCAACAGCAGCGCGTCCAATATAGCGCAAGACTTTTTGTCATTTTTGCGTGGAGACGAGTTCATGTCGCTGTTGTCCGCTATTTTTAAGGTGCAAATCACCGATATGAATGTGGCTAACCCGTTAATCAACACCAACTATTTTCGCTTAGGCGCTGCCGACTTTGTTGAACTACACGCCGATGACTCTCCTGGAAGAGAGATCTGTATGCTAGTGTATTTAAATAAAGAGTGGCACGACAATGCTGGCGGTGAACTCACTTTTATAGGCAAGGACAATGAGCCTATTTGTATTGCCCCTTTATATAACCGCTGTATTTTGTTTGACCCCTCCTCAGAGGGCTCTGAACATTGGGTGGAAAAGCTCAATGCTGAATATAGCGACGAATATCGCTATAACGTGACCAGTTGGTATTGGTCTGAGTAAATTCGTTTTTCATACATTTCACCGGGGCGCTGAGGAGCTGACTCTTTATGAAATCAACAGCGGGCGCAAGCGCTGTACACCTTAGCAAAACATGAAACATTAACGTTTGCGCTTGCTCCCAGCTAACGCTCTTTTCTTGGCGCGCTGTCTTTGTGCTGACTTACTGTTTTTACGGCTCACGGGTTCGACTTTAGTAAGATCGGGTTCAAAACCCGCTAACCATTGTTGCGGTAGACGTTTATCTAATAGTGATTCGAGCTCTTCGAGTAACAACGCATCATCCTCACTGTATAAGGTAATGGCTTTACCGGTTTTTCCCGCCCGCCCCGTTCGGCCAATGCGGTGAATGTAGTCTTCAGCAATAAAAGGAATTTCGTAATTAACCACGTAATTGAGTTCGACAATATCGAGCCCTCTTGCGGCCACATCTGTCGCCACTAGCGCCTTAACGGTGCCCTTTTTAAACTCATTGAGCACCTGCTCTCTAGCACCTTGGCTCAAATCGCCGTGAAATGCCTTGGCCTCAACACCAGCTGCAATCAACTTATTGGTAATGGTATCTGCAGTCTGCTTCTTTCGGCTAAAAATAAGTAGCTGCTGCCAATCATATTTATTGATAAGGTGGCTTAGGAGCTCCGTCTTTCGCTCACTGTCGACCGCATAAACAACCTCCTCGACACTATCGGCGGTGCTATTGGCCTTGTTAACTTCGATTCGAAGCGGTTGATTTAGCAGTTTTTTACTTAAGGTAAATACCGCCTCTGACAAGGTGGCTGAAAAGAGTAAGGTTTGTCGCTGCTTTGGTAGCTGCTTTAAAATGGCATTGATCTCATCCATAAACCCCATATCGAGCATTCTATCGGCTTCATCAAAAACCAGTGTTTCGATTGCCATTAATGACAGCGAACCACGACGAAGGTGATCGAGCAACCTTCCAGGTGTGGCAACCACAATATCAACGCCATCAGCTAAGGTTTGAGCCTGCGCATCGATGCTAACGCCACCATAAATGACCATGCTTTTTATCGAGGTATTGACCCCGTACTCAGTAACACTCTTATTCACTTGCACTGCGAGTTCGCGCGTCGGCACTAAAATGAGTGCGCGAATACGCTGAGCTTCTTTATCAATCGGTTTACTGGCTAACATTTGCAGTAAAGGCAAGGTGAATGCTGCGGTTTTTCCGGTACCCGTTTGGGCACTGGCCATAAGATCTTTACCCTTTAAAATGACAGGGATAGCTGCGGTTTGGATGGGTGTAGGTTCCACATAGCCCTTTTGCTTTAATAGGCTCTGTAACGCATCACTTAATGATAAAGATGAAAAAGACACCAGCATATTCCTAAAATTCGTTATATTCAGCGCATATTAACAGAAAATAGCGCGAGTGTTTTACCGCTCCCCAGCCCAAGGATGCTATTCAATGAAGACAACTTGTTTGAATATTCTAGCGCGCAGTGCTTATACCCAAACCACTTCAAGATGCAGGATTCAGCATGTCGAGAAGTGACAGAGTTCAAGGCATGAAATTGCAGTACTCGTTATTCGAATTCAATATTTCATAACACTGAAAAATGTTGCTTCTCGCCTTGCCCTGCGGGAGTTCCCGTAGAATATTTGCACTACGTTAGCGATATCAACAAGGGAATAACCATTGATTCAATCACTGCCTTGTTCAGCTATCCTACGGGAGCTCTGAAACGAGCATCTTCAGGTGGTTTGGGTATATACCCATAATTCGTTAATGAGGGAGCAAATAACCGAACCTTCTGTTGGCAAAGGTCCTGAAGACCTTGCATGGTACGTTAACCTGGGGACTGGGTTCTAAGGACCATAAAGCATGATCCAGATCACAAACTAAAGCGAAGCATGATAAAGCAAACCCTAAAGTGACGATTAGGTCACAATGTGAACGGCTAAAAAAACGACAATAGCTGCCGGTTTAATATTGTTGTTATTGTTGGTCGTTCAGTGTTCGAGTTATCACATCAAGCTTTACTTTGGGTTCAGGCATTAGGCTTTGTGTCGATGGCCATTGGTTGGTGGGCAAATGCCCAATTAAGCGACCAAAAACTATTTTCAGGTAACCTGCTAGCATCCAGCATAACCGCTGTGCACTTAGGTTTGCTAGGCAGCACTTTAGGGATGATGACTCAGCTGCTTAATATTGGCCGCTTTGCAACTTGCCGTAGCGAAAAAGCCCGTTGTGGCTGGCGCATTACACTATTGCCTTTCGTATTCTCTGCACTAGCTGTGACACAAGGGCTTATTTGGGCTGAGCATGGGTCTGAATGGGCTGCTGTAGCTGCAGCAGTCTTAATGAGCTATGCGCTGTTTTATTGCAGTTCAACCCGGCTACGTTATGCCATGTTGCTGAGTAACTTGTTGAACCTCACGCTATCGATACACCTGCTCTCTTGGTCCGGCATCGCTTATCAACTCGTCACTATAGCCATTATTTTAAAAGGGCTGCCTGCGCTAAAGCAGCAATCTTACCCATTAGAGCGCACCACTTAACGAGCATTAAACTGACGTTTTATGGTTAAGTTGAGTCTAAAAAAAAGTCCTTTTTTACGCTAATCTTGAGTTAAACTATTATTTAAGTAGCCATTTTAGAAACAATCTAAAGCGATGCTTAAGTGATACGACAAGGCATTTTCAGCAAGGGAGTCACTATGGATGAAAGACGACAATTTTCACGGGTTTTATTTGCAAATAAAGCACTGATACGATGCCAAGATAAAATCTGGCAAACAACACTACTAGATATCAGTCTCAATGGTGCCCTCATTGAACGACCAAAGCAGTTTGCACCGAGCTGCCAACAAATCCATCTTAGTTTCTCTATTGCTGACAGCGATATTCAGCTGCATATGGATACTCAGCTTGTTCATCAACAAGACAACTTACTGGGTTTAGCTTGCAGCCATATTGATGTTGAAAGTATTAGCCATTTAAGACGCTTGATAGAACTCAATGTCGGTGATCCGACTTTACTTGATCGGGAGCTGGCGCTATTTATTGACATGCACAACCAAGGAAAGTAACCACGTTTCAGCTGGCACTTCCCTAAAATGCACGTCTCATAATTGCATCACGCATCGCTAGTTGATGAGCTCGATGAGCTCATGAATGGTTTTAACAGAATGAATCGTCGCCCCTAATCCTTCCATTGATTTATGGTAGTTTCTAAAGGGGATGTAAATTTCGGTAAAGCCATGCTGCACCGCCTCTTTAACTCTCGGTACGCCACTGTCTATGGGCCGAACGTCACCATTAAGACTGAGTTCGCCCATGATACAGGTCGTTCTCGGCACAATAAAATCGTTTAAACTACTCAGTAAAGCCGCCACTAGCGCTAGATCGATGCAGGTTTCTGACTCATCTATTTTTAAGCCACCCACCAAGTTAAAGTAGGTATCGTGAAAAATCTTGGTTTTAGTGTGCTTACGCAAAATCCCGGTTAACATCTTAATCCGATTCATATTGAGCCCCACGCAAACTCGCTGGGGAAACTCGCCCTCGGTTTCAGTGGTTAAACATTGGATCTCAAGCAACAGATTGCGATTGCCCTTTCGAATACAGGTAATCGCGGCGCCAGCAGAATCGGTACTCGAGCCGGAAAGGAATATTTCACTTGGATTATCAACACTTAACATACCTCGCTCAGTCATGCGAAATATACCCACGGTATCGACATCACCAAAACGGTTTTTATTGGCTCTAAGCGTACGAATTTGGCCGTCGTTACACTCAATATGAGTTAAACAGTCCACTATGTGAATAAGCGTTTGTGGCCCTGCCGTTTCATTGTTTTTATTAACGTGAGCGACCAAAAACATGGTGACATTGTTTTGCTTACAATACTGCGTCAGTGCTTGTGCACTGCCCTTCACTTGTGAAGGTGAACCAGGACTACCGTTAGCCATTTCAGTGACGACAGCTTGAATCGAGTCAATCACCGCAAACTTCACCTGCTTAGCTTCTAGCTCAGCAATGATCGCTTCAACACTGGTTTCAGCCATAAGGTAAAGGTTATCTTCATTGAAATTGAGCTTTAAGCGGTTTACCCGATTCTTAAACTGTGACAGCGACTCTTCAGCGGTACAATAAAGCGATGGCATTAATTGCGACATGCGCGACACTAAATCAGATAACAGCGTGGTTTTACCCGCCCCGGGATCGCCAGAGATAATGTTGACCGAACCTGTTGTTAGGCCGCCGCACAATACGCGGTCCAGCTCACCAATGCCGGTCAATCTCTTTTCCGCATCGACCTCTTCTATCTCGGAGAGTTTTCTGGAGCCGCCGCCCACAGAGCCTGCGTAACCAGAACGGGTCGCCGTGGTGAGTTTTGCGATAGAGATCTTGAGTTCGCTAATGGTATTCCATTCTTTGCAAGCGCTACACTGGCCCTGCCAGCGAGGAAAGTCTTGACCACATTCATTACATACGTAAGCTGTTTTATTCTTTGCCATGATTATTTCTAGATAGTATAAAGTCGATAAAGTATCGACGTTTTCAGCCGATAACTATGGGTATAAAGAAGTGAGTACTGTAAATTGGGATTATCCCACAAAATCTTGGCTATGAGACTATCAGCCATTGGCCCAATAAGCATCCCAAAAGAAGTAATAGATGAGTTTAGATCTGCATAATGCGCTAATTGAACAACTGAAGCCTTTGTTAATGGAACCTAATTTCCATGAGCTGTTTGAACAACTCACAGCAGAAGAATCAAATTCGACTCGATTCCTGCTCAAAATGGAGCTCAATCGACTGGCTTCAAATTGTAGCCGAGTTATCGATCTGCGCAACAAAACAGACCTTGATTGCGAGTCTTTCGAATTCGGCGCTCAAACTCATTTTATTGATCAGCCCGCAAGAGCCAGTTTTGTTGCAGCATTAGCCCTTTACCGCCAGCAATATACCCTCGGGGTCTACGAACAAGTTATAACGGCCCATAAAGATCGCGTAACTAAAGCCCGCACGAATGTCGATAATGGTGTAAGCACTGTCGATGAGCGCTATCTCGCCCAAGGAGTTGTGCTAGGTAGTTACTTTGCCCGTTGCGAAGAGCGCATGAATTACAGCATGAAGATTGAAGTCACTCAGTCGATGCAGCAATGCATGGGGATCACTGTAGATCTGTCGGTCAGTGGCGCAAGAATTCGTCTGCCAGCCAAGCATATCCTTAATGCTAAACACCCCATTAGAGTGAAACTGCTTGAGCTTAGCAATGATTATTACCACCGTGACCTGCAACAAGGTGTTGAATATCAAATTGTCGATATTGAAGGTAATCAAGAATATAACTGGCTGCGGCTTAAACGAATATCCGGCAGCGACGCCTTAGCTGAAATGCTCGGCAAACTCATTCGAGGTTATAAGTATCGCTATAAGGTCGACGTAAATGATGTGTTAGTCACTGCAAAAGGCTTAGGTTTCGAGCGCCATTATTTACCCCATATACCTCACCTAGCGCTATTTATTGAAAATAAAAAACATGACGCATCAATGGAAGCGGCCGCCTTATATCAAGCAACTCACCTGTTGCTCGGTCGAGATAATCAAGCCATTTCACAGTACTTCAAAGATGAATCTGGCATCAGCCAACTATGCGCATTATTAACCCCATCAAGACTGGAAAAAATCATAGGCTCTGATGAAAAAAGTCCCCATGGCCAGCTATTTTGCTTTACCTTTCAAGCTCAAGGTGGCAAGTATTTCTATTCAGCGACGCTGGCAGAATTACAAGATAAACAGCTACAAGCGCTATTTTTTAGCTTTGGCGCAACCAAGCCCAGTTGGCGAATATTTCATGTGGCACGCCAGACAATCGATCACAACCAAGCTTACAGAGCCAGCCTATTGCCGGGCGATGATGCCCGTTACAATGCATTGACCGAAACGCAACTCGCTGCATTTACCCATGTTGTTCAATTAATTGATGTCACCAATGACGCTGCTAATGAGCAGTATCAAGCTTGGAAAACGCTTAATAACAGCAACGTTAACGAGCTCAAAGTATTTGGCCAACAGAAGTTAAACCAAGCTGGATTAAAACAGGTGTCAATGCAATTTAGTGAACGCCGTAATGAAGCGCGATTTGCATTCAAAACAATGGTTGTAATGACCCAAGGAGACCTCAGCACGACGGCCTACACCCAAGATATTTCCAGCAAAGGAATGCAGCTCACAACGGACACTCCCGTTGAGTTTAACCAGACTGCACCGATTAGCCTGAGCTTTCCAAAGCTGCAAACCATTGCCGGAAAAACTTCATTGCAGCATTTACCCTATCGGCTGATCCGTACTAGGAAGAACGGTGTCACCTTACATCTTGCAGCGCAAGTTGGTCATACACCACACGTAGGCGTTGAGTTTCTTAACCGTCTGATTGAGCACAATAAAGACAAGTTTGAAAAACTAACCGAGAATAACCACGATGTAAAAGAGCTCGCCGATGGCATGAAGAACTTGCTGATGCGAAAGCTAGTATCGGTGCCTTTCTATCTAGAAAAAACCGTAAAGACAGCTTACGTATCAGTCGTAGCCATAGGGGTAGAACAAAACCATATCGCCAATATTTTCGCCACGGGCAGCAAAAGCCCATTGGAATATGACTTAACGCCGCTGTTCAAAGACGGCAAACTCAAGCGCGATATCATAGTGCCTATTCGGACCATGAAGCCACAAAATGGGCTATCTTTTTATGAAGTATATGTGCAAATTTCTCGGCTATCACAAGGAAAGGTAAAAGTACGCTGTATTACCGATACCGATCTTAAAGATATGGATCAGTTAATGCACTTTATTAAGCAAAGCCAACATCTAGGTGAGTTCCTAGCGCTGCGGGTTTATCGCGGTGCGACTGGCAAACCAGATTTAGATTATATCCGCCGCGAGCGGGAATACATAAAGATACATGCACAGCACAAAGGCAAAAAACTGGAAGAGCAACTCTGGCGCATAATCGGTGTTGGAGAGCTACTTGATGTTAGCCCTGAGGTGTTACTGCGTTTTCCTGAACTTAACGAGTGTGACTAAAAGTGCCTCGATATTAACCGATGCCTGCATAAAAAAGTATGAAAAAGCCCACAGATAACTTGGGCTTTTTTGTTTCAGTCACCGTGCGAGTGCAGACAGTTACATCGTCTAAACCAGCATCCATTGTGTATTAGCTGATATAGCTTTGTCCCGCATAGACCACAAAATGTCTCAGCGCTAATACCCCTAGAATTGTACTACAGGAAACGGTAATCAAGAATCCCTTGGTATGACGCCACGCTTTGGGTGCGAACGTGCTCGCTAATACCGGGACCACCAGTCCT
The DNA here is from genome assembly GCF_023284025.1 of Shewanella abyssi. GTDB lineage: Bacteria > Pseudomonadota > Gammaproteobacteria > Enterobacterales > Shewanellaceae > Shewanella > Shewanella abyssi. Next base: position 13,308 of record NZ_JAKIKR010000041.1, on the reverse strand, counting down.
AGACCAACAACGCCAATCCAAAACACACTTGCCCATGTACCTGTGGTAATTGCCGCTGTAGCCGCTTGCGCTGCGGGGCCAGAAAAGTTGAGTCCGACAAATAACAGCACCAGACAAAGTGCTTCGTTAAAGGCCACCGGATATTCGATGCGATGTACCTGCTCAATACAGTCGGACTCCTTTTTACTAAAGAAGAGCGTTGCGACTAAGATGTTGCCCGCTGAACCGGCCGACATTGCCGATGCTAAGAACAGTGCTGGTAACACCGCGGTATTCAAAATCGGATAACTGATCATCGCCGACAGTAAAAAGCCAGTATACACCCCAACACCTAACGCCAGCGCAAAGATAAGCTTATTGAGACTGCCCTCAAGCAGACCACAGACCTTTAGCACCCCAGCAAGCCAAGGGGCATAGTGCAACACTTGTTTCTCAAAGACTAAGGCGGCAAATACAAACACTAATGGAATATAAACCAGTAGCGCTATGACTCCCCAAGCCATCACCGAGGTAAGATTGTAATTGAGTAAGATATGATAAAACTCAAATGGTTTAGTCAAATCTAGTACTAATAACGCCATTCCTAAACAGATCGCTACTGGACCAATCACGGCGGCCGCTTTGATTACTGGCAAACCTTCTGTCGGCAAGCCTCGACTTTGCCTGTACCATTTAAGTCCTATCGCAACTAGCATGGAGCCAGCTGAGAGACCAGCCATGAATAGGTATACTGCGATGATCCAGTTCCAAACTACGGGATCATATTGCTCCATTGAGCCCCATATATTGTTCATGCTTTGATCCCTCCTCTACGACTTGGTATTCGATAAACTCTTGGCTCAGTACCAAGATTTACCTTCTGTTGGTAATTAGGTTTAGTGTCTAACACCCTGCGCACTTCTGAGGTCATATCATTGGCATCACCAAAGGTGAGCGCTTGAGTTGGACAAACACTGACACAAGCTGGTTGTTCGCCGCGGGCTAAGCGGCTGTCTTTACAGAAATCGCATTTATCTGGCACCCGAGTTTCAGGATTGATAAAGCGCACCTTGTAAGGACACGCTGCAACACAATAGAGGCAGCCAACACACTTGTTTTCATTGACTGAGACAATGCCATCATCGTTTACATAGGCTGCACCTGTAGGGCAAACTTTAACGCATGGGGCATTTTCACACTGTTCACAGGAAACACGGTTGTACTTAAAGTGTAAATGGGGGAAGTTGCCATAGGGCCCTTCGATTCGAACCTGTAGTCGGGTCACCGACTCAGGAACATTATTTTCACTGCGGCAAGCCACGTTGCAAGCTTGGCAGCCAATGCACTTGTTTTCATCGTGCACCAGAACATAACGCTTAGTCATAATGATCTCCGATTAAATCTTGGCAATTTTGACGCCAGTGGTATGCAGGTTCATACCGGTGACAGGCGACGTAACATGAGGAAGTAAGTTGCCGCAATGCACACCTTTGCCGGTGGCGCGCGCCAGTTCTTTGTTCTTTGAACCGCAGCCCATATAGGCAAAGACAGTGTCTGGACGAATACCAGGGGTGACTAGGGCATGACCCTCTTCGCTGCCGGTGTCGTTGTATATTCGAATTTTGTCACCACTGCTGATATTAAGCAGTCCTGCTGTGATTGGATGGATCCACACCGCATTGTCTGACATCAAGTTAGCCAACAAGGGCACGTTTTGCGTCGCTGAGTTGGTATGCACCGCCACTTTGCCTTGAATAAAAAACAGCTCGTCGGCTTTCTTCATATTCACTTCACGGTACTTAATCACCCCGCGACCCGGCGCCATCTTCTCGACCTTGCTCGAACTCAGTTCAATCTTACCTGAAGGTGTTTTAAAGCTAAGCTGGCTGGCATAGGTGCCATCAGCATCCAATGGCTTGGCATTGGGATAGCTTTCAACAAACTGCTTCACCATTGCAGGTTCACGTAACAGCAGTGGCTTACCGTAGCTTACCCAACCTTCACTCTTAATTTTATTGAGTAGCGAAACATTCTTGCCCACTTGAAACAGTTGTAGCGTTTCCATGTTCTCCCAAGGGAAGAACTGGCCTTGACCCAACTTGTCGGCAAGCTCCTTCCAGATAAGCCAACTCGGTTTGGTATCACCTATGGTTTCAACCACTTTCTGACGCACGTAATAAGCAGGGTTCTTGCCTGACTTATCGACAATCTCTTCGTCGCGCTCTAGGTAGGTAGATTCTGGTAGGAAAATATCAGCATAGGCGGCGCTTTCGCTGATATAGATGTCACAAGCCACCACAAAGTCGAGCTTCTTCATCGTTTCAACGACCCGAGCTCTGTCTGTCATGGTCTGCATTGGATTGGTACGGCTCATCACCCATGCGTGTAACTGATATGGCGTCGCAGTGAGCGTGGCATCGAGAATAGTTTGATACACTCCACCAGATGACCAAATCAGCGAGTATTGCTCATCGACCATATCGATTCGTTTAGCATCGATTTTAGGCATACCTTCAACGCCGGGTTTTGCCAGTGTTGGTGCGGCTTTCTCACCCGCAAACTTATTATACTTAGCGGCCTTTTTGCCAAAGTACAATCCGCCTTTACGCTCAATATTGCCCACCAGCACGTTGGCGGCATATAGCGCACGGCGCATCTCAAACTCTTCGGTGGTAAATGATGCGCGATGACCAAAATCGACCAGAGCATGGGGCGCGGCAGCGGCATATTCGTGGGTTATACGACGAATATCTTCAGCAGGAACATCACTGATAGATTCAGCCCACTCAGGGGTATAGGCTTTGACCTCTTTGGCAAACTCAGCAAAACCTGAGACAAACTCAGCCACAAATGCTTTGTCATATAAATCATCTTCAATGAGGGTGTGACAAATGGCTAATGCTACGGCGACGTCAGTACCTGGCTTGATTGCATACCACTCATCGGCTTTATCTGCCACAATCGAGAAGCGTGGCTCAAACACCACTAACTTGGCGCCTTTTTCCATTTGTGCATTCATCATGGCTCTGGTTTCAGACATGTTGATGCCTTCGTAGAGATTATGACCAAAGTTGATGATGTATTTAGAGTTACTTAAATCACGTTTAACCTTGCCACCCAACATGGCCTTAGCGGCGACCACATAACCTGCTGGACAGGTCGTTGCGTGAGTGAACGTATTCGGGCTACCAAACGCCTTAGCAAGGTGAAACAAATGTCCAGAAAGTGAGCCAGATTTCGAGGAGAAAGCCACCGACTCAGCGCCATGTTGTGCTTTAATCTTATTGAGGTTTTCGGCAATAATCCCGTAAGCTTCATCCCACTCTATTTCAGCCCATTTTCCCTCTCCTCGTTCGCCAACGCGTTTTAATGGCTTAACGATACGTTGTTTATCATATAGCTGGCTATGCCCTGCACCGCCGCGGGCACAGACTGCTCCGCCATAAGATTTTGCATTTTTATTGCCCAGTATTGAAACGTTCTTGCCATTAACGACTCGAGCAGTGATAGGGCAACGGGTTGAACACATCTCACAAATACTGGCAACTGATTCAGCGCTGCCCTTCAATGTGGAATGCCCTAGAGCAGCTAAGGAGCCTGGCAGCGTTGCGAGTGCGCAACCCGCGGTGCCCGCTCCAGCTCCTTTGATAAAGGTTCGCCGATCTAATTTCATGGTTATTCTCCCAGTAGACAATGGTACTAAGTGCGTTGAAGGAGGAGTTTTAGCTAGGTGACTCGTCCTAAACTTTTCACTATTGTCTGCTAGGCGTTAAACGTTGAATATTGTGGTAAACCACATATCGACACTCATGATGTAAGCTTTGTGAGCCCGTTCACAATTCAAAAAATGCAGCCACAAAAGAGGTTAACTTGTCTATTGTGGTAAACCACATATCGACACTTCTTGACGATAAATAGCGTTTAGATAATTAAAATCAACCAATTACAAAGTTATTCAACATCAAGCTTCTACCTTTCGTTGACAACCTCGCTTCTTTAAGCTGATTTTAGCAATACAGCCTGTCTGCTTGTCATCTCGGTTTTTTAACGAGAATGCACCATCATGTTCACTGACGACTTCATTACATATAGCCAGCCCTAGGCCTAAACCATCCTCTTTAGTGGTAAAAAAAGTGGCCATGACAGAATCAGAATTCTGCGATAATCCGGTGCCATTATCGATAATCAACACGTCAACTTGATGCTCTTTAAATATCAGTTCAATGGTTATCTCCCCCTTGCCTGAGCTTTGGGTTTGAGTTTGGGTTTGAGACTGAGATTCTGCAATAGCATCTAAGCTGTTTTTAGTCAGGTTAATTAGCACCTGTAGCAAGCCGACGCGATCAGCTGTAATGAAGAAGGGCTCTCCTTTAATGCGCTTATTGATTAGAATATCTCTGCGCTGTAGTTCTAGCTTCAACAGTGAAACACACTCATCCACAAGACTGAGAATATTGACGTCATCCATTACCGACTCTCGCCGTTTAAGCAGACTGCGAATTCGGTGCACCACCTCTCCCGCTCTGGTTGATTGTCGATGAATTTTTTCCAGCAGTTCGATACTCGATGCGACATCGCCCGCTTGATTTCCCTGCAACCGCATAATACCGCCCTCGCTATAGCTGGTAATGGCGGCAATGGGCTGATTGATCTCATGGGCTAAACCCGCCCCAATCTCGCCAATAATGGAGGCGCTTTGTAATCTTTCAAGTGCGATAGCTTGTTGCTTTAGCTGTCTTTCGGTTTCGATTAACGACTCACTCTTTTGATGGAATCGATACTCAATCCACAAGTGATAGAGGGTTGCTATCACAAAAACAAAAATAGCAAAGATCCCCCAATGGCGATTATCCTTGAGCCAGTTCTGTACACTCTCCCAGCGGCTGCGATCAGTGCCTTTCACATGCAGTTCACTAAAAAGCTGGATCACCGCTAGCTGGCTAATGGGTGATGTCCAGCCCATCAGCTGCGCTTTTATCGCGGCGGGGTGTTCAGTTGGCAACTGCATTAAGGCTTGAGTGATCTGTTTACTCAAACCAATATTGACACTTTCATTGGCAGCAAAAGACCAGTTAGGATAAAGATGGGTGCTACATTGGCAATCAAACCCTTCTGGTCGGCTCGGGTTGAGAATACGAAAATCAGCCCCATTGATTAAGCCCCGCGCTATCATATCCTCAAAGGTACACAGCGGCGTAATCGCCGCATCAACATTGCCATCTCGAACTTGGTACAACAAAGGATCTAGCGGGAAACCGAGAAACTTAACCTCTTCAAAATAGTTTTCAGAGTCCATACCCAATTTGTGCATCAAGCCAACAGTCGCCTGATAACCGCCCAGCGCATGAGGATCACTAGCGGCAATCACTTTGTCTTTTAAGTCATATAGGGTGCGATAGTTACTTTCAGCTTTAACGATAATCGCTGAGCCTATTGCCGAGGTAGCACCGTTATGGCGCCTTGAACGCATGGTTGCCAGCCAAGACAGCGGGTATTGGTTGGAAAGATAGAGGTATTGACCTGGATTGGTGATAATAAACTGGATCTGACCTAACGCCATTGCCAGATTTAGTGCTTCAAAATTGCCGGGGTAAACATGAAACTGAGTCCCGGGCACCTCCTCCTCTAAATACTGCATCAATGGCTCCCAGCGCTCCATCGCTTGTTGGTTGCCCCAATTAGAAAGCACACCAACATACAGCGCTTGAGACTGCGCCCAAACACTCGAAGTGCAACACAACAGCAATATAAAAAATAGTATCCGATACACTCGGCTCGCCTCACATTAACCACCAAGCTTAAGCTTACGATAGCCCGATGTGGCCTCAATGTGATGGGACTCATGCTTTGTAAAAAAGATGTTCGCATTAAGTGCTGAACTGAGATATTTATCTTATACACCCAGCTACCTCAATGTGCTCATTTCAGCACTCTTGTAGGGTAGCTAACGAGTGAAAGAGGATGGCTAATGCCACAATTGATTAATGGGCCTGTCTACCTTGTCGATGACGACGACGCTATCGTTGATTCCATCACTTTCCTAATGGATGGTTATGGCTACAAAATGCTTAGTTTCAACAGCGGAAATGACTTTCTAGCCAGCGTCGATCTCACTCAATCAGGTTGCGTCATTTTAGATGCGCGTATGCCGGGTCTCAGCGGCCCACAAGTACAGCAATTGCTGAGCGAGGCTAAGAGTCCCTTATCGATTATATTTTTGACCGGCCACGGTGATGTCCCCATGGCAGTCGATGCATTCAAAAATGGCGCTTTCGATTTTTTCCAGAAGCCGGTGCAGGGGAAAGTACTGTCGCAATCAATAGCCAAGGGGCTACAAAATAGTCTGCAACTGCACTGCCAGCTCAGTCATCAGCAGAAGATTGAACATTTGTCAGAACGCGAAACTCAGATTTTTGAATTAATCATTGCTGGAAACACCAATAAGCAGATGTCGAACTCTCTGTGTGTCGCGATTAGAACCATTGAAGTACATAGATCAAAACTGATGAGTAAACTAGGCGCCGCCAACTTAGCGGAATTACTCAAGCTGGCGCCACTGATGAGTTCAGAGGACTGATATTAACAAACAAGTGTTAGCAAACTAACATTAGGTATTAAGAAGCTCAATTTAACAGACTTGTATTGACAACATATTGTCGCTTGGCCAAGCGGTAACCTTAGCCGTTAAAGTGACGATACCAATCCCGCACTCTAGGGAAGTGGTCTTGCACAGCATCTTTATGGGTCAGCATGCCCGCATGATCGTAATCATGCTTAAAACCATGCTTACGGCATAACAGTGTATAGTCGACCTGTTGCATCTGGCATTCGCTGATCATCCGCTTCACATCACTAGGGTTACCTAAAACGGTATCCCCCTGGCCTGCGATAAACCAAGACTTTGGCCATTTAGCATTTTTGGCTGCTTGGCTATAATCAAAACCATCATCATGATCGATCCAGTGACCACGTACCCAATCAATGCTTTGCAATAGTGAGGAACGTGACTCGTTATCCATACCGACTTTCAACTTACTCGCGGGAAGATAACCACGATTCCAAGCAATAAAGGGCGCGAGTCGATTCCAGAATAGATCCACTTGTAACCACTTACTCAATGACTTCACTTCGATTCTCCGCTTACTGCCAAAAGTGACGAGTGAGGCGACAGACTGCTGCAGCGAATCATAGCGAGCGATAGCACTGGCCATCAGCACGCCGCCCCACGAGTGACCACACCAATGAACAACTTCCGTTTTAGGATGCAGAGAGAGAACATACTGCTGAATAAGCGGTAGCTGCTCGCGAATAACCTCACCCTGCCCGACTGTAAACCCAGGACCAAGTTTGGGGGTACTAAGGCCTCGACCTAACGTATCCAGCACGTAAACCACAACGCCAGCCTCCGCTAAGTAGCAGCCAAGACCTTTACCTGAATCGCTGTAAAAAACCCGTCCATTAGACATAGCGCCATGTAACATCAGCAAGGGGGGGTGACTCATATCGGCATTGTCAGGGAGCAGTTGTCTTAAGTGAAGATGACCATTTTTGTATGCCACATAGAAAGATTTTTGTTGGATATTCACGCCTTAACACTCATGTTTTTTAACAACTAAACTACTGAGGTCATGCCAGAAAAACAAGAGTAATAACTCTAACTCGATAATTCAAACAAGTTAAGTAGTAAAGTAACGCTATTAATCAGGCTGATAGCTAGGTTTTAAAACAGAAAATAAAAAGCCCACAAAATGACGCTTTGTAGGCTTATCGGTGAACTATCCCTTTACCATATCGCTAAGCCATATCGTTAAGCAATATCGCTAAGCCATAGCACTAAGCCATAGCACTAAGCCAGCCCGCTTACTTAAGCTGGAATAAATAGGGAAGCACCTTAAGATTTAGTTTGCCGATATTAGCATCGGCCGCTGCCGCGAGTTTAGGCTTAGCGTGATAAGCGATACCAAAGTCGGCAATATTGATCATATCAATATCATTGGCACCATCACCAATCGCCACTCTCTGACCGGCCTCTATACCCCATCTCTTTGAACAATTAACCACGGTATCAGCCTTAAATTGAGCATCGACAACTTGACCAGATACTGTACCGGAAAGTTTTCCGTCGGCGATATCTAACTCGTTTGCGAAGGCAGCATCAAGATCTAACAGCTGCTGCAGATGATTGACAAAAGGCGTAAAGCCTCCTGAAGCCACAACTGTGCGCCAGTGATACTGCTTCAACTCTTTTATGCTGTCAGTTAACCCCGGCATCAAGGGAAGCTCAGCACACAATTGCTCTATTATCTCCGTGTCGGCATCGGTCAGCTGTGCCACTCGGGCACGTAAGCTCTCTTCAAAATCGAGCTCACCTTGCATCGCTTGCTCAGTAACCGCAGCCACTGCAGCGCCAACACCGGCCATTTCGGCAAGCTCATCAATACACTCTATCTCAATCGCGGTTGAATCCATGTCCATCACCAGCAACCCCGGTTGATTGAGAACCGGCGCATCGGCTTTTATTTCAAATACTTCAAGTTGCGGCACGTTCGTTAATGTATCAAACTCCAATGGTTCAATAGCGCAAACTTCAATGCAGCTAAGCCCTGTCGTCCGTGAGATTAGCGCAAGGCTTAGCTCCCGGGTCTGAGACACTAAGTAGCTCTGCACTGGCACTAGATGCTGACTATCTGCAAACAGGATCCGATAACGATATTGACCCGATGGAAAAAGAGTCTCAACATGGCGAGAGAAACTTTGTTCCCCGGCACTAAAAGGCATGCTACTTTCACTGCTTAACCATTCAAAAACAGTGGATTGGCTCAAATTTTCCATTAGTTATGACTCTCCAACTACCGAGTAGCGACATAATCAATTATGATTAAGTGAGTACACTACAAATTAAGGGTTTCAGTGTTTTATTTAAAAGGCCTAAAAAAGAGCCATCGAATAAGCAGGATATTGCAGATCCTTGTCGCTATTGCATTATTCATTGGTCTGGATCAGTTGTGGGAAACTAGCCTACTACAAGGACAACAGCTTCTAAAGTCCCAAACTGAAAAGATGGCGAGATTATTGGTGCAGCAAACAGCCTATGGCGCGGCTCCTGCGCTGCAATTAGAGAATGATGAACAGCTGCAGTGGCTAGCAACCGCCTTAGTACTTGACCCTAAAGTGATGTCTGCCACTATTTTCAGCGAAGATGGCGTAAGGCTATCGTTCGCACAAAGTGTTACCCAAGAGGACTATGAAGCCGATTCAGAGGAGATGACTCTGCTGCTTGAGCAATATCCACCCTATGTCGAATCCGTTTCTCAAGATGGGAAAAACTTGGGTTATGTGGAAGTGAGACTGGAGCCAAAATACTTTTTTAACGAAATTAAAGAAGCCCATCAAATCAACATGGAACAACAGCAGATGATGCTTGTCATTGCTGGGCTGATAGGCATGTTGTTATCACGGGCACTGTCGTTCAAGCGTGCCGATTTTGATAGACGCAAAGCCAAAGTAAAACTACGGCAACTACTCAGTAAACGAAATGCAAAACACCGGCAAGAAGAGACAAATAACCAAGACGATGAAACGGTGACATCGACCGACAATGAGCCGAAGAAAGAGTAATTCATTATCGGTTAGTCGTTATATACAAAAAGCTATAGATACAAAAAAGCGGACAGCAATATGTCCGCTTTTTTATGACCAATAGAACTGTCAAGCAGGTCTATTCACGTTACAGCATCACTCATTAAAGAGTGATTGCAGCTTCAAGTGTCATTTCGATCATTTCGTTAAAGGTGGTTTGACGCTCATCAGAAGAGGTCTTTTCACCCGTACGGATATGATCAGATACAGTACAAACACACAATGCTTTAGCACCGAACTCAGCAGCAACACCGTAAAGGCCAGCAGCTTCCATTTCGACACCCAAGATGTTCATCTTTTCCATAACGTCAAACATCTCTGGATCTGGCGTGTAGAACAGATCAGCAGAGAAAACGTTACCAACGCGGAATTTAGTGCCTTTAGCTTCAGCGGCTTTAACCACGGCGCTAAGTAGGCCGTAATCAGCGATAGCAGCGAAGTCTTGACCTTTAAAACGTAGACGGTTCACTTGAGAATCAGTACAGGCGCCCATACCGATAATCACGTCACGTACTTTAACGTCAGTGCTAACCGCACCACAAGTACCAACACGGATTAGGTTTTTAACGCCATAATCTCTAATCAATTCAGTTGCATAAATTGAACAAGATGGGATACCCATACCTGAACCCATAACTGAAATGCGAGTACCTTTATAAGTACCAGTGAAGCCTAGCATGTTACGAACATCGGTAACTTGCACAACGTCTTCTAGAAACGTTTCAGCAATATATTTAGCGCGTAGTGGATCGCCAGGAAATAGAACTGTATCGCCAAATGCACCGTCTACGGCATTAATATGTGGTGTAGCCATCAGAAAACCCCTATTTATATTTTTCAGACCGTCGTTAATACTAGAGTCTTTGTTTGCAAGCGGCCCAAATTGAGCCGCAAAATTCAGAATTTGTTGGTTTACGAGCGAATAAATGATTCGCCATAATCCATAGGTTCAAGCTCGAAATAACTCGCAATTGATTGGCCCATATCGGCAAAGCTACTACGTAGTCCAAGCGATCCAGGCGCTAAACCTGCGCCATAAGCAAGAACGGGTACTCTTTCACGCGTATGATCACTACCTGGCCAAGTTGGATCACAACCGTGATCTGCGGTTAGCAGTAAGAAATCATCTTCATCTAGCAAGGCTAGAATTTCAGGTAAACGTGAATCGAAGTATTCTAGGCTACGTGCGTAACCTGCGACATCACGGCGATGGCCAAAATGCGAGTCAAAATCAACGAAGTTGGTAAATACTATCGTATTATTACCCGCTTGCTTAACCTGCTCTAATGTCGCGTCAAACAGTGCTTCAAGCCCTGTTGCCTTTACTTTTTTAGTAATACCGCAATGGGCATAAATATCAGCAATCTTACCGACACTGACCACTTCACCGCCGGCGGCTTTGAGCTTATCGAGCACCGTTGGTGCTGGTGGCTCAACCGCATAGTCACGACGATTACCAGTTCGCTCAAAATCACTTGGGCCAGTACCCACAAATGGACGCGCAATAACGCGGCCAATGTTGTAGTCGCTAAGTTCTTCACGAGCGATAATGCAAAGCTCATAAAGCTTCTCAAGACCAAAGCTCTCTTCATGACAAGCAATTTGGAACACTGAGTCGGCAGAGGTATAGAAAATTGGCTTACCCGTGCGCATATGCTCTTCGCCAAGCTGCTCTAAGATCACAGTTCCTGAAGAGTGGCAGTTGCCCATAAACTCAGTCAGACCCGCTCGAGCAAGAATTTTGTCTGTAAGCTCCTGGGGAAAAGAGTTGGTTAAATCGCTAAAGTAGCCCCATTCATACAAAACAGGTACACCCGCCATTTCCCAATGCCCACTAGGGGTATCTTTGCCAGTGCTTAATTCATCTGCATGGCCATAAGCACCGATGATCTCAACGTCATCGCCAAATCCAGCAGGGAATTCGCCCGTGCTCTCTTTAGATGCATGACCTAGGCCTAGACGCGCCAAGTTAGGTAATTTTAGTGGTCCTTCACGACCATCATTTGCTTTACCTTCAGCACATGCTTGTGCAATATGCCCGAAGGTATCAGATCCAACGTCGCCAAAGGCTGCAGCATCTTGCGCTGCTCCGACGCCAAATGAATCAAGCATCATGATTATAGTACGTTTCATAAACTGTGCTCCGTTACAGATCTGACTCGCGGATATAACGATATATCTCGGGAGTTTTCTCTGGCTTGGTATCGCCAATATGAATCGCTTTTTTAACTGCAGCTGCCGCTTCAGCAAAGGCGTCTTCAGATTGAGCGTGTATAAATGCAATTGGCTTGTCAGCGCTAATTTCATCGCCGAGTGCACACACTTTGGTAAGACCTACGCTGTAATCAAGCTCATCACCGGGCTTGCGACGTCCGCCGCCTAAAGTCACAACAGCAAGGCCTAGCTCACGTGTATCCATGCCCGTAGCAAAACCTGCTTGGTCAGCATAAATAGGACGAATAATCTTTGAGTCTGGCAAGTATTTACCGTAGTTCTCGACAAAGTCTGTCGGGCCACCAAGACCTGACACCATACGGCCAAATATTTCTGCCGCTTTACCGTTATCCAGTACTTGGTTCAACTTAGCGCGTGCTTCAGCTTCGTTACTGGCAATACCACCGAGAATCAGCATTTCGGCACAAAGGCCCATGGTAACTTCGTAAAGACGTGGGTTACGGTATGCGCCGGTCATAAAGTCGACCGCTTCTTTTACTTCAACGGCATTACCCGCACAAGAAGCCAAGACTTGGTTCATGTCGGTCAATAACGCGGTAGTCTTAGTACCAGCGCCGTTGGCGACTGCAGTGATACTGCGCGCTAGCTCTTCAGAGGCTTCGTAAGTTGGCATGAACGCGCCAGTACCAACTTTAACGTCCATTGCAAGAGCATCAAGACCAGCAGCTAGCTTTTTGGAAAGAATAGAAGCAGTAATAAGCGAGATAGATTCGACAGTAGCGGTGTTATCTCGAATAGAATAAAAACGTTTATCGGCAGGAACAAGGTCGCCAGTCTGACCAATAATTGCCACGCCAGCTTCTTTTACAACTTTACGAAACAGTGCACTATCGGGTTCGGTGTTGTAACCAGGAATAGCGTCAAACTTATCGAGTGTGCCACCGGTATGACCCAGTCCACGACCTGAAATCATCGGTACATAACCACCACAAGCTGCAGCCATTGGGCCTAACATCAAACTAATGACATCCCCCACACCGCCAGTTGAGTGCTTATCAATAATAGGACCGTTAAGATCGAGAGATTTCCAATCTAGAACGGTACCAGAATCACGCATTGAAGTGGTCAGCGCGATACGCTCGTCCATATTCATATCGTTGAAGTAAACAGCCATGCCAAACGCCGCTATTTGACCTTCTGAAACAGTGTTATTGGTGATGCCGTTAACGAAGAATTGGATCTCTTCAGTTGAAAGAACTTCAGCATTACGTTTTTTACGAATAATTTCTTGAGCTAAAAACATGTACTACCTCCAAGAGTGTAACTGAATTCCCATTTTTAGATGTTTTCAGTTAACAACCTGCTAAAGGGAATCAAAAGTCGTAATATAGTTACATACTAACGGACTTTTGATACACCTAATTAGATTTAGATCACACTTAACAACAAGTTTAATCAGTAAAGATTAGTAACCTTGTGGTCCTTTTGCTACATCACCTAGCTCAAGCGTATGCA
>NZ_JAKIKR010000040.1 GCF_023284025.1 Shewanella abyssi | reverse complement strand
TATGATGTCGGGAACATCGTAGACCATGTGATCACGACATTCGGACATCCTGTCCAGCACCTGCCGCAGGCAATTGGAACCACTTCGGGCTGAACGCGGCAAAGATGCTGAATATTGATATCTGCTAGAAAGCTAGTTATGTTATTGATTATCAATGACTGGCTAAGTCTGTTTATTCGATTTAACGAGCAGTGCCTGACCTTTAAGAAAGGTCAAAGTCGTGGCGCTTCGCCCACACCAGAGCCAAGGGGCAAAGCGCTTGCGCCCCTTGGCAATCCCTCAGCGCCCCGGCGAAATTTAAAAAGCCAAATTTCCAACGGGGGAAATTGCTGTCTGCAAATTTGGCTACTTAAATGTGAATTCTGATGTTCACTGATGTGGAGGTTTATTTAATTTAAAAGCTTTTATTGGTAATTCTAATGCTGAGAGTTTGCGCTTTTATAACCCAGTGTAGATACAGCTGAGGCCATCGAAAACAGGGACGTTTTCGTTGAGCCCACAAGGCCAATTATGTTCCAGACATAATTTGGCATTCCCTCCGTCCTTGGAGGTCAGACGTTTTCGTTGATCCCACAGGGACCCTTTCTTTTATAAAGAGTTGCGGCGAGCCTCAGCCGCGCCTGCACATAAGGTCGTTCATTCACATCTGACCCATAGGGATATGGGAAATGTCGTTATGATGTCGGGAACATCGTAGACCATGTGATCACGACATTCGGACATCCTGTCCAGCACCTGCCGCAGGCAATTGGAACCACTTCGGGCTGAACGCGGCAAAGATGCTGAGTATTGATATCTGCTAGAAAGCTAGTTATGTTATTGATTATCAATGACTGGCTAAGTCTGTTCAACAAGGGTTTTCAAGTCGGACAAATTACAGCTGGCTGTTGTTCGTACCTCACATATTTTAGCCAACTGCAATTTGCCGCTTATAACGGCCTTATATTTTTTGGAAGTTTATGCATAAAACTCTAGTTTTATTAATGCTATTCACGGCTAATAGCTTTGCATTTGAAAATAACTTATCAATGCTTAATGGTAAGTGGGATTGTTCGCCTGAAGCAAATGGTGAGCTGAAACTAGTTAATATAGTGGAATATAGAACTCAAGATATGAGTTTTATTCACCATGGTAAAGTCACATTTGTCCAGAAAGATGGCGTAGAGTCGATCCTAGAATCAGAAACAATCGGCACATTTAAGTTTGAATCCATTATGGTTGAAGAGCAGATTGATACGATTGAAATCGTAATAGTTAAAGATGAAACTGGCTTCCTTACTGGTGCGGAAGAAAGCCTAAGAAAAGCAATATTAGCTGAATCAGCACCATTGATTACTAAGTCTCTAAATGAGAAAAACTGGGTACGAATCAACAGTACAACAAATGAAATTACCCACTGTAAAAAAATATAACAAACTGCTGAATTCAGCCTCACCAAGGCTGTCATGCCATTTGCTGTGCAAATCGCCCGCCAGCGCATGGTTCACTTATTATTGCGGCGTTATGCCGAAGAGAATCTAATTAGATGCCTGAACCAGATCCATCGAGAATCATGACATTTGCAACACCGAAAGATCTCGGCGAGTGGCTAAAGGTGAATCACGCAACTGAAAGTGAGTTGTGGGTAAAAATATTTAAGATAAATACTGGGATTCAAAGTGTCACTTGGAATGATGTAGTGATAGAAATTTTGTGCTGGGGTTGGATTGACGGTGTGAAAAAGTCAATTGATGATCAAGCCTATCTTCAACGCATAACTCCCAGAACAGCACGAAGCAACTGGTCTAAAAGAAACACAGAGCATGTTGATCGTTTGATTAACGAAGACCGAATGAAGGTATCTGGGCTTGTGCATGTTCGTGCAGCGAAAGCAGACGGTCGTTGGGAAAACGCCTATGTGGTAAGCGAAATGGAAGTGCCCGCAGATTTCATAGCTGCACTAGAAAATCAGCCGATCGTAAAACAGTTTTTTGAAACTCTTAATAAATCGAGCCGTTATGTTATCGCTTACGGCTTAATTAGTGCAAAGAAACCCGAAACTAGACAAAGACGATTTACAAAATACATGTCAATGCTTGCTCATGAGGAAAAACCTAAATAAGTGGCATTTGGCATAACAAGTCACTCAAAAGGACAAATAACAGTTGGTTTTTGCTCCTTCGTCGCTTGTTTTAGCCAACAATTTGTTGCCCATTATTAGGGCGTTATCGAGCATATGCTTGTCATACTTATCCTCATAAAAACCTCTGAACTGGAATCTAAGCACTTGTTGATAACCTGTCTAACCAAGCTCGACACGCAGACTGGCAAATCTACTCCATTCCTATGCCCAAATGTTTAAGCTTGCTCAAGTAGCTCCTCAACGCCAGTAATGCCAAAGTATTGCACTGAGTGTTTGATGGCGACCTTTTTCGCGATGAGATCACCGTCTTTATAGATCTTAACGACCTTTTTGCCGCCTCTATCGTTGGTGCTGTATTCGTATTCATCGTTAAGGCGAAGTTCGTCGAACTGAGATTTCATGATTAGATGCATAGTCACTCCTATCTCTAAAAGCTTATTGATTAGGTTAGATGGAAGATTAGCCTATTAATTAGACTCAGCGAGCTATCCAATAGTTGCGCATATTATTCAATATAGACAATTTTTTTCAGTGTTGTCATTGGATTTATGACATCAAAGCGGTTTATCAATCGATCTAAAAACCGCTGCAGACTTATCAAGATTGGCGATGAGATCGCTTATATTGCTTTAGAGACTATATTTTACGACCACGGCCATTTCAGCCATCAGTTTCAGTACTCATTTAGTAAGAGTTGTTTTTCTTTTGGCAACAGCAGTGTGCTAATTAACCTATTGGAATGGTTCACTTAATGAGAGAGCAAATCCAGTAACGCTCGGCCTTTAATGCAAATGATTGAACATATTTGAATACCTGCATGAAACTTTAGTTGTAAAAATGTAGTTTTATGGTTAAGAATTTGTCCCTTAGTTGTTTTTTTTGGCTTAGAATAACTGTTGATAAGAAAAAATAATTAATACCTTTTTTCGATTTGGACCGTATTGGTGTTAGAGCGTTAAGGACATAAAAAGGGCGGAATGGATGAAACTACCTAAGCTAGCGCTATTATGCGCATTAATCCCCAGCTTTTTTGCCTATTCAGGCCAGGAGTATTATGAGGCCCGTAGCGACGCAATGGGCGGCGCTGGTGTTGCCTCGTCTAATAATGAGGGTGCTGCTTTTGTTAACCCTGCACTGCTCGGTTTAAATGCACACAAAGATAATTCAGCTGTTTTATTGATGCCGGTGCTCGGTGTTGATATGGCCGACAGCGACAATATGATTGATAAATTCGACTCGCTCATCGATTCATATGATGGCTTAGCCACAGCAATCGGCGCAGGTAACAGTGTCGATATTGATGTTTACCGAGATGATTTGGTCCTCGATTTAGAATCGCTTAAAGGCACATCAGCCTATGCCAGTGCCGGCCTTGGTTTTAGCGTGGCAATTCCGCATCAAAGAATGCCGATGGCTATATTTTACAAAAGTTACGTGAACGCCGTGGGTGTCGCTAACATTGCCCAATCTGATATCGATGCACTTACAGACTTAGATGTAAATAATCCGCCGGCAGTGACCGACTTAGCCTCAAGTGGCCAAGTGATTGGAGGGGCTGTTTCTGATTTAGGAATAGCGTTAAGTTTCCCGCTTTCGATCGTTAATATGCCTATCTCGGTCGGTATATCGCCTAAGTTCCAACGCATCGATACCTACAACTATGTTGCGAGCGCGAATAATTTTGACGCCAGTGACTTTGATGATGTTGAATATCGTAATGATGAAACCAGTTTTAACCTTGATGTCGGTATCGCTATTGAGCCCATCAATGGCTTGGTGTTTGGTTTGTCAGGTCGAAACCTTATTAGCCAAGATGTCGATACCATTGAAGTTGAAGGGCAAAAGTTTACCTATCGTATTGAGCCGTTGGTGACTGCAGGTGTTGCCTATGACTGGAGTATCTTAACGGTGACTACCGATGTTGATCTCATTGAAAACAAGAAGTTTAAAGAGCTTGATGGCACGCAGTATTGGCGCCTCGGTGGTGAAGTGCGAGCATTTGACTGGATGTCATTGCGTGTTGGCTACCGCCATGACATGAAAGATTCAACGGCTAACATCTATTCGATTGGGTCTGGCTTTACCTTTGGTGAGTCATTTTTCTTAGACTTTACTGGGATGATTGGCAGCGACGAAGCAATCGGTGGCGTACTGCAAACCTCATATCATTTCTAAACATGGTTTGATTGGCGTTAGGTTAACTGAGCTCGATAACCGACTTAATCGTTAAGATAACTGCACTGAAACTACATAAAACCAGAGTGAAAACTCTGGTTTTTTGTTTGAACTCAAATGATCTTAAGATGCTGAATCCTGCATTTTGAAGTCGTTTTGGCATAAAGAGTACTCTGTATTGAATTCGCAATTAGACATTACCAGCCTGATTAGCTAGCCGCTTAACCTGCATCGATAATCCATTTAATCTAGTCCCCTCTATTAGGTCAGTAAAACTAAGCGTTTGCAGCAAGGTGTTGGTAGGTTTTGAAAACGAAGATAAAACCTGGATCACAAAATGTATCTTTAAGGTTGGCTTTATATTCCATAGGTAATGCATTTGACTTACAATTAAACTGTTAGCAACAAAAAATAAACAATAATAACAATAATATAAGAGCTTTGTCGATTAAGGCCGCACTGGTGTTAAAGCGTGAAGCTCATTAAAAGGTTGAATGAATGAAACTACATAAATTGGCGCTATTATGCACATTAGTCCCCAGCTTTTTTGCCTATTCAGGCCAAGAATATTATGAGGCCCGTAGCGACGCAATGGGAGGCGCTGGTGTTGCTTCGTCTAATAACGAAGGAGCGGCATTCGTCAACCCGGCTCTGCTAGGTCTCAATGCCCATAAAGATAATTCAGCTGTTTTATTGATGCCGGTGCTCGGTGTTGATATGGCTGACAGCGACAATATGATTGATAAATTCGATTCGCTCATTGATTCATATGATGGCTTAGCTGCTGCAATCGACGCGGGTAACAGTACTGATATTGATGTTTACCGAGATGATTTGATCCTCGACTTAGAATCGCTTAAAGCTACGTCTGCGTACGCCAGTGCCGGTCTTGGTTTTAGTGTGGCGATCCCGTACCAAAGAATGCCTATGGCCATTTTCTATAAAAGTTACGTTAACGCCGTTGGTATCGCCAATATAACCCAATCAGATATCGATACATTGGCTAATTTGGATATTAATAACCCACCAGCAGTAAGCGATTTAGCCTCAAGTGGCCAAATTATTGGTGGTGCAGTGTCTGATTTAGGCATAGCGTTTAGTCTCCCACTCTCTGTGGTTAATATTCCAATCTCTATTGGTATCTCGCCTAAATTCCAGCGTATCGATACATACAACTATATTGCCAGTGCAAATAATTTTGACGCCAGTGATTTTGACGACGCTAAATACCGTAATGATAAAACAAATTTTAATATCGATGTCGGTGTGGCAATAGAGCCTATTGATGGCTTGGTGTTTGGTTTGTCAGGTCGGAACCTGATTAGTCAAGATCTTGAAACGGTTGAAGTGCAGGGTGAAAGCTATACCTACAGCGTTGAACCGTTAGTGACCGCGGGTGTTGCCTATGACTGGCGAATGCTCACGGTGACGACTGATGTTGATTTGATTGAAAACAAGAAGTTTAAAGAGCTTGATGGCACGCAGTATTGGCGCCTAGGTGGTGAAGTGCGGGCATTTGATTGGATGTCGTTGCGTGTTGGCTACCGCCATGACATGAAAGATTCAACGGCTAACATCTATTCGATTGGGTCTGGCTTTACCTTTGGTGAGTCATTTTTCTTAGACTTTACTGGGATGTTTGGCAGTGACGAAGCAATCGGTGGCGTAGTGCAAACCTCATATCATTTCTAAACATGGTCTGATTTGCGTTAGGTTAACTGAGTTCGATAACCGACTTAATCGTTAAGATAACTGCACTGAAACTACATAAAACCAGAGTGAAAACTCTGGTTTTTTGTTTATCGACCCTGCCGACCAATCTGCCAGCAACAACATAGCCCAGTATTACTGCGGGCAATAGTATTATCGATGCCCACAAATGCTCCAGTTTCAACAGCCCTGCAAACCCTAAAATAATCAATGCAATCATTGAACTGAATATAAAGAAGGCTGACAAAGCAGCTCTAAATTGGCCAGCATCTTTACCCGCGAGCAATATCGCCAGCGGTGGTCCACCTATGGCGGCAATGTTGCCAAAAATGCCAGAGAGGACCCCTGCAATAAACAGACTTAAACGGTTAACCGGAATATTAAACTTCAGCAGGCTAAAGCCCACGGCGAGTGCCACGACAAAGGCTATTGCCAGGCCGAGAATAGGCTGAGGGGCTATAAAGATAAGCGTAGCCCCTAAGATACCGCCCGGAATACGTCCCAGTAGCGCATATTGCAACCCATTGAACTCAAGCTGACCACGCTCTCTAAAAAGCGTTAAAACGGCTGTAGAGAACCCCATCATAATGACTGATGCTGGCACTAGGGAGGGCTCGATAATATATAATAGCGGGCTAGCGATGATCGCTAAACCAAAGCCAATTAGACTCTGAGTGAGTGCACCACAAAATATAATGATTGAGGCGAGAATGAGCGTGCTTGGGTCTAACATTTTACTACCTAGTGCTAATGATGGTTATTTTTCCCGAGCTAAAGCAAACAAGGACCACTATAGCGGTCCTTGTTTACATATACTTAGCCTGTCTACTCGAGCTCTTCCCACTCAATGCC
Source organism: Shewanella abyssi (assembly GCF_023284025.1). Classification (GTDB taxonomy): domain Bacteria; phylum Pseudomonadota; class Gammaproteobacteria; order Enterobacterales; family Shewanellaceae; genus Shewanella; species Shewanella abyssi. The sequence goes on along the minus strand of NZ_JAKIKR010000040.1, from coordinate 40,332 downwards.
CATCTCATCCATCAAGCGTTTAACTTCCGCTGGCATGCTATCAGGCTTATCTTTTGAAAGATCACCGTCATTTGGCAGCGGTTGTCCTGTGTAAGCGTGTAGAAACGCCTCACAGAGTAATTCGCTATTGGTGGCATGACGTAAGTTATTCACTTGGCGGCGTGTACGCTCATCGGTAAGCACCTTGAGTACTTTCAAAGGAATAGAAACAGTAATTTTTTTTACTTGCTCATTCTTTTTTCCGTGTTCAGCATATGGGCTGATATAATCGCCGTTCCACTCAGTCATTGACTCACCTGTAATTTTTAAATGCGGGGCAGATTTTAACCCGTTATACAGCACAGTCAAATTATTGCCTCTATTTTATGACAAATGCAAATAGATTTCTAAATGTTCGGACGTCTAAACGGCCAAAAGTGATTGACTAGGGTGAATTGCTTAGGTACATTTAGACGTCCAGACATCCTAAATAAGAAAAACAAGCAAGAGGAGTAGTACATGACCGAGCGTAAACTAGCCACTGTAGCGGTGCGCCAAGGCATTGAGTCCGATACCCAGCACGGTGCGGTTGTACCTCCGATCTATCTTTCTACAAATTATTCTTTTGATGGTCACAAAAATCCAAGAGATTTCGATTATAGCCGCTCAGGCAACCCCACTCGTTCAATCTTAGGCTCAGCTATTGCTGAGCTAGAAAAAGGCTGCACTGGGATAGTGACTTGTACTGGAATGGCTGCAATAACTTTAGTGACGAGTTTACTGGGTCCCGATGACCTGTTGGTGGTACCTCATGATTGTTATGGCGGTAGTTATCGTTTATTTGTCAATCTGGCGAAAAAAGGTCAATTCAAACTTGAGGTAGTCGATCAAACCGATACCGCAGCATTGGCGATAGCCATTGCTAGAAAGCCTAAAATGGTGTGGTTAGAAACGCCGTCAAACCCATTGTTAAGGGTTGTGGATATTGAAGCGATAAGTGCAGCCAGCCACGAAGTGGGTGCGCTTGTTGTCGCTGATAACACTTTCCTATCGCCAATGTTGCAACAACCTTTACTGCTTGGCGCCGATATCGTGATCCATTCGACCACAAAATATATCAATGGCCACAGTGATGTTGTCGGTGGTGCTGTGGTGGCGAAAGAGGCTGAACTGGGCGAGCTGTTGCATTGGTGGTCAAATACCTTAGGTCTGACGGGCGGTGCATTCGATAGTTATCTTACATTGCGCGGAATTCGAACACTTGCGGTGAGAATTCGCCAACATCAGGCGAATGCGCAGCGGATCCTTGATACTCTTAGCCGTCATAGCGCGGTTGATAAAATTTATTACCCAGGGCTTAAAGATCACCCCGGTCATAAAATTGCAGTCAAGCAGCAAAAAGGCTTTGGGGCGATGCTCAGCTTTGAATTAAAAGGTGGTGAAGAGCAATTAGTCGCTTTCTTAAAAAATCTTAATTATTTCTCTGTTGCAGAAAGCCTCGGAGGGGTAGAAAGTCTAGTGGCTGTGCCTGCAACCATGACGCATCGAGCGATGGATCCTCAGGCACGTGCTCAAGCAGGGATTAAAGACACCCTTATTCGTCTTTCTGTTGGTATTGAAGATGCTGATGATCTTGTTGCCGACATAGAAGCTGCGCTCAATGCAGCTGTCGCTTGTTAATTAAAGGGGTTTAAGATGGCACGTTGTCACTTACATAAATTTGGTGGCTCCAGTTTAGCTGACGCAGACTGCTATCGTCGCGTTGCACATATTCTCCTGACTCATGGTCACAGTGACGATCTTGTGGTGGTTTCTGCGGCAGGAAAAAGCACAAACTTTTTATATCGATTGCTGGAACTGAGCACCACTAAACAGTTGTGGCAAGAAGAGTTACAAACGCTGATTAGTTTTCAGCAAAGACTGATAGAGCAGTTACTGTCGAATGAGCAAGCTCGTTCGCTAAGAGAGCGCCTTTCAAACGATAAAGCGCAACTGATCAGCTTGTTATCATTAGTACCTATCAACGATTACCAAAGCAGCCAGGTGGTTAGTTTTGGCGAGCGTTGGTCATCTCGTTTACTGGCAGCTTTATTGCGAGAGTCAGGTGTGGCAGCGTCTGATGTCGATGCGCGTACCCTGCTGATTGCCGATGAAGGCGCAGTGCCGCAGATCCGCTTGCAAGACTCTCGTCAAAGAGTACAAGCCCTCATTGAAGCCCATCCCAATGAACGGCTCATTATCACCGGCTTTATCTGCGCCAATGACAAGGGTGACACTTTATTATTGGGCCGTAATGGCTCCGACTTTAGCGCCACGCTAATCGCCAGCTTAGCGGATATTGAGCGGGTAACGATTTGGACTGATGTTGAAGGTGTATTTAACGCCGATCCTAATAAAATAAATGATGCCAAACTATTGAGTAGCTTATCGTTAGACGAGGCTAACCGGCTGGCACATTTAGGCTCGCCGGTATTGCACAACCGTACCCTACAGCCGCTGTTTGATACTGAAGTCAGCCTTGCTGTGCGCTCAAGTTATGCATCACATACTGACTTTACCTTAATCGCCCCTAAAAGCTCTTCTGCTAGCGCGCCCGTGGTGACTAATCTCAACAGCGTGTCACTGTTTAATATTCAGTTGGACGGGGCTTTCTCTGCATTGCTCAATTTGTTAACTGATTCGGGATTATACCCTCTAGCGCATTGGTCCCTTGGAAAAAAGCGGGTTGAACTCACCGTTACTGTTGAAAATCAAAAGCAAGTACAAGCGCTGCTCGATGCTAATGGCGAAGCGTTAGGTATTACCGATATTCAAATTAGAGACGATTATGGTCTTGTTGCGTTAGTCAGTGCCGATGCCGATCTTTATCGCCGCGGTTTTGCCAGGTTACTCAGCCGTAATGCCCGTCCGCTGTTTAATGACGGTATGAGCTTGGTGACGTTAGTGCCGCAATCGCAAGTCAACTTATTAACTCAAAAAGTACATCGTCGCTGTGCAGGCCCACGCAAGCGCATTGGCGTATTGCTCTTGGGTGTAGGCAACATTGGTGAAGCTTGGATAGAGCTATTTAACGGCGCCAGAGCGGCTTTAAATAAAGAGCTTGAGGCCAGTGTCGATCTTGTCGGACTCGTTAGCTCTCGCAAAGCGTTAATTAGCGATAGGGGGATTGCACTGGATTCTTGGAAGGCGGTATTTGAGCGAGATGCATCGCCTTGGCAGTATGGTCACTTGTTTGATGAGCTACAAGAGCTTGAGTGTGATGAAGTTGTCGCGCTTGATATTAGTGCCAGTGCAGATCTAACTTTGCAATACCCAGAATTTTTTGCCCGCGGTATTCATGTTGTGAGTGCCAATAAGCTTGCAGGCTCTGGGCCACTGCCTTTTTATCGTGAGTTAAAGCTACAGCTGGGTAATCGTCGCTTGTTTTGGCGTTATAATGCCAGTTGTGGAGCAGGTCTGCCGGTACAGCACGCCATCAATGATCTGCATAACAGCGGTGACAGTATTGAAGCCGTTGGCGGCATTTTTTCAGGTACCTTATGTTGGTTATTTGAAAACTATGATGCAGCTAGACCCTTTTCAGAGCTAGTGGTTGAAGCGCGAGGGCTAGGGATCACAGAGCCAGATCCCCGTGATGATCTATCGGGTCGAGATATGCAGCGTAAATTGCTCATTTTGGCCCGTGAGATTGGCTTAGAGATCGAACTTGACGACATCGAGCTCAAGTCATTGGTGCCTAAGCATCTTGCTGAGCTGCCGTTAGCGCAATTTTTATCGCGTATCGATGAGCTAGATGAAGATATGTTGCAGCAGTATTTAGCCGCAGTCGAGCAAGATAAAGTGCTTAGATACGTCGCTGCGCTAGATAGAGTCGACGGCAAATTAAAGGCCGAAGTGAGTCTGCAATGGGTTGATAACAATCATCCTTATGCCAACTTAACCCCTGGCGATAATGTGTTTGTTATTCGCAGCAAGTTCTACCAAGACAATCCACTGATCATTCGTGGACCAGGAGCTGGAAGACAGGTGACGGCCGCCGCGGTGCAATCTGATCTTGCTCATATCTGCCGAGACCTACTACAGGAGTAGGCGGTAAAGTTGCTTAAAACAGCTTAAATAATAGATGCATGTCAGTTACGCTGGCATGCATTTTTTTGATCTAAGGCCTAGGCATTCGGTTTATATCGATACATTTTACTGTCTCAAGAAAAAAACTCACTTGCCTGCTTTTTACACTTGACTTCAATCTCAGTTTCTCTAGTATATGGACATATAGACGTCCAAACGTCTATATCGAAAATTGTGAGACTAACGAGTTGAAGTAGAGGAAATAGAAATGGGCTTTCATCATGCACAACATGCGACATCATTGAACCAGAGCTTATCTGAGCTTAAAGATGATATTAACGTTTCTTTTGAATTCTTTCCGCCTTCAACTCCTGAGATGGAAAAACTGTTGTGGAACTCTATTCGCCGCCTTGAGCCACTGAACCCTAAATTTGTGTCTGTTACTTACGGTGCAAACTCGGGAGTTCGAGATCGTACCCATGGGGTGATTGAACGGATTCAAAAAGAGACGGATTTGCTGGCTGCGCCGCACTTAACGTTGGTTGATGCCAGTGATGAAGAGCTAAAAGAGCTGGCTAAACACTATTGGAATAGCGGCATTCGTGACATCGTTGCACTGCGCGGCGATCTGCCAGAGGGCAGCGCGAAGCCTACGCGTTTCGCTAATGATCTCGTGCGTCTTTTACGCTCTGTGGCAGACTTTGATATTTCTGTTGCGGCTTACCCAGAAGTGCACCCTGATGCTACTAATGCTCAGGCGGATCTCATCCACCTTAAAAAGAAGATCGACGCCGGTGCTAACCGTGCCATCACTCAGTTCTTCTTTGATGTTGAATCCTATCTGCGTTTCCGTGACCGCTGCGCTGCGGCAGGAATCGATGCTGAGATTGTTCCAGGTATCCTACCAGTGACTAACTTTAACCAAACCAAGCGTTTTGCGGCCATGACCAACGTATCCATTCCAAGTTGGTTACACCGCCAATTTGAAGGCCTAGAAGATGATGCGACAACACGTCAGATGGTCGGGGCTAACGTGGCGATCGATATGGTAAAAGTACTGTCGCGTGAAGGGGTTAAAGATTTCCATTTCTATACGCTAAACCGTGCAGAGCTGACCTATGCGATTTGCCACACTTTAGGTGTTCGCCCTGGTAAGTAATCAGCTGTAGATCAAGCGCTAACGTTGCAGATATTGGACATGGTTAAAGTCTTATCGAGGGAAGGGGTTAAAGATTTCCATTTCTATACGCTAAACCGTGCCGAACTGACCTATGCGATTTGCCACACTTTAGGGGTTCGTCCAAGTAAGTAAGTCACAAGTAATGAGCCAACGTTTCGAATATCGGACATGGTTAAAGTCTTATCTCGGGAAGGGGTTAAAGATTTTCATTTCTATACGCTAAACCGTGCCGAACTGACTTATGCGATTTGCCATACATTGGGTGTTCGACCTGGTAAGTAAGTTGTAGATCAAGCGCTAACGTTGCAGATATCGGACATGGTTAAAGTCTTATCGAGGGAAGGGGTTAAAGATTTTCATTTCTATACGCTAAACCGTGCCGAACTTGCCTATGCGATTTGCCACACTTTAGGCGTTCGTCCAAGTAAGTAATCAGCTGTAGATCTAGCGCTAACGTTGCAGATATTGGATATGGTTAAAGTTTTATCTCGTGAAGGGGTTAAAGATTTCCATTTCTATACGCTAAACCGCGCCGAACTGACCTATGCCATTTGCCACACCTTAGGGGTTCGTCCTGGTAAGTAATCACTTTTAGTTTAGCGTGAATAAACCAATAGCCTACTAGCTAGTCTATTGGTTTTTTGGTAAATGGGCTTCGTTAATACGAGCCCTTTTTGTTACATTAATAGTTCGCTGAGATAAAAGGGGATTTTATGACACAAACACATAGCGCTAGCTGTCATTGTGGTGCGGTTAGGCTATCTCTTAATCTACCTGATGGCGTTACCGATCTGCGCCGCTGTGATTGCTCTATGTGCCGGCGCCGCGGCACTATAGTGACCTCTGCCGATCTTAAAGGTCTAGAAGTAGTTGCGGGTAAAGATAAATTATCGTTCTATCAATTCAATACTCTGACGGCTAAGCACTATTTTTGCAGTATCTGCGGAATATATACTCATCATCAAAGGCGCTCTAATCCGAACCAATTTGGCGTGAATGTTGGCTGTATCGAAGGCGTTAACCCCTATGAATTAACCCAGGTTACTATGGTCGACGGGGTAAACCATCCAGCGGACCGATGAGGAAAACATAATATGATGAAAGCCGATCCTTCCATTTGTCCGCGGTGCCAGTCTCAAAATGGCTGTTCAGTATTGCAGGGTAAGAGCATTGAGCAGTGTTGGTGTAGTACCCAAGCATTCCCATCGAAGACGGTACTTGCTAGTGCCATGGGTACTGAGCGAGTAAATCAGTTATTGGATGCTAAGTCTTGTTTGTGTCAGGCATGTATCAAAGCCTTGAAGCTGGAAGAGGAAAATCGACAGTATAAGAGGGTTGATTAAAGCGGGTTACAGCTTGGTATAACAGGATGTTGCTACAAATAATTTACTGAAAATTAGATAACAAAAAAGGAGCCATGGGCTCCTTTTTATGTCTGGAACATTTATGTCAATTTTCCACGGATGGATAAAAATTGACTTTATGTCTGGAACATTTATGTCAATTTACCACGGATGGATAAAAATTGACGTTATGCCCACAACAGTTATGTCAATTTCTAATTCATAGAAACTGACATCATTCCGTTATCTTTTGCGAAATTACTCGCCTGCTGGACCTTTACGGTGCGGCTTTCTGTCGCCGGCAGGTTTGCGAGGACGACGTGCAGGACGGCTATCGCCACCTGAAGTGTTCTCAAACGTCTCGCCTGCAGCTTCGCGAATATTCAATGGACGGCCACATACACGTACTTTTCTAAGGTGCTCAAGTACATCTTTTGGCATTCCGTCAGGAAGATCAATGGCAGTGACGTGGTCAAACAATTGGATTTGACCAATGTAACGGCTGTCGATGTTTGCTTCGTTAGCGACTGCACCAACAATGTTACCAACACCAACACCATTCTCACGACCTACATCGATGATATAGCGACACATCTTAACATCTGGATTGTCCTTCAATGAATCAGCTAAACCGATACTTGACGGTGTAGGACGAGATTCACGACGTGGACGGTCACCACGCTCACGAGGAGCACGGTCATTACGATCACGAGAGTTACGGTCATTACGATCACGAGAGTTACGGTCATCGCGGCTATCGCGCTGACGCTCATGAATTGATGGTAACTGAAGTGGACGATCTTTCTGTACTTGCTGCAGAAGTGCTGCTGCAAGAATGTCAGTATCGACCTCTAGCTCTTGACATAGTTTTGCTACAGCACCTTTCATGAAGTCTAAAGAGTCTTTAGCTATCACTTCAGAAATTTGCTCACCTAAGCGAGAAAGACGACGCTCGGTCACTGTCTCTGGGCTAGGTACATCCATTGGCGAGATACGGCTGTTCGTTGCACGTTCGATAGTGCGCAACATACGCATCTCTCTGTGTGTAACGAAAAGAATCGCCATACCAGTACGACCAGCACGACCAGTACGGCCGATACGGTGAACATAAGCTTCAGTATCATATGGGATATCGTAGTTTACTACGTGTCCAATACGCTCAACGTCAAGACCACGAGCCGCAACGTCAGTGGCGATGATGATATCTAACTTGCCACGCTTAAGCTGATCAACAGCACGTTCACGTGCTTGTTGGTTCATATCACCATGTAGAGGTGATGAAGCATAACCGCGGGCTTCTAACTTTTCAGCTAGCTCAACACAGCTGTTACGAGTACGAACGAAGATGATAATACCTTCGGTCTTCTCAACTTCTAGAACACGTACTAGTGCTTCTAGTTTGTTGTGCTGTGACACTTGCACAAAACGCTGCTCAATTGTTTCAACAGTAGTGGTTGTTGTTGCAATTTTAACGTGTACAGGGTCAGTCAAATATTTGTTAGCAACACGCTTAATTTGCTCAGGCATAGTTGCCGAGAATAGCGCTAGTTGGCGTTGCTTAGGAGTATGCTCTAGGATCCATTCGATATCATCGATGAAGCCCATTTTTAGCATCTCATCGGCTTCATCAAGCACCATCGCTTTAAGCGAATCTAGCTTAAGAGTGCCACGACGCATGTGGTCCATAACACGGCCAGGAGTACCGACAATGATTTGTGGTCCACGACGTAGTGCTGTTAATTGCTGTTGTATGCTTTGTCCGCCGTAAATAGGCAGAACGTGCAAACCAGGGGTGAATTTTGCGTAACTTGCGAAAGCTTCAGCAACTTGAACGGCAAGTTCACGTGTTGGTGCAAGTACCAAAATTTGTGGAGCATGAATCTTTGGGTCAACGTTGTTTAGTAGAGGCAGCGCGAATGCACCTGTTTTACCCGTACCTGTTTGAGCTTGACCTAAAATATCTTTACCCGCCATGAGAGGATCGATACTCGCAGCTTGGATTGGTGTTGGTTTTTCGTAACCGAGCTCGTCAAGAGCACGCAACAAAGGCTCGGATAGACCGAGTTCGCGGAAAGTTTTTTCATTGGATGACATGGGTTGTAGCCTTGTGGAATAGCAAGCGCAATAATTACGCTTGGGTTTATAGACAGAAAATCAACCCCGTGTCGACTTCCCGCACCGAAACATTTATCAGTAAGCCGATTATTATAGCAGGGTGCAATTGGTATTACCATTTAATGCTGCTATTTTTCTTAATAACTAAGCAATATGTAGGCCAATTAGTAGTTTAGCTAGGAGTAAAAACAAATAAAAATGGCTTTTAAGGGCTATATTGAAGCAGAAAACTATCAATTATCAGTAGTTGGTAAGCAGATTCGGCCACAACAGCAACAAAACTAATATCTATTTTATCTGTTGTATCACTGGGTTGATGATAATCTTTATGTGTTGGCACTCCAAAGTAAAGCCAAGGGATCCCCGCCTTGTGCATAGGGTAATGATCTGACGCCCTCAAAAAATCAACGCTGATGACACTGCCATCGAATGCTCTAGGGTGTCGGGTTTTAACGCAAAGTTGGTTTGACTGCGTCATAGATTGTTGCATCAGTTCATATGAGTCAAAGCGCCTTGCTCCTTCAATATAGATAGCCTTGCGTCTATCGGGACGACCTATCATATCCAAATTAATCACCAGCTCTATTTGAGATGTCTGCGGCAGAATGTTCTTTTTTGCAAACGTATCGACGAGGGCATAACCGCCATGCAAGCCTGGTTCTTCTGCATCAGTGGCCACAAAGAGTAGGTTGACATCAGTTGCTTGAGTGGCTGCGTGCTGAGCTATTTGCAGTAAACCTGATACCCCAGAGGCGTTATCATCAGCGCCATAATAAATACGTGACCCTTTGCTGCCGAGGTGGTCATAATGGGCCAGCACAACCCGCCATTGGCTTGTCGGTTTATGGGCTAATACGACTCCAGCAATATTTATCCCCAGTTGGTCAGAAAACGATGCTGAATAACTGAATGGATGCTGGTAGTCGCCTTGCCACGGCTCAAGACCTATCTGCTGAAAGCGACTGATTAGATAGTGTCTGGTTAAGGCTGCTCCCTCGGATCCTGTATCTCGTCCAGTAAATTCATCAGAGGCAAGTTGGCTAATATCAGCACTGATCTGTGTTTGCTCAGCCCAAGTAGAGCGTGGCTGTTTATTACAGTGAGGAGCACTGCTACAAGCAATAAGACTTGCGCAAACAACCGCCAATAATAAGCCCCGCATGCAACTCCCTATGCTTGTCTTTAGATTATGCCAGCAAAAACAACTGGCTCATTACCTTTAACCCTACATAGATAGTTTTGCTATAGCGACTGTTTTTACTCACTTGGTTGCTCATTTGGTAAGCGTGTAGGCGATGGTGGTTTTAACTTGTATTCGCTAGTTCCCGAAAATAAACGCTGTTTTACACCAACATTGACCAGCGAGTGCATCTCAAGGTTACCCACGGGTAACAGGGCTATGGATCCATCGGCCAATGCGATAGTACTGCTTTGCTGATCACTGTTGATCACTCGGGCTTTGGTTGATCTACATTGACCAAATAATGGGTCTACCACGGCCATAATGAGCAGGCCTAGTGTAAACACTAGGCCTGTGGTTAATAAAATATTACTACTGGGCATTTAAGCTAATCGGTCTCTTTTATTTTGCTAACAGCGGCTTTAAGAAGCGTGCGGTATGAGATTGAGTATTTTCAGCAACCTGCTCAGGAGTGCCTGCAACCAAGATTGTTCCACCACCAGAGCCCCCTTCAGGACCGAGATCGATGATCCAATCAGCAGTCTTAATCACATCCAAATTATGCTCAATGACCACAATCGTATTGCCATGGGATTTAAGGCGGTGCAATACATCAAGTAAGAGCTGGATGTCTGCAAAGTGCAAACCCGTGGTAGGTTCGTCCAATATGTACAGCGTCTTACCTGTGTCACGTTTAGACAGCTCTTTCGCTAGCTTTACCCGCTGGGCTTCGCCGCCAGAAAGCGTGGTCGCGCTTTGCCCTAAACGGATATAGGACAAGCCAACATCCATGAGTGTCTGTAACTTACGCGCCACCGCCGGGATCGCATCGAAGAAGGGTCTTGCTTCCTCTACCGTCATCTGCAGCACTTCGTGGATGTTTTTACCTTTAAAGCGTACGTCTAACGTTTCACGGTTATAGCGTTGCGCCTTACAGTCATCACAGGGCACATAAACATCGGGTAAAAAGTGCATCTCCACTTTAATCAGTCCATCACCTTGGCATGCTTCACAACGTCCGCCTTTGACGTTAAATGAGAACCGCCCTGGTAGATAACCGCGAGTACGTGATTCCTGGGTTGCAGCAAACAGTTCACGAATTGGGGTGAAAATCCCGGTATAGGTCGCGGGGTTAGAGCGCGGTGTACGGCCAATTGGACTCTGATCAATATCGACTACTTTATCGCAATGATCCATACCGACAATACTCTTGTAGGGTGACGGCTCATCGACGGTTGCACCGTTTAACTCGATATGGGCGATTTTATAAAAGGTGTCGTTGATTAGGGTCGATTTACCTGAGCCGGAAACTCCGGTAATACAAGTGAACAGTCCGACAGGGATCTGTAAATCTACATCTTGTAAGTTATTACCTGAGGCGCCAAACAGCTCGATTACTTGCTCAGGATTAAATTCGGTTCGTTCCGTTGAAATGTGGATCTGTTTTTCACCGGATAAGTATTGGCCAGTAATAGACTCTTTACACGCCAATAAATCTTCAACAGTGCCTTCGCCAATGACTTGGCCACCGTGCACACCAGCACCGGGGCCAATATCTATCACGTGATCAGCCATGCGGATAGCATCTTCGTCATGCTCAACCACAATCACGGTATTACCGAGATCGCGCAGGTGAATAAGGGTTTGCAACAAACGCTCATTATCACGCTGATGTAAGCCAATAGAGGGCTCATCTAATACGTACATCACGCCCACAAGTCCGGCGCCAATTTGGCTTGCTAGACGAATTCGCTGGGCTTCGCCGCCCGAAAGGGTATCAGCAGAGCGAGATAAGCTAAGGTAATTTAGACCGACATTCACCAGGAAGCCTAAACGATCGCGCACCTCTTTTAAGATCTTATCGGCTATTTGCGCACGCTGGCCTGTTAACTCGAGCTTGTCAAAATAGTCCATGGCTTCACCAATAGACCAATGCGTTAACACGGGCAGGTTTAGATCATCAATGAAAACGTTACGTGCTTCTTCACGCAAGCGTGAGCCACCACAGCTTTTGCAAGATTGAGTATTAACAAACTTGTGGAGCTCATCGCGTACCGCATTAGATTCTGTTTCGCGGTAACGTCTATCCATGTTATTTAAAATCCCCTCGAAAGGGTGATTTCTGACGACGACATCGCCGCGGTCATTAATGTATTTGAACGCAATGCTTTGGGTGCCTGAGCCATAAAGGACCAATTTTATAACATCATCCGTTAGCTGCTCGAAGGGTTTTTCGATATCAAACTTGTAGTGATCTGCTAACGAGGTGAGCATTTGGAAGTAATAGAAGTTACGTCTATCCCAGCCTCGAATGGCACCACCTGCCAGCGACAACTCGGTATTAGTTATCACTCTTTCTGGATCGAAATACTGCTGAACGCCAAGACCATCACAAGTTTGGCAAGCCCCTGCGGGATTGTTGAACGAGAAGATGCGCGGCTCAAGCTCGGCCATAGAGTAGCCACATACCGGGCAGGCAAAGTTAGCCGAAAAGACATGCACTTCTGCTTTAGCGTTACCTTCAACTGGATCCATACTGGTGATTTTGGCAATGCCACCGGATAGCTCGAGTGCGGTTTCGAATGACTCAGCTAAACGCTGCTTAATATCATCACGGACCTTAAAGCGATCCACTACCACTTCGATAGTGTGTTTTACGTGTAGGTCGAGCTCTGGTGGATCGGTTAAATCCCACACTTCACCGTCAATGCGAGCACGGATATAACCCTGCGCCGACAGGCTCTCGAGTAGCTTTACGTGTTCACCTTTACGAGCGTTAACCACTGGCGCAAGTAGCATCAGGCGGCTGCCTTCGGGCATCTCAAGTACTTTGTCGACCATTTGGCTGACGGTTTGCGCTGCCAACGGTTCGCCATGGGTAGGGCAGCGCGGTTCGCCGACTCGGGCAAAAAGCAGTCTTAGGTAATCATATATTTCGGTAATGGTACCCACGGTTGAACGTGGGTTGTGAGAGGTCGATTTTTGCTCGATAGAAATAGCGGGGCTTAAGCCTTCGATGTGATCAACATCGGGCTTTTCCATCAAACTTAAAAACTGACGTGCGTAGGCCGACAATGACTCTACATAGCGTCGTTGCCCCTCTGCATACAAGGTATCGAATGCCAAAGAGGATTTACCTGAACCCGATAGCCCGGTGATAACAATTAGTTTATTACGGGGAATGGTTAGGTTGATGTTTTTAAGATTGTGGGTTCGAGCGCCACGTACTTCAATATATTCCATCTAGCGTTCAGATCTCAAAGCCGAAAAAAGTGGTTAAGTATCTCACAAATTTGTCTATGGCAATAGACAAAGTAAGTGATCAATTGTAGGGGGGAATAACGAGTTTGCTACGTTTATAAGGAAAACCAAGCGAGCATGGGACTTCGCTGGAAACATCCCAAAAGGTGGTATCACTATACATCTTTTACTTTTCCTTTTGGGCTAATGAAAAACTTCGTGGTAGACTGCGCGACTTATTTAGAGTTCACTGATCAGGGCGGGGGCAATGGCCAATAACGGACTTTCAAAAACTGAGAAAAAGGTCGCGTTTTCTTTAGCCAGTGTATTTGGCTTGCGCATGATGGGTCTATTTATGATCATGCCCGTCTTCGCACTTTATGGGCAACATCTAGAAGGCTTCTCACCATTATGGGTGGGTATTGCTATTGGTGCCTATGGCTTAACGCAAGCAATTCTGCAAATCCCTATGGGGATCTTATCTGACAAATATGGTCGTAAACCTATCATTTTGATTGGCTTACTGATCTTCGCTCTCGGTAGTCTTGTTGCCGCTAATGCTGACACCATTTATGGCGTAGTGGCTGGGCGTGCCATACAAGGTATGGGCGCGATTGCCGCCGCCGTACTGGCATTAGCCGCTGATTTAACCCGTGATGAACAACGTACTAAAGTGATGGCCATTATCGGCATGTGTATTGGATTTTCCTTTGCACTGTCACTCTTAGTGGGTCCCATCGTTGCCCAGCACGTAGGCCTATCAGGTCTGTTCTTTATGACCGCTGGCTTAGCTGTTTTAGGCATGCTAATCGTCCAGCTATTAGTGCCAACCCCTATTTCACAAGCACCAAAAGGTGACACCGTCGCTGCACCTGAAAAGCTGCGTCGCATGCTGGTTGATCCGCAACTGTTTAGACTGGATGCGGGCATCTTTATTCTGCACCTAGTGCTAACAGCGGTGTTTGTCGCGCTTCCATTAGACTTAGTCGATGCAGGATTAGTCAAAGAGGAGCATTGGATGCTGTATTTCCCAGCATTTATGATCGCTTTCTTCTTAATGGTGCCGCTGATTATCATTGGCGTTAAGCGCAACAATACTAAAGCGATGTTTCAAGTTGCACTATTGATCATGATGGTCGCACTGGGTTCGATGGCACTATTTGCCGACAACCTGACGGTATTGGCTATTGCAGTGGTGTTGTTCTTTACCGGTTTTAATTACCTTGAAGCTTCTCTACCGAGCCTGATTGCTAAGTTTTGTCCGGTAGGTGATAAAGGCTCAGCCATGGGCGTATATTCTACCAGTCAGTTTTTAGGCGCATTTTGCGGTGGCTTATTAGGCGGCGGCGCCTATCAGCTCGTTGGCGCGGAAGGGGTGTTTGCGGTTGCGTTAGGTTTAATGGGCATTTGGTTTTTACTCACTTTTGGTATGCAAAATCCAGTGCTTTTGAAGAGTTATACACTAGAGGCCGATGTCAGTGATAGACAGGGCGCAAAAGTAATGGCAACAGAGCTGTCAGCGTTAACTGGCGTCGCTGAAGCCATAGTGGTACTCGAAGAGAAAGTGGCTTATTTAAAAGTAGATGACCATTTCGATTTGAGAGAAGCCAGAGCTGTGTTAGGCTCTGTCAATTAGTGAAAAATTTATAAATATTGCAGGAGATTTCAATGGCCAGTCGTGGTGTCAATAAAGTAATTTTGGTAGGTAATTTAGGACAAGATCCTGAAGTTCGTTACATGCCGAACGGCAATGCCGTAGCCAACATTACCGTGGCGACAAGTGAATCTTGGAAAGATCAAAGTGGTCAAAAGCAAGAGCGCACAGAATGGCACCGCGTAGTGATGTTTGGCAAATTGGCCGAAATCACAGGTGAATACCTGCGTAAAGGTTCTCAAGTTTACCTTGAAGGAAAACTACAGACACGTAAGTGGAAAGACCAAAGCGGTCAAGATCGTTACAGCACTGAAGTTGTTGTCGATCAAGGCGGTCAAATGCAAATGTTAGGTGGTCGTGGTCAAGGTCAAGGTCAAGCTCCTGGTGCACCAGCACAAGGCGGATACCAGCAACCACAACAGCAGCAAGCGCCGCAACAGGGTGGTTATGCACCTAAGCCACAGCAAGCAGCTCCTCAGCAAGGTGGTTATGCACCTAAGCCACAGCAAGCAGCTCCTCAGCAAGGCGGTTACCAGCAACCACAACAGTCAGCTCCACAGCAAGCGGCTCCTGCTCAAGGTGGTTATGCACCTAAGCCTCAGGCTGCACCTCAGCAGCGTCCTGCTCCGCAGCCACAGCAGAATGTGACTCCAGATTTGGATGACGGTTGGGATGACGATATCCCGTTCTAGGAAACGTATAATGTAAAACTGTAAATTTAAAGCTCAAACCATATATGAACCCAGCATAAAAGCTGGGTTTTTTATCAGGATTTTATCTTAAAGGTGAAGGCTGCAACTTAGTTTAAATGAGTTAAGCTAATAAGTACGTTGGGTCGATCCGGCGTGTGGTTGAGAAAGCGCGTTAACTTATAATGCTTAACGTAAAAGCCGAGCAACAATGTTCGGCTTTTTCATATGGGCTCTACGGCAGTGGTCGTTACTGTTGTAGTTATTGCAGTCGTTACCATGGCTCGATATGGTATTTATCTAAAATGGCTTGATATTGACCTGATTGCTTGATGTTTTCTATCCCTTCAGCAAACTTATCCTGATAGTTATTTTCGAGGTCTTTATGGCTAAACCCCACGTAGAGAGGAGTGGAGATCCCTTCGCTTCCGGCAAACTTAATATCCTCAGAGTAGCCAAATGCCTTTGCGGTGTGTGCTATCACATACCTATTTCCCAGTAACACATCGACTCGATCTTTTCTAAGCAGGTTTAAGTTGGTCTTTAAGGGGGTTTCACCGGAGGCTCGATAACTAGAAGTGCTTTGTTTTAGATATTGATTAATCTTGTCGCCATAGTCATAACCTAAAATACTGGCAAGCGCCTTACCCTTAAGATCGGTAAATGCTGAGTATTGCCAGTCATTGGAGCTATGCACGTAAAAGTCATTGCTGTACTGGCCTAGCGCTATATTAGATGTTTGCAATTTAAAGCGTTCAATATGTTCAGCTGAGACTGCCAGCACCGCATGAATTCGGTCTCTCTGCGCCAGCCTTAGGGCTCTTTGAAAGGGAATGGTTTCAAACTTAGCGCTAACGCCGACGGTTAAAAATGCCTGTTGAGTCAGTTCAACTAAATAACCTGAATCGTCAGCACAGATGTAGGGGCACCAGATATCAGATGCAATAACTATCTGCTCAGCTTGGGCCGAAAAACTTAAGCTCAGAAGGAATAATAATTTCAGCTTCAAAATAGTATCTGTAGCGCTTTTGGATGATGAATGACCCCGCAGTCTAACAAAGAAAAGCTGCAGACGCTGGTAAATTCACTGTGCATAACTCGTGTCAGGCTACCTGTTTAGCTTGGGATTAAATAAAGAGTTTCACTCAGAGGTGGAATGTAGAGACAGGTTTTTAGCCTGACATCATTCTGTCATGTTGTCAGAACACTATGTAGTTTCGAATTAATGCAAATATACAATTTTAACGTGCCATTCAAGATGTTGATATAAAGATGGTTTTTTGTTATCCACCCTATTGTTCGAATTTATTCGTAGATAAAAACTTGAATAACGACGGCTTTGAACTAAATTCGATAATAGCAGCGAAATAGCTGAATTATGTTTCAATCAGTTCATGCTAATTCCACATATTCTGCTACTGAAATATAGCAATAAACTGCCAAGATATGGCTGAAATCTCAATGTGAGCCATTGAGTAAACCGAAGTAAATGACAGTAACATTTACTTTATAAGTTTTGGGTATGTGTTGATTTAAGGGCATTGGCATATATGTATAATTCGTCAAAAAAACCTGTTTGGTACGGTGAGCTGGTAACGTCTCGTGGTAATACGGTGATCATTTATGATAAACAATTCCCTGAGGCATCTGCAGGTAGAGTTTACTTTTATAATACGACTCGTGACGCCATTATTGAGTATGCGGAAGGGATTGTTAAGCCCAATTTACATGAGTTATCAGGTGCAGCAT
The DNA here is from genome assembly GCF_023284025.1 of Shewanella abyssi. Lineage (GTDB taxonomy): Bacteria > Pseudomonadota > Gammaproteobacteria > Enterobacterales > Shewanellaceae > Shewanella > Shewanella abyssi. Next base: position 23,135 of record NZ_JAKIKR010000040.1, on the reverse strand, counting down.
TAGCGACTGCAGAGGCAAATTTTGGCGCTGCTTGGAATGTTGCTCGAGATGTATTTATGGAGCAGCATTCTGGCTGGGTAGAAGCCAATAATCCCAAAGCTAGTGTGGTTAAAAGAGCTAAACCTGAACCCATTATTGAGCCTGAAGCTGAAGCTGAATCCGAAGCTGAGTCTGAGTTAGAAGCCGAGTCGACTGATGAAGTTGATTTTGACCGAGGTTGGTCAAATGACGATTTTGATGACTAGGCGTCGCGATCAAATTGATAACGGCTGATATGGTGATAAATTTCACCAGGTCGAATTAATCCATCACCGGCAATTTTGGCTTGGTTAGGCGCATCGGGTACTTGTTGAGGTTCGATACACAGCCCTTGATATTGCGCTAACGGCTGTTGATTTTTCCCTATAGTACCCTGTAAACAGTTAGCTCCGTACACCTGAACACTGGGTTGATTGGTATAGAGGGTCATGCCACGGCCACTTACCGTAGAGCTTAAACGACCGAATCTTTGTAGTTGCGGCTCAGTTTTGGGTAACAGGTAACAATGATCTATCCCTGATGTGGCTGTAAACTCTTCTGCGCCTATAAACGACTGTAAGGGTTTGGCTTGTTGCAGATCGAGCGCAGTATTACGGCTGTCGCATATTTGTGTGGGTACACCTACGTCATTCATCGCTAGGTATTGAGTAGCATCAACTTGTAGGGCGTGTTGCAAGCTACTGCTGCTGCCATCCAAATTAAAGTAACTATGCTGCGTAAGGCTTATTGGGCAGGTTTTATCGGTACTGGCAAGCATCTCTACGTAGAGGTTATTGCCCACCAGACGATAATCTAACTGGACAGTGCACTTGCCGGGAAAGCCCATATCACCATCGGCACTGACTAAGCTTAAGCGAACTCCATCAGGCAGCTGACCTAAATGCCAGTGCTTGCGACTGAAACCCTCTTTGCCACCATGTAGACAATTGCTGTCCTGATTGATATCGAGCTGGTATCGCTGACCATCAGCGGAGAATTGTCCGTTGGCAATGCGATTGGCATAGCGGCCAGCAATTGCGCCTAAATGTGCATCTTGCGCTAAATAGTCACTGACACTGTCACAACCTAAAACGATATTGCCACGCTCGCCATCTCGGTCTGGGGTCCACAGCGAGCGGATGATACCGCCTAAACTCAGAACCTCTAACGCTATGGTGCCGTTATCTATTCGAACCCGTTCAATTTGGCCACCACGGGGATCGATCCAAGGGTCTAGAGGGCGAAAACGTACCATGATAGTTTATCCTTGTTAAAAGATTACAATGTTCTATTTTGTGACTAACATTTTGATTTGGCAAGATGAATACGTATTCTAATCCGTGTTCCGTTAGTGCTTAGTTATCCAGTCGTTTGGCGCCATCAGAGGCGGAGCATAGATAGATAGCGGCTTCTATGCCGGTTTTTTCTAAATACTTATTTTCAACAGCGGCCACAACTGCATCAGTTAGCTCATGATCAACGAGGGCGACGACACAACCACCAAAGCCCCCCCCCGTCATCCGTACACCGCCTTTTTCGCCAATGACCTTGGATATGATCTCTACCAGAAAATCGATTTCAGGCACGGTGATCTCAAAATCATCACGCATAGAGATGTGTGACTCGGCCATCAATGTACTTAGCTGGGGTATATTGCCAGATTCCAGCGCCCATGCGGCATTTTGAGTTCGGCGATTCTCGGTGATAACATGTCTTGCACGTCGATAACAAACATCGCTAAGCTCATTTTTTGCCGCTTCAAGCGCTGTGAGTTCAAGGTGACGCAGCGAATCTAATTTGAAGTGTTGTGCGACTTGTTCACACTGTTCGCGGCGCAGGTTGTACTCAGACTCAACCAAACCACGCTTAACATTAGAGTTAATAATAATCAGGCTTAAATTATCGGGAATGCTTACTGCTTCACTATCGAGATCGAGGCAGTCGATTAACAATGCATGATCTTGCTGACCTAGCGCACTTATCATCTGATCCATAATGCCGCAGGCGCAACCGACGTAGTGATTTTCGCCCCGCTGTGCCAGCTGGGCGATAGCCAGAGGCGACAGTCTAATCTGGTTCGCGTCATTAACTGCAGTACCAAAAGCGACCTCTAACGCGGCAGAAGAGGAGAGGCCTGCACCGAGAGGAACATTACTGACAATGGCCAAATCGAGCCCTTTAGGAGCCAAGCCTGATATCGCCATAGCGGCACTAAAACCTTTAAGGTAATCAGCCCATTCTATTGATTGTGGCGTATCGCCCTCTTCACCGAAGGTCCACTCTTTCATCTCACCGGGAAAGGCATCTGAGACTGCGCGGAATTTGTTATCCTCACGACGCTTTATGGCAATAATGGTGTGAAAGTTAATCGCCGCTGGCAGCACAAAACCGTCATTGTAGTCGGTATGCTCACCAATTAAATTGACTCGTCCTGGAGCCGCATAGAGCGCATCAGCTAGAGTGCCGAAAGTTTGTACAAAAAGCTTATTGGCTCGTTGAGCTGGATTGGACATGGTTTACTGTTCCGAAAGTTGGCTATCACTATCTAGATGGCGGCGTACAGTCGCTTGCTAATCAAAGTGTATACATCGATTACTGGGTTACTCTGCCGCTGAGTTGTAATATTCACGTTACTAACTTTGCATTCACTTCATTAACTTTATATCACGACAGTACCTCATGTGTAACTGAGTTTTTCTATTGATTTTCATAGTGAACCTCTGACTGAGCCCGCAGCAGGCTTGCTGCTTGCTCTGGGGTTAGGTCTCGCTGAGTTTCTGCCAGCATCTCATAACCTACCATGAATTTCTTTACATCGGCACTGCGTAGCAGTGGGGGATATACATGTCCATGCAACTGCCACTCTGGATGAGCTTGCTTGTCAAACGGTGCGCCATGCCAGCCCATAGAGTAGGGGAAGCTGGTGTTAAACAGATTGTCGTAGCGTGTCATCAGTGACTTCATAATGGTCGCTAATGAAACTTGCTGGCTTGCAGTTAGTTTGTCTAAATGGGAGACCGTAAAGCGCGGTAAAATGAGGGTTTCAAATGGCCAAGCTGCCCACCAAGGCACGACCACTAGCCAGTCTTCATTGCTGACGACGACTCGCTCTGCGTTAGCGATCTCTTTTCTGGCATAGTCCAGCAGCATCTGCCGTTGGTGACTTTGATAATAGGCTAATTGAGTACGGGTCTCGGTGACGGCCTCATTAGGCAATTCGCTTACCGCCCATATTTGGCCATGGGGGTGTGGGTTTGAACAACCCATGGCAGCGCCCTTATTTTCAAAAACTTGCACCCAAGGATAGTGTGCTCCGAGCTCGCGGACTTCTTTTGCAAGACACTCAAATACCGCGGTGAGTTGGGCAACAGAAAGCTTAGGTAGCGTATGACTATGATCGGCAGAGAAGCAGATAACCCGACTGGTACCCGTGACGGATTGTAACCTAAAGAGTGGATCATCTTGCTGCGCGGCGGGTGTATCAGCCGTGAGCGCAGCAAAATCGTTGGTGAAGACAAATGGTAAGCTATATTGAGGATTTTTTTCGCCACTAATTCTACTGTTTCCAGGGCAAAGATAGCACTCTGGATCGTATTTTTGGGCGCTGGTAACCGTCGTTGACTCCCTTTGTCCCTGCCAGGGACGCTTTGCTCGATGTGGCGAAACCAATAACCACTGTTCGGTTAATGGATTAAAACGTCTGTGGGGGTGGTCGTCACGATCAAACATCTAAAGAGTCCTTCATAATATGCATTTAACAGGGGCTGTGATGCACAGCCCCTGAGATTGTTTGCTGTTAGCTAGCGGTGAGCGGAGTGATGTCTTGTTGTGGTGAGAATACAAACCGACTCAAGAACAGCGTGACTAAAATGGTTGCCGCGAGTGTGATAGCCATCATGTGGATAAAGTGCAGCGGGCTCCAAACAAAGGTAAACACCGCATAAACCAACACACCAAATACTAAGCCGACTTTAATCGCCTTGGCACTGACATTCTTAAACACTAGCGCGCAGATAAATGCCGCCAGCACCGGCATGGAGTAGAGTCCATTTAACTTTTGCAGCAAAGAGATAATACTCTTGGATTCGGCAAATACGGGCACCAGCAGTAACGCAATGACGGTGAACACTAATGCCACTCGAGTACCGATTTTTCTGACATCGGCCTTCGGGTTTATGTAGTTCTGATGAATATCGCAGGTATAGAGGGCTGCGGCTGAGTTTAAGCAAGAGTTGAACGAGCTCAATACCGCGCCCGCCATGACTGCGGCAAAGGCTCCTGACATCCAGCTCGGCAAAATATCACCGACCAATCGACCGTAAGCTACATCGCCCACATCGCCGTAGAGTTTGTAAGCCACAATGCCGGGTAACACCACGATAATAGGAATGATCAGTTTCATTACCACTGCTGCATAGAGGCCTTTTTGCGCTTCTTCAACAGACTTTGCTGCCAATGCGCGCTGGGTGATCACCATGTTGGTGCCCCAGTAGAAAATTTGAATAAACACCATGCCAGTCAGCAAGGTATGCCAAGGAATATCGGATTGGTCGTCACCTATCAAGGTTAATCGTTCAAGCGGTACCCCAGAGAGATCCCAGTTGACGGCATTGAGCGCCAAATATGACACCAAAATGCCCATCAGCAATAGGCCAATACCGTTAAGGCTGTCTGAAATGGCAATGGCTCTTAATCCACCAAAAATGGCATAGATGGCGCCGACAACGGCAAAGATCACCGCCAAGGCAATGACAGATATAGACAGGCCAAACATGGATTTCATAAATAGCGAACCTGTGTAGAGCACTACAGGCAGCAAGATGAAGGCATAGCCGAGCATAAACAGCACCGACACCATGGCACGAATGCCTTTGTCGTTATATTTGCGCTCAAGTAATTCGGTGGTGGTGGTGCAATTGTACTTGTAGTAAATCGGAATAAGCCACTTTGCGAGAATGATTAGTCCCACTGCCGCGGCGATCTCCCACCAGGCTACTAACAGTGCTTGCGCGCCGTTCATGCCCACTATCTGTTCGGCGCTGATGTTGGTCATCATTAGCGATCCCGCCACCACGACCCAGCTTAAGCCGCCACCGGCAAGAAAGTAGTCTTTGCTGTCGCTAGTGTCGCGCACTATTTTGCGGCACTTAAGGTAGGTAATAAATCCGACTAATGACGTTAAGCCAAAAAATATGACTAATTGAATAACTTGTTCCATGTCTATCCTTTATTATTAATATTTCACCCTAGGCCATATTAATCACTGACTTTAGATGCGGTTACTTACCAGTACTTAAGAATTGATCATTAAGGTTTAGTTCTTGCTTGTTGTTGAATATCACTGCTGGCTGCCACAGGTTCGATACTAAAATTGAACTGCATCGGCTGGGCTTTAATACGATAAGGCTGGTGTACTTGTCTGCCCCATGACGTGTCACCGCCAACGCCCATCTGTTTGTAGTCGATGTTCCAAGTGACAAATTCTCGGATAGGGATCTCGGCGCCGTGGTTAGCCGTTACTGGCACCAGACCCGATGCTGAGCCAGAGGCGTCGCCTTGTCTAAAGTCGATATCTGCTTGGGCAAAAGGCCAAAGACTGGTTTGCAGTGTGTCATTTAAGTCATCCGCTTGCTTCGATGGTCCTGCCTTTGCTAGCAAGCCATTGCCATGGGCATCAGTGACCGCCACAAAGCGAACGTCGCTGCGTTGGCCTGTTTCTTGTGGTCGAGAGTAGCGATGAAAAGCCTTATCAATAGGCAGTGCAAACCAGCTAATTGGATTGCCTGATTTCCTATCGGCATAGGTCTCCTCTGGTCCACGACCGAAGTAGTGCATAAAGCGCTGACTAAAAGGCAGTTGTGTCTGAAAACCAAAGCGTGGTAGGTCGGCTAACTCAATATCGCCCGGCGTGAACTGGCTTTGTACTAGTAGTTGCCCGTGAGTACTTATTTGGTAGCGGGTACTCAGAGTAAAGTTGAGTGTTGGATGCTGCTGCAGCACTTCGATGTTATAAGGGCTAGTGCGTTTAATCGATAGCAGCGTGAGCTGCTTTGCAGCGTCTTGCCATGCGCCAGCCCACTCAGGCATTTGGTTGCCTAAGTCGTTGTCAGTCGGCGCGCGCCAAAAGTTAACCACTAACGGCGCCGTTAGCTGCGATTGGCCATCTTGCTTTATGTCACTGAGCCAGCCGGTTTGTTTAGAGATTAAATAGCGGGTTGCATCATCGCCCAATTGCCAAAAATCATCATGCTCAGTAATAGCCTTAGCTAAGGTCGTTTTCTGAGTGGCGGCTTGCTGCAGGGGGAATTGAGCAAAAGCGATGCGGTGATCGGTGTCGAGCATAGGTTGTGGCTTATCGACCAGCACCTCTAACAGTAAAAGGTACTCATGCTGCTTACTAAAAAGTGAGCGTTCAATTGGCAGTGTTATCGGCGTAGACTGGCCCGCTTTAATCGTCGGCATCTCAATCACGCCGTGGCTAAATTCACTGCCATCTTGCTCTATGGTCCACTTTAAACGCAGCCCTTGAGTATCAATAAAGTCATAGCGGTTTTCGAACTCAAAACTAACCGAATTTGTTGCTGGGACAAATTGATTGAAACGCAGAGGTTGGTAGACCTTTTTGACCTCACTTAGGTGTGGATGTGGGTTGCGGTCAGGATCGACCAGTCCATTATTTAAGAAGTTACCATCGGTAGGCATATCAGGATGATAGTCTTTACCGTAGGCCCAGTATCGCTGGCCATTTTCATTGATAAATGCCAAAGATTGATCTACCCAATCCCAAATAAAACCGCCTTGTAGCTGTGGGTAGCGCTCAATAACGTCCCAGTAATCCTGTAGGTTACCAACGGAGTTACCCATAGCGTGGGCATACTCAATCATGATCAGCGGGCGATCATTTTGCTCTTTGGCATATTTTTCAATACGTTCAATTGACGGGTACATAGGCGCCACAATGTCAGTGTAGGCATGTTGCCCGGCGGGTTCATACTGCACTGGGCGGCTTGGATCGCGCTGTTTTAGCCAATCGTATAGTGCTTCAAATAGCGTGCCTTCCCCCGCTTCGTTGCCCAAGGACCAGATGATAATCGAGGGGTGGTTTTTATCACGCTCGACCATGCGTTCAACGCGGGCTTTATGGGCCGGTAGCCAGCTCATGGTATTACCGAGCTGGGTGCTTTCATCAATGGCCAGTGGATGAGATTCGATATTGGCTTCATCGATGACATAGAGGCCATACTTGTCGGTTAAGCTTAACCAATAGGGGTCGTTGGGGTAGTGGGCTGAGCGCACCGCATTGATATTGTTTTGCTTCATTAAGCGAACATCAGTTTCCATGCTAGCGCGACTCACCACATGGCCATGCTCTGGGTCAGTTTCATGTCTATCGACACCGCGGATGGTGATGGCTTTATTGTTTACTAATAGCTGACCCGCTTTTATCTCGACCCGGCGAAGACCTATTTTTTGGCTACTGGCTTGTAGCAGCATACCGTCGGTATTTTTAAGACTAATAAGCAGTTGGTAAAGCGCTGGGGTTTCTGCGCTCCAAAGAGTCGGTTGTTGCAGTGAAAAATTGATGACTTCGTTATGACTGACATTAAACGCTGAGACGGCTTGTTGGCCCTGTTTTATGCTGATCCCCTGAGGAGAAATGAGTTGATAGTGCAGACTCAGCTGCTGCGCTTTTATGGCCTGTTTTGCATGATTATTAAGTTTTATCTTAATCCCCATGTTGGCTTTGGATAGGTCGGGGCTGAGTGTATAGCCCGCATCAATATCGGCTATACGCTGTTTCTCGGTGGCATACAGATAGACATCGCGTTCAATGCCGCTGACTCGCAACATATCTTGGCTTTCGAGGTAGCTGGCATCGCTCCAGCGGATGATTTGCAACGCGATGAGGTTGTCTGTTTGATTGAGGTAGGGGGTGATATCAAATTCAGCTGGGGTTTTAGCGCCTTGGCTATAACCGACTTCAACACCATTAATATGAGCACTCAATGCCGAGCGCGCAGCACCGATATGCAAGAATACCTGTTTGTTTTGCCAAGCTTTAGGCAGCTCAAATTGACGTCGGTAGCTGCCGGTAGGGTTATGCTCTTCAGGCGCATCTGGCCAGCTGGTGGTAAATGGATAGCGCTCATCTAGGTAGATGGCGTGACCAAAACCTTGGGTTTCCCAATTTCCAGGTACCAGAATGCTTTGCCAATCATCTAGGTTAGCGTCTTTTTGCGCAAAATCAGCGGGGGTAGCAAAAGGATTCTTGGCGTAATGAAATTGCCAGCGACCATTAAGATCAATGAAGTTACTACTGGCTTGGTAATCATCATTAAGCGCTTTTGACACTGATGAGTAACCAAAAAAGCTGGCGTGGGGCGCTTGCTTATTTTGTTCGAAAATAAGGTGGTCTTGCCATCGCTCAGCCTGAGCATATGAGAATTGACTCATCAGGCTCAGCAAGATGATCCCGCTCAGTTTGCGATAAAGGCGTGGAGCGCGTAGCTGGCAGCTTAAGGCTTTAAACGGTCGATTATCTTTTTTTATTAGCATCGTATGTTATTTGGCATTATTTTTATTGTGCCAAACAACATACTCGATACTGGGAATAATGTATACAATCAGCTGAGTTGTTTACTTAATCAGCCTGTAAAGGTTAGCTATCATTGCGAGGGTGATTAACCGCTTCTGGGTGGTCAGGCACGGTGCCTTTAGGGCTGAGTAGCTCTTTAACGACGTGATCAACAAAACCCGCACCAGCTGCTTCGTAAAGGTTATAAACACTGTGCACACCTGATTCACTTAAGGCATCAGCATCTTCTTTATACTGTACGATGGCGCTTAGTTTACCTTGGTAATCTAAACGTTTTAGCTGCTCAACAGCAAATAGATTACCAACGTGATGTGGCATCGCCAAAAGTACCAGTTCTAGATTGGGGGCTTTATCCAGTTTTTCCCAAAAGTCGGTATCAGAGGCATCACCTTGAACCACGTTGCGACCCTGCTGGTTGTGGTAATCAACCAGCTCTTGCTTGTGTTCAACGCCTAGGATCTCACCTTCATACTGTACTCTAAGCTCGTCATAAGCCCCCGAACCAATGCGGCCCATACCTAAAATAAGAAACCTGGGATTACCCACATGAATAGGACGATCTTCTGGATGCAGTGGGTGTTTCTCTAACCGCTGTAATCGACTTTGGTATTTTTGATAAAGGCGATTAGAGGCGCTGTTCAGCGGCGCCGAAAACAGAAAGCTAAAGCTTAATGCGACGGCTAAAATCACCATCCATTGCGGCGGTAACCAGCCATTCGAGGTGGCTACAGCGGCAACAATTAAACCAAACTCACTGTAATTACCGAGGCTGAAAGAGGTCAGTAGTGAGGTACGGGAGCGCAGTTTGAAGTGCGTTAATAGATAGAGGAAGAGGACGATTTTAATCGGTACCACCAACACCAATATAGCGGCTAAGCCGATATCGGAGAAGGTGGGTAAACCATTGAGGCCAACGGTTAAGAAGAACGCGACTAAGAAAAGTTCCTTAAAGTAAAATAGTGATTTTGCCAGCTCTGATGATTTGGGGTGCCCCGCCAATAGAATGCCGATGACGAGCGCACCGAGATCAGGCTTGAGACCGACGACCTCAAATAACCAAGCGCCCATGACTAGCGCCATGACTAAACCGAAAAGGACCAGCAGTTCGCCGTGACCGACGCGGTCGAACGCCTTGTAAATAAGCGGTTTTGCTAACGGCAGTAACAACAAGCCTAGTGCCCAGTATGAGGGGATGTCGCCTTTGGAAATCGTCAAGAATGCCACGGCAAAGATATCCTGCATAATCAAGATACCAATCGCCACTCGGCCATAAAGGGATTGCATATCACCTTTATCTTCCAAGATTTTTACCGCGAAAATGGTGCTGGAGAAACTTAAGGCAAACGCCAATAGTCCCAGTTGGTTGAGTTCAAGTCCTGTTAATTGCTCTAAACCGAGTAAGCCTAACAGCTTTAACAGTGGGATGAAAAACACCATTGAGCCGAGCAGATGCAGACTGGAACCAGCCCAAACCTCGACTTTAAATAGGCTGCGAATATCCAGCTTAAGACCAATGGCAAACAGCAGTAAGGTAACGCCCAAGTTAGCAAATTGCTGCAGCATGGGTAGACTGGATTCTTCAATCCCAAACAGAAACAACACAAATCCCGCAACCAGGTAGCCAATCAATGGGGGCAGTCCCACACGGCTAACTAGCATGCCGCAGGCTAAGGTAATAATGAGTATCGCGGGTTCCATGGTGCTCCTTATAAAAGATATTATTACAGAGCATTGTACAAGAAGTTTATGAAGTTTAAGTGAAACTTAGCAATTATATTATCGCTTGTTATAGAGGCAGATCTAATGTTGTTCTACTGCTAAAGGTTGGGGATTCGTGGGCCAATGTATAAATTGTGCATATAAAAAAGCCCCTGCCAAATGCCTAAATGAAAGGGCATTTCAGTGCAGAGGCTTAAAGCTGTGCAGGTGACTAAATCACCAGCGCATCACAAACACATTACAACGGGTCACGACTACTTCACTAGATGGTCAAGGTGCTCTGCAAACGCCTTAGGGCGCATAAAACCTGTGACTCGTAAGTCATCTCTTACGGCGCCAGTGTCATCAAACATCAGTAGCGTTGGCAAGCCTAAAACATCGTAATACTCTAGCAGAGCAATATCGATATCATCACTTTTAGTGACGTCAGCTTGCAGCAGTATCATCTTGTCCATACGCTCCATGACTGCAGCATCTTTAAAGGTAATTGCCTCAAACTCTTTACAGGCAACACACCAGTCGGCGTAGAGATCTAACATCACTGTTTTGCCTTGTGCCGTCGCCGCTGCAATTTCGCTGTCGAGATCTTCAAGCGACTTAATGCGCTTAAATTCATGAGCTTGCTCCGCATTGCTCAGGCTAGCGTTAGAGGTAAAGCCAAAATGATTCATAACGGCTTGCATGCCATAGGAGACACTCCCGAGGAAAACAAGCAACAGCAGTACTGCTCGAGTGGTTTGTTTCCAGTTAAACTCCGTCAGCCTATTTTGATGCATTAGGTAGCCGACGAAAACAACGCCCCAAAGTGACCATAAGACATCGGAGATCACGCCTGGCCAAATTCGCCCTAGCATGACAATCGATACTGCGATGAGTAGGAAGCCAAAAATGGTCTTGATGATATCCATCCAGCTACCTGCTCTTGGTAGGAACTTGCCGCCAGAGGTACCAACAATCAGCAGCGGTATGCCCATACCCATACTGAGTACATAGAGCGCTAAGAAGCCTTGTAGCAGATCGCCTGTTTGTGCCACATAAATAAGTGCACCAGACAGCGGCGCCGTGGTGCAAGGCGAGGCGACGAGTCCTGAGATCACACCCATCAAGAACACACCAATGACGTTGCCGCTTTTTTGGCTGTTCGACATTGAGTTCATCTTCTCTTGCCACTTAGAGGGCAGCTTAAGCTCGTACAAGCCAAACATTGATAAGCTTAAAACGAAGAACAGTATCGCCAGTACGATCAGTACCGCAGGGTGTTGTAGCGCGGCTTGATACTTCATGCCGGCAGAGGCAACAACAAGTCCTACGAGTGAGTAGGTGATTGCCATCCCTTGGACGTAGACCATAGACAAGCCAAAGGCTTTGGCCGTAGAGAGCTTCTCTCCTTGACCGACAATAATGCCTGACAATATTGGGTACATCGGGAACACACACGGCGTTAATGCCAGTCCAATACCTAAACCAAAGAAGATCACCAGGGTCCAAATCAGGCTGTCGCCAGCGAGCATTTTACTTAAGCTATCCTGCTGGGTAATAGGTGCAACGTCAGCATCGCTAACAGCAGTGACATCACTACTGCCTGGTAGGTTAAGTATGCCATCATTGGCGCTAACATCAGTTAGTACAGCGGTGCGCTTGGTCGGTGGGAAGCAAAGCTTACCTTCGGCACAGCCCATAAAGGTGACGTTAAGCTTATCGCCTGCGGCCGCTTCTTTTATCGCAACAGGTATCTCAATATAAGAGTAATAAACTTCCTGCTCGCCAAAATACTCATCGTTATGAGACTTGCCTTTAGGCAGCGCAATCTCGCCTAATACCGCACCGTCGGCTTCAAATTTCAGTTTGTCGCGGTACATGTAGTAACCGTCGGCAATGACCCAGCTGATTTTGACCTTATCGCCTTGCTGCTCGAAGTCGAAAACAAATGCTTGATCGACGGGCATCAGTTCAGGTTCGCCCTTTAAAAAGGAGAATTTATTGTTATCGAAAATGCTTTCAGCGTGTGCTAATGGACTAAGCAGTAGCAGGGAGGCTAAAAACAGAGTAATCATTTTTTTCATGGCTGTGTGGTTTCTTTTATCCAATCAAAATAGGCTGGCAATCCCTGAGTCACAGGCATTGCTATTAGCTCGGGAACATCAAAGGGATGCAGTTTCAATACTGCAGCCTCAATCGCTGCATAGTGTTTAGCGAGGCATTTAATCTGCAAACAGAACTCTTTTTCTTCACAAATCTCACCTTGCCACTCATATACGGATGTCACCGGTGATGAGATCTGTACGCATGCAGCAAGTTTGGCCTTTACTAACGTGTGTGCTAAAAATTTAGCCAACGCTTCGTCAGGGCAGGTGGTCATTACCAGTAAAAATTCATTGTCCATTTAACATTGTCTTTCCTGCTGATGGCTAACTCAATTGAAACTCACAGATTAAAGCTGCTTTAAGCCAATTGAATTAAGCTTGTGGCTATGATTGTCGCTAACGCTACTTTACGTGTTTTGCCTAATGCATGCATTAGGGCATTGCGAAAATAGTGATACCAGTAGTTTTTGCTTACAAATGCTTTGGCATTTCAGCTGAAACAATGGCGATTTTAATGTCTATACACTTGAAAGTAGACCGACTAACCCCAATTTAGTTTTCATCACCACCAAAAAATGTGAGGCCAGCGTGTTTTTTATTTTGTTATTAATTTTTGTTGTCGTTCCTGTGATTGAGCTATCTGTACTGATCAGAGTCGGCGAAGCCCTCGGCAGCTGGACCACAGTGGCGTTGGTTATTTTTACCGCTGTTGTTGGGGTATCGTTAGTACGCAGCCAAGGTATTAGTACCTTGATGCAAGTACAACAAAAGATGGCTCGTGGCGAAGCGCCAGGGCAGGAGATTGTTGAAGGGATGATGTTAGCAGCAGCGGGGCTACTGTTACTTATTCCCGGTTTTGTAACGGACTTTCTTGGTTTGATTTTGTTAACACCATTCACTCGCATTCCCGTCGCGGGTTATTTCTACAAGCGGATGCAACTTAAAGTCAAAGCCAATGGCGGCTTTCAGGGAGGCTTTGGCCCTGGCATGGGCGGGCAAGGCAATCCATTTGGTCAGCAAGGTGGCCAGTCACCTTTTGATGACGGCAACACTTTTGATGGTGATTTTGAACGTAAAGCAGACCCAAGTGATAAACGCCCTGAAACGCATCAAGTTGAGGGTACGCTTGATGAGGGTGACAAGGCTAAAGATGACAAGGCTAAAGATGACAAAGCAGAGCCTAAAGCCTAATTTTAATGAGTGGCTTGTTTCGGATTGCGTGGATAAAAGAAGTCGGGTTTGCGTTCCACATGGTTAAATTTGCGGGTGTTTTTATAGGGCAGCTTCATAAATCCTGACACCCCTTTGCCTTGTATTTTATCGACATGGCTTAAGATGCGGTCTAAACAGCCGCGAAATGCTGCTTGTTTTCTCGGATTCAGTAAGCGCAAGTAGCTGTGGATCTTCATGTGCTTAGGCAGTGCTTCGAAGATGATGCAGCCGGTATGATGAATCTGGTTAATGATGGCCAGCTCGGTCATGATCTCTCTGGGAAGTTCTAAGTTTTCTTCAGGATCGCGGCCATCTTCAAAGTAAGAGTGTAATCTTGAACGATCTTCCAAAGAGGGCACATCACCCACTTCAAAAGGCAACTGTTGTCCGCTAGCAATAATAAACGGTTGCTGACTGTCCTCTCGTTCGATATGCAGTGTATCTCTGGCGTTAAAGAAGCAGGCTTTAAATACCCCGATACGGTGGATCCCGCAGGCAAGCGTGACCATGTTATTGACTGAAATTGTTAAGGCCTTTTTTTGACTCTCATTATATAGCGCCAGATTAGAATCAATAAACACCCCAGTTTCTCGCCAATGAATCGCTAATCCGCCGACGATGTCATATTGCGCTATGCGGCCCACCGCCGCGATAAAGCCTTTTTCGGTATCGCCCATACCCGCCATAAAGTTACGGTAGTACTTCTCTAATTGCAGGTCATCCATCTTGGCAATGGGGTCATCGCTATTGTGCTCTTGGAGAAAGGCTTTACGTGAACTATAGGTCACTGTTTCAACCTCTTTCTTGCTCGCCAATACCCAGACCGGAATATCGGCGATCAGCGGTCCGCTATTGATTTCAGGCAGGTGCATTCTGTGGCTGTGGGCCATGCTTTTAACAAAGTAATCACCCGCACGCTGTCGCTGAGTGGGGTCTTCACTCAACATACCGTCTAAGGTTTTGGCAAGTTCAACCGGTAAGCCAATGCTGGTGGCGGGGATAACTCTACTGCCAAAGCGACTGGCTTGGCCTGAGGCCAATGCGTAGAGCGTTGCAGCTACGCCTTGCTCGTCAAATCGTGGGCTCGACAATGCGCCATTGAGTTGCTCTTCACCGATAAAATACACATCCCCCATGCGGGCATTAGTCTGTTGCTGATCGCTCGACATTAAATCCATCACATTGCCGTTAACTGGGTTACCGTCATTGTCGCGTTGGGCAAATACCGCAGAGCCCCAATCGATTAAAGACAGGTGCTGGGTTTTGACATCATAAACAAGGTTTGATGGTTTTATATCGCCATGGATAAGGGGGCGACCATTATGCAAGTACTTGAGGATTGCAGCCAACTGGCGGGCAATGTTCATCACCATTGCCACTGGCAGAGCGCCAATACGCAGGCAAAGCTGCTCCAAGTCCTCTCCCGGTGCTCTGGCCATCACCAAGATACCTTGCTTACCCACATGCTGATATTTAATCGCCGGAGGCACATTGGGATGGATGACTTGAGAGAGCATAAACGCTTCCTCTTCCAGCCTATCTTGCACATGCTGTGGCAGTGTTAAACGAGAGAACTTAAAAACATGAGCCTCTCCTTGAGCATTCACTCCAGCAAATACAAAACCATAAGCGCCTTTACCCACCAGTTCGAACTGTTTGTAGCCGAGCTTGTTGAGTTGTTGCTTACAGAGTCTCATCCAAGCACGGCGTCTACGGGCATCATTTGCTGCCATTAGGTAGATCGATTGCTCTTCAGAGATATAAAAGTGCTGTAGTTCCGGCGTCTGCAAGTATCACTCCTTGGTATTAATGCTCCTTATTAAATCAACATTAGCGCTGATAGTCCAAGCTCATTGGATCTGTTAATAAAAATTGCAGTTTAAAAGGGGGAAGTCAGTCACACCTATCGAACTATTTTGGAACAGATATTGATGCATATCAACTCTGTAACAATAAGAGAAAGGTAATCTTGGAGTCAGTACTAATATATATCCAAACCACTTCTCGACATGCTCAATCCGTATCTTGAGGATGCTTGGGTATAGAAGATATAAACTTAAATAAGTCAGTGCGGTCTGCACAAGGTGATGATATGACAGGGTTAGATAAGTCGCGGTTGATCGAGTTGCTCGAGTATCCTAGGCAGCGTATTTTACAGTCAATGGAGCTGAATCAATGTCCACATGCCGGTTTTTTTAACCATACCGACATGCAGTGCATCAATTGTCATCAGGGGATGGAATGCACCTGGATGAATCATAACGATGAAACCATTGCAGTGGATCAAAAAACCGCAGAAGAGTTAAAACAACAGCTGTTAGTTGCTGTCGACTTTATCGATTCGAGCTTAAGTCCACACCACTTGTCTCGCCGTCATTGTGAATGTGAAAACTGTACCTGGCTTAAAAAGGTGCAAAAAGCGCTCAATATCTCAGCTGGATAATATCCCATAGCTTGTTTTTCCTTTTGCTAATGGAGTGTGTTGGCTTTAGAGTATCGCTATCAATACGGTATACCAAAGTTGATGCTAGCTAAGCGGTGGTTTTTTCGCTGTTTCTAGCACTATATTTAAGCTTCTGGATATGCCTTATCTAATACTTTAGGACCTTCGCTATGCAACCAAGCTTTTGGCACGACAAATGGGATGCCCAACAGATAGGCTTTCACCTCAGCGCTGTTAACCCGCTATTAGTTCAGTATTGGCCGCAGTTACAACTCGCAGCCGACCGCAAAGTATTTGTTCCTCTGTGTGGTAAATCTTTAGACATGTGTTTTTTAGCAGAGCAAGGTCACGATGTGGTCGCATGTGAGCTAAATGACTTAGCGGTGTCTCAGTTTTATCAAGATAATAACCTCGTTTATACCGTCGACAAGGTAGGCGAGCATCAGCGTTACCAAACCGAGCAGATCACGATTTATCAAGGCGATATTTTTACCTTGACCCGTCTAGACATGGAAAACGTCAGTGCATTTTATGATAGAGCCGCGCTAATCGCTTGGCCTGAAGCGATGCGAGTTAACTATGCCAAGCAACTTGCGAATTTGATCCCAGTTGGCAGTGTTGGTCTGTTAATTACCTTAGATTACCCACAAGCAGAGTTAAATGGTCCACCCTTTGCGATATCAGATGACTGGGTTATGGCTAACATGGGTGATAATTTTGAGATTGAGCGTTTAGCCGCTAATGATGCGTTAGCTGATAATCCTAGCTTCGTTAAAAAACAGGTGTCGTCGTTAACTGAGTCGGTATATAAGTTAACCAGAAGAGGTTAGGGCTGGAAAGCAGGAATAGCAGGAAAAGACGGTAGAAGGGTCGTCGTTGATTATCTTTATCTCCTTTACCGTAAGCGCAGCGTTCCGTGAGTGAACATGTGAACGTTCTATCATCAGTAGCGTTCGCTTTGGCACTTCTCGTTTCTGCTGTTTCCGGCCGTTAATCGACCTTATTTTAGGCATTAAAAAAGCGACCATAAGGTCGCTTTTTTGCTTTCAATCGTTAGCGAGTCTATAGACTCAAACGATTAGAAGTTGTAACGCATACCGATAGTGAATACGCTGTCATCTTCTAGATCTTTTTTATTGCTAGCGATTGTGTAGTCGCCTTTGTACATAGCATAGTGGCCATATACCATAGTAGATTTAGAGATCTTATAATCAGCACCAATAGTGATGTTTTGAACATTTACGTCGCTAACTGTAGCTAACAATGCATTTGTCTCATTTACGTCAGTGTCTGAGTCATTAGGGTTTTTATATGCGAAAGAGTTACCAAAGTACTTGCTGCTTAGACCTGACTCATCAACGCCATACTGAACCTTCAAATTAACACCGTTTAGGTTGTAAACTGCGTTTACGAAGTAAGTGTTACCTTCTAGGTTGTCATATTTATTACTTTCAGTGTTTTGAAATAGACCACCGATTTTAAAGTCACCGAATTTAACTTGAGCTACAGCACGGTATGCATCGATACTGCCAATGCCTTTGTTGTAAGCACCCGCTACATAGTAGTTTTGTGCTTTAAGCTTCTTGTCACCAAGAGTTGCACTCAATGCATACTGAGAATCTGAATCAGTACCAGCACCTTGGTTGTTGTCAGTCATTAAGTAAGTTGCGTTTAATGTAACTAGATCAGCAATCTTTGGAGAGTAGTACCAGATACCATCAGCTGCACGAGTTTGGCCAGCAACTAGACGGTCGATATCGGCGTTAGTGTTACCGAATGCATCAATACCACCTTCTGCTTGCTTGAATACTGTGTCGTTACGGCCTACAAGTACAGTACCTAGGTTTGCTGATTTAAGACCTAGGAAAGTGTTACGAGATTTAAATGTATCACTGTTACCAGAAGTGTTTTCTACTTGAAATTCCATCTGGTAGATAACATCGATGTTGCTAGTAAGGCTTTCGCTACCCTTAACACCAATGTGAGAGAAGTTGTTTTCTAGATAAGTACCGCTTTCACCAACTGTAGCACCGTTAGTGCCACCTTGAAGTGTGGTGCTAGTATCTGAATTAGTGACAGATAGGTCTAAACGGCCGTAAAAGCTTGGGCTTTCGGCTAGCGCGCCGAAAGAAGCTAGCGTTAAAACTGATGCTACTGATGCAGAGATAAGTGTCTTTTTCATTTCTTTTGCTCCCAGAACCTGAGTTCTTATACGTTTCTTATGGTTTCTTACATAAACTTTTGTTTTTGTTACAAGCATCCGAGCTCATAGCAATTGTGGGAGCAAATATTACAGTTTTATGGCTGGGAAATTGTGGGCTAGATCAAGTTTTTAGTTTTCCACCATAGAATTACGGCTTTTTTGTGGTGAACAAATTATTGAGGTTATTTAAAGGGACATTTCGACACAATGAACTTTCAATGGGTATCTATAAAGGGGGATTTAGGTGCTTATTGGTTAAAGCAGTTAATGCTTAATTCGCTGTCGTAAGAGTATTTTAGACGGAGATCACTGTTAATGTTAAATTTTAGAAAATGGTTGTGAAGTGGTTATAGCGCTAAAGTTTAGCGAAGTGACTAAAATGTTGCTTTTGTGTTCTTTTTGAGTTGGATTTGTGATCCTTGCGAGCATGAAAAAGCAGCGATAACTGCCTTTGCTAATCACGTTTTTTACAATTAAAAGTCGAAACGCATACCCATGGTGACGATATTGTCACCTAAGTCTTGCTTAACGTTACCTAGCATCATGTCACCATCATATTTAGTGTAGTGCCCATAAATAAGCGTGTTCTTGCTTAGGCGGTAGTCAGCGCCAACACTAAATTGTTGTAGATCGACATTGCTTACCGTTGCCAATGAACCGTCATTGCCTAGTTTAACTTGGGCAATGCCACGGCAAGCGATCACGTTTCGCGGGTGTTTCGCGATATTCATGATGGTGATTTACCTTTGTTAAACACGTGTTTAATCCAAATAAGATAACTGCTCACAGTGATATGGCCAGTTTGTCCTTTTTGGCTAAAGCTGTTCACATCGTTGCTGGTAAAAATTTAGAGTTTTACGCTGATTTGAGATAAAATCGACCATCGCTTGCTATCTATTACCTCTCTCAATTGAGTATTACCTTGAAAAATCAAATGTTGTCAGACGCCTATTTAAATCGTTTTGCTGGAATTGGTCGCTTATACGGCCAACAAGCACTGCAATATTTTTCGCAATCTCACGTGGTTGTTGTAGGAATTGGCGGTGTCGGCACTTGGGTGGCGGAATCTCTTGCTAGGAGTGGTGTTGGCCAGATAACGCTAATTGATCTTGATGATATTTGTGTGACCAATACCAACCGTCAATCACATGCGTTAAAAGAGACGATTGGTGAATCTAAAGTCGAAGTGATGGCACAGCGTTTAAAGCAGATCAATCCAGAGTGTATCGTTAATGAGATCGAAGACTTTATTACGGTCGACAATTTGTCTGCCTATTTTCAAGGTAAGAGGGCCGGCGGCGATCTGGATTACGTCATCGATTGTATCGATGCAGTAAAACCCAAGACAGCATTAATCGCCTGGTGTAAACGGCAAAAGTTACCGATTGTCACTGTCGGTGGAGCGGGTGGACAGACAGATCCTACCCAAGTACAGGTGGCAGATCTTGCTAAAACCTATCAAGATCCTTTGCTTGCTAAGGTGCGTAACTTGCTCAGGCGTGAGTATAATTTTTCAAAAAATGTCGCCCGTCGATTTGGTATCGAAGCGGTGTTCTCAACTGAGCAGCTAGTTTATCCACAAGCCGATGGCTCTGTTTGCAATACTAAGACAACGGCCGAGGGCAGTATGCGTATGGATTGTGCTTCGGGGTTTGGCGCGGTTACCGTGGTGACAGGCACCTTTGGCTTTGTTGCGGTAAGCCGAGTACTGACCAAGTTAGCTGCTAAAGCAAAGCTTACCGAGTCATAGTTTATCGTCGCTCTTGTTGATGTTTAGCAAATGAAAGCTCCCCTCTCTATTTGCCGTCAGTTGTTTTATGACTGACGGTGAACGATTTCTGCACTAAAATTTTGATCCTTGTTTTTTTGACGCGATCTTTGGCATCATTTTTGCTTTTATCTAGCTAATAACAGTTTTCTGACACTGGATTTAGCTATGCAAAAAATGAGTTTCGATGCATTTTCTTTTAAAGGAACATCAATTAAAAAATTGATGTTTAAAGCAATGCTGTGGCTTTCATTAGCATGTGCAGCACTGTTATTTACCCCAGTGACCTTATTAGCATCAATTAACCTTGCTGAATTTTCTGAGCTACACGCCCATTTTATTGGACTAGGTTTGATTATAGGTGCAGCTTATTTATTGACGCAGGTCCTCAATTACTTCCTCGATGAAGCGATTAGCTATTTAAGTGCCAAACGATTAGTTGAAGTGATTGAAGATAAGGTCAAACTACTTGATCCTACCGAGCGTGCTTTGCTTAGAGAGTTCTTTTTACAAGGTGAAACGATTTTGACTCTGCCAGAAGCGGAGCAAGCGGTTAAAAGTTTATCTAGCACGGGTATTTTGGAGCATCTTGGCAACCAAAAGCACTACGCTATCCAAGGTTCAACTGCAGATTTTAAAATATCGATGCGGGCTCGGGAGCATCTGAATCGTCAAGTGTTGCGTTTTCCTAGGGGTGAGCCAAGTCCTGAAGAGATGAAGAATCTGATTAAAGCGCGTCCACAGTTCATCAATAGCTTTGTTACACCGCGCAAACACGCAGCGTAGCTGTTGGTTCGATAAGCGATAAAGGCTGGGAAATGGGCTGAAAGTCGTTGTGTTGTTGTACGATTTTTTCTAAAAACAGCGCAAAAAAATGGGGGCAAATAGCCCCCTGCATTAATAGAACGTTGGAGATTAGTTCTCAGGATCTGCAGATTTGGTATAGAACAACCACATCAGATAAGACATGATGCCGATAGTACTAAAAATAACAATCATTGAAAGCAAGCCGATAGCGTTGCCAAACATCAAATCTAACCAAAATGCCATGTGCGAAATCCTCTTTCTTGTTAGTTCATAACCAAAATACTCCTCTCTTAAGTCGCAGTAATTGATCTTGGTCAAGTTAGAACTCGCTTGTTGTGAATTTGCTGCGCCATTGTTAATAAAGATGCAGTTGATCATGCTTTATACCAATTCCATTAAAGATGTGATCAATTCAGAGCTCTCTCAGGGCTTTCAATTCCAGGCGCATTGTGGAAGAAATGGTTATTCCCTTTTAAGACAATGCAACGCAGCAGTGAACGTCCTGAGAAGCTCACGTTGTGCGGGTTTAAAATCACTTTATACTGCGCATGTGGTTCTCGATATAGAATCACTATTAGCTACAACCCACTTGCTTGCCTAAAGTGATTTTAATTCCCGCTGAATGAGCAACTACTTAATGGAATTGGTATTACTAATTGTCTTGTTGGCTAAAGTAAGTTTTTAACGCTGTTTAGGCTCAATCTACAGCGGGTGAGTTTGAATTTTGTTCGGTTGATAAGAAACTCAAATCAAAGTGCTTGCCATTCCGATATCCGCAGGTATAATTCGATTCACTCTTTAGGGGCAAACATGAACCTACAGAGAATAGCAACAAAGCCTGAGTGGTGGAATTGGTAGACACGTCGGATTCAAAATCCGATTCCGAAAGGAGTGACGGTTCAAGTCCGTCTTCAGGTACCATTTCTCTTTACGAGAAAATATTAAAGCCGACATTAAGTCGGTTTTTTTGTGTTTAAAATTTAGTATAAGCTAGAGCTACGCTGCTTTTGGCTATAGTCAGTGCTTTTGAATTAAGTAGCGTCGACTACGTCCTTCTCCAATCGGGATTAATATCCCTTTTTCAACCAAATCTCCAATATCTCTTGCGGCAGTTGCATCTGTTGTCTTGGTTATTGCTTTATATTTTTTCCGAGAAATACCATCGCTAAAATCTATTGTTTCTAATAGTTTAGTAACCACTTTTCGTTGCCTAGTATTAAATACCGTTAGCTGGTTTTTTTGCCAGAACCGAGTTGTTTGCATGACGCGTTCAAATTCTTTCTTTGCATCAATTGCTGCAATTTCTACCATGGATAAAAACCAGACTATCCATGCAGTTAAATCAAGGTTGTTGGTTGTACTAGCGATATGTTGGTGGCTCTCTAACAGTTGATAGTATTCATTGCGGTGATTTTCAAAAGCTGACGATAAAGAAAATAAACGCAGGTTAGTATGCTCTGCCTCGGCTAAACAGCGTTCTGCAATGATCCGAGATAAACGACCATTACCGTCATCAAACGGGTGAATAGTGACAAACCAGAATTTAGCGATTGCAGCTCTGATAAAAGTTGATTCGTTTGATGAGGTATTGAGCCAGTTAAAAAATAGATCCATCTCTTGCTCTACTTCGCTATTTGCCGCACCTGGCGCTTCAAAATGAACTTGTTGCTTACCGTATCTCCCCGAAATTATCTGCATCGTGTCATCACGATAATCACCGATAGTCATAGGTGTGATTATCGGTGCAACAGGGAAAAGCATTTGATGCCAATGTTTGATGATGCCATGATTGACTTGTTGCTCTGTCGTACGTATTGCAGATAATAAAAGCTCGACCATAGCATCACTTTGCTGGTTAAACTTATTCCCTTTACCAATACCTAATTTATTGACGATGCTAGAGCGAACAGAGTCTCGATCATATAACTCTCCTTCAATTTTGGCGGAGGCTAGTGTTTCATCAAGTAATATCGCAGCTTCCCAATCTAAACGTTGCTCAAGTGATAGGAGCTGACTCAATTGCTTTAATGGCGACACGGCTTGTATGCATGACTCTAGCTTGGGGATAACGGTGGCTTTATCATAAGTAAAGTTAGGCCAGTCTTTCAGTTGCCAAATCCACATAATGCCTCTCTGAGTTGTTTAGGCCTGTTAATCATCTCAAATTATGAGTCGATTAAGGGTGTTAATCAACTCATTTATTCTTTTCTCATAGTAAGAGCAAAGTTTACTGTGACAATTCTTTATGCAAAGAATTTGCAAAGGTGTGTTTTATGATTTTTATC
>NZ_JAKIKR010000039.1 GCF_023284025.1 Shewanella abyssi | reverse complement strand
CTGCTGTGGAACGTGCAAGCTTCTGAAAAAGGGATTTTTCAGCAGAGCCTACATGGAGGTATTCACGGCGGCTTGCAAAGGAACATAGTGGATGAGCTGCTTTCCATCATAGGTAATGGCACTAGATCCCGGCCCAGAAGCCTTGCTGGGATGACTCCCAATTATTCCCAAGTTGTTCTGCTAAACTAGCTTGTGTTTGTCCAAAAATGGGGTAGCGATAGCTGCTCTTTTCGTTGTATTGAAAGCTGGAAGCCGCTTGTGTCATAAGCTTCCAGCAACAAGGTTTAAACGCTATACATGCGCGTCGGCATACCCCATACGGGTCAAGGTATTGCGAACAATATCTAACGTCGCTGGATCTTCTATAGTCGCTGGCACATTGTACTTTTTATTGTCGGCAATATTACGCATGGTGCCGCGCAAAATTTTACCCGAGCGGGTTTTAGGTAACTTTTGCACCGCGCTGACTAACCTAAACGCGGCAACGGGGCCTATCTCTTTACGCACTAACGCCATCAGCTGTTTGTTGAGCTCCTGCTCGTCTAGCATCACGCCCTTTTTGAGCACCACTAACCCTAACGGCACCTGCCCTTTGAGTTCATCTTCAACACCGATAACAGCAGCTTCGGCAACGGCGTCATGTTGGCATAATACCTCTTCAAAGCGCCCCGTCGATAAACGATGCCCCGCCACATTAATAATGTCATCGATGCGGCTCATGATATACAGGTAACCATCTTCATCTTTGTAACCGGCATCGCCCGTGAGGTAGTAACCGGGATACATAGACAAGTAACTATCAACATAGCGCTGCTCATTTTGCCACAGCGTGGTTAAGGTTCCCGGCGGCAATGGCAGTTTAATCACCACATTGCCAGACTCATTGGCAGCAACTTGCTCGCCCATCATATCGACCACTTCAATTTGATAACCCGGTACCGCCAATGCAGGAGACCCCGCCTTAACCTCGACTGGCGCATACCCCATTAGATTAGCCGCAACAGGCCAGCCCGTTTCGGTTTGCCACCAATGATCGATTATCGGTTTTTTAAGCTTATCCTCACCCCAATGTAAGGTATCTGGGTCACAGCGCTCACCCGCTAGAAAGACATTCTTCAAACATGACAAGTCTACGCCTTCAAGGTACTCACCATCGGGATCATCTCTCTTAATCGCTCTTATTGCCGTCGGTGCGGTGAAAAAGCTTTTCACATTGTACTTAGCAATAGTGCGCCAAAAAGCACCGGGATCGGGCGTACCAATCGGCTTACCTTCATACATTAACGTCGTTGCGCCCACCAGCAAGGGGCCATAAACAATATAGGAGTGACCCACTACCCAACCAACATCTGATGCCGCCCAAAAACTATCGCCTGCATCAATGTCATAGATATGCTTCATCGACCAAGCGAGCGCCACACTGTGGCCGCCATTGTCTCGGACCACACCTTTAGGTTGCCCCGTCGTGCCCGAGGTATAAAGTACATAAAGTGGATCGGTTGCATCTAACGCCACACAATCAATGTTAGGCGCTGTAGCGACGCCGCTTTGCCAATCGATATCGCGACCGGGTTGTAGTGATGCTTCTAGCTGGCTTCTGTTTAAGATTAAACAGTGCTCAACTTTATGCGGCGCTTGCTCCAGTGCATTGTCCAGTAATGGTTTATAGGCAACGACCCCTGACGGCTCTATACCGCATGACGCTGACAAAATGAGTTTGGGTTTAGCATCGTTGATACGAGTTGCCAGTTCGTTTGCCGCAAAGCCACCAAACACCACTGAGTGGATAGCGCCTATGCGTGCACACGCCAGCATGGCATAGGCTGTTTCCGGCACCATCGGCATATAGATCACCACACGGTCGCCTTTTTTAACGCCGATGGAATCCATGTAACCTGCTAAACGGCTAACTTGCGCCTGCAGTTCTAGATAAGTAATCCCATATTCTGTCTCTGTTACTGGGCTGACATACTGGATTGCAACTTGAGCACCACGGCCAGCATTCACATGTCTATCAACCGCATTGAAGCAAGTATTCATCTTGCCACCTTTAAACCAATGGTAAAAAGGCGCTTCGCTGTCATCGAATACTTTATCCCATGGTGACACCCAATCAATGGCTTGGGCGGCTTGCCCCCAAAACTGCTGAGGGTTTGAGATTGAACTTGCATGTAACTGCGTGTTTTTATGTTTCACTATGCGTACTCCAGTTAACGTCACCACAGGGTAAACTTTGTCACCCCAAAATGAATATCGTCCTTTTATTACCTTTTAAGCATTATGCTCCGCCGCTCAAAAAATCCCCATTAGACCTTAGAATGAGTGCATTAAGCCGTTATCACTTATGGAATAAACCGATCTGAACACCACCTAAACTAATGTTTTAAATGTGAATTAAATGCAAAACCGACAATTTAAATCAAACGTCCGTTTAGTCAATATTAGCCTTATGGCACGCACAATTGACATGAAAACAGCTGTCGCTACCAACCTCAAACTTTACCTTTACGTAAACTTCATATATCGTGCAATAAAAGTTAATACATATGGTGTTATTAATGACTGAAAAACAGTTACCCCAAACGACATACTCAATTAGTGACCTATCAAAAGAGTTTGATATCACGACTCGTAGTATTCGTTTTTACGAAGATCAAGGCCTGCTTAAACCTAAGCGCCGCGGTCAAACTCGGATCTACAATTTGACCGAACGAGTCAGACTCAAACTCATTCTACGAGGTAAACGTTTAGGTTTTTCTTTGTCAGAGACAAGACGTTTGTTCGAGCTATACGACGCTGACAAAAATAGCAGCAGCCAGCTGCATACCATGCTCGACTTAGTTGAAGATAAAAAAGTCGCCCTGCAGCAACAGATGGATGACATAAAAGTGGTATTGATGGAGCTCAACTCGGCAGAACAGCAATGCCGTGATGCACTAGCCAATAATAGTGAGTAAAAACAGCACTTGATAACACCAACCAAATAACAAGCCGTTGAGTATCACGACACAGATCAGTGAACTCGAACAGATGGACAATTTGACAGGACACAAGCACATGACTCAACTCTACTCATCTCTAAATTTCGGCCTTGGCGAAGACGTCGACATGCTACGCGATGCCGTACAACACTTTGCCGCGAATGAAATTGCGCCAATAGCAGCAAAAACGGATCTCGATAACGCGTTTCCAAACGAGCTTTGGCCAGTACTCGGTGATATGGGTCTATTGGGTGTCACAGTGGCGGAGGAGTACGGTGGCGCGAACATGGGCTATCTTGCTCACGTCGTTGCCATGGAAGAGATTTCCCGTGCATCAGCTTCTATCGGACTCAGCTACGGCGCGCATTCAAACCTTTGTGTTAACCAGATAAACCGTAACGGCAATAAAGAGCAAAAAGACAAATACTTGCCCAAACTCGTTAGCGGTGAGCACATTGGCGCATTAGCCATGAGCGAGCCCAATGCAGGCTCAGATGTGGTTTCAATGAAACTGCATGCCCGTAAAGAGGGTGACCGCTATATTCTTAACGGCAACAAAATGTGGATCACTAACGGTCCAGATGCCCACACTTATGTTATTTACGCTAAGACCGATCTTAATAAAGGTGCCCACGGCATTACCGCGTTTATTGTTGAACGTGGTTCGAAAGGCTTTAGCCAAGCGCAAAAACTCGACAAGCTC
This sequence comes from Shewanella abyssi, assembly GCF_023284025.1. Taxonomy (GTDB): domain Bacteria; phylum Pseudomonadota; class Gammaproteobacteria; order Enterobacterales; family Shewanellaceae; genus Shewanella; species Shewanella abyssi. The sequence continues at coordinate 45,070 of NZ_JAKIKR010000039.1, read as the reverse complement.
GGCATGCGCGGTTCAAACACCTGTGAGCTGGTGTTTGAAGATTGCGAAGTACCCGCAGAGAACATCCTTGGCGGCTTAAACAATGGCATTAAAGTGTTGATGAGTGGCCTTGATTATGAGCGAGTCGTGCTGTCAGGTGGTCCACTTGGGATCATGGCAGCATGTATGGACATCGTCATCCCTTATATCCATGAGCGTGAACAGTTTGGTAAATCCATTGGTCAGTTCCAGCTAGTACAAGGCAAACTTGCCGATATGTACACCGGCATGAACGCCGCCAAATCTTACATCTACAACGTGGCCAAATCATGTGACCGCGGCGAAACAACCCGTAAAGATGCCGCCGGCGCTATTTTGTACTCAGCGGAATTGGCAACCAAAATGGCCCTCGATGCGATTCAACTGCTCGGCGGAAACGGTTACGTCAACGATTACGCTACCGGCCGTTTGCTGCGTGACGCCAAGCTTTATGAGATTGGCGCAGGCACCTCGGAAATTCGTCGTATGCTCATTGGCCGTGAGCTATTTAACGAGTCAAAGTAAGCCAAACTAAATCATCAATAATAAGGCTCGCTTAGCGAGTCATTAGAGCCCTAATTTGGAACAAGGGCGACAGCCATAACGTCGCCCACTGTCCAACTTCAAAAGGATTGAAATTGTGACTCAACTCAGCAGTCGTATTAATGCCCGCAGCGACGAATTCAAAGCCAAATTTGATGACATGGCCGCCGTTGTCCAAGACCTCAAGTCAAAGCTACAGCAAATTGAGCGAGGTGGCGGTGACGTTGCACGTGAACGTCATCTTTCCCGTGGAAAATTACTACCGCGTCAACGTGTTGAAAAACTCCTCGATCCTGGCTCTCCCTTTTTAGAGATCTCGCAATTTGCCGCTTTCGAACTCTATGAAGACGTGGTCCCTGCCGCTGGCGTGATTGCGGGTATTGGCCGCGTAAGCGGTGTCGAATGCATGATTATTGCCAACGATGCCACCGTAAAAGGCGGCACCTACTACCCGGTTACGGTTAAAAAACATATTCGAGCGCAAGAGATTGCCAGCCGTTGTCATCTGCCGTGTATTTACCTTGTCGACTCAGGAGGCGCTAACCTGCCTCGCCAAGATGAAGTGTTTCCAGACAGAGACCATTTCGGTCGTATCTTCTATAACCAAGCGCAGATGTCCGCTAAAGGTATTCCACAAATTGCGGTAGTGATGGGACTTTGTACTGCCGGCGGCGCGTACGTTCCCGCAATGGCAGATGAGTCCATTATCGTTAAAGAGCAAGGCACCATCTTCCTTGCGGGTCCGCCGCTGGTAAAAGCAGCAACGGGCGAAGAGGTCACCGCTGAAGAGCTCGGCGGCGCTGAAGTACACACTAAAATATCTGGCGTTGCCGATCATTTGGCACAAAACGATGATCACGCGCTGGAGCTGGCTCGCAAAGCCGTGACGCGACTCAATCATCAAAAAAAGATTGAAGCTCAGCTTAGTCCTGTTCAACCGCCAAAATTCGATATTAATGAACTTTACGGCATTGTCGGCACCGATCTTAAAAAGCCTTTTGACGTCAAAGAGGTGATTGCTCGCGTTGTCGATGATTCTGATTTTGACGAGTTTAAAGCCAATTATGGCAACACACTGGTGTGTGGTTTCGCCCGCATTCATGGCTACCCTATCGGCATCATCGCTAACAACGGCATCTTGTTCTCAGAGTCGGCGCAAAAAGGCGCTCACTTTATTGAACTGTGTTGTCAGCGCAAAATTCCGCTGCTATTTCTACAAAATATTACTGGCTTTATGGTCGGTAAAAAATACGAACATGAGGGGATCGCCAAGCACGGCGCCAAGATGGTGACTGCGGTTTCATGTGCCAACGTGCCTAAGTTTACCGTCATTATTGGTGGCAGCTATGGCGCAGGTAACTACGGCATGTGCGGTAGAGCCTTTGATCCAACCATGATGTGGATGTGGCCCAATGCGCGCATATCAGTCATGGGCGGCGAACAAGCCGCTGGCGTTTTGGCCACGGTAAAACGTGATGGACTAAAACGTAAAGGTATCGATTGGTCTGATGAAGATGAACAAAACTTCCGTAAGCCCATCGTTGAGCAATACGAAAAAGAGGGTCACCCGTATCATGCCAGCGCACGTCTTTGGGACGACGGTATTATTGACCCAGCACAAACTCGTGATGTTGTTGGTTTAGCACTCTCTGCCGCGCTTAATGCGCCGATAGAGGAGACTAAATTTGGCGTGTTCCGTATGTAATGGGGCTCCATTGCTGTGACAGAAACCAAAAGCTAAACCTTGGAGCTAAACTGGGAACAACACAATGACTAATGAAACCCTACAAATGACGCCGCAGACACTTGCACAGCAGTGTCAGTACGTCAGTTGCACACTCGACAATGGCGTCGCCGAGCTTATTCTGGATCGCCCAGGCAAACATAATGCCTTTGATGAGGTGATGATAAGCGAGATGATCCAAGTACTTGAGTACTTCGCTCACCATCCCCAATGCCAAGTGCTTGTGGTTAGAGCCAATGGCAAAAACTTCAGTGCCGGCGCCGACCTTAACTGGATGCGCAAACAGGCCACCATGGACTTTGAGCAGAACCTGTGTGATGCCAACGAGCTTGCTAAGTTGATGTCTGTGCTCGACAAGTTCCCTAAGCCAACAATTGCTAAAGTACAAGGCGCCGCTTTTGGTGGCGCACTTGGCCTTATCTGTTGCTGCGATATCGCCATTGCCAATGAGCGAGCCAGCTTCTGCTTAAGTGAAGTAAAGCTCGGGCTTATCCCAGCAGTTATTAGCCCTTATGTTACCCGCACTATCGGCCAAAGGGCCGCCCGTCGCTATATGCTCACCGCTGAGCGATTTAGCGTACAAAAAGCCATTGAGCTACAGGTTATCCATGAAGTGAGTGATGACCTAGATGCGGCCGCAGAGCCTATCATCAATGCGCTTTTGGCTAATAGTCCGCAAGGTATGGCTTGGGCTAAAAGCCTGCTTTCAACGCTTGAGAGCGGCGTGATAGATAAAGCGACACTGGATCACACCAGTGAACGCATCGCCAGTATTCGGGTATCGATAGAGGCTCAAGAGGGCCTCAACGCATTCTTTGAAAAGCGCAGCCCCGACTGGACAATCTCTAATAGCTCAACTGCTAATAGTTCAATTGCTAACAGTCCAGTCGATAAAAACAACAGTGCAGCTAGCGCGCCAGGAGCCAAATAATATGTTTACCAAATTGCTAATTGCCAACCGTGGTGAAATTGCTTGCCGTATTATCAAAACAGCGCAAGCGATGGGCGTACGCACCGTGGCACTATATTCAGATGCCGACATTGACGCACGTCATGTTGCCATGGCTGATGAGTCATTTTATCTCGGTGGCAGCGCGCCAGCGGATTCGTACTTAAAAGCGGATCTGATTATCGAGATTGCCAAAAAATCAGGCGCTCAAGCTATCCACCCAGGTTATGGTTTCTTATCTGAAAATGCCGCCTTCGCCTTAAAGTGTGAACAAAGTGGTATTGCCTTTGTTGGCCCAAGCGCCGCAGCAATTGATTCAATGGGCAGTAAGAGTGCCGCCAAAGATATTATGGGCGCCGCTAATGTGCCGTTAGTGCCTGGTTATCATGGCGATGCACAAGATGATGCTTTACTGATCGCCGAAGCCAATAAAATGGGCTTCCCACTGCTTATCAAAGCAGCCTATGGCGGCGGCGGTAAAGGCATGCGCATTGTTGAAAGCAGCGGTGAAGTCCTTGAAGCGATTCAATCTGCAAGGCGCGAAGCAATAAGCTCATTTGGTAACGACAAGTTACTGATGGAGCGCTATTTACGCCAGCCGCGCCATGTTGAAGTACAAGTCTTTGCAGATAGCCAAGGTCACTGTATCTATCTATCCGATCGCGATTGCTCCATTCAACGTCGCCATCAAAAAGTGGTCGAAGAAGCGCCTGCACCAGGGCTGAGTGACGCACTGCGCATTAGCATGGGCGATGCCGCTGTTGCCGCCGCCAAAGCGATTAACTATGAAGGCGCCGGTACCGTTGAGTTCTTGCTTGATACCGACGGCAGCTTCTACTTTATGGAGATGAACACGCGTCTACAGGTGGAGCATCCCGTCACCGAAATGGTCACCGGACAAGATCTGGTTAAATGGCAGTTGATGGTCGCCAGTGGCAGTGAACTGCCATTAACTCAGGATGAAGTCCGTATTCACGGTCATGCCTTTGAAGTGCGTATTTACGCCGAAGATCCTCAAAACGATTTCTTGCCAGCCAGTGGCAAACTCAACTTTTTACGCGAACCGGAGCAGAGCAAGTTTGTCCGTATTGACTCTGGAGTGCGCGAAAATGATGTGATCAGTAACTTTTACGACCCGATGATCTCCAAGCTTATCACTTGGGATGAATCTCGTCCGCGTGCACTGCAGCGCCTAGTTCACGCCCTCGCCTCCTATCAAATAAGCGGCTTGAAACACAATATTGAATTTCTTGCCAACATTGCCGAGCATGATGCGTTTAGTGATGCCAACTTTAGCACTGACTTTATTGAGCGTTATGGCGACTCACTGATTGGCCATGGCCTGAGCGACAGCCAAACAAATGAGCGTAAAACCGCGTTGGCACTAGCGGCACTTTATCAACTTAGCGCCCGTAAAGCAGACGCTAAACGTTGTGCTATCAATAGTAATGACCCCTATTCACCTTGGGGAGCCGTCAACGGCTTTAGGCTTAACAGTGCCAGTGTGCATCAAGTTGCCCTACTCGATGATGAGCAACAGGTTAATCATCTAGAGCTGACCGAAACTCAGCTGGGTGGCCAATCAGTCTACCAACTTAAAATTAATGATAGCCAGCTAACGTCACATATTACTCAGTTATCTGGCGAGCTTATCGGTGAAACCCTGCATGCTGAAATCACACTGTTCCCGACAACTGAGAATAGTAGTAACTGCGCTCAAACCATTAAGCGCACAGGGCATAAGATAAAAGTCCCTGTCAGTCAGGTGGGTGAAGACTTTACCCTGTTTATCAATTCAAGCAGCTATCACTACCGTGCTATTCAAGCTGAAGTGGTTGAAGAGCAAGATAACTTAGAAGATAAACTCAAAGCCCCCATGAACGGCACCATAGTGACCCACCTTGTTGAAGCGGGTGACAAGGTTGTTGCAGGCCAAGGCATAATGGTGATGGAAGCGATGAAGATGGAATATACCATTGAGTCGCCATTTGATGGGGTAGTAAGTGCATTCTTCTTTAATGCGGGCGAACTGGTCAGTGACGGCATGCTACTCGCCGAAGTTGAACCCGCCGTTGTTAAATCATCGGTAGCAGAGGAGCCAGCGTAAATGGCCGCTAATTCATACGCTAAACAAGTCAGTATTTTTGAAGTCGGCGCCCGTGACGGTTTGCAAAACGAAAAGCCGGTCACCACGGCAGATAAGATTGTCTTGATTGAAGATTTAGCCGCCGCCGGAGTAAAGCGCATCGAGGCCGCGAGTTTTGTGTCGCCTAAATGGGTGCCGCAAATGGCAGACTCGGCTGATGTGCTCAAGGGGATTGCGCGTAATACTGGCGTGACCTACAGTGCCCTCACGCCTAATCTTAAAGGCTTGGAACTTGCACTTGCCGCCGGAAGCGATGAAGTTGCCATTTTTGGCGCCGCTTCAGAAAGCTTTAGCCAGCGCAATATCAACTGCTCGATTGAGGAATCGATTGAGCGCTTTATGCCAGTGATGGCGCTGGCTAAAGCCAATAATATTCGCGTCCGTGGCTATGTCTCCTGCGTGCTGGGTTGCCCTTACGAAGGTGATATCGCCGTTAGCGAAGTGGCTCGGGTGTCTGAATTACTTTACAAAATGGGCTGTTATGAGATTTCACTCGGCGACACCATAGGTGTTGGCACCGCACTTAATGCCCGTAAGATGGTGGAAGCTGTCGCCAATGTCGTTCCCGTCTCAAAACTGGCGCTGCATTTTCATGACACCTACGGTCAAGCACTCGCTAACATATTGGCCTGTTTAGAGACGGGCATCAGCGTCATAGACTCATCGGTTGCGGGTCTAGGCGGCTGTCCTTATGCCAAAGGTGCATCGGGTAATTTAGCCACTGAAGATCTGGTCTATATGCTCCATGGTCTCGGCATTGAAACCGGAATAGATATCAATAAACTTGCCATGGCAGGTAACAAAATTAGCCAAGCACTTGGGCGCACTAATGGCGCCAAGGTCGCACAAGCACTCGCCGTTTAACGCGGAGTTGCTTGCCCCTTTTTTAAAGAACTAGTTGCTAGAGAGCCGCCTACCCTACAGTTTAAAGTGGCTCTCTTAATATGGAGATAACAACAATGGCAGGACTAAATAAAGTCGTCGGTAGTTATGCAGAGGCATTAAAAGGCCTCAGTAATGACATGACCGTCATGGTCGGTGGATTTGGATTATGTGGTATTCCCGAAGGCTTAATCGCCCAGATGGTAAAAACCGGCGTAACCGGCCTAACGGCTATCTCGAACAACGCTGGCGTCGATGACTTTGGCCTAGGCTTACTATTGAAGAGCCGCCAAATCGATACCATGATCGCCTCTTATGTTGGCGAAAACGCCACCTTCGAGCAGCAGATGCTCTCCGGCGTTCTCAACGTGATCTTAACGCCTCAAGGCACGCTAGCTGAAAAAATTCGTGCTGGCGGCGCGGGCATTCCCGCTTTCTTCACCGCAACAGGCTACGGTACGCCAATCGCTGACGGTAAAGAGACCCGTGAGATAGACGGACGTCACTACGTACTTGAACCCGCGCTTAAAGCGGATTTTGCCTTAGTTCGAGCGTGGAAAGCCGATACTATGGGTAACCTAGTGTTTCGCAAAACCGCCGCTAACTTTAATCCAATGATGGCAACCGCCGGTAAGATTACTGTGGTAGAAGCGGAACATATTGTAGAACCCGGTGAACTCGATCCAGACCATATCCATACACCAGGAATTTACGTCAACCGTATTATCCAAGGGACGTTCGAGAAACGTATTGAGCAACGTACCGTTAAAGCTGTCGCAGACGCTAAGCAATAAGGAGGCTACACCATGGCATTATCAAGAGAACAACTGGCGCAACGTGTAGCAAAAGAACTCCAAGACGGCTTTTACGTCAACCTAGGCATAGGCATTCCAACATTAGTCGCCAACTACATTCCTGCAGAAATCGAGGTGATGCTGCAATCTGAAAATGGTCTGCTCGGTATGGGCGAGTTTCCAACAGAAGAGACCATCGATGCCGACTTAATCAACGCCGGCAAACAGACAGTAACAGCGGTCGATGGCGCATCATTCTTCTCATCAAGCGAAAGCTTTGCCATGATCCGTGGCGGCCATGTAGATTTAACCGTACTCGGCGCCTTTGAAGTCGACGAGCAAGGCTCTATCGCCTCTTGGATGATCCCAGGCAAACTGATTAAAGGCATGGGCGGCGCGATGGACTTAGTGGCTGGCGCTGACAATATTATCGTCACCATGATGCACGCAGATAAGAAAGGTAACTCTAAGCTGTTACCTAAGTGTGAACTGCCGCTAACGGGCTTTGGCTGTATCAAACGAGTGTTGACTGACTTGGCCTTTATGGAGATAAAAGACGGTGCATTCCACCTGCTTGAGCGCGCTCCAGGAGTATCGGTTGAAGAGATAGTCTCTAAAACCGCAGGTAAATTAGTAGTGCCTGAGAACGTCCCTGAAATGAGCTTCTGACTTTTGACTAGGTGACTAGGTGACTAGGTGACTTAGTGACTTGGTATTTGAGTGAAGCTGATTGCTACGGTGTTTTACAGGAGCTCAGCAATAAAAAACGCAGCTTATTAGCTGCGTTTTTTGTTTAGGGCAGAGTTGAATATCGGCACATAAACACCACTAAGCCGTGGGGTTTTAACTTGTATCTGGACATAAACGCGCTAGAGCATTTGTTCTTGCGAGAGTGACTCAGATGAGAAAAAGTATCTCAACTTCTCTAATTCACTCCGCTCCCTTTATCAGGAGCGATTAGACCTGATTACCCGTCCTTTCTTTTGCTTTATCTTACCCTGATATTAAACCTCATCAATTTTTGATGCGTAAATATAAATTGTAACAAGAAAGCCCAATCCAAAAAACATTCTCGCCATAGTAGTGTACTCGGGATAAAAAAAACAAAAAAAGAAGAATATTAGAGAGAAGCTGACAGCCCAGAGCACGTACCATACATACCTTGAACGTGAACCGTATACTCGAACATCAATAGGCATCCAAAATGAAAGGCCGAATACACCAAAACACACCATCAATCCTACTATCAGCCCAACCTCATAAAGTGCGAAGTATGCAAGTATTGGCAAGACTGCTGGCACTAATTTGGCGACTATATTCAAATTGGCTTTTCTATCTATCATCTATCACTACTCCTGCCTCAATTAATACTTGATAACTACTTACACCAACTGCAATAGTCGGGTGATCCTTTGCCAAAAATGGGTTTGACCCAGTGAGTACCATAGAAGCAAAATTCTCCTGGTTCGGCGTTATTGAAGCATTTAAAGATGCGGAACCTACCAGATAAATACCACAGATAAATACAGCAGACAGATAAATACAGCCAACCACAAAATAAATACAGCCACCCACAATAAATCAACAATATAGCGCTACAAACCAAAGCTTTTAACTCTCGTGGCTTCAATAGCCTCGACTCATCAGTCAAGGGCTTAGGCTAAGGGTTGAAGCCGCTAATTTCAGCTATTTGAGATGAAAATGAGGATTTTCAGGCAAGGCTTGTGAACTCAAGTTGCTCAAGAGGAAAAAGCAATTAACTATGGATGGCTCGATTTACTGTTAATGGCTAAATTTAAGTGACGAAAGAACTGAAGTCAACTGTGGTTTTTCCTTATTTACTTCTTAGGCATTTTACAAAACACTTGGCTTAGATGGAGCTAGTGCTATATTTTTATTTGAAAAGTCCAATTCCACAATAAACTGATTAAAAAAATCACCGCCCAGTAAGCCATCTTTTGTGAATCGTGGATCTATTGGGTAGAGCAATATGTTGGATGCGAAACTATAGCCCGCAATTTTAACCGTAGAAGCAAATAATTCACATTTTACATCTAGCCCTAAATTGAAATTACATGCAGTTAATGGTTCTTTAATATTAATTTTATTAGCCGAGAATATTGAGCTTGTTGCACCGGTGTCAAGAACCATCTGGTAGTTTGCAATAGAGCTACTCATTTGGATAGTAATACCCTCTTCATTTAGCACATAAGGTATAAACTTATTATTAATTCTAGATAAAACGGCTCCCGTTTTATTATTTATTATGAGTTTTTTATTAGCGTAATTTATAATAATTGTTTTATCGGCGAAAAAACCCTGACCTATGACTATTTGTTGGTTGTTTTCCATATCTTCAGGCTTATCACCAATAGAGGTTGCCCAAGGATTAAGCTCATAACCAGATATATTTTCGAATGTCATACACTCAATTGCTAACATTGGAATAATAAACTCTTTATCAGAAAATATTTCACCTGAAATATTAGTGCTCTTAGAAATTTCACCTGTGTATTTTACGCCTGGCATGCTGCTAATATCTGAAATGGGTAAATGTATACCTGCTATAGAACCGAGATCAAGTAATGCAAAATTACTCTTACCATTGATTATTAGCTCAATAGTCGGTAAACCGTACTGATCAAAGACAATAGGAACTTCTATTTCTTTACACTCATTTTCGTGAGAAAGCACGTTTGTTGAAAAAAGTAACCCCGAAAAAAATAAGAGACAAAACTTAAAAAATGTCATTTCAATTCCCATAGTGTGATAAACGGTGATGAATGCCTAACGCCCTAATAATGGTGAAAATATTTTTGGCTAAACTGTGCAGCTAAGCGAAACCGAGCCAAGCTTTAGCAACCTCCCCTAATTGGCTTGTAGCGTACTAGACTTAGCCATTAGTAATCAATAACATAGCTAGTTTTCAAGCAGATATCAATACTCAGTATCTTTCAAATCATCAGATGAAATATTTTCAATATGGCAGCTGGGAATATTGCGAAAAACAGATCACAACAATAAATACAATAAATACAATAAATCAATAATATAGCGCTACAAATCAAAGCTTTCAACTCTCGCAGCTTCAATAGGCTCGACTCATCAGTCAAGGGCTTAGGCTAAGGGTGAAAGCCGTGAATTTCAGTTATTTGACAAGAAAATGGTGTTTTTCAAGGTAGTTGTCACTTTTTGTATCTGAGCATTGGAGTTAACAATAGAAACTCTATGTTTGTATGCACAAATTCTCCGTCTCCCATTCCCCATCAAGCATGGAATATCCATGGAAACACACTAAATAGGCATCTCATTTAGTCATAATCGCCCATATCGCTTTTACTGACTCAGTTTTCCGTTATGATGCCCTATCAGTTGTATACCCATCCTACTTGAAGATGCTCGTTTCAGAGGCGTTGTGCGAGTTCAATTCTAGGCGCATTAACGTAGAAATGGTTATTCCCTTTTAAGTAAGTGCAACAACGAAGTGGGCTTGCACAACGCCTTCTGCGATGGGTTTTAATGGGCTTTACTCTGTGTTATTGATTTTACTAAGGGAACGACCATTAGTGGCAATCAATGTCTCGCCTACATGGATGTAGGTGCTTAGGTTCAGCCTGGAGCAATGAACCTGTGATTAAAGCCCATTAAATTCCCACTGAATCCTGCATCTTCAGGTAAGATGGGGATATACGCGTATTGAAGAGGTATTAAAAACCATGGATATCAATGGAACCTGTATCTCCTCAACAATGGATGATCTCGGCCCTATTTATGTTTATCAAACAAGAACTAGCCGCATCCTCAGCTTTGATGGGAAAATCTATCAAAGCTCGATGAAACTCAAAGACGTTAATGGATTAACACTTGGCTACACTCAGGCCATGATGGCGGGTTTATTGTTTATCCCCACCGTCAAATCAGCCACCATTATGGGGCTGGGCGCAGGGTCAATGGCAAAGAATCTGCTCAGCAGTTTTTCCGAGATAAACGTACACGCGGTTGAATACCGTGCCGCGGTGGCGCAGACGGCGCAAGAATATTTTTACCTGCCCGACACAGATCGTCTTTTCATTCATATAGATGATGCAGTGAACTATATGAAAAACACCGAGATAAAAAGCGATATCATCTTTTCAGATCTGTACAACTCAGATGGGATAGAGGCTAAACAAGTACAATCATCCTACTTATCTGATTGTAAAAAAGCCCTCAGTAAACACGGCGTTCTGGTACTCAACATCTGTCATTCATCAGTTAAGTTACGCGAAGAGTTAGATGCATTACTGGCGCTTGAATTTGAAAGCCGATTACTGCGCTTAGAAGTTGCAGGTGGCAACACCATAGTGCTTGCCTTCAAAAATGACATTCCAGCGATGACAAGAGATGAACTACTGGTTAAAGGCCAATGCTTACAAGAGCAGATGCATATTCCGCTGCAACGTTATGCCGAATTACTCTCGGATCTACAAGATATCAATTAGCCATTGATGACAGCTATGTGCAGCGGACTCCAACATAACTTATTCCGACATAACAAACTCCAACATCAGCTCATTCAAGTTGATGTTGGAGTTAGAGTTAGAGTTAGAGTTTAAAGAAAATCATTAAGCTGATTAGCGTCATAGCTTCAAATACGACTTTTAGTTGGACTAATACCCATCCTACTTGAATATGCTCGTTTCAGAGGCGTTGTACGAGTTCAATTCTAGGCGCATTAACGTAGAAATGGTTATTCCCTTTTAAGTAAGTGCAACAACGAAATGGGCTTGTACAAAGCCTTCTGCGATGGGTTTTAATGGGCTTTACTCGGTGTTATCGATTTTACTAAGGGAACGACCATTAGTGGTAATCAATGCCTTGATTAAAGCCCATTAAACTCCCACTGAATCATGCATCTTCAGGTAGGATAGGTATAGACCTTAGCCTTAACCAAACAATGCCCCCAGCAATCACGAAGAAAAATGGCAATAGGAATAATATCACCATAATTTGGCGTTTTTGTTTACTGGTTAAGTCTAACCGTTCCACTTTGACTTTGTTTGAGCTAACAAAAGTCCGATAGTCTAATTCCGCTAGCCAATTAACAACGTTAAGTCCCATCTGGGCATTGCTGTATTGATTGATATAAATGTTTGTTAGAAAATCAGCATCAGTAAAAACAATGATCCGTGTGTCTGATGGCTTAATGACCTCTTTATTCTGCCCATTGTGTTTTTCAGGGTGCTGTTCAAGAACAACATAAGAGATAGGCACCGGGCCCGGCGTGTCGACACCGGGATCAAATTGAATATCTAATTCTCGATTGGTTTCCGCCCAACTTTGCTGTGTCGATGTGGTTAACGTGATAGCAGCAACTTTAATGGTTGGCCGACGCTGTTCTAACAACCGGATAGAGCGCGGTCTAACGTAAAAGGTGTAATCTAAACCTTGTGTTATGGCTTTATGCTTTTGATAATTTTTGGTCGCTGGACTGCCGACATCATCACCAATATGGTTGGCTAAATCGACAACAATATCTGATTGAACGTTAAGCCCCCATTGGTTGAGAATACTATTTAACGACGGGTTTAGCCGTTGTTGCTCTGCTGTCAGTGGCTTATCAGCTGTAGTGACCAGTGCTTGCTCAATCAAAAACAACGCATCTCCGCCAGCCTTCAGATAATCAACGATTAAGCTCTCTTCCTGAGGTGTCAGCTCTGTACGGGGACCCGCAATAATAAGCACATCACAATCTGCAGGTATCGACTGTGTTATTCCTAACATCAGCGCTTTACTGTGGATATTGTTATCGGCTAATAATTGCTTAAATGTGGATAAGCCAAGGTTATCTTCATTTGAAATTGAGTATTCACCATGGCCACTGAGAAAGTAAACCTGCCTTGGTGAACGACTCGCGCGGGCGATGGTATTGGTCAGTTTTTCTTCTGCTAGCAGTTCATCAGTAAAATCAACGTCTTTGCGCACATCACCGGACTGTACGATAACTTTCCTTTCCTTGCCGCTGACTACATTGCCAAATTTTGCTGCAAACGAAATATTCTCAATAGGATCGATTATTTGCGTACTAATCAGCCCAGCTGATAACCGTTCATATTCGTTAAACAGATCCTGCAAATATTTTGGCGGCATCCCTACATAAAATGCGGTTAATTCGACCTTGGTTGTTAACGAGCTAATAAAGTCGACAGTGTTTTTAGATAAGGTGTGCTGTTTGGCTGCCGTCACATCCCAGCGAATTGGGATGCTATTTGCGCCATAATGGCTTATGCCAAGAAAGACGATACTGCCAGTGACCATAGCAAAAACGATGGCAACTTTCTTCCAACGACTGCGATTAGAAGCTTGTGCTACTTGCATTGAGTTAGCGTCAGTATTTCTTAGACTCCTGCTTAAAAGCAGCAAGCCAACCAATAAAGTTGTGCCACTGAACGTTAAGAAACTGGCGAGACTCAAGCTTAATAAAGCAAATTGGCCTTCAATATAAAATAGCGATAAACCTAAGGTAAAGATAAGCAGCGCTAACCCAACTAACAATGGCAGTAATTTATTAAGCATCGTTCTGATTCTATTTTTAAGCGTCATTTATTGCCACACCCTATGGTCAATGCTAATGCGAGTGAGTACTAAACAAAGAAAAATTCCCGCTAAGTAATAGATAATATCGCTAGCGGTGATCATGCCGATGGCAAAATTTTCGAGGTGGGTACGCGTACTAAATTGCAGTAAAAATTGTTCAGCAAAACCGCTGAAGTATTTTGTTAAGGAGGTTGAAAAATAAAGCGTAAACAGTATTAGGTAAGATGACATTGCGGCAATAATTTGATTACGTGTCCATGACGATGTCAGTAAGCCGATGGCAATGAAGAGTGCGCCTTCTAACCAGATCCCAACATAACCAGACAAAATACTGTACCCGTCCGGTTCACCAAAATACTCAACAATAAAATAGTAAACGCCTGTTAGGGCAATTAATAGCGAATAGAAAACAAGCATACTTAAATACTTACCCAACACTATCATGGTCGGTGTTAAGGGTGCTGTCAGTAAAAACTCCATCGTGCCGTTGGACTTTTCTTCTGCAAATAGTTTCATTGTTAATAATGGAATGATGAAAATAAACATAAACTCCATCACTTGAAAAATATCGCGTAACGACACCTCTCTATTTTGATCGATGATCATATAAAAAAACATATTAAACAATGACAACGAAGCGATTAACACCAGATAGGCGATAGGGCTGGTAAAATAGCTATGCAGCTCTTTTTTAGTTATTGCGAAGATTTTATTCATCAGTTATTACTTACATTCTGGGCTTGAGTTTGCGATGGGGATTGAGCTTGATGATGCTCAATAAAAATTTGTTCTAGGGTTAACGCCTGAGGCTGGCAGATTGTTAGTTCAGATATACTTTGATTACCTTTACCCTTCCCTCTTTCAAGCAATGTATCCAATGGCTCGTCTATCACTAGCTGCCCTGATTTAATCATCAAAATACGTTGGGCTATTTTTTCCATTTCAGTCAAGGTATGCGTGCTCAACAATACCGTTCTTTGTTCTCTCTGGTTGCTTATAAGTGCTAGTACTTGCTGAATTTGCATAGGATCGAGGCCACTTGTGGGCTCATCGAGAATAAGCAGTTTAGGCTCATGAATAATCGCCTGAGCAATCCCCACCCTCTGTTTATATCCTTTAGATAATGTTGCAATCGTTTTCTGTTTTACCTGTTCTAAATCGCATTCCTCTAGCACTTTAGCAATTTTGACCGCTTGTTTTTTGGACGATATATCTTTTATTTCAGCGGCAAATTTTAAATATTGCAACACTGTCATGCTGCTGTACAGAGGCGGTGTTTCTGGGAGGTAACCAATTTTTTGTCTGATGGTTAGCGAATGTTTTGCAATATCATCGCCATCAATAAAAACCTTACCCGCTGATGGGGCAAGAAAAGAGGTAATAATGCGCATCAAAGTGGTCTTGCCTGCGCCATTCTTGCCTAAGAAACCGACAATGTCTCCTTGATTAATCTCAAAGCTCACATCATCTAGTGCCTGAAAGGAACCAAAGTTTTTACTGATATGTTCGACTGCTAAAATACTCACTGAATAGCCTTTTAATCGTTATTTTTAAACGCTAGGTTTATATTACATTTTATTGGTTTATCGTCTTATCACATACCCAGACAGGTACCAGCTGACCTTAAAAACATTTCTATAATATGATGAGAATAAACAAAACGATAGAGATCCAATACAGTGAAACAGTGAGGTAATTCACTGTGTTCACCGACAAAGGAAAGGCAACGAGGCAGTGTAGCACGAACAAAATCGTTTAGTGCCAGATAAACAATACCTTGCTGTTACTCATAAGCTCCATTGCAGCCACGGGGGGGATCGAGTGAAACCGCAGAGATTCAAAACATGATTTTGACTCCTATCAAGCTATTTTCATGACTCCGGTAAGCTTAAAACTATTTTGCCAACGTGTTTCTTTTCCAAGAAAACCTCTTGCGCGATGTTTATCGCTTCTAGTGGAAAAGTTTGTGCCACGATTGGCTTGATTTTAGATTGCTCGATGCAGTTGACTAAGTTTTGAAAAACCTCTGGCTCAAGTACTGTGCAGCCAAAAAAGCTTAAATCTTTTAAATATAGGCTACGAATATCCAACTCAACCAAGGCGCCACCAATAGCCCCTGAGACCGCATATCTGCCACCAAGTCTTAACAGTTGTAAAAACTGAGGCCACTGTTTTCCTGCAACCAGATCGATAACAACATCAATACTGTTTTCAGCTAGAGCGTCGACTAAATCAGCATCTCGCGATACCACTTGATCAGCCCCAAGCTCCAGCAATTGTTGATTTTTGCTGGGGCTGGTAATGGCGATAACATACGCTCCCCGAGCTTTGGCAAGCTGAACCGCTGCCGAACCAACACCGCCAGAGGCGCCAGAGATCAACACTCTATCTTGTGACGTAACATTCGCTCGGGTCAGCATATTCTCAGCTGTTGAATAAGAACAGGGGAAAGAAGCCAGTTCGATGTCAGAAAATTCGCTGTTCACTGCGTAAGCATGCTTAGCATCTACTACCGTGTATTGTGCAAAACCACCGTCACATTCAGAGCCAAAATACCAAGGGGACTTAAGCGGCTGGCCGTTGACTTGGTTGATACAGGGTTCAATGATAACGCGCTGTCCGATACGTTCTATAGCAACATCATCACCGACGGAAACGATAGTGCCACAGACATCAGCTCCTTGAATTAGCGGAAAGACCAAAGCATTACCAGACCAGCTCGCATCAGAGCTACTACCATCACCTTTTGAGTACCATGCAGCTCTGGTATTAATATCAGTATTGTTAACTCCAGCGGCAGAGACGCTGATCAGCACTTGATTTGAAGTTGGTATCGGGACTGCTATATCATCACGATACTGGAGCATTTCAGGGCCACCGTGACCGGTAAGCAAGATGCCCTTCATGGTTTTTGGGATCCTAGTCATCATTTATCTTCCTCTAACAGTTGTAATAGTGCCTTTTGAGCTGATGTTATTACTTGCTTACCAAGCACAGGCCATGCGCTTGATACCCCTTCATGCAATAAAAAAAGCACAGTAGCAAGATCTTCTCTCTGGCTTTGTAGACCTAAAAACAGTTGAACTTCCTTTTTGTGGTTTCTAACAGCTTTACTAATAAGTGGATTGTCCGGAAAGGCTGCCATCGCGTTCATAGACAAACAACCGTGTGGCGCATATTCACTCACCCATTGCTCAAGTTTATTAAAAATATGCAAAACGGACTCTGCACCCCGAGACGGTGATTGGTTAAGCAAGAAAGCGAGGTACCTTTGATGACGATACTCCAGAGCACCGACTATCATAGCTTCCTTAGATGGGTAGTGTTTATATAGCGTTCGCAGGCTAACGTTACATGCAGCCTTTAGCTGAGCAACGCTCGGCTCGGCAAAACCATATTGACTGAATGCCGCTTCAAGACTGGCGGCAATTTGTTGTTTAAGCATAAATACCCTGCTAGTAGAATGTTCCTTCTACCTACAGGGTAGAGCAAACCCTCTACCCCAGTCAAATCATTGTGTTCTAGTATTGACTTGTACTGCAGGGAATAGATAGAAACGCGAGAGAATAAAGGCTTGAATTCGAGACATTCTAACTGGAGGGTATCTAAACGGAGGGTCGGGTTACACTATTGAATAGTGCAGAAAGCGTATAATACAACAGTGCCTTGATAACACTTTAATGGCTTATCATCAGACTTAATTATCTGCGGGTTTTGGGGGTAAATACCCACGCCCCTCTTTATGTAAATCACTCTTTCCCAAGCTGGTGTCATTTAGCGCACTGCCATAATTATCTCGGCAATGAATACATGGGCTCATCTTGTTCACGAAGCGGCCTTTTCGAGTGTACTTTCTTATATAGGCATGTGAAATATCTACATTACCACGATGTAATCCGCTAGCATCATCCAGCTTATGCCTCAAATCACTCACGGCGGCATCTTCAGCGCACATGTTGTCACTGGCACGGCCCCAACCGATAACATCCTGATTGGTATCGCTGTTTACATATCTAGCCGCGACCCAGGGACCACTGTGATCCCCCGTCGGCGTACCATCTGGGAAATTGGAGGGCTTATTCGCCAACTGATACGAGACCAGTTCAAGCGGATCTATTGGGGCTCTATCGCAGAGGGTGTCACGACTTAACGGGCGACCCGTCGTCACAAAATAATGATGGTTGTGGCTGATTTTTAGATCGCAATAATGGTGTGACCCTGCAATTTTATTGATGTGTGTTATCTCTGCTATTGCGCCACTGCAGGCTAAGATTTGGTCGGCCACATTAAGATTTTCAGCCTTAACCCACTCCTTCGCAACCAGGTAAAAACGGTGTTCTTCTACCACAAACATCGACGTTTTTAATTCAGCAATAGTATATTCAATCTCGATCATATCTTGTGCAACACTTCCAAATATTCGTTCAATAGGGTTAACATTGTGCGGATCCATAAAATAAATGGCCCTATTATACCTGAGCCACTTTAAAATGTAGGGTTCTGTCGGGGTTTACTGCGCTATTAGGTAAGGTCAATATTGGTTGTGCCCGTAGCAAAATATATAACGCAGAATATATAACGCAGAATATATAACGCACAATAGAGTGCTCTTTAACTCCAGGAATAGCCCATCAACAAAGGCTTTAGCCAAGGCCTCTTAAACGAGCATTTCTAGGCCGTTGAGTATGTAAGTATCATTAGTCCGCTAGAGCCCATAGTTTCCTCTTATAAAACCTTGCTTTTGTCACTACTAATAGCTTAACTAACATACATCAGTGACTTATAAGGAAGTGATTGTGCTTAAAAATATCACCCTTTTGCTAGCCATATTATTTTTATTTTCTTGTACTAGCCTTCCCGAAAATACCAGCAGTAAAAGTTACGCGATGAGCAAATCTCAAGAAAGCCAGTTAACGATGGAACTTGATGAGAAACGCAAGCTGCTCGGCTTAGAAAGTGATGATGCGTTAATGATGCTGCTTGAAGATGGTGTTGATGCTTTTGTAGCTCGTGTTTCGCTGATTAATTCGGCGCAAAAGAGCGTAGACCTGCAATATTATCAATATCACTCTGACTTAAGTGGAAGACTATTAACGGCAGCCTTGTGGCAAGCTGCAGAGCGAGGCGTACGCATTCGTTTACTTGTAGATGATATGGATTTAGCAGGCAAAGATATTGATATTGCTAAACTAAATTCACACCAAAATTTCGAAGTACGCATTTTCAATCCGTTTTTACGCGATAAAAGGCGCACGCGGCAGTTAATCACAGGCTTTGGTTCAGTAACACGTCGAATGCACAACAAAACGTTCACGGTAGACAGCAGCATATCCATTTTGGGCGGGCGTAATGTCGGAGACCTATATTTCGGTGCACACTCAGATGTCGCTTTTGGAGATTTAGATATTGCTTTTACAGGCAGCGTTGTACAAGAGGTCCAAACATCTTTTGACCTATATTGGAATAGTGAAATAACCTACAAAATCAATTTACTAAGTGATTATGAGCCATCAAAAAGTGACGAGCATGAAGTCAGTAAAAATTTAAAATCCTTCTTAGAGAAAAACAAAAACTCTCAATATGTACAGGCACTACGTGAAAACGATTTATTAAGTTTAGTCAAAAAAAATAAAGTAAACGAATACACGGGCAAGGCTGTAGTCTTATATGACGATCCATTGAAAATAGTCTCTTCCCGGGAAAAAACAGAATACCACCTAGCGCCAAAATTACGCCCTTACGTGGATAATGCGAAAGACGAATTCATCATAGTTTCTCCTTACTTTGTGCCAGGAGACGAAGGCGTGGCACTGTTAGGCAGTCTGGTAGAAAAAGGGGTCACGGTTAGAATTTTAACCAACTCGATGAAATCTAATGATGTCACCATAGTGCACTCTGGATATTCAAAGTATCGAAAAGAATTATTAGCGCTTGGGGTGGAATTATATGAAGTCGACAGTGCCCGTATAGATGTATTGAAGAAGTATACTGATAAAGCCGCCTCCTCAAGCGCATCAAAGATCACTTTACATGCCAAGTACTTTGTAATTGACCGTAAATTTACTTTTATTGGCTCAATGAATCTTGACCCTCGTTCTCGCAATGAAAATACAGAAATTGGTGTGATTGCAGAATCAGCAAAACTCGCTGTTTTTATTGTTGAGGATTTTGACAGTATCGTTAAAGATGGGGCATTTAAATTATCACTTAAAGAGGGTGATATTATCTGGACGCAAAAAAATGGCGATAAAATAACAACCTATGACAATGACCCTTACAGCAGCTGCTGGGACCGCTTTAAAAATGGTTTCTTGCAATTGTTGCCTGTAGAGTCACAACTTTAACTTATTAGCATTTTAAGTACATGAATATACTCGCAAGTTTACCCCACTCTACATTGAATAAATGGGTGATTTTAAGGGGTGATTGCTGAATAGCCCCCTTCTCGAATACGATAGCAATAGGTAATTTCATTTTGGTGTTAAATCACGTAAACTACGCGCTGTTTTTTAAGTCTCTTTTTAGGTAAATCATGATCCGTTTAAACCAAGTAAAACTGCCTCTCGACCATAATGAAGATGCGCTGCAAGATGTTGTATTGCAAAAGCTCTCTATCTCAGCGGAGCAGTTGGTTAACATACATGTGTTTAAGCGTGGCTACGATGCCCGCAAAAAGAATTCAATCTCGCTCATTTATACATTAGATGTCACATTAACCGATGTAGACGAAGTGGCATTGTTGGCGTCTGTTGCAGGCGATCACAATATCCGCGTGTCGCCAGATACTGATTATAAGTATGTAGCCAGTGCACCAGAAGGGTTAACGGAACGCCCACTGGTGATTGGTATGGGGCCGTGTGGCTTATTTGTCGGGCTGATGTTGGCGCAGATGGGCTTTAACCCTATTATTTTAGAGCGCGGTAAGTCTGTCCACGAGCGCGCTAAAGATACCTTCCGTTTTTGGCGTACCAGTGAGCTAAATACCGAATCAAACGTGCAGTTTGGTGAAGGTGGAGCCGGCACATTCTCTGATGGCAAATTATACAGCCAAGTCAAAGACCCGGGTTTTAAAGGCTTAAAAGTAAAAAGAGAATTTGTTGCTGCCGGCGCACCTGCTGAAATTATTTATGTCAGCAAGCCTCACATAGGAACCTTTAAATTGGTCACTATGGTTGAGAAGATGCGCAGGGAGATCATCCGTTTAGGCGGTGAAGTTCGTTTTGAAACTCGCGTAGATGAGATCAATATCAGCGACCGTCAAGTCACGGGTGTCACGCTTAACAATGGCGAAGTACTGCACTCTAAACATGTGATTGCTGCGATTGGTCACAGTGCCCGCGATACGTTCCAAATGTTGCATGACAAAGGCGTGTATATGCAGGCGCAGTCATTTTCGATTGGTTTTCGTATTGAGCACAAACAAGCGATGATCGATAAAGACCGCTTTGGCACTAATGCGGGTCACCCTATGTTAGGCGCTGCAGATTACAAGCTAGTGCATCATTGTAAAAGTGGTCGCAGTGTATACAGTTTTTGTATGTGTCCTGGTGGTGTCGTTGTGGCGGCAACGTCAGAGGAACATGCGGTAGTGACCAATGGCATGAGCCAATATTCGCGTAGTGAACGCAACGCCAACAGCGCGATTGTGGTGGGGATTAACCCAAGTGACTTTGATAATGACCCATTGCAAGGTATTGCGCTACAGCGTCAATTAGAGCGCAACGCCTATGTTATGGGCGGCAGTAATTACGATGCTCCAGCGCAAATGGTGGGTGACTTTTTAGCGGCCGGTGCAGGCAAGCCGTTTGAAAACGTTGAGCCATCTTATAAGCCCAATGTGAAAATGACCGACTTAAGCGATGCACTACCCGCGTACGCCATTGATGCCATTCGTGAAGCTATACCTGCGTTCGGCAAGAAAATTCGTGGTTTCGACAGTAAAGACGCCATGTTAACCGGCGTTGAAACCCGTACCTCGTCACCGGTGCAAATTAAGCGTGGTGCAGACTACCAGAGCATTAATACCAAAGGATTGTATCCCGCTGGTGAAGGCGCTGGTTATGCTGGCGGCATTTTATCGGCGGGTATCGACGGCATCAGCATTGCTGAAGCCGTGGCATTAGACATGCTAAAAGAGATGAGCAACAGTTAATCGAATCTCCAATCAAGAGAGCACCCATAGGGTGCTCAGTGTTGTTGACTCGAAGCTGAAAAATAAAGAATTAGCCATCAATTCATTCCCATTCAAATCTCATTGCTCGCCTATTAGCTGTCGTTTATTTATTCGTAAAAAGTCGTCTCACTGCTTGCATTACAAAAAGCAGTAAAACCAAAGTACCGGCAACCAGACTCAACATGCCTAGTGGCATAAACATACTCTCATGAAGAACACCTTTATCATCAACATACTGATAAAAGCCATTCTCTGCGATTATACAAGCCGCCCCTAATCCCAGTAACACCAAGCTAATAATCCATGTTCTATTGGCTGAAAACTTCATATAACGTTCTACATCCTGTCGTTAACGGCCCGATAAGCCGCAGGGGTAAAGTACACCCCACTGATATTTACCTGTTATCTGAAAACGGTCAAATGAAAGATAATTTACTGTGTTAACGCAGGAATTAAGGTCGCCCTTGCTTGGCCAATAAAAAGGGACAGGATTGAGATAACCAGCAAACAGGTCATCAACCTGCGTAATTGTGGTAATAATAGCCATTGCAGCAGCGGCTAAGCTGATGATTTCCCTCCGAACAACTCTGCAGAGTGTGGCTAAATGCGATCAAAGTTCGCTATATCGCGGTAATTTCCGCCTCTAGAGCACTATTTAACCACCCATCTAGCAACATGAATATTAATTTAGTGTTACCTAGTTAACAAAATTTAATGTTCCCTAAATAGCCATCGGCTAATTTATGCTCACTTAAATAATCAATTCATTATATTTATCAGTCAATTGAATAAGTAAAGATAATTATAATTATCAGAATCTATATTCTAGTGAACTTTAGTTATCTATAAATTAGTCGACCCATATTAGAAAATACTCAGCGAAACGTTTTTGAATCTATTTGCGTAGATGCCAGTACTCATAAGCAGGCAGTGCCCAAACAGATGCAACATTCAATTGGTAATATAGTGGGATTGATGAAATGTCTAAAAAAATAACAAAGTATAATTTACTGGCGTCTATCGTCGCCGCAGTCATTTTAGTGGGTTGTAATGATGGTAAAGATGGCGCACCAGGAGAGGATGGACCACCAAGTAGCGGTGATACCGTATCTAGCGCAGCAAGCTTAACAGTGACCATGTCAGCACCGACATTTGCAGCAGATAAACTTAGCTTCACTTTCACAGCAGAAGATCAAAACGGCAGAGCATTGGTTGGTATTACTGATGTGCGCACTACCCTCGCTAAACTCATCCCAGATGAAGACGGCTACACAGCGGACTGGAGCAGTTATCTGCGCAAGGCCACCGATATTGATAGCGCTCAATATCCAGATGTGAATAATGTCAGCTTACCGACTGCTGACAAGGGTGAATTGATAGACAATATGGATGGTAGCTATCAATACACGTTCGCAGCCAATGTATTGAGCACAACCGATCCCATATCTGGTGAAGCTATTGCGTGGCAAGAAGCGTTAACCCATCGAATTGGTTTAGAAGTTCGCAAGTCTGACAACTATCCAGTGGCTAATAGCACATTTGACTGGGTACCAGCAGGTGGAGACGTCAGTGAGTCTCGTCAAATTGTGGCCATTGAAAGCTGTAATAGCTGTCACACAGAGCTCGCATTCCACGGTGGCAATCGAGTTGATACCGACAACTGCGTCACTTGCCACAACCCTGACGCAAACGATCCTATCAGCGGTGAAAGCTTAGATTTAAAAGTCATGGCGCATAAAATACACCAAGGTATTGATCTTCCTACGCTAGCTGAAGCAGGCAACAAGTACAGCCTGTTTACCCGCAATGGCGACAAAGAAACCATTTTTGCTGAAAACGATGGTCTCTGGGTACTGAATAACAAAGGCACTATTGACGGTATTAACTACCCACAAGACATTCGTAACTGTACTGGTTGCCACGCAGATGATGCCGATCTAGTGACTAACCCTGACCTTCAAGGGGTGATCACCTCTGAAGGCGGCAACTGGAAGAGTATGCCAACCGTTGCAACCTGTTCTTCTTGCCACGATAACATTGCATTTAACGAAGTAATGTTAACGGCTAAGCCAAACAGTGAAAAACACATCATGTTCCCAGCTGAAAATGACACTTGTTTATCTTGTCATGGCGAAGGTGCGGGCATGTCTGTTGAGAATGTTCATACGTTAGCAGCGCTAGGTAAAAAAGCTGCGGGTAGTGATTATGGGGTGAAGTTTGAAGTCACCCATCTAACGGCAAGTAGTGCAACAGCTTACGATGTGCATGTTCGCGTCACTAAAGACGGCAACGGTATATCGCTAACGGATCAGTTCCTGCAGTACAAAAACAGCGTTCGTCTGCTACTAAACTGGGACAACGGCGCAGGTTTTGAAACTCACGTCGCGAAGAACACCCCTAACTCTTTTGAGTTAGATAAGAATCCACTTTGCCAAGCAGGCGCTACAACTGGCGACATTATTTGCCAGTGGGATACTGCATTGGATGTGAATATTAACAACGGTGAAGCCCTCACTAGCGGTGATATTCTAACGACCTTTATCTCTTCAGGTGTGTGTGTCGATAGTCGTAATGCATTGGTCAACTGTGCAGACAACGTTGCTCAGGAGAAAATCTCAACGCCTACTACCGTGATCAATAATTTCTTTGATGCGGCCACACTGACTTACAACCCTGATTTTGAAGTCAAGTTTGGCGCTAACTTTAGTAAGTGTGATTCGTGCCATGAGCAAGTTATTCAGCATGACAGCCGTCGTTCAGACGACCCGTCACAATGTAAAGCTTGTCATAACGCCAATCGTTTTACCCGTTCACCTGCTGATTCACCACGTTCAGGTGGCTCTAGTGATTTGAAGTTTGAAATACACAAGATCCACTCAAACTTCCGTTTTGTTGATGCAGAGAATGACTTTGACATGGTTGGCCGCAACGAGTTTTACTCAGCGCCTATCAGCGATTGTGCTCAGTGCCATGACGAAAATCAGATTGATTTGCCTCTGACACAAAACAATAGAGCTTCAATCACACGAGCGCCAACAACCTCACTCAGTGACGGTAACAACCTAGTGCGCGACGGTGCGGTATACACCAGCCCTATCGCCCTTGTATGTACCTCTTGTCACCTAAGTGTGGGTCCTGGACTTATCGGCTCAGACGGTAAAGTGGTACTCGATGCTGATGGCAACATCTTGCTAACGCGTGATTTGAGCAGCAATGGCCCAGGTTATGACAATGGCGAGTTCCCACAAGTCCCCGTCACCATTACTGCGGCAGAGCAAAGCATGCTAAACCACATGATCTTAAATGGCGGCGCGGTATTTGGCGCAACCTCAGCAGACGATGCCAATGGCTCTGAGTCTTGCTCGACTTGTCACTCTATCGGCGGCGCATCAGGTGTTGATAAAGTGCATGCTCAAATGTAATAGCTCAATAACGGTATTAGGTTCTAGGTTCTAGGTTCTAGGTTCTAAAAGCTTAATCCCAAGAAAGTCAGTATAAAAGTCACCACAGTATGTTCCCTGCAAAGAACTGACTGGTACAAAAAAGGCGAGCACTATCACTAGTGCTCGCCTTTTCGTATCTCTTGCCCACACCCTCGCTATTTAATAAAAAGCTTACGGTTTGAAATAAGTTGTTAGCCTGCTCTGTCTTTGTCTAAAGTTAATTAAATTCTCCGTAACACTGAGGCTTGAATGAAGATATCGATTTCTGGCAAAGAGACCATCTCTATCTTTCAACTGACAGCGGTGTTCAGTATGTTGTTTGCCCTCGTCGGTTTTAGCTATAACGTGTGGCGCATGGAAATTACTGAGTACAATAACAATGTGCGCTCTGCCAGCTTCGAGTTGTTACTGCAGCTGTCTGAGCTGGAATCTATTGTCTACGCCGCCCATTATGACCAAGATATAATCCAAGGTAGCCCGCGAAAAGGTTGGGTAAAAGTCAATCTGATTGCCGATTTGAGTGTGGTTACTGAGCCTGAAATCCAAGTGGCAGCAGAGAGCTTAAAAGCGAATTGGCAACTCAATTGGGAGACTGTCGCCAGCAATGAAAATAGCGCGATGCAGGTGGTAGCAAAAATTGATGATACCCGTCTCAAAGTGCGGCAGTTACTGAGCACGCTAGAGTAAAAGTTGCGCCGCGATTATGCTTCACTATCGCTATTCTTGAAGCTAATTAATATTTTGTAAGCTCAGTAAAGTGGGGATTTCGGCTAAAAAGGAATTAACGGACTCTCTAGCATTACGGTTGTCATAAAGCGCGTAAATATCGGCTGCAATGGCCTCCTTTAACGGTATAAAACACACATCTTGCCATTGATGTTGACGATAACTTTGCGGAACAATCGATACTAAAGTGCTCGTTGCCACAATGGCCATTAACGTCGTTGGCTCAACCACCTCCTGCGCTACCTTAGGGTAAAATCCACTGCCAACAAGGCGCTCAATAATCATATCGGTAGAGGCTGAATTAGTTCGATTGATGAAAACAAACTCTTCACTTATAAGATCACCCAGACTGAGGCTTTGTCTCATTCTCAATGGATGTTCATCAGACACCAAAACACACATGGGTTCTGCGTACAGGCGCTTTTCACTCAATGGGTAAATATTGCGAGTATCTGCAAATCGAGCCAAGCCGAGATCAATGCGATGTTCGATCAATGCTTGCTTCTGCTTCTGGGGCGATAATTCAATAAAATTAAAGGTATATTGCGGATGACTCTTTTTAAACTCTCTTAGCACGGTTCCAAAACCGACCCAAAATATTGAGCTCATTAACCCTATATTGATGGTGTTATCTAACGCTCGCCCCGCCTTAGCGACCTTGTTTATTGAATCGCCAAACAGTTCGAATAACAGTGCGCACTCTTGTTGCAGCAACATACCGACTTCGGTGAGCTGAACATGGCGAGTGGTACGCTCAAACAAGATGACATCAAGCACTGACTCTAACTCTTTAATTTGAGCACTCAAGGGCGATTTCGAAATATTAAGCTGTTCTGCCGCTTGTCCAAAATGCATGCACTGAGACACAGCATAAAAATAGCGAAGCATTTTCAACGTGATACGCCCACTTAATACATTCTCATTGATGGTCATTAGTCTAACCTCACTATTTGGCCATCAACATTGTACGGCTAATCAGGATAATAATGCGGAATTTAGTGATTAATTAGGAACAAAGCTTAGCGTAAATTAACCCTAAGATAATTAATCAGCAAGGAACAGACCATGACAATCGATCCTGTAAACAATGCACTAGCCACCATTTCAGCCCTTAAACCAAATTTCAAACCCAAGGCAGCATTCATCTTAGGCTCTGGCTTGGGCTGCCTTGCTGATGAACTAGAAGATAAAGTCTGTATTGCCTATGAAGATCTTGATGGCTTCCCCGTCAGTACTGTTGAAGGTCATTCTGGCGAACTAGTGCTAGGGCGAATGAATGGTGTTGACGTTGTTTGCATGAAAGGCCGCGGCCATTACTACGAACACCAAAGCATGAAAGTCATGACCAATCCGGTGCGTACTTTTAAGCGTTTGGGCTGCGAACTGCTCATTGTGACGAATGCCGCGGGGTCCTTGCGCCCTGACACTATTGATGTTGGCTCCCTGGTTATTTTCAATGACCACATCAATACCATGCCGGGCACGCCAATGACGGGGCGTAATGATGACAACTATGGTCCGCGGTTTTTTAGCTTAGCCAATGCATATGACAAATCCTTACGTTTGGAAGCATTAGCGATCGCCAAAAGAGAGGGTATTAAGGCCTCTGAAGGGGTATTTGTCTCTTATAGTGGGCCTAACTTTGAAACTGCTGCTGAAATACGCATGATGCAGATTATTGGTGGCGACGTGGTCGGAATGTCAGTGGTACCAGAAGTGATATCCGCGGCGCACTGTAGCCTCCCCGTACTGGCTATTTGCGCCATCACAAATATGGCTGAAGGGCTAGGAGATGTTGCCTTGTCCCATGAACAGACCCTAAAGTGTGCCAAGCTAGCGCAAGATGACTTTATCAATCTCATCAAAGCATTTATGGCCGAACATTTTTGATGTTCTTCTCGTAGTAACAAGTATCCCTTTAGTCAGTGTTAATTCACTCCGTGTTAATTCAAAGTGCTGTAGGCAATTGGAACCACTTTGGTCGGCTATTCGGTTTATCAAGCAGTGCCTGACCTTTAAGAAAGATCAAAGTCGTGGTGCTTCGCCCATTTTTGTAATCAAGAGTAGAGCCAAGGGGTAAAGCGCTTGTACCCGCTCTTGATTTCATAAGAGTAAATTCTGATGTTCACTGATGTGGAGGTTTATCCAATTTAAATGCCTTTATTGATAAGCCAAATGCTGAGAGTTTGCGCTTTTATAACCCAGTGTAGATACGCCCGTGACCGTCCATGATCTGGTGAGGGATAACAAAGTTATCAAGCTATCGAACGAGAGGCATGGATGCCGAACTGGCCGTTTAACAAGTATGTTATTGATCATGGCCGAGCTTCCATGGACGGACTTGCAGCGTGTCACGGCAGTATCTGCACATGCACCGACCGCAGGTCATTGTCAACATGTTGGCGTAATGACCAGTGAGACTTACTCTCAATCGGGTTCGTACATGATGTGCAGCTTGTTGCCATCCAAGTCGCGGCAGTAAGCACCGAAGTAGCGTGGTCGATACCGGTAACCAGGGGTACCTTCGTCCGTTCCGCCAAGCATCAGGGCTGTCCGGTGGAACTCTTCTACGACATCGTTGCCCGCTGCTTTGAAAGTCACCTGAGTACCGTTGCCGCGGGTCGCCGGCTGTTGATCAAAAGGTTTCAATATCCAAAAGCAGCTCGGGCCACCGAGAGGCCCGTAACCTATCTCGTCGTCCGCTTCCATAGTGCGCACCATACCGAGAGTGTTCAGTAGGCGATCGTAAAACGCGCCCGCACGGGAGAGGTCGTTGGTGCCAAGGCAAATTCCTAAAAGCATTGTGGTTTCGTCCTAAAACAATGGGATGAAGGCCGAGTTGTTGAATCAGCCAGTAATTCATGGGGATGAGTTCCCCTCAAAGCTCAGTTAATAACAGGCAAGAAAATAACCACAGTGTTGCTGAATCTAGGAATTTATAGAGTCGGTACAGAGGGACTGTGTTTCATAATGCATTGATATTTCAACTTTGGGCACTAATGTGCCATTTTAAACTGACGTTAACAATACAAAATGCTCGTTAGTGAGCGTTGACCGGTATTGGATTTGCCCCAAACCTCGTTAGGTTTATCAAGCTTCGCTTTCATTTTAATAAAAAGAAAAGTCGTGGCGCTTCGCCCATTCTTGTAATAAAGAGTCGAGCCAAGGGGCAAAGCGCTTGTACCCGCTCTTGATTTCATAAGAGTCAATCCCTCAACGCCCCGGCGAAATTTAAACAGCAAAATTTCCAACTGGGGAGATGGGGGTTATCTGTTAGTTTGAATTTATAGTTGAGCTTTCGTGTTTTCTGATAGCGAACTCGAATGCCAAATGATTATGCTTTTAGAACCCCGTGTAGATGCAACGGAGGCCGTCGGAAACAGGGCCAATTATGTTCCCTACATAATTTGGCATTCCCTCCGTCCTTGGAGGTCAGATGTTTTTGTTGAGCTTACAGGGACCCTTTCATTTATAAAAAATTGCAGCGAGCCTCAGTTGCGTCTGCACATACGCTGACCGCAGGTCATTGGAACCACTTTGGTCAGCAGCTAAAGCATTTATGCCCCAAAACAACTTAGAGCTAATTCAATTCGTCACTCCAGTAACGCTTCTGGACTGGAGTCTAGCGACCTTTGCTTTGTATTTGGAGTAAGGGTCAACGATCTGCAGCCAATGCGCTAGTGTCTTTGCAAGCCGCCGTAAAATCTTCCCTGATGGCTCTGCTAAATCATCCCTGATTTAGAAGCTTGCACGCCACTCAGCGCACAAGCTGCTAGGAAGTTCATCGAAGCGTCAAACTCATTTATGCCCCAAAGATTTTTAGAACACTAATTTTCACCGACCGTACAATGCGTGCTTACCATACCAGAGTTTATGTGAACTACGACTTTACATACCTACGTTATGCGCTAAATCTGGAATGGATCAATGAGGCATTATTCCTAATATGTAATATGGTACAGTAACTTTTTGTTTGCTTGGGCTTACTGATGTTAAAAGAGATTATTGAAAAACAAGAGTTTTCATCCCCACTGTTGTTTGAGGTTTGCTCTAAGCAATTAGAAAGCACTCCAGACTGTTACTATACACACTACTTACTAGGTCGCCATTTTCAGGAACTGGAAAAATGGCGAGATGCCATTAAATATTTTAAGCAATCTCTATTACTAGACCATGCAAAACTTGGGGTATGGCAAGGATTACATAACTCATTAATTTCTTCTGGCGGGGCAACTAAGGGGATCGAAGAGTTTGCAACCTTCATTAATCGAGAGTTGCACAGCAAACTTGATATTGAAGAACTTGATGGTGATATGCTCCTTTTCCGTGTTGTGGAAACTAAGTATGCCGAGGGCTTTACAGTCGAGGAACAAGGTAGATTTAGTCCAACTAAAAATTATAGAAAGCCAAAAGAAGATGGACCTTGGTATGATTTACATGAAAATCGCCCTCACCAAGCAGTAAAAGTTGAGAATGTAAAACTGGCAGGTCTAGATCTAAAGCTAATGGAGTTATCGATTGGAGGTTTGTACAACATTCTATGCTTTACGCTCGTTAGTAAAGCTAACATTGAGAGTTTTAGGAGGTTATATAACATCAATAAATTTCAAGAGGATAGCTCCAAAGAGTATAGTGTAATTGTTATTAATGACTCAAAGGAATTCCTTCGTCGTGTTGTAGGACTTCATCCTTGTATGGAGTATGGAGACGTTTGGTATTTACCAACTGGTGTAGTAGAGCGTTCTAACGGGATTTTATTCCCGTTTATTAAAGACGAAGAATATGCTGAAGAGTTTGAGTTTAGGCTTGCTACACAACATATTAAAAGTCCTAAATTAGGTGAAGCTGTATTTTTAAATATGGGTCGGCTGGACGATATAGCTGAAGTAGTTAAACCTTCAGAGTTACTTGAGTATGTTGGAAATCGATTTAAGTAGCTTAAAGTTATTCCCGCGCGAATAAACAAAGTTCTTAAACAGAACTAAAATAGTAGGTTTCGCTACACATTATAACCAACTATTTCAGTCAGCTTAGAGCGGCGTTAGTACATATCCGATTACCATACTTTTCCTAATGCCTACAGCCACCTTTAGAGCTTGAACTCTAACCCACTTCTGTCCAATAATGAGCTAGACGCTACTCTGAACTCGCTGGCAGATCATCTGCTGTGGAACGTGCAAGCTTCTGAAAAAGGGATTTTTCAGCAGAGCCTACATGGAGGTATTCACGGCGGCTTGCAAAGGAACATAGTGGATGAGCTGCTTTCCATCATAAGTAGATGTTTTAGGTAATGGCACTAGATCCCGGCCCATAAGCCTTGCCGAGATGACTCCCAATTATTCCCAAGTTGTTCTGCTAAGCTATCTCATTTCTGTCCGTGCGACCTGAAGTCGTATGAAGCGCTGTTCACCGCGATAAGAGTGAACCATCTGTATCACCAGATGCCCCTAAGACTCTGAATAAAGCAGCGAGTCTGACAATGTAACGAAGTCCATTGGACGGGAACAGAATCGTGAGAGGATGTTCCTCCTGATAACCACAATCGGGTAAGTGCTAGGGTGTCAGTATGATGAACGTAAGTGAATCCATTTAAGGTGCGTTATATGAGAAACAGCGGAAGTGGTTAATACGCTGTGGCCAAAAGGCACGAGAGTTGGAAAGAGATTGGACAGTGCTCTTTCGTGATCAAATAACTCTTCGCACTATAGTGGGCATCTACCCTGACATTGCGCAACATACGGAACAGGGTAAGCCTGTATTGCTCCCTTTGGGGAAAGTTATCTGTGAAGATAGCCGATAGTGGTGCAGGTAAAGGAGGCTGGAGAAAGCCAAAGCTGCATTGTAATGATGCAGATACAGACCTTGTGTCTGGCACGAAAGTGAGCCCACTTCCAGCTGGTCTCCCGTTGCAAGAAAATTAGAAGAACTTTGTTAATGGAGAAACGCAAATGATGACTTCAAATGAAGTTAGTGCCTCTCCTTGCTTTGCTCAACGATAATCCAAAGATTGGAAAGTCATAGAGCAGAAAGTATCAAAGCTTCAAGTTAGTATTGCAAAGGTAATCCCTGTGGTTACCGGGTAACATAGTACGCCTTAGTGGAGGCTTGAGCCGTATGCAGTGAAAGTTGCACGTACGGTTCTTAGGAGAGCGGCACCTGGCAACAGGTGTCGCTTATCCGACAAAAGCGTGTCAGACGCTACATTGAACTTGCTGACAGAGCATGTGCTGTGGGGCGTGCAAGCTTCTAAATCACGGATGATTTAGCAGAGCCTACATGGACGTACTTGTGGCGGCTTGCTATGACACAGGGCGCATGCTCTGCAATTTCAATATGGCCTGATAATTTCAGACTTAAAGGCACTGGATACCGGCCCAGAAGCTTCACTCGGCAATTGCTCCCTGCATTGCTCTACCTCCTGAATCTGACCTACACGGACGTAGGAAATGCTATTGTTGTTGGAACTATCAACAGCCATTCAGTCGCGGGATGACGGATCTGGCTCAGATGTTGCTTATTACATGGCATAGCATTACATGCCTCCGCCTAAGCGTTTGCTGACTTTCCAATTTAAAATCAAACGCACAATAAAAAAGCCAGTGGCGGTTAGCAACTGGCTTTAATAAATCTAAACATGTTAGAACAACTAGCGATTAGTCCCAGATAAACTCTCGAAAGTGCTTACGGCAAACTGACTCGTAGCTTTCGTTGCCACCAATGGCGACCTGTTCACCCTCTCGCATTGGCTTGCCACTATCATCAAGACGTACCACCATATTGGCTTTACGACCACAGTGACAAATCGTTTTCAGTTCGACTAGCTTATCAGCCCAAGCAAGTAGGTATTGGCTACCACTGAACAACTCACCTTGGAAATCGGTTTTAAGGCCGTAACACAGCACTGGAATATCGAGAATATCCACCACATAAGTCAACTGCTTGACCTGCTCTTTACTTAAAAACTGAGATTCATCAATTAAAATACAGTGCAGCTTTTGCTCGTTGTGAGCAGTACCGATCATAGTGGTTAAATCATCACCACTACCAAATACCTGCGCTTCGGTTTCGATGCCAATACGCGAGGACACTTTACCGACACCATATCGATTATCGATTGACGCCGTCATGACCAAGGTATTCATGCCACGTTCACGGTAGTTATATGAAGACTGTAATAATGAAGTCGACTTACCGGCGTTCATTGCTGAGTAATAAAAATAAAGTTGCGCCAAACCGAGAGTCCTTAAGGTTGAATTCATTGCTAGTCTAGCATTATTAGCTAGCACAGATCATCCACAATCCACCATATAGTGAGGCTCATCATTCGCTATTTTACTCACTAACTTTATTACCTTAACTAGTGTAATCCTCTAGCAAACAGCCAAACACTAGTAAGTTGATAGCTATTTTTAAGCACTCTTATATCAGCATGATATAGCGCAAATTTAACGAGTCACTCCCCCTTTACACTTGTCATACAAAGTTAATATTTAAAATTCGACTAAAACTCATATAGCTCACAGCAAAACACACAATTAACAAGAGAAGTTAACGCCATTCTTAAGGATCAATTAACAAACAGTTGATAGTGTGACTTGTAAAGAACATAAGAAATAACAACTATAATGAAGGAAGTATTACCAGATGCATAAAACACTCATCGCCGCAGCTATTACTGCAACGCTCGCGTTAAGCGCCTGCTCAACCACTAAAAACGATCCAATGGCAGCGACTATGGTGCAAACTCAGAATCCTTTTTTACAAGCCAGTGTTTTACAATATCAAGCGCCTGATTTTAGCTTGATTAAAGACCAGCATTTCGCGCCGGCACTTGAGCAAGGGATCAAGGAACATTATCAAGAGATCCTCGAATTAGCCAATAACCCCGATGCCGCCACGTTCGACAATACCATTGTGGCGATGGAAAAAAGTGGTCAGCTGTTAAACCGTACCTCCAAGGTTTTTTATAACCTCACAGGCTCAAACAGCAACCCGACACTGCGTCAGGTACAAGGCGAAATGGCGCCAAAAATGGCAGCGCATTCCGACAATATCAATCTCAACCCTGCGTTATTTGCCCGTGTCGAGAATATCTATAACAACCGTGCAGATCTAAACCTATCAGCAGAGGCTAACCGCTTAGTCGAGGTTTACTATCAGCGCTTTGTTCGCGCCGGTGCCAAGCTCAGCGATAGCCAGAAACTGCAGATCCGCGCATTAAACGAAGAGCAATCCACACTCACCAATGAGTTTGCTCAACGCTTAATGCGACTGACCAAAGAGATCGCTATTGTGGTAGACGATAAGGCTGAACTCAGCGGTTTATCTGCTAGCGCTATTCGTGCCGCTGCAGCGGATGCTACAGCCAATGGCCACGACGGTCAGTATCAACTCAACCTCACCAACACCACGCGTCAGCCAGTGCTGACGCACTTGGATAATCGTGAGCTACGCCAGCAAATATGGCAAGCCTCAGCCAATCGTGGTCTTGAGGGCGAAAATGAAACCGCCTCTTTTGTTGCCCGTTTAGCGCAGCTTAGAGCTGAGCGCGCAGAGCTACTTGGGTTTGACAGTTGGGCTGATTACCGCCTCGCACCACAAATGGCCAAAACGCCAGAAGCGGTGTACAAGATGTTCGGCTCCATGGTGCCGGCCGTTGTTGCCAATACCAATAAAGAAGCTGCCGACATTCAAGCGATGATAAACAGCACTGGCGGTGATTTTGAACTGGCACCGTGGGACTGGGCTTACTATGCCGAACTTGTTCGCAAAGATAAGTATGATCTCGACGCTAGCGCCATTCGCCCCTACTTTGAGTTTGATCGGGTATTAAAAGATGGGGTGTTTTTCACCCTTAACGCCCTTTATGGTGTCAGCTTTACCCCGCGTCCAGATCTGCCCGTTTACCATAGCGACGTAAAAGCCTATGAGATGTTTGATGAAGATGGTACGAGTTTAGCCATTTTCTACGCCGACCATTTTGCCAGAGAAGGCAAACGCGGCGGTGCTTGGATGAGCTCGTTTGTCGGTCAATCTAAGCTGTTAAACAGCAAGCCGGTGGTTGTCAACGTGATGAACATTAAAAAGGCGCCAGCGGGAGAACCGACCTTTGTCAGCTACGATGAAGTGACCACCATGTTCCACGAGATGGGCCACGGTACTCATGGCATGTTCTCTAAGGTGAATTACCCTACCCTTTCAGGTACCTCTGTTTCACGGGATTTTGTTGAATTTCCATCCACCTTCGAAGAGGATTGGGCGGCGCATCCTAAAGTGTTAGCCAACTATGCCAAGCACTATGAAACCGGTGAGGCGATCCCAGAGGAGCTGCTTAATAAATTGCTTAAATCGCGTAGCTTTAACCAAGGCTTCGATACACTGGAATATATGTCGGCTGCCTTGGTCGATTTGGAGTGGCATTCCCTTAAAGCCGATGCACCACTGCAAGATGTTGCCAGCTTTGAAGCTGCGGCACTTAAAAAGCACGGCGTCGACCTGCCTGCTGTACCGCCAAGATATAGGTCGACCTACTTTGCTCACGCGTTCCCTGGTGGCTATTCAGCCAGTTACTACGCTTACATGTGGAGTGAAATTCTGGCGGCCGATGCCTTTGCTTACGTACAAACTCAAGGCGGCTTGAACCGTGAAATAGGCATGAAGTTTAGAAAAACCATTCGTGAGGTCGGTAATACTGTGCCACCGATGGATGCCTATAAAGCCTTTAGAGGTCAAGAGCCAACGACTGAAGCCTTGCTTAATCGCCGTGGTTTAAACAACTAAACTAATAGGCTTATCTCAGGACGGGACAATAGCCACAAAAAAGCCGCTCTCATTGAGAGCGGCTTTTTAATGCCTAACGAAAAGCTTGCTAAACTAAGAGGTGGTTCGCTGACAAGACTTAATCCGCAGTATAATCACGCTAATCACAAACAACACACTACAGGTCAATAAGCCTGCCATCACTGATCCGGTGAAACCGAGTACAATGTAACCGCCTAAACTAATGCCAGCGACAATTAACGCATAAGGTAACTGCGTGATCACATGGTCAATATGATGGCAATTAGCCCCCGTAGAAGACAAAATAGTGGTGTCTGATATCGGTGAACAATGGTCGCCAAATACTGCCCCAGCAAGCACTGCTGCCAGCATGGGTAGCATCATGGTCGTGTCGCTTCCCATCGCCATATCGGCAGCAATAGGTAACATAATACCGAATGTACCCCAGCTGGTGCCGGTTGAGAATGCGGTTAAGCCAGCCAAAATAAACAGCATTGCTGGCAACATCGCAAACGGAATATTACCGGTCGCTAAACTCGCCATATACTTGCCAGTTTCAAGCTGACCGATAACACCGGCTATCGTCCATGCAAAGAGCAAGATGTAGATTGCTGGCAGCATAGATTTAGCGCCTTCGACCACGCCTTTAACGATCATCATCTTCTCTACACCTTGGTAGGTGATCAGCACCAGCGTGACGATTAAACCAATTAAGGCCCCAAAGAATAGTGATGAACCAACATCGGTATTTTCGAATGCGCCAATCAAGCTAAAGGCTTCATTTTTAGCAGCAAGCGCATCACCACCACTACTGACCATAAAGTAGAATGTGGCAAAGACTAAGACTGTTATGGGTAAGAATAATCCGAGGATTTTACCGCTATCCGCTTCTGGCAAACCAGAGTTAGCGCCTGGGGGTAATCCTTTTGACTCATCATAGAGGTTACCTTTCTGCGCATTGAGCTCATGTTGACGCATTGGGCCAATATCGAGGCCCATCAGCGCGACACACAGTAGCAGTAATAAGGCGAAGATAGCGTAGAAGTTCATCGGGATCATCTGCACGAACGTGCTTAAATGTCCTGAATCGGTAAATCCGTGCGCCGTTAAAATACCACCAATCAAGGCAATGATGTACGCGCCCCAGCTCGATACCGGTGAGATAACACAGATAGGTGCAGCCGTTGAATCCAGCAGATAAGCAAGCTTACTACGAGAGATATAGTAACGGTCTGTTAAGGGCCTTGCGACACTCCCCACCACTAAACTATTAAAGTAGTCATCAATAAACACCACACAACCAAGGAACATGGTTAATAGTTTAGCGTCACGCTTATTACGAATATGAGTGCGAGCCCAATCGGCAAACGCACGAGCCGAGCCGCTAACGGTAATCAGCGCGGTGATCATCCCAAGCACGACGAGAAAGCCAAGTATGTATAGGTTCCAGCTGTTGAATGCGCCATCATCCCACACCAACGCCAGCACTTTAGTACCCACGTATTGCGCAGTATTTGCAGCAGAGAAATCTGTCAGCAGTAGTGCACCCAGTAGGATCCCCACCCCAAGAGAAAGTAAAACACGACGGGTTAACATCGCCAGTACGATTGCAACTACCGGAGGCAGCAACGAAAGTGCCGAATCGGCATAGCTTAAAATTGTCATTTAATTATTATCTTCGCTAAGTACGAATGGAGGCCGACTGAACTGGTGGGATATAGCATTGAGAGCTGATTACACCTGTCCTATCAGTAGCGCTCCACAGTAATATTAATGTTCGACATTAATATAAAATCTTCTTATCTTCCCGATAAGAAATACTATGGCAGTGCTGTTCCTATTTGGTAACAGCCCCAGCAACAAGCCTCGATATGCTTTGTCACTTCGGCATCAAATCCTTTCTCAACAAGTCATAGGCATCACCCTACTTGTCGGTACTAATATTGAATGCACCTCTACTTCTAAGGACGTTAAATAGACTGAGCTAATTAACGTGAGTGACATAAAAACATAAGCGGCTTTAGGGATGCTACCCTAAAGCCGCTTATCGTGACACAGATCGCAAACATTACCAACTCAAACTCATGACCGATAACAGCTTAGCAACCCTGAATAAACAACTCGGTGTTTTTCAGCTTGCCAGCGGCATAACGGCGACTAAGTTAAAGCAGCTCTATAAGCTGTGGCACTGCATCAAACAGATCCGCTTCCAATCCGTAGTCAGCCACCTGGAAAATCGGCGCTTCAGGATCTTTGTTGATTGCTACAATCACTTTTGAATCTTTCATGCCGGCGAGATGCTGGATAGCACCAGAAATACCCACGGCGATATACAAGTCTGGCGCGACAATTTTACCCGTTTGACCGACTTGAAGATCGTTAGGTACAAAGCCAGCATCAACTGCAGCACGTGATGCACCCAGTGCGCCACCTAACTTATCAGCAAGTTGCTCTAGTATGCCAAAGTTCTCACTGCTGCCCATTGCACGGCCGCCAGAGACGACAACAGATGCGCTACCCAGTTCTGGGCGCTCTGATTCGGTCAGGCTCTGAGACACAAACTCAACTTGAGGTGCAACCTCTTGAGTCAAAGTGACGAGTTCAGCACTACCATCGCTTGCAACCGCATCAAATGCACTTGAGCGCACTGTGATCACCTTTTTGTCATCCAAGCTCTGGACAGTCGCTAACGCGCTGCCAGCATAGATAGGACGAACAAACGTATCACTACTCACCACTGCTATCACTTCTGATAGCTGGTTAACGTCGAGTAATGCTGCAACCCGAGGCAATACATTCTTACCATGGCTAGAAGCCGCGGCAAGCACATGCTCATAGTCCGCTGCAACTTCAGTGACGACTTCGGCAATGTTTTCAGCGAGGCCGTTAACATAAACGGCGGCATCGGCAACCAATACGTTGCGTACGCCATTGAGCTGCTGTGCACTGCTTACCACATCGCCACAGTTGTGACCGACAACTAATACATCAATGTCGCCACCAATGGCTTGACCGCATGCAACCACTTTTGCGGTATCCAGTTTTAGACTGGCGTTATCGTGTTCTGCTAATACTAAAATTGCCATTAGATCACCTTCGCTTCATTCTTTAACTTTTCAACCAACTCTTCTACAGAAGACACCATCACACCCGCACTGCGCTCAGCAGGCGGAGTCACTTTAACGACTGTCTGGTGAGACTTTAAGGTCACATCGAAATCGGCTGGAGTGAGTGTTTCAAGTGGCTTACGCTTAGCTTTCATGATATTGGGCAATTTTGCGTAACGAGGCTCGTTCAAACGCAGGTCAGCGGTAACCACAGCAGGTAAAGGTAGCATCAGTGTTTGCAGGCCACCGTCAACTTCTCGCGTCACCGTCAGCTGATCAGCATTCACTTTTATTTCTGAGGCAAAGGTTGCTTGTGGCATTTTGCCTATCGCCGCTAACATTTGGCCTGTTTGGTTGTTATCGCTATCAATGGATTGCTTGCCCAAGATAACTAAGTCTACTTGCTCTTTTTTCTGTACCGCATGAATAAGCTTAGCGATAGATAAAGGCACAAGGTCTTCGTCAGTCTGAATATGGATAGCACGATCAGCACCGAGTGCGAGTGCCGTTCTCAATTGCTCCTGGGAAGCTTTTGGGCCGATACTCATGACGATCACTTCAGCAGCGCTTCCCGCTTCTTTTAAACGAACGGCTTCTTCTACAGCAATCTCACAAAACGGGTTAATCGCCATTTTAAGGTTTGCGGTATCGACACTTGTATTGTCAGCATTGACCCTGACCTTTACATTGGCATCGACGACACGTTTTACTGGCACCAATACTTTCATAGGGCTTCCTTGTTACGTCTCTTAATGAACGGGATTATGCGAATAGTCACTTATAGTACACAGCAACTATTACAGAAATTAGAGTCACTTTACGTGCTGTTGACGTTAACGTCAACCTAGAGTCGAACACCTGTTCACATTAATATAATGTGATAAGGCGTAATTGACCGATATCGATAACAATTGAGAAATATAATCGTCTTTTTTACAAATTAATCTTAATTAATACTTTTTATTCTAAATTAAATGGAAATAACATTTGATCCTAATCGAAATAGTTCCTATTATTTGCAACAGAATATAAAATCCTTTCCTATTTTAATTGGACGTTAATCATCATGAGCGAATTTTTAGATATATTGACCCACGGTCGCCGTTTTAAAGCTGCAGTTAAAGAGCTATCTCTTGAAGAGCTAAAAGATCTTGCTGTAAAACTTGAAAAAATTATCGAAGAAAAAGCATCTCAAGCTGAAGCAGAAAATGAAGCAATGGCTGAGCGTAATGCTAAAATTGAAGAGATCCGTCAACAAATGGAAGCCATTGGTTTATCAGTTGACGATATTGGTGGCGCTGGCATTAAAGCCGCTCCGAAGAAACGTGCACCACGTCCAGCTAAATACCAAATTGAAGTGAATGGCGACATGGTTCAGTGGACAGGCCAAGGCCGTATGCCAACTGTATTCAAGAATGAATTAGAAAAAGGTCGTACAATGGAAGACTTCCTTATTTAAGTTTCCGTTTACTTCCTATAAAAACCCAGCAATTGCTGGGTTTTTTGTTAATACACAGCCTAAAATCATATGCGCAGTTACAAATACTGTTTAGTAATTTTTGTTAAGTTAAGATATCCTCACACTTCCCTACTCTTCTAACAAACATAAGTACGGTAATGCATAATTATAAAATAATAGCCCTTGTCGCTCTACTTAGTGCGTTAACCAGCTACAGCACAATAGCCAATGACCAATTGACAGATAATACGCCTAAAATCACTGCGTTAAGTCATGCAACGCTAATGCTTAGCCCCGGAAAAACGCTATATGATGCCACCTTGTTAATTGAAAACAATCGAATAAAGTCGATTATTAACGATAATGACATTCCCCCAGGAGTGCTGGAAATTAACTTAGCAGGTCATATTATCTATCCAGGTTTTATAGACCCCTTTACCGAGTATGCAATCGAATATGAATCGACAAATGAAGCTAGTGATGATCCGGTTTATGAAATAAAACGAATTGGAGGTAATGCTGAGAATGGCGCGGTTCATTCAGAAAAAGAGTGGTTCAATTATGTTTATCCCGATAAAGAACAAGCGAAAAAGTGGATTGACAATGGTTTCACCAGTGTCCAGTCTAGCTATTTAGAGGGTATTTTTAGAGGGCGTGGAGTCAGTTTATCTCTGGCGGATAAAAAAGCGAACGATATTATATACAGCGCTAAAACCAACCAGTTTATGGCATTTGATAAGGGCTCATCTATTCAAGATTACCCGCAGTCATTAATGGGAAGCATGGCGCTTATTAGACAAACGTTTGCAGATGCACGTTGGTATAACGACAATATAAGTAAGAGTTCAAATACTGGCAACAACATTGAGTTTAACATCGCATTAGAGCGCCTAGGGGGTCTTGAAGAACAAAGCTTTATATTTCAAACCAAGAATTTGAATAATCAAATAAGAGCAGCTAGATTATTAAGTGAGCAAAAAGTAAGCGGAAGCCTCGTTGGTAATGGTCATGAATATGCCAGAATCGATGAACTGAAGTCTTACCCATATAGTTTAGTGCTGCCGTTGAATTACCCTGCCGCGCCAAAAATCATCGATAGTGACAGTGCCCGTGATGTGAGTTTAGCGACATTAAGACATTGGGAAAGTGCGCCAAGTAATCTCGCCATAGTCGCTCAAGCAGATGTGCCTTTTGCATTGACTCAATATGGAATAAAAGCCGACAAGTTTTGGCCACGACTTAAGCAAGCAATAAAGCGCGGCTTAGATGAAGAAACCGCCCTTGCCGCGCTCACAACAGAAGCCGCCGAAATTGCAGGCATAAGCAACATGGTCGGTCAACTAAAGCCAGGATTTATGGCTGATTTGGTGATTAGTAATGGCAATGTATTTGCAGATGGCAAGATAACCAGCATCTGGTTGCAAGGTGAAGAGCACCAGCTTATCAGTCGTGATCTTGCCATGCTCGCTCAACCATACCAACTGCAAATCAACGAACTC
This sequence comes from Shewanella abyssi, assembly GCF_023284025.1. Classification (GTDB taxonomy): domain Bacteria; phylum Pseudomonadota; class Gammaproteobacteria; order Enterobacterales; family Shewanellaceae; genus Shewanella; species Shewanella abyssi. Next base: position 3,231 of record NZ_JAKIKR010000039.1, on the reverse strand, counting down.
AGCTTTGATCTCAACATTGAGCAAGATCCCAGTTTAAGCGGTACTCTATCCAGTGGCGAAAAAGAGATAACACTGGCCAACGTTAGCTACAATCAGGGGCGAATGACTTTTAGTGCAGATCTAACCGAAGCAGGTATTAGTGGTATTAGTCGCTTTACATTGTGGTTTGATGAAGCGGGTCTGCGCGGTCGCCTACTCGATAGCAATAGTCAAACGATCCCCTTTGGCGGCACCAAGCTCGAACTTGTTGTTGATAATGAGCCAACGCAGCAACAGGACCATCAAGCTAGGTTAAGCCAAGTTGCTAAACAAACATCACCTAACGTGGCCTATGGTCTACAACAGCAACCTATTGAAGATAAGCTGCATATTAAGAATGCCACCATCTGGACATCAGCTAAAAGTGGCGTGCTTAATAATACTGACTTAATAATCTCTCAAGGTAACATCGAAGAGATCGGCAGCAACTTGCGTACACCGTCGGATTACCGAGTGATTGATGCAACGGGGATGCACCTAACCGCCGGTATTATCGATGAGCACTCGCACATTGCACTCAATGGCGGCATCAATGAAGCCACCGATGCCGTCACCTCCGAAGTCAGAATTGGCGATGTCATCAATCCCGATGATATTGCTATCTACCGCGGCCTTGCTGGCGGTGTCACCACGGCACAAATTTTACATGGCAGTGCCAACCCTATTGGTGGTCAAGCGCAGATCATTCAGCTCAAGTGGGGCGACAATGCCGAGCTGCTAAAGTTTGATGGTGCTCCTGCCAGTATAAAGTTCGCTTTGGGTGAAAACGTCAAGCAGAGTCATTGGGGCGATAACTTTAATCGCCGCTTCCCGCAAAGTCGCATTGGGGTGCAGTCACTCTTTAGTGAAGCCTTTAACGAAGCGCTAGCCTACCGAGCGGCACAAAAAGCCTATAAAAAAATGCGTTCAAGCGAACGCAGACGCACTATTGCACCGCAGTACAACTACCGCTTAGAAGCTGTGGCAGAAGTGTTAGAGCAGAAACGTAGTGTGCATATTCACTCCTATGTGCAGTCTGAAATCTTGATGTTTATCAGACTCGCCGAAGCTTACAACTTTAAAGTCGGTACCTTCACCCATATTCTTGAAGGTTACAAAGTCGCTGACGAGATGGCAAAACATGGCGCTTATGCATCAACCTTCTCAGACTGGTGGGCCTATAAATTCGAGGTTTATGATGCCATTCCACAAAATACCTGCTTAATGCAAAACAAGGGCGTACTCACCAGTATCAACTCTGATGATTATGAAATGCAGCGTCGACTCAACCAAGAAGCCGCTAAATCGATGATGTATTGCGGCATGGCAGCAGAAGATGCCTGGAAGATGATCACCATTAATCCTGCGATACAGCTAGGGATCGATGGGAAAGTCGGTTCACTGGTTGAAGGTAAGCAAGCGGATATCGTGCTCTGGAGCAATTCACCGCTGTCGGTTTACGCCAAAGTGGAATCCACTTGGGTCGAGGGCCGTCGTTACTTTAGCCGAGAGCAAGATAAACTGGCTCAAATTGCCGTTGAAACAGAGCGCGCTGCATTAATTCAAAAAATCCTGCAGAGCGACGACACCGATAAAAAGGGCGAAACCAGCAGCGAGAAAATAGAACCTGAATGGCACTGCGATACCCACTTCAACGCTTGGCAACAGACTGCTCAAGGAGCACTATAATGATGGTTACTCAATCGACTAAACACGCTTATTCGCTGCTTGGTTTTGTTGCTACTTTTATTAGCACTTTTATTGTTAGTAGTGCGGTTTATGCTCACGACATGCTACCAGCCCCCATTGAGAGTGGCGCCGTATTATTTACGAATGCCACCGTGCACTCTGTCACTCATGGTCAATTGCAACAGACTGACGTACTTATCGCTGATGGCAAAATTGTTGCGGTAGGTCAAAATCTGGCGGAGCCGGCAGCCATTGATGCGACCAATCCAACTCATGCAGCTGAGGCCGCGGAGTCTGCAAGCGCAGCTGTCAAAGCACGCTCTGCTACAGCACGCTCTGCTACAGCAGGCTTAATTGCAGATGCGGTGGTTATTGATGCCACTAAGAAGCACATCTATCCCGGATTAATCGCCCTTGATACCACCATGGGGCTGGTTGAAGTTGAGATGATGCGTTCAAGTAATGATGCCTACGAGGTTGGCTTTATCAACCCACAACTTGAAGCGATCAGCGCTTTTAACCCAGACTCGGAGATCATCCCCACCGTTCGTGTTAATGGCATTACCCATGCTCAGGTGGTACCACAAGGTGACGGCCTAGCAGGTCAGTCTGCCCTTGTCTCTATGGACAGCTGGACTATCGAAGATGCGCTGGTTGATAGCAACAAACAGTTCCACCTCTATTGGCCTTATATTCGCTGGCTGTCATCGGATACCGACAAGCGTCAAGAGCAGCTTGAAGATCTCAGTCAGCGTGTCGACAAGGTGCACCAAGCATTTGCCGATGCTCACCGTTATCAACTGGCGCTGCAAGCGGGGAAAATTGCTAAAATCGATCTGCGCTGGCAAGCATTAACATCCCTATTTGATGGCAATGCGCAGCTGTTTGTCCATGCTCAGTCACAAAAGCAGATAGAGGAAGCGATAGCACTTAGCAAGATCTACGGCTTTAAGATAGTCATTGTGGGCGGCTATGATGCTTGGCGATTAGCGGATGTGTTAAGTGAGGTCAATGCATCGGTTATTTACACCGAAACCTTAAGTTTGCCTAAGCGCAAGGATGAACCCATTGATCTCGCCTTTAAGATCCCTGCACTGCTTAAGCAAGCTAATATTCCATTTGCACTGGGTTTCTCATCTGACTGGAACAGCCGTAACTTACCCTTTGCAGCAGGACAAACGGTCGCCTATGGATTAACCAAGTCGCAAGCGCTACAAAGCATTACTCTTGACGCCGCAAAAATACTCGGTATCGATGATATGGGCGCCATAGCCCCTGGATTTAAAGCCAATATAATTATTGCCACTGGCGACATATTGGATCCGATGCAAGCCGCAATAGAGTCGGTGTACATTGATGGCCGAAAAATTGATTTAAATAATCGTCATCAACAGCTTTATCAAAAGTACCTAAAGCGCTATAACTTTGAATTTTAGCGCTTTAGGTACTTTTGATAAAGCTGTTGATGACGATTATTTAAATCAATTTTTCGGCCATCAATGTACACCGACTCTATTGCGGCTT
>NZ_JAKIKR010000038.1 GCF_023284025.1 Shewanella abyssi | reverse complement strand
AATCAACAGAAAACACCCTTTGGCTTTTGATGTTGATTTTATGCTTTGCTAGAACCTAGAACCTAGAACCTAGAACCTAGAACCTAGAACCTAGAACCTAGAACCTAGAACAAAAAAAGGATGTTCCACGTGGAACATCCTTTTTGTATTTACACTGAAAATTTAGATTTTATTGAGTTTTTGGCTCAAAAAATAATTTTCCTCAAATTAAAAAGTCATAGCTAAGTTAGCTAGATTTTAAAATTAGAAATGATTTCATTTTTCAAAAAAGAACGGCTTTCTCTGTTTTCCGCTGTTTTTAGCACCGCCATTTAACTGGTCCATGGTTTCGGCATTGTATAGTTTACCGTTCACCATGGTGTAAGTGACCCGATCGGTTACTCGAATATCTTCAAGAGGGTTGCCGTCGATAACAATCAAGTCAGCTAATTTACCTTGCTTGATTGAACCAATTTGATGATCCATGGCAAAGTGCTTGGCTGGATTAATGGTTGCTGTTTTTAGCACTTCAAGATTACTCATTCCGCCTTGAGCAAACATCCACATCTCCCAATGAGCAGCTAAACCTTCTCGCTGACCGTGAGCACCAATGTTTGGCTTAACTCCAATGTCATTCAGTTCATTGGCAACACGGGCAACATTGAAATGGTTGTAATGTTCATCGGGCGCAGTAGGGCGACGCATTGAACGCGCATCCAAAATATCGGATGGCACATACATTGAAAGGCGAGGGTGAGCCCAAACATCTGTTTTATCGTACCAGTAGTTTTCTCCAGATATGCCACCATAAGCAACCACCAATGTTGGTGTATAACCTACCTCGGTTTGACTCCAGAACTGTTTTATATCGCTATAGATATTTGCCGCAGGTAGCGAATGTTCAATACCTGTGTGACCGTCGGCAATCATAGTAAGGTTATGTTGCAGCAAGCTTCCGCCCTCAGGTACCACCATCATTTCAAGTTCACGAGCAGCTGCGATAACTTGTTGACGTTGATTTCGTCTTGGCTGGTTGTAACTCTTCACGCTAAAAGCACCGACTTTCTTTAGGCGCTCTAGATGGAATTTAGCGTCATCTAACGAATCGATATGCGATGTATAGCCAGGTGCATTGGCACCATACAAGATGGTTCCGGTTGAGAAGATACGCGGACCGGCGATGTTACCTGCTTTTTGTTGCTCTGATGCAGCAAAAATTTCGCTAGTGTCATTTGATGGATCATGAATCGCCGTGACACCAAGGGACAGGTTAGAGTAGAGCTCCCAGTTTTGTTGCGGAATAATTTCGCTTTCACCTTGAGCGCCATGAGCATGGGCATCAAACAGACCCGGCATTAGCGTCTTGCCTTTAATGTCGATGACTTTGGCGTCACTAGGAATATCGATGACAGCGGCTGAACCAACACTAATAATGTGATTATCTTTTACGATAACAGTGCCGTTTTCGATGACCTGATCATTTTCCATGGTGATAATCCTGCCACCAACAAAGGCAATTGTTCCACGTGGAACATCAGCTTTGTTGGTGAAACCCAGATCGGTAATTGTCGGTTCTACTTTGGTATCTTCAGCTTGTTCGCTGTATTGAGTATCGACTTTAACCTGATATAGCTCTGGGCCAAGCGTCCAGTAAAGCTGGTCGTTGCTGTTATTCCAACTGATGCTTTCACCAGCGCGAACGCTAAGTTGGGCTACTGGTAAGTTGCTGGCCTTAGGGCCTATCTCCACGGTTTCGCCATGCTTAGCAAAAGGGGTCACAAAAACCTTAAAGCGTTCTGCAAAAGCGAGCTGTTTACCGTCAGGTGAAACTCTAAACTCTGTGGCGTGTTTACTGGTGTAGTGGACTCTCTTCTCGAAACCGTTCAAGCCAATAGAGGCTAGTTGTGGCGTTTCATCACTTTCCATAAAGTAGACGCGTTTATTGTCTGCGCCAAATTGTGGCTGATAGCCGGAAGCGGTTATCTTAGTATTGTTATCGCCATCAACATCGACTTGGTACAGACCTGTTTCCTGTGACCATGTTCGTGGCGTGATATATCCGCCTTTGGCTTTACGGTAAACAATGGTTTCGCCGTCTGGAGAGAAGGTGGGTTCCACGTATTTACCAGGCTCTTTAGTCAGTACTTTTACGCGTTTATTACGTACCCTTGCTAAGCTGACTGTGCCTTGCTGTTGATCATCCCAGGTGGTGAATACAATACGTTTTCCATCTCGAGACCATTGTGGGAACAGTTCACGAAGATCACTGTCGAGCTTGGTTAAACGCCCCATTTTCCCATCAGGCAGGCTCTTGACCCAAATCTTACCGAGGGCTTCGAAAGCGACTTTTTTACCGTCTGGCGAGACTTGCGCCATTCGTAGCATCTTCACATCGAAGACATCTTTATCCAGATCTTGTTGGAAGCGAACAGCGGGTTGCACTGCGCGTTCCGACTTAACCGTGAAGGGGATCTGCTCGACGGTCTTAGATTCAACTTCAAGTTTGTTAATTTTACCCTTGGCCCAGAATACGATCTCTTGGTTATCTGCAGTCCAGCTCATGGTTGGATATACACCGTGAATGGCCCAGGTTTCTTGCATGTCACGATCTAGGTCGCCGTAAAGTTTCTCGGTTTTACCGGATTTTAGATCGAGTAAATAGAGTGATGATTGAAAACCATCACGCTTAATATAAGCAAGTTTTTCACCATCAGGGCTTGGTGTTGGACGAATTGCGCCACCAGTACCTTGAATAAGCACTTCAATGTCGCCAGTTTCAGTATCGTAACGTTTGATTTTATAAATGCCTTTCACTGAATCTTTTGAGTAGTGGAAGGTTTTTCCTGGCGTCGCGTCTTGGCTAAAGTAGATGTAACGCCCATCGGGTGAATATGCGGGTTCGCCCAGGTCTTTTTGCTCATTCGGTCTCTTAGTTAACTTAACACCTTCACCACCGGCAACGTGGTACATCCACACTTCACCAGCGCCTAAACTACGGCTACCAGTATAATGTTTACGGGCAACGAGATATTGTCCGTCAGGGCTCCACGCAGGGCTGTTTAACAGGCGGAATGTTTCTGTGGTGACTGGGCGAGGGTTGCTACCATCGGCTTCCATGATCCAGATGTTATCGCCGCCATCTTCATCTGATGTAAACGCAATATACTTGCCGTCAGGGCTGTAGACGGGCTGCATCTGCCAAGCAATACCGCTCGCCAAGGGCTTAGCTTCGCCACCGTCCATAGGAATTTGATAGATGTCTCCAAGTAGATCGAACAGTACATGCTTACCGTCAGGGCTGACGCTGACGTTCATCCACGTGCCTTCATTAACCTCTATTTTAATCTGCTCTAGCGGCGCGTTTTCTGGTGCATTGACTTGCCACGCTTGCTTATCTTCTTCCGCTAAACTGGGAATACTAAAACTAAGTGCGATGGCTGCGTATAGCGGGGTGAGCTTATTCTTTAACATGCTAGTCCTATCGTTATTTTTGTAATTGTTCAGGAGTGACAATATTGGGAATTAATTGAGTCAACTGTGGTAACTGTTATCGCATAAATTCGTTAACAGTAAAACAGAAATACTGTTTCAATTAGTTAAAGCGCTGATGGCGTATATTGAAATTAAGGTGAGTAGAGTTTTATCGGCTAAGTGGATTTAAATTGGATGACTTTATTGAGCGGTTGAAGAGGGTAAAGCCGCCTTGCTTAAGCTAAAGCGGGTATCCGAAATATCTGTGGTTACAGCCCTTTCTTTATTAAATATTGATAAGGGGTCGCTTCTGTTTGACTGGCTATAAGAGTGTGATCCATGAATTCGCAAAAACTGGGGATGTCACGAGTTGTAGCAGGATCATCAGCAGTAATGAGTAAGGTTTCACCGTCGTTCATGCGTCTTACTGACTTACGTACCATCATCACCGGTTCCGGACATCTTAGTCCTAAAGCATCGAGTTGGTGTTGTGCAGTACTAAATTGGTCGCTCATATTACCTCAGCAGAACGATTAAACAGAAGAGGCTAATATTACTCCAGCACTGATGTATATCCAAGCTTGTCACTAGATTTTGTGAGCTTGGCTTAGTTTGTTAACAGCACTAGGTTCCACGTGGAACATCGTTAACGTCATAATCCCAATCGCATTAAATGTTTCGCCAATTTAGAAACGCTCAGTTTGTTCTGATACCTGCACTTTGAAGTAGAACAGGTATGCTTCATTTGTTAGAATCCACTCATATTTTTTGGCCGTAACCCTGACATAGGGGGTTGGCGCCACACTCAGTTCGTACTTATTGTTATGTACAGAGTATTCCAGTGTTACTATTTAAAGGCAGGCTATGACCGTTCTTCTAATGACTCCACCTATGACCCAGCTGAATACGCCTTATCCGGCAACGGCGTATTTAACGGGTTTTTTACGCTCACAAGGCTATGAGGCGGTTCAGCGAGATCCTGCGATTGAGCTTTTCTTAGAGATGATGACAGCGCCAGCGCTGGAGATTATTCGTCAGCATGTGGAAGAAAACTTTGAGCACTTTGAAGACGACGAGCTGCCTGATGTTATCAGAAACTTTCTGGCTGAGTTTGACCGTTACCACCTGACAGTTGAATCCGCTATTCGCTTTTTGCAGGGTAAAGATCCAAGCCTTGCACTGCGTATTAACTCTCGTCGCTTTTTACCAGAAGGCCCGGCGTTTGATGCTATTGCTCAGATGGAAGCCGTATCCGGCGATGTGTTGCAAGCGGCCTTTGGTAATCTAGGGGTACAAGATAAAGCAAAGTATTTAGCAACGTTGTTTATAAATGATCTGTCGAACGTCATTACTCAGGGGGTTGATCCCTACTTCGAGGTGAGTCGATATGGCGAGCAATTAGCGGCGGCTAACCCAAGCTTTGATAATCTCTACGATACCTTGATGGACGAACCGAGTTTCAGCTCGGAAATCTTAGAACAATTAGTCGAGCAGTATCTGGAAGAAACCCAGCCTAGCGTCGTCGCGTTAACCGTGCCTTTTCCTGGTAATATGCTTGGCGCCTTACGTATTGCACAAACCTGTAAAGCCATCAATCCTGAGATCCCCATCGTCATAGGGGGTGGTTTTATCAATACCGAACTGCGCGCGCTGAAAGACCCCCGAGTGTTCGAGTTTATCGATTTTATCTGTCTGGACGATGGCGAACGGCCTTTTATCACATTGCTGGAATACTTTGAAGGCAAGCGTGAGGTAGATGAGCTGGTGCGAACCTATTTCCTCGCAGAAGATGAAAATGGCCTGCCACACGTACACTTCAATGAAAATGCACTGCTGCAGGATATCCCACAAACCGAAGTAGGCGCGCCGATATACGATGGCCTGCCATTGGGTGAATATCTGTCTTTATGTGAAATGCTAAACCCAATGCATCGCATTTGGAGCGATGGACGCTGGAATAAGCTGACCATAGCTCATGGCTGTTACTGGCGTAAATGTAGCTTTTGCGATGTCAGTCTGGACTATATCGACCGTTTTGATGCCGCTGGAGCCGATGTTCTGGTGGACAGAATCGAGGCGCTCATTGAAGAAACTGGCGAGACAGGTTTTCATTTCGTTGATGAAGCACTACCTCCCAAGCTTTTGTATACGTTTGCAAAAAGGCTTATTGAACGTAATGTGGTGATCAGCTGGTGGGGTAATATCCGTTTCGAGAGGACGTTTAGCCAAGCGCGTTGTCAGTTGCTAGCTGATTCCGGTTGTATCGCTGTTAGCGGTGGGCTTGAGGTGGCGTCAGATCGTCTGTTGAAACTGATGAAAAAAGGTGTGAGCGTTGAGCGGGTCGCCCAGGTAACCAAAGCCTTCAGTGATGCAGGTATATTGGTTCACGCCTATTTGATGTATGGCTTTCCAACACAAACTGAACAAGAAACTATCGATTCGCTGGAAATGGTGCGTCAGATGATGGATCAAGGTTGCTTCCAATCCGCCTATTGGCACCGTTTTGTGGCCACGATTCACAGCCCGATTGGCATTAACCCTGAGAAATTTGGCATTACGCTTGCTGAGCGGCCTGAGATCTTATTCGCTGAAAACGATGTGGATTTTACCGATCCAACCGGCACGGATCATGAAATGCTTGGTGAAGGTCTGCGTAAGGCTATCTACAATTACATGCACGGTATTGGCTTTGATCAGCCGATGAACTTCTGGTTTGAACAACCTGTGACCCGCACTAAGATGAAAAAAGACCTAGTATCAAGAGCGATTAGTAATCTGATCGACAGCAATGAAGAGTGAGCCGCTGTTAAGAAGTTAGCGGTAAAGTAATATTAGCGTTAGCTGAATAATGTGTTTACTCTATCATTAAGGCCATTTTCTTTACCGAGAAAGTGGCTTTATTTTTTGCTACTGATAACAGGTTTAACTCCTACTCTTGCAGCCCTTTGGTTTAGAGCTGCTTTTCCATGACTAATACGTCTACACCGTGGTAATTAACCTGTTCCACTGCTTGCCAACCAAGCGCGCTATACAGCCCACCAGATTTGTCTTCGGTTTGTAAGTTGATGCAGTTTACCCCTAGCAACTTGGCTTTTTCTATCACAGCTTCAACGAGTGCCTTGCCGACACCCATCCCTCTATAAGCTGGAGCAACATAAACACCACCTAACCAATGTTCTCTATTGAGATATATGTCCATTTCATGGAAGCGCAGTTGTGCCGCCCCCATCAGTTTGCCCTCATCTTGTGCCAAGATAATCAGTGGCAGTTTACTATGATTGAGATAATCTCCGAGTTTCAATTCAAGTTCTACGGTGCTGCGGCCTTCGCCGATATAGCCCCATTCATCGCTATACCATGTCGCAATTTGAGGTAACGCTTGTGGTTTTTCTGCCAGTAAAAATAGCTGCATTAGTGCATATCTCCTTTAAGCATTAATTAGAACATTAATTTAACATTTGCTTATGTAGTGTTGAATAAAGCGTCGGGGAAATATGGTTAAATATGTCGTCTTTAAGTCAATATACCCGATACCAATAAAATAAAAAGTCTATTTATGGAGCTTATATCTGTTTTTTATAAGTTGGGAATGTTGCTCGGTTTTTTTTAAGTTGTTGTGGTATTGTGTGTTTATTGCGATTGGTTAGTGTTTTTGACCATGGATATTATTTGAAGGAAGATTAAATCAACATGGATAGTTGTGAACAACCAATTAAGGTTAGTTTCTGGAGTAAGTTACAAAGTGTTGCCCTGACAGTTGTTGCGATAATGTTATCGCTGGGGCAGTGGAATGACACTAAAGATGCACTCAGTTCTGTTTATGAGGCGTTTGTTGCCAACTGGACTAACGATATTGAATATAAGCAAATATCGACTCTACATGTTGGTCAAACTCAAGCCTATGTCACTAGCGTTTTCGGTAATCCCCACGTTTCCAAAAAATCTCAGTCAGATACCGATATTGTTTTTTTCTACTATGGAAATAAAAAGTATCAACTGACGTTAGCGATCAAAGATCAACGCTTATCTGGCTATGCCATTGTTGGCCTAGAGCCTGACTTTCAAGTTTCGGTACCTTATACAACACAGACATTATTATCGACTCCGTTAGACAGTTATTTTGCTGAAACAGAAACTTATTTTTCTGACGCAAATAACATTGAGTATTACGCTGAATCCCATGATTTAGGTAAGAAAGTGATGTTCTACAACTTAATACTGGGTTCTGTAAATTACGGCAACTTTAGTCATAGCGACAGCTCAGCGGTAAAAAAATTGAACGCTGATTTGGACCGCGGCATTGAAGATGTCAGTAATGCTTTAGCTGTCAGCAGAAATTTACATCCTAATTATTTTGCCGTTACTGAGCTTGCGCCTAAGGTGATGGTCGAAGGGTTGCTAACGCACTTTGAATATAAAACACTTTTGAAAATAGATTAATATCAAGGACGAAACATGAATCTAAAACTTAGCACTATTTTCTTGGGGCTAACTCTCGTTGTGGCTTGTCAGTCGACAAGTAAGACGCCTGATTGGTACTTAAACCCTGTGGTGACAAATGCTGCTGAGTTGGTTGCTGTTGGTCAGGGCACTTCACTTAATCAAGCTAAGCAAAAAGCAATGAGCGCGCTAAATCAACAATTGTGGACTGAAGTTAAGTCTAGCGGGTTGAGCCGCAATATTGCTAATGACATTAATGGTCAGGAGCATTATCAGCAGCTGAACGACTTTAGCGTAAATACCAAAACATCAGCCGTGATCCTAAATGGCGTGATTTTTTCAAAAGCGCAGCAAGCGGGCGATACGTTTTATGTTGAAGCAAAGGTCGCCAAGGATAATGTTAAGACTCAGCTGATTGCAGATATTAAAAACTACAATAGTCAGGCTCAATTTGAATTGGACACATTAGCGCAAACAGACCCACTCGTTTGGTGGTTAAGAAATGTCGATGTGAGTGAGCTTGAAAGCAACATGAACAGCAGATTATCAATGCTATCTGCCTTGTCATCAACAACTAACACGCCAACCAATCTCATTCCTAAATTGAAGGCAAAAGTGGCTGAAGTACACTCAGGCATTAAAGTTGTTATTGCAGCTGAGCCGCAAGATCGATGGATGAAAAAGTCTATAACAGCGTATTTCACAGAGTACGAAATCCAGGTTGTTGACAGTGACAAAGGCAGTTTCAGCCACAAACTCATTCTCGATAGCGATTGGCGTAAGAACTATATCTCCGATATGTATATCTCTACTGTGCAAGTGAACCTCGTACTAAAGAATAGTCATAATCTAGTGGTGGCTAGTAATGAGATCATCGCCAATGCAAATTCCGTGACCAGTTTTGAGCGCGCCGATGAGGGTGCTTCACGCCGTTTTTCTGCCGAATTAAAAGAGCAGGATTTTTGGAAAGCCTTAGGGCTTTAGTTTATTTTTTTAATTTAATTTAATATGGATATAGATATGTTAAAAAAAGCTTTTGTTGCACTGGCCGTGTTAACCACGATTACTGGTTGTAAGTCTACTGGCCCCAATGTTTGCTCCGCTTCGACTCGAGTTGAGTTACCTGTCAGTGGTCATGTTGTTAAAGGAACCGCGAGCACTAAGGTGATAGTGTTTGAGCCTGACCTAAAAGTCGATACTAGTAGCACCGCAGAGAGAATCACGGCTTCATTTCACCAATCGTTAAGCAAGCAGGTCGATATGACAGGCTCAACAATTGTTGACCGAAGCCTAGCGAAGAAACTTAAGTCAGAGCTACAAATTGCAGAAGCGAGTGGGCGGTACAGTTCTGAAGGTGTACCTATCGCGGATTTTGCCATCTTTACTGATATTGGCATCGCAAATTTTTCTCGCGAGTTTAAAGGTGCTCATGAGTCCTATGACCCGATAAAAGATAGACGTGTAATGGTCGCTGCAGCATGTAATTTTGAGGCGAAAATCGAGGCTAGTACTCGAGCGGTATCACTGCCTGATATGTTAACTTTGGATCAAATAGAATTTGTGGGTGATAGCACCTACTCATATGATACGACAAACTCTCGCTGTCCTATCCCTCAAGATCAAATTAACAGCATGATTGCTAAAGCGGCAAAGAGTGCGGTGACCCGCAGTGATGAATTGAAAAACTTACTAGCACCTAGAGCAAGTGTCGTTGAGATGCGTCAATGCGATGCTGGCACTATGGTTCGTATCGATATGGGTAGTCGTCATGGCGTAGAGCCTGAGTGGGATGTTGACTTTATTACTCATGAAAAAGTCATTAACTATGCAGGTGTAATGGAGATAGAAACCAGTGGCTATGGTGAAGGTGTAGTGATCAATAATGCCGAACACGGCATTAAACCAAACCATGCTTGGGTTATTATCGACAAAGATATGGCGGGCAAAGTAAAGCGTGGCGATACCGTTAAAGTTAAGTTCGAGAGTGTGTGTAACTCATTGGGCTCATTTTTCGGAAGTTTTTGTCACGATGCAGATGAAAAAATATCGGACACCAGTTTAAGTGACTTGCTGAAATTTTAAGGAGATAGAATGAGAAAAATATTGATAACTGCCGCTGTTCTGGGAATGTTAGGCGGCTGCCAAAGCAATGATACAGTGCAAAATGTACAGCAAATTGATTGCTCTTATCCTGATGCGCCAACAGTCGCTGCACCGCGTTGGGTGTGTGATGTGATGCCAGAAGGCATTGAGATGGGTGCAGTCGGTTATGCTAAGAAAAGTGTTGCTGGTTTGAGCATTATGCGTGATGTGGCGACGAACGATGCTCGTGCAAGATTGGCGCAGCAGTTCGAGTCGAACGTAAACACCTTGTTTAAGCAAGCGACAACAGCAAACATAGTGTCGACAACAGCAAGTGTGTCAGAAGAGGTTAATGAGTATTTTGAATCTGTGACTAAAAATGTCACCAGTCGAACCTTATCAAATAGTCGAGTGATCGTTACTCAGCGCAGTCCTGGAGGCGGACTTTATACGCTAGTTGGCATGGACAAAGCGACCTATGACGATAATATTGCCAAGGTTGTGGCTGCAGCGGGTAAGAAAGAGCCTGAACTATGGAATAAGTTTAATAACAAGAAAGCAGCTGAAGAGTTAGATGCGGTGTTGTCTTCGTTACAAAAGCTTTAACCAGTAGATAAGAGAGGGAAGCGCTAAGCTTCCCTCTTGCTTTTGGTTGTGTCTTTTACTTTTCATCTGGTGACGAAAGGATTCAATAATGAAAACTCGTTTAACAGGTTTAATGACCTGCTTAATATTAAGCGTGCCGTCAGTTCTCGCGGCTGACCGTTTTGCAGAGATTGATGCTGAAATTGATAAAGCGAACTTTACTCAAGAGCAAATAGATAAGGAATATCAGGATTTTATTTTTGCATACATGGCTGAATATGAAAATTGGCGCGTCGAGTACTTAAAGGAGTTTGATCAATTTCGTGCCGAAATCATAGAAAAATGGGGCGTAGGTGACGTCTCTGAACGCCATCGGAATGTTGAGTATTCAGCGGATCAAACCGTAAAATCAATCATTGATTATGATAACAATGAGATATCGGTTTCAATACTCGTTGATAGTGATACCTCTGATGAAGATGCAAAGGCTGAGTTAACAAAGCAGATAGAGGTACTTGCTACTGCGCCAGCATCGAATGTATCGAAAGTTATTAGGTCCATTGAGCCTGAAGCGATAGCGGCAGTTAAAGTTACGCAGGTGGCCTTTTCTGCTGAAAACGAGAAACAAGCTAAACAGGTTATTATTGAACAAACAAAAGCACAATTAAGAGAGATAGATAAAGAGTCCGATAAGGCGCAGCTAACGAAAACGGATAACCTATCTATTGAGATGATCGAGCAAGTCTCTATTCAGAAAAAGAAAAAGTTACTCGTGGTAACCAAAGAGCGACTCGTCGCGGTTGCGAGTGATTATGATAAACACAGAGCGCAGAAGACTGCAGAATTAACTGAAAAAAAGATTGTCGAGTATAAGGTTAAATTGCCTAAAAATGGCCTCAGTTCACGGGCGAGTGCGGTTGTTGATTTTGCTCAATTAGAGGCTGAGAAGTGGCATATTTCATCAGCACTGATTATGGCGGTTATTCACTCTGAATCGAGTTTTGACCCAAAAGCTACATCGCCGATACCCGCTTATGGTCTAATGCAGATTGTGCCTACAACAGCAGGTTATGATGTAAACCAAATCGTCAGAAAAATAAGTGCTCCTATGAGTTCTGGCGACTTGTATGTTCCTGGTGTTAACGTTGAAACGGGCGCAGCTTATTTAAATATTTTGGATAAGCGCTATCTTAAGTCTATTGAAAATGACGAGAGTCGACTGTATTGCATGATTGCGGCGTACAACACCGGTGCGGGAAACGTGGCTAAAGCTTTCAATGCCGATGGCGCACGAAATATTAGAAAAGCTGCCAAGGTGATTAACAAGATGACACCAGATGAGGTTTATCAGCACCTGTTACATAATCTACCTTATGATGAGACCAAGCATTATCTTAAAAAGGTAAGTAGTCGAATAGAGCTTTATCAAAATAAGATTTAGTTGGCATTCAGATAATAAAAAAGCCAGCATCAGCTGGCTTTTTTTATGACCGAGTAGAGTTTACGGTCGCTCAAAAATGGTTGCGATACCTTGGCCTAGACCAATACACATGGTCGCAAGACCATATTTGGCATCTTTGGCTTCCATCAAGTTGATCAGCGTCGTTGAGATGCGTGTACCCGAACAACCTAGTGGATGACCCAATGCAATTGCGCCGCCGTTAAGGTTAACCTTCTCATCGACCACATCCATCAAGCCAAGATCTTTAACGCAAGGTAATGATTGTGCAGCAAAGGCTTCGTTGAGCTCAATAACGTCTAGATCATCAACGGTAAGGCCTGCACGTGCCAGTGCCTTCTTAGTGGCCGGTACTGGGCCGTAGCCCATAATCGCAGCATCACAGCCAGCAATGGCCATTGAACGAATGCGTGCTCTAATTGGCAAGCCTAGTGCTTTTGCTTTCTCCTCTTCCATCACCAACATGGCAGAGGCGCCATCTGAAAGTGCTGAAGAGGTACCTGCGGTAACTGTTCCGTTGACGGGATCAAACGCTGGGCGTAATCCTGATAACGACTCCATTGATGTTTCTGGGCGGATCACTTCGTCATGCTCAACTTTAATCAGTGCGCCGTCAGCATCGTGACCCTCTATAGCAACGATCTCATTGGCGAAGCGACCTTCAACAGTAGCTGCTTGTGCTCGTTGGTGTGAACGTACCGCAAATGCATCTTGTTGCTCACGAGTGATGCCATGCATTTTACCGAGCATTTCCGCGGTAAGGCCCATCATGCCTGATGCTTTAGCAACGTTATTGGCAAGGCCTGGGTGGAAGTCCACGCCATGGTTCATCGGTACATGGCCCATATGCTCAACACCACCGACGATAAAGGTATCGCCTTGGCCTGTCATAATGGCGCGTGCTGCTTGATGCAGTGCATCCATCGATGAACCACACAAACGGTTTACGGTAACGGCACCTACTTGCTTAGGAATACCCGCAAGTAGTGCGGCATTACGGGCAATATTAAAGCCCTGCTCCAGAGTCTGTTGTACACAACCCCAGATCACGTCTTCAATGGTGTTTGGGTCAAGCTTAGGGTTACGCTCAAGCAGTGACTTCATTAGTTCTGCAGAAAGAGTTTCTGCACGTACATTTCTAAATACTCCAGCCTTTGAACGGCCCATTGGAGTGCGAATGCAATCTACGATTACGGCATTTTTCATTGTTCTAATCCTTGCTGCTTAAGCCTGCTGGTAGTAGCTGCCATTGTTGGCGGCGAGTTCACGCATAGCGTCGGTGACTTGGTATAGACCACCTAAGTGAGCATATTTGTCAGCTAATGCGACAAAGTTTGCCACACCCATGGTATCTAGGTAACGGAATACACCGCCTCTAAAGGGTGGGAAACCAAGGCCGTAAACTAAGCCCATATCCGCTTCAGCAGGCGAAGCGATAATACCTTCTTCAAGACAGCGTACCGTCTCGATGATCATTGGGATCATGGTACGAGCGATGATCTCATCTGATTCGAATGCTTTCTTCTCACCAAACTCAGCTTGGAGTAACTCATAGCTGGTTGGGTCTAAATCTTTCTTTGGCTTACCACGGCGGTCAATTGAATATTGGTAAAAGCCTTTGTTATTCTTCTGACCAAATCGCTCAGCTTCAAACATGACGTCAATAGCATCTTTAGCTGTTTTACCCATGCGCTCAGGGAAGCCTTCAGCCATAACGGCTTGAGCATGGTGACCCGTATCAAGACCAACAACATCCAGTAAGTATGCCGGACCCATAGGCCAGCCAAACTGTTTTTCCATCACCTTATCGATAGCTGCAAAGTCGGCACCATCAGCGAGTAGGCCACTAAAACCGGCAAAATATGGGAACAATACACGGTTAACAAAGAAACCAGGACAGTCGTTGACGACGATAGGGGTTTTACCCATTTTACTTGCGTAAGCGACAACGGAAGCAATAGTCTCTTCAGAGCTGTTTTCACCGCGAATAACTTCAACCAATGGCATCTTGTGCACCGGGTTAAAGAAGTGCATACCACAGAAGCGTTCAGGCTTTTTCAGGCTCTTAGCGAGGAGGTTGATTGAGATAGTTGAAGTGTTTGACGTGATGATGGCATCTTCAGTGACATGCTGTTCAACTTCTGCAAGCACCATAGCTTTCACTTTTGGATGCTCAACCACAGCTTCAACAATAATATCAACGGCTTTCACTGGTCCGTAGTCCAGCGTTGGAGTGATGTTGTTCAGTACTGTAGCCATTTTGGCTGGAGTCGAACGACCGCGCTTAACTTGCGCCGTTAGCAGTTTAGATGCTTCGTTAAGCCCTAGCTCTAGCGCCGGTTGTGCAATATCTTTCATCACAATCGGTGTACCCTTGCTGGCGCTCTGGTAGGCGATACCGCCACCCATTATCCCAGCACCTAATACCGCAGCAGAGTTTACTTTCTTAGCCAGTTTGCCGGCTTTCTTAGCTTTGCCTTTTACCAGCTGATCATTAAGGAAGATGCCAATCAATGCTTGAGCAACTTCGGTCTTTGCTAGTTTAGCAAAGGCTTGATGCTCAATCTTAAGGGCTTCAGCGCGGGAGCACTTGGCTGCCTGCTCGATAACACTGACTACCGCCATTGGCGCTGGGTAGTGTTTACCGGCAACCTTAAAGACCATACCTTTAGCGGTAGCGAATGACATCATAGCTTCAAGTTTTGGCAGCGTTAGTGGCGCCAGTTTTTTAGCGCGGCGCGTCTGCCAATCAAGCTTTTCTGCTACAGCATCTTTCAACATTCTTAGTGCTGCACTTTGCAACTGCTCTGGTGCCACGAGCGCATCGATAGCGCCAATTTTTAATGCTGCTTCTGGTCGTTGATCTTTACCTGACGTGATCCACTCAAGCGCATTGTCTGCACCGACTACGCGAGGTAAGCGCACTGTACCGCCAAAACCTGGGATGATACCTAACTTAGTTTCAGGTAGCCCGATGCGAGCTGTGGTGTCTGCAATACGGAGATCGGTGGCCAGAATGGTTTCACATCCAGCCCCTAGCGCAAAGCCATTAATCGCTGAAATTGTCGGAAACGGCAGATCTTCCAATTTATTGAAAACAACATTAGCTTCTTGCAACCAAGACAATAGTACTGAATCTTCCTCAGCAAAAAGTCCCAAGAATTCAGTGATGTCTGCACCAACAATAAATGTTGATTTCGATGACGTCAGCATTAAACCTTTGATATTGTTATTTTGCTTAATGCTGTCGAGTGCAGCATTTAAAGAGTCGATGGTTTCTCTATCGAACTTATTGACCGAACCTTGTGCGTTAAAACACAAATGAGCGATGTTGTCCTCAAGTAACTCAACCTCAATTGTAGGGCTTTGGTAGATCATTGCTTGCTTCCTTATAGCGTAAGTTAACTATCTACTCGTCGTGTAATGAGTAAATATAACTCTTTTCTTCACAGCAGCTTCGGCCATCATTTGACCAGTTGTTGCTCAGTGTGCGATGAATCACATTAAATTACAACACCCAATTTAAACGATCGTTTAGTTATTCTGTGTTGTTAAGTAATAGTGGTGTGTAATCAAATACTTATCTTTATTAGCTTGCCGGTTTTCATTGGCTTTTACCTAGAAAGCATAGCTATTAAATCAGCTTTAAGTGTTTGAAGCGCTAAATTAGTGAATCAAGTAAACTAGCGTGAGGTTTTCTAACTTGCAAACCTCGCTTGTTAAGGTAGTTTGATTGAGGCAGCGACTTTTCGATTGACTGCATAGCAATTGCAAGCGAATTTCGGTGAAGGGAATTCATTTATTACAGAGGGTATTTTGAAGCCACAAGTTTGGATTCGACATGGAGTGTTGATTACCTATGGTGCCGCACTCGATACAGCATTACATCGCCATCATGCTATACAGCTTGTGTGGGCGAAAGGGGATTCCTCATGCCAATGGTCAGGGGGGCATGCGAGTGGCAATTTGATTATCGACTCCCAAGTGGAGCATAAACTGCAGCTAGATGAAGGCTGGATATTGCTGGTGGAACCGCAGTGTGAGCTTGGTATCAATTTAACTAAGATGATTGCCGACAAGGAGGTGGTGCCATTTAACCATCTGCTAGGCGCTTACTTAGCTGAAAAACCCCAAGATAGTCCGAACGAAGTGCTAGCACCCTTGCTGAAAGCATTAAATATCTCTGTTGCCAAAGACCCGCAATCCACGCCGACATTGGATAAGCGGATTCAAACCCTATTAACCAGGCTCGACCTATGTCTACAAGGTGCCTGTCAAAAGCCAGCTAATTGGCGAGCCAGTGAGGTGGCCAGTGAACTCTTCATGTCTGAGAGTCGTTTTAGGCATCTATTTAGTACCCAGATGGGGATTGCTTGGCGGCCTTATCTAAGATGGCGCCGTTTATCCTGCGCTATCACCGCGATGATGTCTGGGCATACCGCAACCGAATCGGCACATCTAACAGGCTTTGCTGATAGCGCTCATCTAAGTCGAACATTCAGGGCTATGTTCGGTATTTCAATTCAGCAGGCTAAAGCACTTTTCGCATCACTATAATGGCTCATCAACGTCGTTAACTTGCCTCTTATTGACGCTCCCCATTTAACGACTGACAGCGACTGCTTTGTATTAAAACAATGACCAGTGCTGCTACAAAGTTAGCCAGTTTGTTCAAGTATTCCTAGGCCGACAGGCAATATACTCGACAGCAATTATTTTACATTAATGGGTGTGGCACTAAGTCCTAACTCCTAAGTCTTATGTCTTAAAGCGGCGTGCTCGCTGACCGTTTCGTGTTGTAGCTATTTCTCCCTTGATTGGCTACAGCACTTTTTTCTTCCTAACTACGACTTGAACACTAACAATTAAATATCAGCCGGGCTTTATCTCTGATGGAGCTACTTGGTTTTTAAAGTGATAAGTGATTATTAATAAAGGCGATTGCAATTAAATGGAATTATATAGAACGTTAGAACAAGCAGGGCTCGATCCTATCAAGGTTGCCCTGTCTTCTGTTGGACAATTGTACGCCATGAGTGAAATTGATCTTTTGTCATTTAAGCATTCATTAGTGGTTGAGTCGTTTGAATTTCATTATCAAAATAACACCTTCTTTCGCAATGCTTGCGAAGCTCGTGGTATCACGCCAACGCAAATCCTCTGTACTGATGACTTAATCAAAATTCCGTTATTACCGATCCATCTTTTTAAAGCCAACGACAGTCATAAGTTACTTTCAAAAAGCCTTAACACGATTGAGTTGGAAATGCGTAGCACGGGGACATCCGGCATTCCAAGTGTGTCACGTCGTTGCAGTGACACGGTAGATAACGCGATATTAGGCATTTACGCCATGTATCGCGAGTTCCTGAAATTATCAAAAGGTGCCGGCTTATATCTTTGCCCTTCGACTGAAGAGATCCCTGAAATGGGCATGATCAAGGCGCTTAATTTATTATCAGGGCTGCTCGATACCCATAAGTTTATGGTTAAAAATGAAACTTTTGCTCCAGAAGATGCCCTAGAACAGTTGCAAGGGTGGGGCGGGAGGTTTGACCGTCATATTATTGGGCCTCCGTTTCTTATTAATCGCTTTATCCGCTATTTGAAAGCCACAAATACTCGACTCAAATTAGATAAAAATACCTTGGTGATTACTTTAGGAGGTTGGAAACGCTTCAATGGCGAGATGATGTCTAGAGCTGAGTTTAATCAAGAGTGTATCGAGTATCTGGGCGTAAGAGCGGAGCAAATCCGCGATATCTACGCGTTAGTTGAATCGAACGTCATTGCTATCGATGACGAGAATGGCGTTAAGCATGTATCGCCATTCGTGCATTTCTCTGTACGTGACCCAAAAAATTTAGATAAGGAAGTAAAGGTCGGTGACATTGGTCAGCTGGCTATATTGGACCCGTTATCGCGATCGACTCCAGGCTTTATTTTGACTGAAGATCTGATCCGTTTATTGCCTAAAACTGATGAATCTGGCCGCAGCGGACAGCGAATGCAGTATGTGATGCGTTTACCTGAATCGAAAGAGTTTGGCTGTTGTGCGGTAAACCTCGATAAGCGTTTGGATGACGTTGAAGCTGAGCGTGACAATGCTTGCCCGATAGTGTCTTAAGTTACCAACAATTACCCAAAGAGATTGCGTTATGTATAACGATATTATTATTGATAACTTTAGTCACCCTGAGTTTGTTGGCGATCTAGAGTCCGCTGATCACCAGTTTGAAATAGGCAATCCAGTGTGTGGTGACCGTATTCAAATGCAGGTTAGCCTAGATGGTGACTCTATCCTAGACAGTCGATTCAGGGCGTGGGGATGTGCTACCTCCGTTGCCGCTGCGAATGTTTTTTGCCGGTCAATTATAGGCAAGTCCTTTGCTGAGGTTTCAGCGCGACAAACCGCTGAAATTTCCGCGATGCTAGGAGAGTTAGAGCCTTCACAGCAACATTGCGTCAATATCCTCAATGAGTTGCATCGAGAGTTAAGTCTCGCTGTATCACTGGAAGAGGGTTAGCAGGTGGACCAACAGCATCTGCAAGGATATTTTGACTACAATGCAACGACGCCAATCTCTAAGGGCGTTGCATTGTCTATGCAACCCATTATTAATCTCTTTGCCAATCCCTCTAGCCCTAATCGGTATTCGGTCAATAATAGAGCGGTGATTTCGCAAGCAAGAGAAAACCTCGCTGGGCTGCTTGGTGCTAGTTCGGAGAATATTTTTTTCACCTCCGGTGGTTCTGAAGCCAACAACTGGGCGATTAAAGGGGTGTTATTTAAACATCTGAGTCATCCTGGCCACATCATTACCACCTCGATGGAGCATGCATCGGTACTCGATACTGTTAAGTACTGTGTCGAGCGACTCGGCTTTAGCGTGACCTATTTACAGCCCAATATCGATGGTCATATATCGGTTGCCGATTTTGAGTCCGCGATCCAAGCTAATACCCAATTGGCCACCATTATGTTTGCCAATAATGAAACCGGCGCTATTCAACCTATCGAACAGATCTGCAAGGTTGCCGCAGAAAAGGCGATTCCTGTTCATGTTGATGCGGTGCAGTTCGTTGGCAAACGTTTAGTTGATGTTCAGCAGCTTGGGGTGGATTACCTATCGCTTTCAGCACACAAATTTTATGGTCCTAAGGGGGTTGGTAGTCTTTACATAAAAGACAGAGACTCCATAGAGCCGTTGATCCATGGTGGTGGGCAAGAGTTTTCTATGCGTTCAGGTACCGAGAACTTGGTCGCAATGACGGGGATCTCCATTGCCGCAGACGAAGCTAAAAAGGATCTGGTATTTTGGGACCGTCATTGCTTTAAGTTAAAGCAGCAAATGATGACGTTATTGGAAAACTCTCCTATCGCACTCACGTTTAATGGCGCTACGAATTATGCGTCAGCACTTTCTAACACACTCAACATTTCCATTAATGGGATCCGTGGCGAGGCGCTGGCGCTGAGGATGGAGATGTTGCATGGTTTTATTATTTCCGTCGGGTCAGCCTGCAGCAACAACAAAACTAAGCAACTGTCCCATGTGCTAACGGCGATGGGGTTGACCGAAGAGCAAGTGCTTGGGGCAATTAGAGTGAGCTTTGGTTGTTTTACTGATGAGCAGCAAATTAGTCGGTTTGTCGATGCCTTAGTGACTGAAGTGCAGCAGTTGCTGCGGATCAGTGGCAGTGAACCGTCATGAGTAATACACCGGCCACGCCTTTGTTAACTGATATCATCACAAATCATGCACGGAATGAAGCCAGTAGCATCGCCTGCTCATTTCAACCTCGAGGCCCAGAGACCGCCTTACACTTGACCTATAAAGCCTTAGTGGAAAAAGTTGAAGTTAGGGCAAAACTGCTGACCTTATTGGGATATAGAAACAAACATGTGGCACTGCTTTTCCCATCTGGGTTAGAGTTTATTGTTGATTTCTTAGCTTGTTTACGTGCTGGTGTTATTGCTATCCCGCTTAATGTTACTCGCAACGCTAAGCAATTTGAACGTACGTTAACCATTTTAGAGGATGCCAAAGTAAAGGCGATTCTAACCACTGCCGATACCCAAAAATCCCTCTGCAAACAGCTGACCGAAACTCAAGGCGGCCATGAGTCTGATTTTATCTGGATTGATGAGCATTACCGAACGCTGGAAGATATAGATATTCCTGCAGTAACTTCGGATCAAGTTGCGTTTATTCAGTACACCTCGGGTTCAACGAGCAGCCCTAAAGGG
The DNA here is from genome assembly GCF_023284025.1 of Shewanella abyssi. Lineage (GTDB taxonomy): Bacteria > Pseudomonadota > Gammaproteobacteria > Enterobacterales > Shewanellaceae > Shewanella > Shewanella abyssi. The sequence goes on along the minus strand of NZ_JAKIKR010000038.1, from coordinate 29,702 downwards.
GTGATGGTCACACAAGCCAATATTGTGCATAACATGCAGGTTATGCAGCAGTCATGTCAGCATCCTAAAGGCGCCGTTGTTGGCGGTTGGTTACCACAGTTCCATGATATGGGCCTAGTAGGGCATATGCTGCTGCCGCTCTATCTTGCTGGGCGATATGTTTTTATGCCTCCGATGAGTTTCATTCAGCGACCCAGTCGCTGGCTCAAGCTCATTTCGCAGTATCGAATTTTCTGCTCTGCCGCCCCTAATTTTGGTTATGAACACTGCGTCAATTTGATCCGTGAAACTGAAGACTTGTCCGATTTAGACTTAAGTTGTTGGAAGATTGCTTTGAATGGTTCCGAACCCGTAAGTGCCTCAACAATGCAGCAGTTTTCCCAGCGATTCTATCATTTAGGTTTTGATAGCAATGCTTTTTTTCCCAGCTATGGCATGGCAGAAACAACGCTTTTTGTCTCCGGTGGACCCAAAGGTACAGGGGTGCAGTCCATCACTGTAGATAAGGCATTATTTGAGCTTGGCCGTGTAGAGACTAAGGCCGATGGTGTCAAAGTGGTGTGTTGCGGCGCGATCAATGACGATTTTACTGTTCGTATCGTTAACCCCGATACGTTTGAAATATGTCGTTCAAATGAAACGGGAGAGATTTGGATCGCTGGTGACTCTGTTGCCGCGGGTTACCTAAATCAACCCGCTAAAACCGCAGATGAGTTTTACGCCAAGTTATCCAGTGGTGATCCGCAAACCTTCCTTCGCACGGGTGATATGGGGTTTATCTTAGCTCAGCAGTTATATATTAGCGGCAGAATTAAGGAGCTGCTTATTGTCCGAGGCCGTAATATTTATCCTTATGATATAGAAAGAACTTGCCGCTCTTATCGCTATGCCGCTAAAGGCAATGGCGCCGCAGTATTTTCGTTTCAGCGAGACTCCCAGACCAAACTTGCCGCAATTGTAGAGGTCAGCCGACAGGCGTTAGCTGATAACAAACTCAGTCGAATGACTGATGACCTTAAGGCAATGGTGACTGAGGAACATGAGATCACCCTCGACCGTATCTTAGTCGTCCCACCTGGCACCATCCCTAAAACCACCAGCGGTAAAGTCAAACGTACCGCTTGTAGTGCACTCTTATGAAGCTCGACTTTGTTAAAGGACTTAACCATGAAATTTTGTAAACAGACATTAACCAAGGCTATAAGCCAATATCTCAGCGAAGCGGTTGAAGAGTTTAGCGCTGAGCAGCATCTTGATACTTCGTTCTCTCGCTTAGGGCTGGACTCTACTGGGCATGTACAGCTATCTGCCATTATTGAAGATCACACCCAAGTTGAAATTGAGCCAACGATAGCCTTCGATTACCCAACGATTAACTCATTGATTCAATTCTTAGAAAAAAAATCAGTGCAAGCTGTAGAGGTTGCATAGGGTGTCATTAATCGATGTTGTTGTTATTGGTGCTGGCCAAAATGGCTTATATGCCGCTAAAAGATTGCAGGAACAGGGTATTAATTACCTTGTTTTGGAACGCAATAATATCGGTGAGGTATGGGATCATCGCTTACAAGGTATGAAGTTGTTTACCTCCCGTCAGTTCTGCCAACTTCCTGGGCTGGAATTTCCAGGTGACCCACAAGATTTCCCCGCCGTGTCGGAGATGGGCCAATACTTACGCCGCTATGCCGACACCTTCAATCTTAATATTCAGCAGCAAACTGCAGTCATTGCGATGGAGAAAAGGCTGGGGGCGTTTTGTATTACAACTCAGAACGGTACAGAGCTGTCGGCTAAAGTGGTTATCAATACCACTGGGGCAAACCAATCACCCATTATCCCCAAGCTTGCCGATGGCTTGTCAGGAAAAGTCGTTCAACATTCTGCATTATTACCATCATTAGCAGATATCGAAAGTGGGACTCGAGTGCTGGTGGTGGGCGATGGCGCTACGGGGCGGCAAATAGCGGGTGGCTTGGCGACGCGTTGTAATGTCACTCTATCTCAAGGCAAAAAGCGCACTTTTCCGCCTAATATTATTCTCGGTAAGGATATATTCTGGTGGCTAAAAGTCGCGGGTATTTTGTTTGCAGACCCTAGTAGTAAAGTTGCGCAGATCATCAAAAAGCGTAACCCAGTGCCCTGTGGACAGTTTAATAATAAACATTTACGCGCCATGGGAGTCACGTTAAAGGGCCGTTTGGTACGGGTGGCTGATCGTCGTGTTTATTTCAATGATGGTCGTTTAGATGGGGTCGATGTCGTTATCTGGGCCATTGGTTATCGTGATAAAACCGACTGGCTTAAAATTCCTGAGTGTATTGATGAGCGAGGTTTCACCCAAGATCGAGGGCTCACCCCTGAGCCTGGACTCTTTTTGATTGGGCAAAAGTGGCTTAGTTGCCGAGCCTCTGAGCTGATTTTAGGCGTAGAGAAGGATGTTAACTTGGTGATTAGCCAAGTTGAATCATTTATTAAAAAAGGAGTTTGCTATGAGTAAGGACACTCTATGGCGCGACATATTGACCTCCAAAACGGCTTCTTGGATGCTATTTATCTGCTTAGTTATTACTGGCATCAGTATCGTTGGCCTTAAAGATATGGGTTTGGCGAGCGACTATAAAATATTTTTTGATGAGCAAGACACCGATCTACTGGCTTTAGAGCAGATGGATGCAACCTATACGGCGACAGATAATGTTTTTATCATGATCAAGCCGAAGCAGGGGCAGATATATAACATTGAAACTATCTCGCTTATCTACCAACTGACCGACAAACTGTGGCAAATACCCTTTTCGTCAAGAGTTGATTCTCTGACTAATTTCCCTTTCAGCTGGGCTACTGGCGACGATATCGAAATTGAAGAGCTACTTTATGAACCTGAACAGTTGGACTTAGCCAGACTAAATTTTATTAAGCAAGCCGCTGAGGGAGAACGAGATTTACTCGGCAGCTTAGTCACTAGAGATGGCTTATATACTGCCATTAATGTCACCACGCTAATGCCTGGTGATAATCACAAAGCGGAAATACTCGCCATTACCCAAGCGGTAGAGATGTATGTCGCTGAGTTTGAAAAAGTCTATCCAGATCATTCATTTTATGTGACAGGGCTTGTCACTATGAATGGGGCATTTTTTAAAGCCGCTAAAAAAGACTTCACCACCCTAATACCGTTAATGATTGTATTTGTGCTGGTGGCTGCTGGAGTGATTCTGGGCTCTGCCCAAGCTGCACTTAGTATTCTAATGGTGTTAGTGCTGTCATTAATGGCAGCGTTAGGCCTCGCTGGTTGGTTAGGGATCAATCTTTCAGCGCCTTCGGTATCGGCACCAATCATTATGTTTACCGTTATTGTTGCTTCTAGCATCCATATTATCAGTTACGTAAAGCGGCAGTTGATATTGGGTGTCTCGCAATTTGATGCGGTATTGAGTTCATATCAGCATAATGCCAAGCCTATTATTGTTAGCCATTTAACCACTGTTATCGGTTTTCTGGCGATGAATACCAGTGACTCGCCACCGTTTAGAGATTTAGGTAACATCGTCGCGTTTGGCGTATTGTTTTCTCTATTACTGTCATTCACCTTATTACCACGACTGCTTTTGTCGATGCGAATATCGGCTAAGCAGACCATGGTGACTCATATTTTTCAGCGCATGAATGGCTTGGCCGCAGTCGTTATTCAATACCGCAACCCAATACTGTTTATCTTCTTGCCTGCTAGTATCCTGTTTGCTTCATTGAGCTTTTTGAACGAAACCGATGATGACTTGATTAAGTACTTTAACGAGAGCGTTCCTTTTAGAGTACAAGCGGAAGAGATCGATCAGCACTTTTCTGGTCTATATAACATTGGCTACTCACTTTCGAGTAATAAAGAGAATGGTATTTTCTCGCCATCCTACCTGCAGTTTATTGAACAGTTTGATACTTGGCTGTTGCAGCAAAAAGAGGTGGTGATCACCGATAGTCCATTGCATCGAATAAAACAACTGAATCGATTAATGCACGGTGATGATAGCCAGTACTACCGCATACCTGAAACCGCAAGAATTGCAGCGCAACACTTTTTACTTTATGAGATGTCATTGCCCTTTGGTAAAGATGTCGGTAACCAAGTGAGCTTTGATAAGTCATCGCTAAAATTAACGGCTAGGTTAAAAAATATGACCTCGGTGGAGATGTTAGCATTTGAAACCAGAGTATCCGCTTGGTTACAGCTTAATAATGTTCAAGGGCTGACGTTTGAGCACTCTAGCCCGTCGCTTATCTTCTCCCATGTTGGCCAGAGCAATATCTATAGCCTGTTACAGGGAGCATTAGTCGCTTTTCTGGTTATCTCCCTCGCGTTAGCGGCGGTATTCCGTTCTTTCTATATTGGCATCCTCACACTGATCCCTAACCTTATTCCGGTTGGCGCCGCATTTGGTTTCTGGTATTGCGTACAGGGGCATATATCAATGGGTTTGGCAGGTGTCTCGGCGATGGCGATAGGGATTATTGTCGATGATACGGTGCATTTTCTTTATCAATATATTGAAGGGTTAAAGAGAGGATTGACGCCAGAGCAAAGTGTCACCGTCACCTTTGAACATACCATGAGTGCGATTGTGATCAGCTCCATTTTATTGGTTGTCGGCTTTATGCTGCTATCGAGCTCCTCTTTTGAAAAGAATGCGCAAATGGGGTTATTAACCAGTGGCACTATAGTGTTAGCGCTGCTGTTTGATCTTATTGTATTGCCCGCCATTGTCTTAAAGTTTATGCGCAAGCTGCCCCATCGGCAAGCACAAACCCAATTGACCCTAGAACAAGCCAAGTGAGCACAAGATGAAAAAATATAACACAACTCTTGCCGGTATGATCTGTGGTTACAGCCTGTGCTTTGCAGCTGTAAGCCAAGCCAATACTGACACGGAGCAAAAAGGTTATGCTATTGCCAGCGTTGTTGAGCAGCGAGATCAAGGCTTTACAGATAGTCGCGCCATGTTAACGATGGAGCTTTATAGCAAAAGCGGTGCTAAGACCACGCGCAAGCTAGATATTAGCGTATTGGAAAATGAAATTGACGGTGATAAGTCGCTGATTAAGTTTACCTTCCCTGCTGATATCAATGGCACTGCACTGCTGACTCACCCGGCAAAATCAGCATCCGACGAACAGTGGTTATACCTTCCAGAAGTTAGCCGAGTTAAACGTATCGGTTCTCGTAATAAAGCGGGCGCCTTTGTCGGTAGCGAGTTCTCCTTTGAGGATATGACCAATAAAGATCTAGAGGATTACAGCTATAACTATCTGTTTAGTCAGCCCTGTGAGCTGATTGCAGCCAGTGCGGCAGAGTTTGCCGGTAAGCAGTGTGATGTTATTGAACGCTTTCCAGTGGATAAACATTCCGGCTATAGCAAGCAGGAGTTATGGATTGATAATCAAGACAGTAAGATTATTCAGATCAAATACTTCGATAGGAAAAAGTCATTATTAAAGGTCTTTAGCGCCTCTGGTTTTAAGTTATATCAAGATAAATACTGGCGACCCGATCTGGTTCAGATGAAGAATGTTCAGACGGGGAAGGCGACCATACTCAGTTATCAAAATATCATATTCGCTTCTGGCTTAACTGAGCAAGACTTTCATCGTAGTGCTTTAGGAGATTAGGTTTGCCGGCAAAACTGGTTGTAGGAATATTGCTTACCATGGGTTGTGCTAACGCCTTAGCACAGCCCCTAATCGATACGCTGAATATTGATCTTGCTGCAACCACTCGCTATTACTTTGAAGAGACTGCCAGCCCGCAAATTAATATTGATGACCTAGCGTATGGTGCGCGTGGAGAGATTCAAGCGGCTCATCGCTTTGGCCCTATCAAGCTTGATGGCAAGCTTTTTGCTCAATGGGACAGTGCCGACGACAACAGACGTTATACCGACATTCGACAAGCAAAGGTGTCAGGGCGCTGGGGTAACATCAGTGTCGCTGGTGGTATTGATACCTTCTTTTGGGGGGTGTCAGAGTCGATTAATTTAGTCAACGTCATTAACCAGTCTGACATTAGAGAAAGTCTCGATACTAAGGTAAAGCAAGGGCAGGTGTTTGCCTCACTGAGCTATCGATTGGATGCAGGGGAGCTAGGTGTTTATTTCATACCGACATTCACCGCACGCGATTTTCCACTGAGACCTGCTTATGGTTTGCCTATATCGGAGCAAAATACCTTCGAGGATAATAAGGAGGATGGCGGTATCGCGGCTAGAGGGCTGTTCTATATTGATGATGTTGAGTTTGCCATTGGCTACTTTAGCGGTACTCGACGAGACCCATTGTTGATCCCAAGTCAGCAGACCAAGCAGTTGATACCTTACTACATTCAAACCGAAAATCTGCTCTTTGACGCCGTCTATTTAACCGACTCACTCACTTACAAATGGGAGTTCAAAACGGGTCGAGAGCTCGAGCGTGGTTTTGTCGCAAGTAACATAGGTATTGAATATCCGTTATATGTGTTTGCAGACACAATACAAGATTTGGTGGTGATTACTGAGTATGTTTTTGATGACCGGGGCGAACGCGCCGAATCTCATGGGCAAAATGATCTGTTTATCGGCACTAAGTTTGAATTTGCTGAAAATGCCGCTCAGATAAGGTTGCTATACAGCTATGATTTTGATTATGCCAGTCAATACGCTGAGCTTAGTTGCCAATATCGATTGAGTGATTACTTGCGTATTAAGGCCAAGGTTATGGGGGTACTATCGGCAAGTCAGGATGATCGACGCTTATATGCCTTAAAAAATGAGGAGTTTGCTAAATTCAGCCTGCACTACGCCTTTTAATTCTGCATGAATATCATCCTTTTACGCTCGTGGCTCGCAGTAGTTGTCGTGCTGCGACAAATCTAGAGTTTTACCCCCCTTGTGATAGACTGAGCCAACGTCGATATAACAATAAGGTAACTCTCATGGAACAGTTAGCGCATCTTTATCGTGACCATATTAGCGAGTTAAATCGCCGCGTGGCCGATATCACTTCTCGTGAAAACTTGTCTGGCCTAGTGATCCATTCAGGCCAACCCCATCGACAGTTTTTAGATGACATGGACTATCCATTTAAGGTGAACCCTCACTTTAAAGCCTGGTTACCAGTAACCGATAATCCCAACTCCTGGTTAGTGGTTAATGGTCGAGATAAACCGACACTCATTTTTTATCGTCCTGTTGATTTCTGGCATAAAGTGGCAGATGAACCAACCGATTTTTGGGCTGAGTATGTAGATATTAAGTATCTAACCAAGGCCGATAAAGTGGCAGAGTTTTTGCCAAAAGATATCGTTGATTGGGCCTATATTGGCGAGCATCTAGATGTTGCTGACGTACTTGGGTTTAGCAGGCGTAATCCTGATTCAGTCTTAAGTTACCTTAACTACCATAGAGCCGATAAAACGGCCTATGAGTTAGCTTGTATGAGAAAGGCCAATAGCATTGCAGTCACCGGCCATCAAGCGGCAAAGACGGCTTTCTACAATGGTGCTAGCGAATTTGAAATTCTGCAGGTTTACCTCAGCGCGATTGCGCAAGGTGAAAACCAAGTGCCCTACAGCAGTATTGTAGCGCTAAATGAGAATGCGGCGATATTGCATTACACTGCGCTTGAGCAAACAACACCTGCCCATAGGCACTCTTTCTTGATTGATGCCGGCGCTAACTTTCATGGCTATGCCTCAGATATCACTCGAAGTTACGCATTTGAGAAAAACATTTTCGACGATCTCATTACTGCGATGGATAATATGCAGCTGCAGATCATTGCCATGATGAAACCAGGCGTTAATTACGCTGACTTGCATGTTGCAACTCACCATAAACTGGCACAAATACTGATTGATTTTGATGTCGTTTCAGGTGATGCCAACGGCTTGGTTGAGCAGGGGATCACCAGCGTGTTTTTCCCTCACGGGTTAGGACACATGCTTGGTTTACAGGTGCATGATATGGGGGGGTTCCTTGCCGATGAAAAGGGCACTCATGTTGCTTCACCCAAAGCCCATCCATTTTTACGCTGTACCCGCACTTTAGCTGAAAACCAAGTATTAACGATTGAGCCCGGTGTCTATATTATCGACTCCTTATTGGCTGAGTTGAAGCAAGATAAGCGTCAGCAGCAGATAAACTGGCACACCGTCGATATCTTGCGTCCATTTGGTGGCATACGCATTGAAGATAACGTGATAGTTCACAGTGACCGAACTGAAAATATGACCCGAAACTTTGGGCTTAATCGCTAAATATATGAGCTATTTTAGTGCAGTACTTACCCTGAAAAATAAAATGAGTCGCTTATTTTGAGTGAGAGTTATCTCATCCCTGCAGCCGAACTATTGATTGAAGAAGAGATAAAAAATAGCCGCTTTATCTCTTGCATCTTTCATTGTCAATCAGCTATAGCGTTTAAGTGTGTACTTACTAACCTGAAGGCTGAATACCCCGGTGCTAACCATTATTGTTATGCATTTGTGGCTGGCGCACCGGATGATAGTATCAATATAGGCTCTAGCGATGACGGAGAACCATCAGGCAGTGCGGGGCGACCTATGTTAGCGTCGCTACAAGGCTCTAATATTGGTGAGATCGGTGCTGTGGTTATCCGTTATTTTGGCGGCACTAAATTAGGTGTGGGTGGACTGGTTCGGGCTTATAGTTCGGGGCTTAAAAAAGGGCTGCCTCAACTAGAGACTCAGCTAAAACAGATCCGATACCCTGGGTTTTTGGTGTGTGGCTATCATCAGCTTAAAGACGTCGAACATCTTTTTTCACTGTTTGATGTTGTTATTGAAGACAAAGCCTTTACCGAGCAAATCAGTATTCAATTTGCTATCCCCAAACGCTTTAAAAAGGATTTGAACCAAGAGCTGGCAACCATTAGCCAAGGGCTGTTAGTCGCAGTCTATGAGTAAACTCAATCGGATTACGATTACTATAAGTAAATCGGTTGTGAACATTATAACGAAGTATGCGAAAATGCATTTGAGTAAAAATGTGCTAGCAATGGGATCCAATGCAATATAGAACAATAATAAGAATAACAGGCCTACTGATGGGGTTGTTTTCCATGTCTTTACTTCCGCCAGCCCTTGTTGCTGTTATCTATAAAGATGGCGGCGGCATGGCGTTTATTCAGGCGTTTGTTTTGTGTCTCATACTTGGGTTTACGCTTTGGTATCCTAACCGTCGTCATCGTAAAGATCTGCGTACCCGAGAGGGGTTTCTGTTAGTTGTCCTCTTCTGGGTGGTACTTGGCTCCATTGGTGCCGTGCCGTTCATTTTCTCCGGCCAACCCTCTCTTAGTCTTACCGATAGTTTTTTTGAATCTTTCTCTGCACTAACGACAACGGGTGCCACCGTTATTGTTGGGTTAGACAGCCTCCCCAAAGCGATACTTTTTTATCGACACCTACTGCAGTGGCTAGGTGGAATGGGGATTATTGTATTAGCCGTCGCCATTTTACCTGTGCTTGGCGTGGGGGGAATGCAGCTATATCGCGCTGAAACGCCAGGGCCGGTTAAAGACAGTAAGATGACGCCGAGAATTGCAGAAACGGCTAAGGCGCTTTGGTATATCTATTTAGCCCTAACGGTAGCCTGTGCCGTCGCTTATTGGGCTGCTGGTATGGATGTATTTGATGCCATATGTCATTCGTTTTCAACAATTGCGATAGGCGGGTTCTCCACTCACGATGCCAGTATGGGTTATTTTGATAGTCCTGCGATAAATATGGTTTGTGTGGTCTTTTTGCTCATTGCAGCACTGAATTTCAGCCTGCATTTTGCCGCTTTTTCTCGCCGGAGGATCAACCTTAAAGTCTATTTCAAAGATGCTGAATTTAAAGTGTTGATTGTGATTCAATTGGCGTTAACAACGATCTGTTTTTTGACTCTGTACCAATCTGGTATTTATGACTCTGCTGAAGAAACGCTAGATTATGCGCTTTTCCAGGCCGTATCGGTGTCCACTACCGCTGGTTTTGGCACTGAAAGCTTTCATTCGTGGCCACTGTTTTTACCTATTCTGTTGATTTTCTCGAGCTTCATCGGTGGCAGTGGTGGTTCTACTGCTGGTGGTATTAAGGTGATGAGGGTTATCTTACTGCTGTTACAAGGCTCACGTGAGCTGAAGCGATTGGTACATCCTCGTGGTATGTTTTCAATTCGAATTAGTGGTAAAGCGCTGCCGGATCGGGTTATCGATGCTGTGTGGGGATTTTTCTCTGCCTACGCCTTGGTATTTGTGGTGTGTATGCTCATTTTAATGGGGATGGGCATGGATGCGATTACGGCATTTAGTGCGACCGCGGCATGCCTAAACAATTTGGGTCCAGGCTTAGGAGAGGTTGCCAGTAACTACGCCAGCATCGGCGATGGCGAGAAATGGGTGTTGTTATTTGCGATGCTATTTGGTCGCTTAGAGGTCTTTACCTTATTAATCTTGTTTACACCGACTTTTTGGAAAAACTAAAAAAAGTACAGCATGACATTGATTGCTAAGCTAGCTTTAATCATTCAGCATTACATTAAAGTCGTGGGCCCTTGGCCATAATTTGAATCAGAAAATAGTAGGACGTTAATGAGCAATACACTAGTTATCTATTCGACAGTTGATGGTCAAACCAAAGCGATTTGTGAACAGGTTAAAAATATTAATCAGCAGTTCGGCGCGACGGTAACGCTGGCATCGTTAGATGAAGCTGAAAGTATTGGCCTGGCTCAATTCGACAAGATCTTAGTTGCTGCTAGTATTCGATATGGTAAGCATAGGCCAGAGCTGTACCAGTTTATTAATCGTCACCATGCTGTATTGAGTGCGAAGACAAATGCCTTTTTATCGGTGAATGTGGTGGCGAGAAAACCCGAGAAAAACACCCCAGAAACTAACCCATATATGAAAAAGTTTCTGGCACTTTCATTGTGGCAGCCGCAACAACTCGGGGTGTTTGCCGGTAAAATTGATTACCCTAAATATCGATTATTCGATAAGACAATGATCCGTTTTATTATGTGGATGACAAAAGGGCCAACGGATACCAGCGGTACATTTGAATTTACTAATTGGACTCAAGTCGATGAGTTTGCCCGTAGCTTTGCAGAGCGGTAATGATTATCGACGCCAGCCTTGGTTATGACGGACAAAAAAGCCTGCTATTGAGCAGGCTTTTTTATGTCGAAGAGCAAGCTTAAGCGCAATATTTACGATGTAGTATCGAGATGACTTCGGTAACTTGCTCGTTCTTTAGCGTGTAAAACACCACTTGTGAGCTTTTACGAGTAGCGACTAAGTCTTCAGAACGTAATACGGCTAAATGTTGTGATAATGCTGATTGGCTTAGTGGTACCGTTTCATTTAACTCGGTCACGCTTAACTCTTTATCTAGGAGTAAACATAAAATCATTAACCGGTATGGGTTTGCAATTGCTTTTAGCCATTTTGCAGCACACTGGGCATTAGTTACCATTGCACTTACATCGATTTCTTGTTGCATACGGTTACTCACTTGATAGCCTTTAATTAGTTTATTCTAATTGAGATGGAGTTATAAAACAATATACCTATGCAGTGTAAGGATCTCAATTTTTGATGTTGATAATATGAGCTGTGCCTAATTTGTGATCCATTCTTCTGTTAAATCGTTAGTTTACTGTAACAATGAAATCAATATGAAATCTTCCAAGTTGGAATAATGAATAAATCAGTATTGGTACTTTACTACTCTCGTGGCGGTCATACTGCTAGGATTAGTCGCGCGATTGCCGACCGTATCGTTAGCGAAGGGCATCAGTGCGACATGATGCATATTAATGAAGCTAAGGCCGAAGGGGTAGATTGGTCTAAATATGATGCAGTCGCACTTGGTGCTTGCGTGCTTTACGGCTCATATCATAAGTCGGTGTTTGATTTTGTTACAGAACATCAAGCAGCATTTTCAGCGAAACCTGCCAGCTTCTTCAGCGTTAACGTGGTAGCCCGCAACCCAGAGAAACGTGTGCCTGAAAATAATAAGTACCTGCAGAAATTTATTGAGCTTTCACCTTGGAAACCACTCGATGTAAAGGTGATTGCGGGTAAAGTTGATTATCCATCATGGCGCTGGTATGACCGTTTAATGATCCAATTTATTATGAAAATGACCAAGGGTCCAACCGATCCAAAGGCTGTCATTGATTACACGGATTGGGAAGATGTGAACGTTTACGCAGACCATTTGGTTAAGCTAACTAAATAGTGTCGCTAGCGTTTAAGTCGAATTAAATAACAGCCGCATGTGATGCGGCTTTTTTGTTCTGCGGGGTCAACGTTAACTCATTCCCGAATGAATAGATCACTCAGTTGGTCAGAAATAAATTGTTCTATTTCTGTGATAGCACGTCCTTTTGGCCAGATTACATCATATTGAGAGGTAAAGTCAGTTGCTGCAAATTCAGCATTAAAGCGTGTGATCCCCTCTGGCATAGGTTGCTCTGGGTAATTGGCTAGAAAAGCCCAGCCAATGTTCGCTCTAACCGCTTCTAATTGTGCTTCGAACCCTTGGCATTCCCATGTGTCGAACGCGACTTTTGCAGTTGTATAGCTACCTTTAGCCAATGAACGTTGTAAGATTTGTGTTGAGTGCATCATCTCATCGGTACTAATGACTGCTTTTCTAGCAAATGGATGGCGTTCACCACAAACCAAGTAATAATCCGCCTTGCCTATCGCTTTATACTCATAAATATTCGACTGCCCTTCGAGCGTTAATGACAATGCTAAGTCTAATTGTTCTTGTTCTATTAATTGAAACAGCCGCTGTGAAGGTTCTCTTAGAATGTTGAGTTTTAATAAAGGATATTTCCTACGAATTTTTATCAATAAGCCCATTAACGGGCTTATTGGCAGATCTTCATCTAAACCGAGCGTTATTAGCAAGGGTAACCCCGCAGACAGGTTTAATGCATTTCTATCAAACCTGGCACAGCTCTCAACGACTAATTTTGCACTGTCATAGAGCGCGAGTCCTTGCTGAGTTATCTCAGGGTACTTGCCGACACGATCAAACAAGGTTACAGCGAGTTCATCTTCTAGTCGTGCAATGTTTCCGCTTATCGTTGCCTGATGCTTGCCAAGCAACCTTGCTGCAGCGCTAAACGAGCCCGCATCTGCCGCCGCAATAAAGCTACGAAGTAACTCGGGACTGCTCATCTATTACCTATAGGTTCAACCAATGGAATCTACATATTAGTATATATTTCACCAATGCATAATGTCCGTGTTCTAAATTGAATTAACTTTAATCCCACGGAGATTCGGCATGAAAAAATCACTGGTTGTATTTACCTTAGTAACGTTATCGTTTGGTGCTGTAGCCGATAGTGCATTTGGGCCAAGTGAAGATCTGCAAAAATTCTATCAGGCATTTGATACTAAAAATATTCCTCTAAGCAAGATGCAGAGTTGGCCATATTACAAATATGTCAGCATGAATATGCAAGACTTTGTCGCTTATGGTGTTGTTGACATTCCAGCTGCGAAGCTGTCTGCGAAGCTCACATATTCTGATCAGGTTTTTGATTTAAACCAAGAGTTTAAAAATGGTCAGAGTCTAATTGAGAATTTAGTTGCTACACAGACCAAAGGGTTTGTGGTTATGAAAGGTAACACCTTGTTGGTTGAGTTTTACGACAATGGTTATAACCGAGGAATGACAAACAACTTGCAATCGGCTTCCAAAACATACGCTGGTGTGGTGATAGGTAAACTTGTGGATCAAGGATTGATTGACCTAGATAAAACCGCTGAATCTTACCTAGCTGCATTAAAGGGAAGTGTGATTGGGGAAGCCACAATCCAAGAAATAGCCAATATGGCCAGTGGGATAGAGGCGTTGGGTGATTACCATACACCTGGCTCAAATGGGTATGAGTGGGAGCTTGAGATTGGTTTACAGACAAATGGTACTCCTCAAGGCCATTTGAATGCCATTAAAGGGGCCAAGGCAAGCGACGCTCCAAGGGGAGAACGGTGGGAGTATAGCGATCAAAACACCGATACTCTCGGGCTTATTGCTGAAAAAGTGACAGGAAGAGCAATGCCGGAGCTACTTGCTGAGATAGCAAATGAAGCGGGCTACCAAGATAAGTCTTCTATCGCTAAAACTTCCGATGGCACTACATCACCGTCTTTTGGTATTAATGTCAGCGCTATCGACTATGCGTTATTTCACCAATACATTGCCGAAGGTAAAGCAGGTAAAGCTTTTTACGAAATGGCAATGGATGTCAAAAATGACAATCTTGCTGCTAACCCCGCGGGTCAATTCCTCGCAAATGGCGCTGGAAAGGTGACTTATGGTATGCAAACTTATTACATACCAGAAGAGAATGTTCTAATGAGTATTGGATCATTCGGACAGCTAGGGTTTAGCGATTTATCGACAGGGGTTTCAGTGATTAACCAGCAAGATTGGTCAATTAATATGGATAGCGACAAAGCGATAGACGTGATTGAACGCTCGATTAAAGTGATTAAAGCGCTACGTTAATTCAATTTTTTTAAAAGCCGCATTTGATGCGGCTTTTAATGTATTGAATAAGTCCTGTCCAGAGATGCGTTAGTACTTCCAGAAGCTGGGGTGGAACAACACCGCGACGGTTAAGATCTCCAGCCGTCCTAGTAACATCCCAATCGAAAGTGCCCATTTGGCCGTATCGGGTAGCGTAGCGAAATTGCCCGCGGGTCCAATCGTCTGCCCGAGCCCTGGCCCAACGTTAGTCACAGCAGTAATTGCACCGGTAAAACTGGTGACAGGATCTAACCCTGTCAGCACTAATACGATAGATAAGCCCACTATGACCAGGGTAAAGAGCAGGATAAAAGTGACCAGTGAACGCACAATGTCGTCTCTGATAATGCGGTTGTTATAGCGCTCTTTAAACACACCGTTAGGATGAAATTGTTGCTTGAGCTGCTCACGCATTATCACGCCAGCAATTTGGAAACGGAAAATCTTAATGCCTCCAGATGTCGACCCAGAACAGCTACCAACAAACATTAGAAATAGGAATACGATATTTGCAACGGCGCCCCAAGCGGAGTAATCCGTTAAGCCATATCCCGTGGTTGTCACGACTGAGACAACGTTAAAGCTGGCTAGACGTAAGGCATCAATAGGGTCTATCTCTCGGCTGCTCCATAACCAAAATGCCACTGATGAAGACACTAAAATGATAAATGTTAAAAAGCCTTTTACCTGAGCGTCATTCCAGACCTTTAGGGACTTCTGCTGCACCATATAGACAAACATCAGTAGAGGTAGACCACCAGCAAGCATAAAGGTAATACCAACCCAGTGTGCTTGATTAGAAAACGCAGCCATTGAGTTGTCTGAGGTGGAATAGCCGCCGGTTGAAAGGGTTGTCATGGCGTGGTTGATGGCCTGAAACCAATTCATACCGCTGTTGTGGTAAGCCAGAAAACACAAAAAAGTGAGTAGGGCGTAAACAATAAATAGGCTCATTGCCATATGTTGGGTGCGGGGAGTTGCCTTGTCGCCCCAATCTGAAGATTCTGTTCTAAACAGCCGCATGCCACCGACGTTTAGAAATGGCAGTACGGCAACGGCCATCACAATAAATCCAATACCACCGAGCCATTGTAATAATGAGCGCCATATCAGAATACTATGATCCATGCTGTCGAGACCTGACAGTACTGTTGAGCCTGTGGTCGTGATCCCCGACATGGTCTCAAAAAAAGCATCGGTGTAATTAATGCCGTGATACAAGGTGAAGGGGAGTGCGGCAAATAAGCTAACAATGAACCAGGTAAGGCTGGTTAGCAGGAACATGTCCCGTATGTTGAGGTGTAGTTTTTGAGATTGACCTTGGTGCATACAAAAGCTGGCTGCGGTACCTGCAACTAATGATGAAATCATAAATGCACCGACGGTCTCCTCACCGTAGTAAAGTGCAAATGCACCGGGGATTAACATAAACGCCGTTAGCGTTGACAGGAAAACCCCCAATATAAACAGCAGAGGCCGATAGTTCAGCATGGTGTTGCGTTAAGCTCCGAGAACACGTTTAAAAGAAGAAGGCACTTGGTTGGAATAGTTTTTCTACTTCACCGATAAACTTCTTGTTTACTAAGAATAGAATGACATGGTCACCTTGCTCAATAACCGTTTTGTCATGTGCCATCAAGACCTCTTCATCTCTGACAATTGCACCGATAGTGGTGCCAGGGGGTAATTTAATATCGCTTATTTTCTTACCAACAACTTTGGAGGTGTTTTTATCGCCGTGGGCAATGGCTTCAATGGCTTCAGCGGCGCCACGTCGAAGTGAATATACGTTACAAATGTCGCCTTGGCGGATATGGGTCAATAAAGCTGAGATGGTGGCTTGTTGTGGGGAGATCGCGATATCAATATTAGCCTCTTGCACAATATCAACATAGGCTTCTCGTTGAATAAGCACCATCACTTTTTTGGCACCCATACGTTTAGCAAGCAGTGCGGCCATAATATTGGCTTCATCGTCATTGGTGACCGCAATAAATACGTCAGTTTGGTCTATGTGCTCTTCGAGTAGTAACTCTTGATCTGAGGCGTCACCACAAAATACCGTGGTCTTTTCGAGTTTTTCTGACAACTCTTCAGCGCGCTCTTGCCTGTGTTCGATCAGTTTCACCGAGTGGTTGCGTTGCAGTCGTTTTGCTAAGCCAAGACCAATATTACCGCCGCCGGCAATCATAATGTTGCGATATGAGTTATCGAGTTTTTGCATTTCACTCATGACTGCACGGATATGGCGACTATCGGCCACAAAGAAGACTTCGTCATCAGCTTCAATAATGGTGGTGCCACGCGGCATGATCGATCGGCCTTGCCTAAAGATTGCTGCAACCCGGGTATCAATATTGGGCATGTGCTCTCGCAGCGCAGCTAAAGCATTACCCACAAGAGGGCCGCCATAATAGGCTCGAACGGCAACCAGGCTTAATCTGCCTTCAGCGAACTCAAGTACCTGCAATGCACCAGGGTATTCAACTAAACGACCAATGTAGGCGGTGACGAGTTGTTCTGGCGCAATGAGTTCATCAATAATAAAACCGCCTCGAGGGCGATTTTCTGAATGCTTGGTTTCGCTATCAATAAACAACTTGTCGCGCAGGTTCAGATACTGCTCAGAACGAATTCGGGCAATTTTAGTTGGGGTGCCAAAAAGCGAATAGGCAATTTGGCAAGCGGCCATATTACACTCATCACTGTTGGTGACGGCAATAAGCATATCGGCGTCTTCTGCCCCGGCTTCCTTTAATACATCTGGGTGAGCACCGTGACCCACTATCACGCGTAAATCGTACTTATCTTGCAAGGTACGTAAGCGCGTTTTGTCGGTGTCTACAATGGTGATATCGTTATTTTCACCCACTAAGTTCTCGGCCAATGTGCCGCCAACCTGTCCTGCACCCAAAATGATAATTTTCATTGCCGTACTAATCCTTCACTAGGCGAGCGTAATAAAAGCCATCCATGTTTTCTTGCCCAGGAACAATTTGCCAACCCACATCTTCGGGATTCGCTTGTTGCTCAATAGGTATCAAGGTCGCGTCTGCTGTTCTTTGTAAGAAGGCACTGACCTGATCTTTGTTCTCTTGCGGCAAAATAGAACATGTAGCATACAAGAGTGTGCCACCTGGTTTTAACCACTTCCAGCAATGATCAACTATTTGTGACTGCAATGCCGCCAACTCTTCAATATCATTGTTTTTTCTGAGCCATTTGATATCGGGATGACGACGGATGACACCCGTTGCCGAGCAAGGTGCATCTAATAAGATGCGATCAAACTTGTCACCTTGCCACCAAGAATCAATATCAGCGGCATCACCATGAATTAATTCTGCTTTTAGTGACAGTCTGTCTAGGTTTTGTTGCACGCGTTCGAGTCGTTTAGCGTCATTATCAACCGCAACCAATTGGATCTCAGGCGCAAGCTCTAATAGGTGACAGGTTTTACCGCCGGGTGCTGCGCAGGCATCGAGAATCAGTTCGTTGTCTTGTGGTGCGAGTAATGTCGCAGCCCATTGTGCTGCGCCATCTTGTACTGAGGCCGAACCCGTCTCAAAGCCGGGAAGCTGCATGACATCTCGCGGGCTGGCCAATAAAATCGCGTCATCACTGCTGCCAGCTGTCGCCTCAACTTCAATTTCGGCTAATGCACTTAGATAGGCGTCACGGGTTTGTGATTGCTGATTGTTACGCAACCACATCGGGGGGCGTTGATGGCTTTGTTCAATGATCTCTTGCCAGTTTTCAGGGTAGGCGTCTTTGAGGCGCTTAATGATCCATGCTGGCGTGTTATACGCTAGCGTGTCGTTATCGGTGGCTAATGGTTTCTCTTGGCGCTGAATGGTGCGCAATACCCCATTGACGACTTTAACCATACCCTCGAATTTTAACTGGCGACAGGCTTCTGCAGTTTCAGATATCGCCGCATGACTTGGTATGCGGGTGAAGTAAAGCTGATAACAGCCAACTAGCAGCAGTTGATGCACAATACGCTGCTTGCCCTTGAGAGGCTTACTCATACAGTCACTCACTTGCTTATCAAGTTGTGGCAAGTGACGCATTACACCGTAGCAAAGTTCGGCCAAAAGGCCTTTGTCTTTACCACTTTCAAGGTGTCGCTGCTGATCGGGCAGGGCAACTGAGAGTGATATTCCTTTTTCAAGAACCTGAAATACCACTTTTGCGGCTAGCGCTCGTAAATTCATTGCCATTAGGTTTGGTCGTCCATTGCGTTAGCGAATAGGGTGCCTGGAGTAAACCAGTCTGCTCGAGAGTTGAGAATGTCAGCCACACTTAATGGCTTTTTGCCAGGCAGTTGCATACTGGTAATGGTTAATACCCCATCTCCAGTTGCGATACTAATACCGGTTTTATCTGCAGAAATAACGGTGCCGGGCGCTGCGGTGCTAGTACTAGTACTTACATGACTTTGCCAGACTTTAAGAGTGTTGCCTTCATGCTGATAGTGGCTCACTGGCCAAGGGTTAAAGGCTCTTATTTCACGCCAGAGTGCTTCTGCCGATTTTGTCCAATCTAAGCGCGCTTCCTCTTTCGAAAGCTTATGAGCATAATTTGCTAAGCTTTCATCCTGCTTTTCAGCGGGTAGGCGATCTTCAGCAATGGCAGCCAATGCCTCAATAAGTGCACTTGGGCCTTGTTTGGCCAGTTTCTCATAAAGAGTGGCAGAGGTATCTTCATCTTCAATGGTGAGCTTAGTTTTGAGCAGCATATCACCGGTATCCAAGCCGATATCCATCTGCATTATAGTCACACCAGTTTCAGCGTCTCCTGCCCACAACGCGCGTTGAATAGGAGCTGCGCCACGCCAGCGAGGTAATATTGAACCATGTACGTTAATACAGCCTAAGCGCGGAGTATCAAGCACCACTTTAGGTAAAATTAAGCCGTAGGCAACAACAACCATGATGTCGGCGTTGAGGGCTGCAAGTTCTTGCTGCGCCGTTTCATCACGCAAAGATTTAGGTTGTAGCACTGGAATGTCATTTTCGAGTGCTAATGCCTTTACTGGGCTCGATTGCAGTTTTTTACCTCGACCAGCAGGGCGGTCGGGTTGAGTGTATACCGCGACAACATTATGCTGAGATTCGATTAGTGCTTGGAGATGGCGGGCGGCAAAGTCTGGCGTACCTGCAAAAATGACATTTAATGGTTTCAAAAATTTATCCTTGTTTCGCATCGAATCGAGCTTCTTTTTCTAGCTTTTGCTTAATACGTTGACGTTTTAATGGTGATAGATAGTCAACAAATAGTTTGCCTACCAAATGGTCGAGTTCATGTTGCAAACAAATGGAAAACAATCCATCAGCTTCTAACGTAAATTCATTACCGTCGCGGTCACACGCTTTGATGGTGACAAACTCTGCTCGATCGACTTTAGCGTATATTCCTGGAACAGACAGGCAGCCCTCTTCATTACAAAAATCACCGCTTTTGGCAATGATTTCTAAGTTAATGAACACTTTTGGTCGTTCCACTTCATCTTGTAAGTCGATAACGATGAGCTGATGATGAAAATTAACTTGGGTTGCAGCTAGGCCAATCCCCTTCTCTTCATACATTGTTTCGAACATATCATCGATTTGCGTCTGCAGTGCAGGGTTAAACTCTGTTATTGGCTTGGCAATCGTGCGTAATCTTTCATCTGGAAAACGTAAAACTTTTAGTAAACTCATACCTAAACTCTTAACAAGTCTGTCAAATCTAAGTCAGTTGGTTATACTGGCTTTGGCTAATGGCTCAATTTTAGTCCTTAGCGGCATTCAATAACAGCAAAAGCTCTACTTATAATTTAATAATGAGCAAATAGCATGGATACCCTGATGAAACGGTTACTATTACTTGCTTCACTTATATTTGGTTGCACGTTCGTTTTCGCTGACACACTGACACTTAAATCTGGCCATCCAGAGTCTTACGTTGTCAAAAAAGGCGATACTCTTTGGGATATTTCAGCTTTTTTCCTAAAAGATCCTTGGCGATGGCCTAAACTGTGGGGCGCAAACCCACAAGTGGCTAATCCGCACCTTATTTATCCCGGTGACAGACTGACCTTGGTATTTATTGATGGTGAGCCACGCTTAGTGGTAAAACCTCATTTAAGTAAGAGTCCAGCTGGGCGTATATCACCGAAGAACAGCGCAATTCCTGTTATTGATTTATCGCTTATCCAGTCCTATTTACTGCAAAATAGAGTGGTTGATGCGCAGTGGTTTGAACAGCAGCCGATGATTATGGGCGGCGAAAGCGAATCTCGACATCATATCGTGTCAGATATTGTCTATGTGCAAGGCGAGCTTACCGTTGGTGATAAGTTTGGCGTATATAGCAGCGGGCGTGAGTTTTCTAATGTGGAGGGTGTAGCGCTCGGATTAGAGGTGGTTTTAACGGCAAGTGGTCGAGTCGTTGAGTCAGGTCCGGTTTCGAAAGTTGAGCTGTTAAGTAGTTTGCGTGAAACAAAAGCAGGTTACCGCGTCCTACCAATTGAAGATGATTCACTAATGTCAGCCTACTTCCAGCCGAAGGCAGCAGAAATAACTGCAGCAACGACGGTGTTGGCTTCTGGTCAAGATATTCGAGAGATGGGTAAGTTTGATGTGGTTTATCTTGATCGTGGCGATAGTGACGGTATTGAAACGGGACATGTGTTCTCTATTTTTAAAGAGGGCGATGTCGTCGTTATCGATGGTGATGGTCAGCCGGTACAGCCTAATGACCGTAACCGTTACGAGAAAATATTGGCTAGTATTTCGACGGCTAGTGCGACACAAATGCCCGATCTTTACCGTGGAAAGTTAATGGTCTTTAAAGTATTTGAAAAGGTCAGTCTAGGGATTATTCTGGTCAATGAAAGGCCTGTTCGGGTGGCCGATAAGCTCACCATTCCCGATTCGCTGATAGCCAGCGAATAGTCTAGAGTTAATCTCAGTGCAGCGATAATGCTGCGCTGAAATTACTGAGGACATGCTATTAATGAAAAGCTGGTCGATTGGCTAATTGTTTCTACAGTATCCGGGCTAGGACCCGCTCGGATTAAACAATTAATAAACTACATGGATGTGGAAGAGTTAAGGCAAAGGTTAACCCATGAACCCGATGCATTACCTTTACCTGAATCGCTACTCAATGCTAATTTAGCCCCCGATTACTCCTTAGTTGATGCTGCACTCGAATGGCAGCAACAAAGTGAGTTCAACCACCTCGTGTGTTTGAGTGATCCTCTCTATCCGCCACTACTCAAACAGATTAACGATCCGCCAGCAATCCTTTTTATAAAAGGCAATATAACCAGCTTGATGCGCCCGAGCATCGCCATTGTGGGCAGTCGTAATGCAACGCCAGGTGGATTGAAGATGGCTTATTCGTTGTCTTCGCAATTGGCTGCTCATCACCTTTCGATTGTTAGCGGTATGGCGCTAGGGATAGATGGGGCGGCACATCAGGCTGCTATTGATAACAGCGGCACCAGCATCGCAGTTCTCGGTACTGGGGCAGAAGTTATTTACCCCAAAAGGCATCGAAGTATTTATCATGATATTCAAAACGATGGCTGTGTTATAAGTGAGTTTTGGCCCCTTGTTAAGCCCTATTCTGGTAATTTTCCGAAACGAAACCGTATTATTAGCGGTCTAACTATAGGTACACTAGTAGTAGAAGCTAGCTTGAAAAGTGGCTCTTTAATTAGTGCTCGATTAGCCAATGAGCAGGGGCGCGAAGTGTTTGCTATGCCAGGGAGTGTATTGAGTGGTCAAAGCGAAGGCTGTCATCAGCTTTTACGTGAAGGGGCCAAATTAGTGGAGTCGGCCGGCGATATTTTAGAAGAAGTTGCGGTTTTATCCGGCTTCCACCTTGAAGAAGTGAAGGCCTGCCACCATATAGGGGGAGAGATAGTCTCTGATTTGCCATTTGCTTCGCTGTTAGCTAGTGTAAGTTATGAAACCACAACGATTGATGATGTGGTTGAACATAGTGGAAAAGCCATAGAGCTAGTATTGGAGCAGTTACTTGAGCTTGAATTACAAGGTTGGGTTACTGCTGTCCCCGGTGGTTATGTAAGACTTAAGAGGAGCTAGCCATGTTTGATATCCTCATGTATCTATTTGAAAACTATGTGCATAGTGAAGCTGAGTTTTTAGTCGATGAAGACGAACTCACAAAAGAGCTAACGCGAGCTGGATTTCACCAGTCAGAGATAATTAAAGCTTTGACCTGGTTAGAAGGCTTAGCGGAGTTGCAGGAGGCGGGAACACCTTACCTTTGCAATCATGATCAACAGTCTTTCCGTATTTATACTAAAGATGAGATAAATAAAATTGATGTGGAAAGCCGAGGTTTTCTGCTGTTTCTAGAGCAAATTAAAGTGCTTAGTGTAGAAACCCGTGAGATGGTTATCGATCGTATCATGGAGTTAGACGAAACGACGTTAAATTTGGATGATCTTAAATGGGTTATCTTAATGGTGTTATTTAATGCACCAGGTCATGAATTGGCCTATGAGCAGATGGAAGATCTCATCTTTGAGCAGCCAGATGGTCGATTGCACTCATAATAGTGTTACCCAATAGCGTTACAAGAAAGGAGGCTGAAGCCTCCTTTCTTGTGTCTGCAACACTTATGTCAATTTGCCATGGATGGATACAAATTGACTTTGTACATGGATGTATCCCCGGGCGCAGGGATAGCGTTAGAGGGGAGTTGTGTGCGAAACATTTATGCCACAACACATAGATGTATGCTTGTGGCTTCCTTAATTGATTAGAATGTTAAGTGATTTTCACCGTGAGCTAGGTGCTGTGGTTGCAAATAGTCGCGGTAATCATATCGCCCTTGCTTGTGTAGTCTTGGCTTTACTTCCTCTTCGTTATCATCAAACTCGGCTACTTGAGTGTCTAACCATTTAGCAAATTGCGCTTGATGTTGAGTTAGAGAGGCCATGACTTGCTCGTAACCTTCGAAGTAATCGGTTTTCAGATATTTGCTCAGCTGTACAACATCTGCATGGTGGTTCTCAGCTAGAAAACGAATAGCCATGTAACTCCATTTGTAAGTTCTATCTTGGCCGTCTTTATATTCGGTGGCAAAGATCTCTTCTAATGTCGGCGCTTCCGCTATATCACGCTTTATTACGCGAAGGGCTGAGGGGTTGTTATCACCTTTAGATATGTACTCTGCTAAACCTTCAGACCACCACACCATCTTGCTAGGAAAATGCCCGAAGCCGCCATACTTTACAAAGTGACCATCTAAATAGTGCACATATTCATGGTTCAAATTCCAAATCGCAAAATCAGGTTCTATCCACCATTGGCGATAGGCAAAGAAAGTGGCTTGGTTACCGGGCTTTGATGGGGTTCCTTCGATATACATGCCACCGTTATCGGTTTGGATGTCGAATACTAACTGTCCATAATAGTGGTACTGGCTCCAGTTTTTGAAAGCCACCACTCTTAGCGCATCATTGTTATCGTTGGCAGTCGCCTGTTGTTTCGTTTCCAGCAACTGGTGAAAACGTGACTCTTGAGAGGTGAGCTTAGTACAGCTCTCAGCTAGTTCTTGCTGGTTAAGATCTTGCGCTAAGATAAATAATGAGTCGGAGCAATGATGCTCTATTGGAAGCGCTTCTTGAAGATCGGGGCTGCGGCATATATCGCTATTTTCCTGGCAACGCTCTTGCGCGGCAAAGGTATTAACATGGTAGCCCTTGCTGTAAGCATCTTTGGCACTATCTCCGCGTATGGCGACATCTTGCCTAGCAATAGTTGCTACTGCCTCATCGGCGGCAAGTTCAAGATCTGTTGCTTCGCCATCTTCTGATGATGGTAGTGCAAGCCGGTAAAGTGCTAAAGCCCAGTATGCGTTAGTTCTTGGCCAGTCTTTTTCAGCACGAATACTGGCTGAGCTGGCAGCAAATGCAACCAAAGGCTCATTGAGTTGTGCGGATAGCAAAGCGGCATTAAGCTCACCATCGATATCTTTGCGACTGACACTAAACAAAAAGCCATAGGCTTTTAATGTTTCAAGCAGGGCGTAGTCGTTTGACTGTTGGCTAGCGGTGTTTGCTAGTTGAGCAAGTTGAGTGTTTAACTGCGGTAGTAAAGGTGCGAGCTGCGCTGCACGTTCATTACTTGAGAAGTAGCGATAAATAGTTACCGCATACTGCTCTTGCAAGCGTGGTTGATTATTTAATCGATTAGAATTAGCAAGTTGCTCAAGTGCAGCAGATAAGCCACTGTAGTCTGCTTCTTCTAGCTTATCCGTTGGGCCGTAGTAACTAAATGCACGGAAGTAATACAACAGCTTGTCAACGCTAATAATATCTTCTGAGGTGGCCAAAGCAGCGCTTGCCTGTTGAAAGTGTGCAACGGTTAGCAGTGGGCTCGCAGCATCAAATAATGCATCTTCTGAAGTTGTTGATATTTGTTGTATTAACTCGGGGTTAAGCGGGGCATTGTTGGTAGTTGAACAACCAGATATTGAACCTGATAGGGCAGCGATAATGGTTAACGCTATTTTGGTTTTTGTATTCATCAATCACACCTCTTTGTTTTTTGAATACAATATATCACTGCTTTTTATGAAAACCTATTAGATGAATACAAAAGTCACGCTAATACTTGGTAGAATAGCGTTATATTGATGAACCGAGATAATCATGGCTAAAATCGATCAGCAACTGTTTACAACACATGAGCATGCATTAGAGAAAGAGTATGAACTCTGCCCTAAGTGTGGCTGTGAGCTGTCAGTTAGGCACAGTAAACACGGAGGGTTTATTGGATGTAACAATTATCCTAGCTGTGACTACACTCGGCCGTTAGTACAGCACGAGTCAATCGAAACTCAAGTGATTGAAGGCTCATCCTGTCCTGAGTGTGCCAGTGAGTTGGCTGTTAAGTCAGGCAGGTTCGGCATCTTTATTGGGTGCACCAATTATCCTCAATGCCGTCATATTGAAAAACACGACCAAGCAGACGCTGAAGATGAAATCGATTGTCCCAAATGTAAAACGGGGCATGTTGAGCATCGAACCAGTCGCTTTGGTAAATCCTTCTATGCTTGCAGTGGTTATCCAAAGTGTAAGTTCTTAGTGAATTACCCACCGGTAGCTGAAGCTTGCCCTGATTGCGGTTTTGGCATTTTAGTTGAACGTAAAGGGGCGGCAGGAATGCGTTTAGAATGCCCTGAAAAAGCGTGCAAATATAAACGACCAGTCTAAGCAACCACTCTAAATGACCATATTACCTTCCACTAATGTCGGTTTTGAGTGATCATAACGACATTGCACGGTACAGCTTAATGTAAGTAAGGGTTAGGGAGATCGATGTTACAAGTATTGCCAGCTGAAATGGCCGAAGTTATCGAGAAAGGGGGCGTTGTAGCCTATCCAACTGAGGCTGTTTATGGTCTGGGTTGCGATCCTGATAATGACGAAGCTATTAAGCAATTGCTGCAAATTAAGCAACGGCCTTGGCAAAAAGGATTAATACTCGTAGCGGGTGACTATCAGCAACTACTCCCCTATATAGATGAATCAGAGCTTAGCGCTGAGCAGCTGGCATTTGTTCACAGTAAGTGGCCAGGTCCTTTTACCTTTATCATGCCGATTAAGCCTGGGTTGTCCAAATTATTGAGTGGCACTTTTGACTCTATCGCTGTGCGAGTGACCTCACATGTCGGTGTAAAAGCACTATGTGCGGCAATCAATAAACCCATTGTTTCAACCAGTGCAAATTTATCAGGACAGGAGCCTGCATTATCACCTTCAGCTGTCCTACAGCAGTTTGAAGGGATTATTGCTGGGTTAGTAGTAGGAGAGCTAGGCAGTCAGGCGGCTCCTTCTACTATTGTCGATGCCAAGAGTGGCAACATTATAAGAAAAGGTTAACCAAGGAAAAGTATGAGCACACCAGATTCTGCAGCAGTAAAAGCTTTCTTACTCGATCTTCAAACTCGAATTTGTAATGGACTCCAAACGCTAGATGGCTCTGCACAATTTGTAGAGGACTCCTGGAAGCGTGAAGAGGGGGGCGGCGGACAGAGTCGCGTATTGACCAATGGTGCGGTATTCGAACAAGCCGGCGTTAACTTTTCCCATGTCACAGGGGCGTCTATGCCTGCTTCTGCAACAGCGCATCGTCCTGAGCTCGCTGGGCGTAGTTTTGAGGCGATGGGAGTTTCACTGGTTATCCACCCTAAAAATCCGCATATACCAACGACTCATGCCAATGTACGTTTCTTTATCGCTCATAAAGAGGGCGCTGATCCCGTATGGTGGTTTGGTGGTGGTTTTGATTTGACTCCTTATTACCCTTATTTAGACGATGTTGTAGAGTGGCACCAAAATGCCAAGTCATTGTGTGAATCTTTTGGCGAGGAGGTATATCCAAAGTATAAGCAATGGTGTGATGAGTATTTCTGGTTGCCACATCGCAATGAGACTCGTGGTGTTGGCGGTTTATTCTTTGATGATCTTAATGAAGAGGGCTTCGATAAGAGCTTTGCCTTTATGCAAGCAGTGGGGAATGGCTTTATAACCGCTTATGCGCCAATTGTTGAGCGTCGCAAAGATACTGCATATGGCGAACATGAGCGTCAATTCCAGCTATATCGCCGTGGTCGTTATGTAGAATTTAACCTCGTTTATGACCGTGGTACTTTGTTTGGATTACAAACGGGTGGCCGTACCGAGTCTATATTGATGTCGATGCCACCACTGGTGCGTTGGGAATACGCTTATACCCCAGAGGTGGGCAGTCCAGAAGCTGCTTTATATAGCGATTATCTTAAGCCAAGAGAATGGTTAAGCGCATAGACTACAGGTACGTCATCTAAGTGAACCAGTCTCGTCAGCTCCAAAGGGCGTTACTGGCTTCTCATCTGATCCGCAAGGATTGCTGTTGTAGCAATACACGTACTGAAAATAACTGTGACAGAATAGATTGCTCGCAGCTAAATCCGCGGTAAACTCATTTTATATTAAGTTTAGCGAGTAACAGAGTGTTTATCATGACGGACAGATACGCAGTATTTGGCAATCCTATCGGGCATAGTAAGTCACCAAAAATCCATGGGATGTTTGCTGCTGAAACAGCACAACTATTACGCTATGAAGCTATTTTAGCGCCGGTGGATGCATTTGAAGCTAGCTTTCGTACCTTTGTTGCTAATCAAGGTTTGGGCGCAAATGTTACCGTGCCCTTCAAAGAACAAGCTTTTACACTATGTGATGAATTAAGCGAGCAAGCGCAACTAGCGGGTGCCGTGAATACATTATCTGTCCTAAGTGACGGCAGAGTTCGGGGTGATAATACCGACGGGCTGGGTCTGGTTGCTGACTTACAACGACAATTCGGTAGCCTTAAAGGTTTAAATATTTTGCTCGTTGGTGCTGGTGGTGCGGCAAGAGGTAGTGTATTGCCATTATTACAAGCAGACATCGCCAAGCTGACGATTGTTAATCGCACCCAATCTAAAGCTGAAGCATTAGTGGGGATATTCAGTCAGTACGGCAATGTCAGCACATTACCTATGGAGCATACAGAGCAAAGCTATGACGTGATCATTAACTCAACATCCTCAAGCTTAAGCGGTGATGTACCTAATATAAGTCCCCAAACGATAGGTGAAGACACCGTTTGCTACGATATGATGTATGGCAAAGAGCAAACAAGCTTTAATACCTGGGCATTAGCTCATGGCGCTAAGCAAGCCGTTGATGGCTTGGGTATGCTGGTAGGGCAGGCAGCGCAGAGTTTTTTGATATGGCGTAACGTTAAGCCAGGCGTTGACACTGTTTTATCGCAGTTACGATCAGAGCTTTAATCGAGAGTGAAATGAATCAAAGTATATTGTTTCCAGATTTACAAGACTGGGATCCGCAATCCCAGAGCGTAATTTTCCCAGTTCAAGTACAAGGTAGCAATATAGAGTGCCGTATTGGGATCGCCAAATTGGCTCAACTATCCCTGACTCCGATTAATACCGAGCAACGAGATATAGCGAGTTGGGCGTTGGCTCTGTTTGATGAGTATCGTTTTGATATAGAAGATGAGGTAGAGCAGCTCGTCGAACAGGAGTCATTCGATGAGCTTGGAAGAGTGCTACTGATATAGCACTCTTATAAAGCTATCTAGCAAAGGTGCTTTATTCGCCTTCTTGCAAATATTCATTTTTAAGTCTGACATAGTTGTCTGCAGACTGAGGTAAGAAGGCAAGCTCTGCTTCGGTAAGAGGCCTAGCTTGTTTTGCTGGACTGCCTACATATAGATAACCACTCTTTAATACTTTATTGGGTGGAACCAAAGAACCCGCACCCAAGATCACGTCATCTTCCAACACTGCCCCGTCAAGAATGATAGCGCCCATGCCTACCAAGATACGGTTACCGACTTTACAGCCGTGCAGCATCGCTTTATGACCAACGGTTACGTCATCACCGATAATTAATGGCTGCCCTTCGGGTAAAGAAGGAGATTTGCGAGTGACGTGTAATACGCTGCCGTCTTGAATGTTGGTTCTCTTACCAATATAGATATGATTAACATCACCACGGGCAGCGACCAAAGGCCAAACACTCGAATCATCGTCTAAGGTGATATCACCCACTAGAACGCATGCTTCATCGATATAAACATCATTTTTAAGCTGTGGCACTATTCCTTTATATGAACGTAGTGACTTGTTGTTTTGCGAGCTAGTCATCTCAAAATCCTTAAAGTGGCTGTTTTTAGCATTATAAAGCGTAAAAAGTAGCTAGTCAGGGTGTTTTGTGGTCAAACAGTAACAAAACAACACTTTTATTAGCAAACCCTCTTGTGCTCTATCAGGATTTCCCTATAATGCGCATCCACTGACACGGCACAGCAGGCCAACTAACTTACCGCAAGGTTAGATAGTACGGGACTTGCAGCAGTGTTAGAGAGTTAAATTTCTCACGAGATTTGATTCAGGTGACAAGCGCTTTAAGGGCTTCGGGTTTGCTTCTTTTCACGAGAGTGATTAAGAAATCATCGCTTGAAAAACTTATTAAAATAAGCCCTTGACGCCGACACTGGAGAGTGTAGAATACGCCTCCTCAAGCCAACGA
>NZ_JAKIKR010000037.1 GCF_023284025.1 Shewanella abyssi | reverse complement strand
TCACTTCACCTTTAGCAAACTTTTGGGTAAGTGCTGTACCGTTAAAGCACTTGTGCCATTGTTCAACAACATCCCTATCTGACCATTGATTCACCTTGTCTACATCGATATACAGCACAATATGAAGATGATTATTCATCACTGCGTAAGCTGCGACATCAATAGCAAACACCTCAGTAAGCTTCAATATTTGCGTTTCAACCCAACCTCGACGGTGGTCATAGTTTTTCCCGGTGTACTTATCATCACCACACAAAAACGCTCGCCGCACTACTCGGCTACAGCAATGGTAATATGGCGTGTCTTCGATGCTGATTAGTGTTCTTCTTGGACGGGGCATAGTGAGCTCCTACTGATACTCATCAATCAAGCTTAGCCGGAGGTATTAACACGCGCCATTAATGATGGCTGTCTTAGTGTATTTTTAGTGTATTTTAATGATGGCTGTCTTAGTGTATTTCGTCTTAGTGTATTTCCTTGTTAAACCACCAGTGTAGATACGGCTGCAGCTTCGATTTCAGGGATGAAATCGCAGAGCTTCCATGGACGGACTTGCAGCGACTCGCAGAACCCTCTCGCAATAAAGAGTGCACATTAGCGAGCCGCAGGCTATAAGTGACAATGAAGGTACGACCTTCAAGCATCTACCAAATACCAATATAACCTCGACCCAACAACACAAAATGTAATCAGTCTTCATTCGTAGGCTAACAAGTTTTGGGGAAGCGAGAAAGTTGTAGCCAAAGTCTATTAAGTGAATAAGCAGAGGTCATATGGTTATGACCTCTGCTAGATTTATATAAACTTAATCTGTAACGTCAAGAATCCTCAACATCTATTCCATCGGTTACCTTAGTTCCAACACTAAAACCTTACTCAAAACCATTGGGTAGCGGTGGGCAATTTGCCGGATCACTGGGAACAAATTTAACCCCATTGCCATCTGCAACCTTCATATTGTTAAAGGTGTCGAGCAGGGTCTTATAGTGTTCTTGGTCGGCGGCATTAGCGCCTTGCCATGCGGTGATGGCTGCGGCAACGATGTCGGCCGTCGACATGGTTCCCCCACCCGGTAGCATTACCATGGCATCGCCACCTAAGCGATACTCAATATTGAACAGAAATGCCAATAACTGTTGGGCTAATTGCTCTTTGGGATCACCACCGCCATTGCTGTCTATCAGGAAGTGAGATACCTCTGCCTTAGGCGTGCCAGCTCCGGCCGAGACGCCGGCAGAAATGCTATCATTTTTATAGGCCGCCGCGACGGGATCGCCATTGGTGAACATACCATCGAAGGGCTCATCCCCCTTGCCAAAATAACTGGTCTCACTGTTATAGGGATCTAAGGTATTAATATAACTGGTGATAAAGTCGGTCATCATCTCGCCTAGACCGTTTTTATTATGCCAATAACCCTTAGTACCGAAGCTCACCTCGTTGAAACAGATGTTGGTGAAGTCGGCACCGCTAAATGGAGTATTGCTGTCGTCGAGATAGGCATTACCCATGATGGGTGTCAGTCGGCCATCGCTGCCCGAGGCTTCGGAGCGAACATCGAAGTCAACCATGACGGTAGAGGTGGCCATCCAGCCAGCGGCTGTGGCCTCCTCGATTCGATAGTTATCCGTTGGATACTGAGTAAGCGGTGCATCGCCGTAACCATTGGGTAGCAATACCTGTAACGTGACCTTACCATCGCTATCTGTCACCCTATTGGCTATACCTGCTACAAGCAGAGGATCGGATGTTAATCCGAAGCGGTCGACAAGTTCTTGATAGAGAACGGGGGTAGCCACCGAGCTGATGGTATCTGGGATCGGGCCGCCATTGGATTCCAACAGGCTAGGTGCATATGTTAATCTCACCGGCCAGTTGGCGATCCCTACTTCGCCTTGATCTTGCATGCCGTTACCATTGGTATCGAAGATCTTGGTCACCTCTATATCCGCGAAGCCCACCTGACCTAAGGTGAGGGTGATCTGCGGATCGCTATTGGTACTCGCTACGACACCGAGGTCGGCGGCGATAAAGCTGGAAAACTCATTGGCCGTTTGTGGGCTTAAGCCATCATCGAACAGATCGGGACAGGGCATGATCATGGTAAAACGCGCGATATAATCATTAACATCGTCACCATCCCATAGATTAGGATCCTCTGGGCCGCTATTGAGAGAGGTGAACGGCTGATAAGCATGAACATAACCGGACGTGGTGAAGTAGTCACTATTGAGGTTCTTATCCTTAGCTTCAGTCCAACGGAAGTGATCTAAAATCCAGGTATCATTCAACTGTCCCAGCGCTTCCTTAAGCAGGATAGTCGATGGGTCACCGCCGGACTCATCGTTGGTGCTATCAGCATTACGCACCCCCAAGCCGTCTTCGATGCCGTATTCCCATTGCCAGATAAACTTCTCACCCAGATCCAGACGACAGTTTAGGTTAGCGTCATGGTAATTACGCACCGCTATGATACCGAATTGGGGCTTTTTCTCCTTCACCTTAAAGTTATCGGTTTTGGCATAACGGGGAATAAATCCATGAAAGTTTCCCGCCTGATAACCTTCCTGATTGGGTTGGTTAGCCGCGCCCATACCGCCTGAATCAGAGAAATCATTGACTGGATCATAGGCAGCAACAGGCGTGATCCAGGCCTTGTAGACGCCGCCCTTATTGGGTGTATCGTCATAGGGATAGAGCTGGATCACCATGGCGTAGAGAGGGTCGCCGCCATGATCTATATCTGGATTGAACTCGTGTACAGCCATGGTCTTGTTGCCATTGGTTGGATATTGAGTACATGACACGGCCTGCCAAGAACCTTGTTTCTTGACGAAATTGAGGCCGGAAGCCCCCAGATACTCGGTAATGACACCGTTTTCAATTTTAATTTCACGGCAGCTGATGTGATCGCGAGACAGTAAGTCTTTACCGCTAGGATCGGTGACCTGAAAATAATAGTTACCATCGGGCAGCGCCGCGGCAGTAGCCGGGGCATTCATCTTAGGTCCACCGTCGAGATAGACCTCAAGCTTACTGGTATACCTCACATTTTCATTGACTATGCCACCATCATCTGTGGTGGTAAAAATAGCGCCCGATAAGGCGCTAGCCACCATCGGGATGCCAGCGGCTAGCGCTGTGAACATAGCCAAGATTGAACATCTAGGTTTACGAGGGAGTTTCATAATTTTGTTACCTCAACAATCGCAATTGTGATGTAACTACTACATAGTTAATGCCAAGATTTTAGCCTTAAATTTCAAAGGCTTGAAAAACAACAAGTTGAGAGTTGTAACGAATACACGACACTTACTATTAACCTATTATAAATCAATTACTTATTATGTTTCGAATATGAAACAGCTTAATAACTAGCTAGAAAGAGTGTGTGATATTTAACACGCCTGACTTGGGCCAAGATAAATATAGCCATACATGGCTCGATCCACTTAACTAAGAGCTTGTTTTAATTTATATTTCAAGCTCGAATTATTAATAACCTTTATAAATTGATTATCCCTATTAATGCTGAGTAAGAGGGAGTCATATTGATGACTCCCTTGATGCAGGTTTGGTTATTGATAACCACCACTTGGATTATCAGGGTCAATATCGAAAGGCTCTGATGACGTAGGTGGTTTTGGCATCGTTAGCAAGCGAAGTTCACCATGACATACAGTGTCAGGGTCGAGTACCGTTATCAACACAGTAGGTAGTATAGATGAAGAGAATCGACTGAGTTTATTGACGCCGTCCATTTCAACATAAAATGCTGCAATGCCTAAGGTTTCGCCTTGTAAGTTCCCATTTAATGGATCGTAGTTAATACTAATATCGCTATCATAGACAATGGCACAATAACGGCCACCTTCGAGTAGTTTTAATCCTGTGGCTCGAAGTGGGGTGACATCGCTTATTTTATCAAGGCTTCCCTGTTCAATGACACCATTAATATAATTATGTATGCTGCCCCAGCTGCCCGGCACTGCTTGCGGTGCGAACCAGCCTTCATCGCCTACCTGACCGGTAAATAAATGATACTTGTTGCCAATGTTATCAACAAAAAATGGCAGCGGTGCTCTTTGGCTTTTACCCGGTATCTGATCGTTGACTTCATCGGCGGTAAACTCTTCACCATTATTAGCACGGCGACGATTGACATTACCGAGCCAATAAATCAAGTTATTATCGATACCGTCTTCATCGATAATCAACAAACCAGCAGTCTCACCAATGCAATTAACCACTGCATTGTCGGTGTCGTTTAGTGGGTTGTTGGTTGGTACCGATTGCGCCGAAATACTGGCAATATTGGTATAAAAACCGGCGGCATCACAAAGTTGCGCTTGATAAAGTTCGGTAACGGTTCCACGATCAAGTACTCTGCTTGCTCCGGGTGCCAGAGTACCGCTAACTGCAAAATCAACGATGCCCAAGGTTAGATCATTTAACACAATGTTATCCAGTATCGCACTGCCAATATTGGTTAAAGTGATTTTATAGAGGGCGCCGGCGCCGACATCTAGATTAGGCGCATTAGCATCATCGTTGGCATCATGGTAACTATCACCGCCATCGACACTCACTTCTTTGACGAGTCTAATGCCTTCAGTGAAGCACCTCAACACGGCAGGGTCGCTATCACTGACCGCATTTAATGTTCCCTGTGATACGCCATTAACTGTTGCTATGTTGACGAAATCTGTGCTGTTTAGGCATAAGTTAGTTTGTTTTAATGCCGCTATATTTCCAGAAGTTAGCACTAATACATCACCGGGATTAAACTCTTGGTTATTAAGAAGTGGGGTAACATCATAATTGACAATATTAAGTGCAGGGTCGTTCAGTACAATATTAGTTATAATTGTTGTCCCTTTATTGGTCAAAGTTATCCTATATTCGGCTCCATCTCCAACTGCTGCTGCAGGGGCTGAGTTACTATCATTGGCATCTGAATATTCTCCTCCTTCAACACGAATTTCTTTGAGCAGTGAAATTTGTTCAGATACACAACGCACAAAGGCTGAGTCACTGGCAGATAAGGGATTTGTTGTTGGTTGTGATTCGCCATTCGCCGTTGCCGTGTTATTGATATCACCAGGCACTTGGCAAAGCTCCGCCTGATCCAGCTGTACAATGTTACTTTCGGTGAGAATAATTATCTGGCCTGCGTTGATGGTGCCTAGCGGGTAGTTAACAATCCCTAGGGTTGTATCATTTAATAGTGCATTAATAATGTCCTCACTACCATTATTGGTCACAGTGATGCGATATATCGCCCCTTCACCCAAGGCAATCACGGGAGCGTCATCGCCAGTATTAGCATCGTTATAGATATTGCCACCGTCAACACTCACTTCTTTTTTAATCAATAAAGATTCGGCAATACAATTAACTACTGCCGGATCTGTATCTTGTATTTGCACATTTGTGAGAGCGAAAGTACCTATGATTTTAGCAATATTAGTGACATTACCGATTGAACTACAGCCATTGTCTAGCCTTAATAGAGGTAAGATACCGCTGTCAATAACCACTTGTTCGCCAACGCCCAATCCAACTCCTGAAGTAAGCTGCTCGATATTAAAATTAACGACCAAATCAGGATCTAATGCAAATAGATCAACTAACCGTGCTTCACCAGTATTTTTAATAATAAATTTGTAAAATATGTCTGTACCTAAGACGGCAGAAACTGCGTTGGCACTATCGTTGGCATCGAAATAATTTGTCCCGCCATCCACGCTCACTAACTTAGTGATATCGATAGAGACAACGGGGAACGCGTTAATTCGAACTTCTGCAGTATCAGCATCGCTGGCATTATCTGCCGTTGCCACAGCCGTATTGATTATCATCTGACCAATTTGATTGGGATCGGTAAAGGTTTTCAATACTTCGGCTGTAGCGAATTGGCCGGCAGCCAAATCGTCCAAATCACTGTCTCCATCTTCATCAGTTAAGCCGTTAATCAAGATATTTATTAGATCATCACCTGACAATAATGGTGTCGCATTATCATCATCAAGTTTTAGGTTTAATAATGGTGCACTAACCGCAGTATTTGTAATTTTATAGCAATATTTAACCTCATCATTTAAGTCAATATATAAGGTTTCAACTCCTGCTGAACAATCGCCGTTACTTGTGGTAACTGTTTTCTCCAATATCAGCATAGGTTGTTCTATTTGATTGACATTTTTAAAGGGCACGGTTTGATCACCACCAGCGATCCTGCTGCTTCGGCCATTAACCGGAATTGGTTCGCCATTAGTATCAATACCAATATGAGTGACTCGAGAGCCAGCTAAACGTGCCTGCATATTCCCCGTAGGTGATGAACCAAAATCACAGGAAATTAACACATCGACACGCACCACAACCTCGTCACCAGCGTCTAAATTATCCACCGCGTACGTCGCTTCCAAGGTAGATTTCTTTTTAAATAAGGTACCTACACTTTTATCTTTTTCAGTTATTGTACTTTTATCGACTAGGGTATTAATGGCGGTATCTGGGATAGGTGCGGGTGATGATAATAAATCTGCGAAATAATTTATTTTATAACCCGTAACGTCACTCAATGCGACCCCTTGTTGGCCGGTAGAGTGAGCGGTAAATTCAAAATCCAGTTCTATGGTTTGATTATCATCACCTGATGAATCAACACTTACCAGAGTAAGAAAACTGACAGTATCACCACAGGCATAATCACCGCCTTCCAATGACTCCACAATGTCCTTATCCCTTCCTACAGTTCTGTCATTATAGGCACCGCCACCAGTGTTATGGTCGTAGCTTAGTGGGGCGGAAGCAGTAAAGTCGAGCGAGAAATCACCGCCTACTGCATGTACAGAATTTATCGGAAAGAACAAAAAAAGAGCAATAATAAGAGGCGTTAATCTCTTACGCTGTAGACTACGTCTATGCTTAATTAAACTAAAGCAGGTTAATTTTCCGATTACTAATTGAATATAATTATCCATAGCTAACTCACCTTTATCTCATCATGCTTTCGGTTTTAATTCTGAGTAACATCAAAAAAGCAAGAAACACGCCACGAATTAACAAGCAATAAAATCAGCTTGTTATGTGTTAACGCAGGGCTTTGAAGTGGGTTATTAATACAGTTTCGATACAGGTTGTAACGTAACTGTTCACTGAGGACATATTGACTGAAACAATAGCTGATAGAGCAGCCAAATCGTTTTGCGGCAATAGAGAGTTATCTTATGGCGAATGTGGTTCCAATTGCCTGCGGCAGGTGCATACTCAACTACTGCTATACATTGTAAGTGGCACCGTTAATATTGCGCTGTAGTGATTTACTTCACTGCGCCCTAGAGAGGTTTATTTAGTAAGTAAGTGATAAGCGCTTGGTACTCTTCGATGTTGCGGATTTTTTTTGCAATGGGCTTGTACTTACCATTGATAATCAA
Source organism: Shewanella abyssi (assembly GCF_023284025.1). Taxonomy (GTDB): domain Bacteria; phylum Pseudomonadota; class Gammaproteobacteria; order Enterobacterales; family Shewanellaceae; genus Shewanella; species Shewanella abyssi. The sequence goes on along the minus strand of NZ_JAKIKR010000037.1, from coordinate 44,285 downwards.
TGTCGGTACGCCGGTATAGCCTTGTTGACGCAATCGTTCAGTGTTGCGCTGCATCTGTCTAGCTTGAGTGTTCACGCTAAAGCTAGAAAAGACCTTATCAAACGCCTCGCCATCGACACCGTTAGCTAAGAATAGATCCTTGATTGCCGTGTTATCACTAAAACTGGCTTTATCAACATGTATATAATTAAATATTGCGGCTATAACCTTATCGCTAACCTGCAGCGAACCCGCTGTTATCAACGCTTTAGTGAGCGACCTTTCGATTTCAAGATCTCGGCCCGGCATACCGTCTACATGATTCTTTTTAAACTGTGCATCAGCAGGTAAGAATGCCTTAATTTCACTCATTAGCGATTCTTGGTTAAAACAAGCTGGGCAATAAAAGGAAAAATATTCTGTCACCTGTTTTGTCGCCGTCGGTTTGCCTTCGACCTCCACATAATAGTCACCCTCGGTAAACTCAATCGCGTGACTAATATTACAGATAGAAAGTGTAAGTAAAACCAATAGTAGAAATAAACCCTTATTTAACATCCAAAATCCTTTATATTGACGAAACCCGCTCTTAAGGCTTAAGAGAGTATTATCACGCAAGCTAAACTAAGCAGTTCGAAGAAACAAGCAAGATGAATAATTTGCATGACTGCCTAGCCTAAAGATGCAGGATTCTAGGGGAAGAGGATAAGATTGGATGGCAAGATTATGAAAACACTAAGACTGGTTTTCAACAAGTAGATAGGCTTCAAACCAAGTCATCGCCTGCCGTAAAGGCCATGACTTGGCTTAAATTTTAGCTGACTAGAACTTACCTGCTGGCGGCCAGTTAGGGTTATCGATCTCGTCTTCACCTACCGTGCTTGCCGCTTCCAGTGCGATTGAGTGTGGCACGTTATCTTTTGGGATACACACCTCCACCACGAAGTTGCTCTCCTCGTTGCTACGGATCTCCTCCATCACCGCCAGTAACTCGCCTAAGTTCGACACTTTTCGACCTTCGCCGCCAAAGGTATCGGTGATTTTAGATATATTCCACGGGGGTAAATCGTTATAGGGGTAGACCTCATCCAACAACGGATCTTGATAGTCTATCGGTGGCGTTCTAAAGGGGTTAGGGTTAACCAAATATTGCTCTATGCCATATATGCCGTTTGCAATCACAAACACCACGGTATTTTGGCCGTAGGCATGTTGATCGGCGACTGCCTGGCAAGTTTCATGGAAGGCGCCATCCCCGACAACGACAATTGAACGTTTATCTGGATAAGCGCATTTAACCCCAGTGCCTGCAGCAACGGAATAACCAATAGATAACCAAGCCGCTTGGGCTACAAAACCATTTCTAGCCGGAATATGCACACTTTGCGCGCCGATTAACGGAAAACCAGCATCCACCACCATCACATCATCTGCTGTGATCCATTGGCTCATGGTATTAAAAAAGTTATCGTAACCCAGAGTTGAATCAGCATTGATGCCTTGTAATGACGCCGCCTTCTCAGGCTTAGCCACTCTGATCCCCGCCAAACTCGGCGCTTGTACAGCAGCTAACGCGCTAAACTCACGAATAAGATGATCTAAGTAGGATCCCAACCGCACTGAAGGATAAAAGTTCGCCCCGACAAAGACGCCACCATGGGCGGCGAGCACGGTATTGCTACTTCGAATATCTTGGTTGCCAGTATCTTTACCTGTGGTCCATGCGCCAACGCCAACAAGTACCCCATCATCACCCACCAGCTTTTCAACCTCTTCATTCTTCAGGGTGACACAGCCTTCAAACCAAGCGTGTGTTTCAGCTATCACTGACTTACTTAAAGCCGAAGTGACAAAATGAATATCGTGGCCAGGCAGGCTATGCCCGGTGTTTATGACCTGTAGCAGCTCGATAAACTTGTCTTGCAATCCAAAGCGTTGTAGCTCTATACCCGCCCAGAAAATGCTTTTGGGCTTGCTCAACATAAGCTCAATGGTGGCCCGAGCAGCATTGGCCGCTTCACTTATCGTGATGGTGTCGTTTAGCCCTGAACTCAGTTCACCTACAGGCCTTTCACAAGGAGTGCGCCACACATCTTCAGCCACTTCAAAATAGATTGGTCGTTTTTGAGTGAGCATGGCTGTGATGGCCGAATCAATTTGATATGGCGCTTGCTTAGCATTAATGATCCGCTCGGCGGCGACGGTGATCGGTTTGAACATATGGATATCGACAAACTGATAACCCGTAGTATGGGAATATAACAGGCCCGTTTGTTTGGATATTTGATCTTCTTTGTTGGTCGGCGCACCGTTAATCAGCACTAACGGGACTTGTTCGACATACGAACCGGCAATGGTATTGAGTAAACTAAATGCACCTACACTATAGGTAACATACAGTGCACTCACCCCTTTAAGTCTGGCGTAAGCATCTGCGGCATAGCCAGCGCACATCTCATTGGCGTTACCAGATATCACTATGGGCGATGACTTGTCTGCCAAGATCGTATCCAGCAAAGCAGCGGTGTAATTACCCGCGACGCCAAACATCTGTTCGACACCCACCTCTTCCAAACGTGCTTTTAAATAATCTGCCACGCAATATTCGTTTATGACCTTATTCATTTTAACTCCCTAAAAAAACGGCAATAAAAAGAGGCAACCAGTGCCTCTATCTAAGTAAACTTGCTATTGATCGAAGTAGTTAAGATCAATGCCGATACAGCTGTATTGATCCGACTTGCGTGTCAGCACCACTTCAGCTGCCGAGTAATCACGATCGATATACTGCTGGATCAGCGAGGCTGCGTTTTCTTTGTAAATGGCCTGGATCTCCACGGCTGCCGCAACACCATGTTCTTGCTGATAAACCTCAAACAAAGGGTTTAGCCCAAACCCTTGCTTTAACGCCAAATCGGTAGAGCGAAGTGCTCCTTCAACCCAGCCTTGGTAGTCAGAGAATGCTTCGCCACAGGTAAACAAATTCGGTAACGGTTCAACCAACGCCTTAATCACCTCCCTGTCGTTTGCCCCTACTGCCCACTGGTGTACACCAAAGCCAAACTGTTCATTTGGATGCTGATCGGTTTTAACGCTCCCCTCCCAGATCCGCGCGCTAGTAATGATAGGCTGCGGCACATAATGGGTATTAAAGATCTGCTTAAAGAATTCAGTCGCCTGCGCCACCACAGCATCAGTGGCTGGATTGATGTCCGCAGGGATACTGCCCTCGTTAACGTAGTGCGACAAATCAGGGTGGAGGTACTTTTCGCCCTTCCCTTGCAGTGCACTCCAAAAGTTAATGTTCAAATAATCGCAATAAATCGTTAATGCTGCTGGGCGTTGATACTTTTCGCTATCAATCTTACTCAGCCTTTCAGCGACTTTATCTCTCGGCTCAGCGCCACTTTCTTGATACATCAGCGCCGCTGCTAATTCTTCATTGACGGCGTAGAATGGGTATACCGAGCCTGTCGGCAGGTCGGCAAAGTTAGGTCCAAATTCCACAGCGGCTCGGCCAGTGCTTTTTTGCCCCCACCATGCGCTGTCGTAATACAAATTGATTTTTAGTAGCGGCTGATTACTCGCCGACTGCAGGGCGTTCCAAAGTTGATTCGACTCTGCCTTAGGCAGGCGATTGAAAGCGTTGGATTTCACGAATAACCGTTCCAATGCGAGCCGAGGCAAGCCCAAGATAACTTTTTCCGCCGTAACTGTGCCGGGATGCTCTACCTCATTTTCATCGGTATGCACGTAATTCAGAATATAATGACCGCTGTTGTCATCATAATCTATCGACTCGATTGTCGTTTGTAGGTTGATGTTTTCTGTACCAACCTTATCGACTAATGCATTAGGCAGAGTGCTAAAGCCCTCTTTAAAGGTTTTAAACTCAACGTCCGCAGGAAAGTCCTCTAACAGTTGATAGGCAACGCCAGCATTCATTTTTGATAAAAATGTGCCATTAAAACCCAGCACCCGATATAGCATGGTGATGCATTCTTGGCTGTAGCCCATATCGGAATACAGATCCCACAATGTCCACTCATTCAAGGTTTTCCCTTGCCACTGACAATCTAACCTAAACGACTGCCAAAATTCAGGGCCGCGCACGACTGGTCGAGCATCAAAGCTAGGGTTGGCTTGTAGGATCCGATTAAACACAATATTGACAATATCTTTAGGGTTCACGCCACGCTCTGAAGGCGCTAGATTGTATAACTCAGACCAAATGGCAAAGTCATCTTGCTTAGCCTCATTGACTGAGAAGCTTTCACCGCGAAAGTAGAGTCGATTGTTGCCGCCGCTATTCATTGGAAAAGGAACTATTTGATCTTGTAGATCTAGCTTCAAAAACAGCGTCATCAGATCATCCATACCTTCAAATAAGAAGCGCATTCCCCCTTGTTCTTCTTTTACTTCAATCGTGTCGGGCTGGCCTGGGCCAGACTTCAGATTTTTAAATTCGACTAAATCTGAATCTAAACGTCCACCGGTTCGATTTGAGCGCTCAAATATCGCCAAATCGTTGATCCCCTCCTCCTGCTGCAATCGCCATGCACTGTACAAACCAGACATGCCAGCCCCTACAATTGCCACCTTTACAGAGGCTGGAATAGTGTTACTTTTGATCTCTTTGCCAAACTTATAGTGTGTCATGATTAATCCCTAATCTTTATTTGTCGATTGTCAGTCAGACCTATCCATTTATTTTCAGCAGATAGAGTGTGTTTCGTTTTGACAGAGTAAAAATATAGATTCACTCCTGGACCCAATAACATTAAGTCCGCCATTTGCTAGACGTGTTCTAAGCGATAAAAGTGTAGTTCATGGATGGGAATAATATTGAGGTAATATATTGAATTAACTTCACTCTTTCAGGTTTATAGGTTTGTTTTTTCTGTATTACTTGTGGCTAGGGCGCTGGCAAGCCATATGCTAAGGAATATGTATTTGCAGTAATAATATAAATTTCATACTAAAGTCGTTCATCTAGAAAGCAATGATTAGACATAAGCATTAGTGGCGGTTTTCACCGCTAAATTTCAATATTTTTTGACTCATTGCGATGTGCACCGCCACTCAGCTTCTATTCAGTTTTTAGTGCAATCGGCCTTTAATCAGCAAGTCGAAGTCACCATGTTGCAAATTCTGTATGGAACAGAATAGGCCCTGTTTTCAATGGCCTCAGCCGCAAAAAGCGCAAACTCTTAGCATTAGGCTTACCAATAAAAGCTTTTAAATTAGATAAACCTCCACATCAGTGAAGATCAGAATCTGCATTTAAGTAGCCAAATTTGTAGACCGCAATCTCCCCCGTTGGAAATTTTGCTTTTTAAATTTCGCCGGGGCGCTGAGGGATTGACTCTTATGAAATCAAGAGCGGGTACAAGCGCTTTACCCCTTGGCTCTGCTCTTGATTACAAGAATGGGCGCAGCACCACGACTTTTCTTTTTACAAAAGTGAATGCGAAGCTTCATGAACCTAACAAGGTTTGAGGCAGAAGCTTAGCTGCAGACGAAAGTGGTTCCAATGACCTGCGGTCGGCGTATGTGCAAATACTGCTGAGGCACGCTGCAAGCACATCCTTGTGGGCTCAACGAAAACGTCCCTGTTTTCGACGGCCTCAGCCGCATCTACACAAGGTTAGAAAAGCGCAAATACTCAGCATTTGAGTTTTAATTTTTCAATACAGGAAGTTGTAGCCTTTCAGTAAACGTCATGAGTTAAACATATTTAAATGAATTCGCAGAATCTAATCTCCCCCGTTGGAAATTTCGCTTTTTAAATTTCGCCGGGGCGCTGAGGGTTCGACTCTGATGAAATAAAGAGCGGGCGCAAGCGCTTTGCCCCTTGGCTCTGCTCTTGATTACAAGAATGGGCGAAGCACCACGACTTTGATTTGGATTTGGATTTGGATTTGGAAAACAATAGCTGGCAGAGCTGCCAAATTTTAGGCAAAAAAATGCCTGCTCAAAGAGCAGGCAGACATATTCAAGTGTTCCTAGAGGAAATCGGTTAGCGCGCTAGCGTTAATCAATGGCACGTTGACAATCGTCAACATACGACTTGCGTCTAAACACACCCAAAGGGTGCTATAAGGTTGATGGATATGGAACTACTTTAAAGGAGGGTTAGCCCTAAAAAGTCATGGCGAATAAACCGCCACGCAAAACATCTGTATTTAACCAAGAGCTTTGCGAATAAATGGTAGAACTAGTTGCAAGTGACATAATCATTACTCCAAACAAAGTTGTAAAAAAATACTCTAATCAATTTAATTACGGGGTTGAAACCAATTAAACTGATGAGTCAACTTGTCGCTCGATTCCTTGGAGAATTATCCTTCCTGGATAGACTAACCTTGATAGGCTTAACCCTAATCAAGAGTTGCCATTATAGGGTTTCGTAATTTAATTACAACTACTAATTAAGAATAATCCCAAAAACTGGCTTTAAACGTAATTTAACCACACCACGCGCACATGGAGATCGCAAAAACAGCCATCTTTGCGAGCCACGTCTAGATATCGCGGTTTTCGGTCGAGAAAATTACGGTTAAATAACGATAATCGGCAGACACTTGAACTTGTGAGTGACCCAATAATAAACGGACAGGCAAAAAAAAGCCCGCTCAATGAGCGGGCAAGACATATTCAAGTGTTCCAGATGGAAATTGGTTAACGCGCTAGCGGTAATCAATTGCAAATTGATGCTCAATTTACAACTTGGTCTATAAACACCTTATAAAGGTGCAATAAAGGATGATGGAAACGGGTGGGCTACAAGTAGGTTACCCCTTGTATGCCATGGTATATATACCGCCACGCAAAACATCTGTGTTTAACCAAAAGCTCTGCGAATAAATTGTGGTGCTCATTGTAAAAGACATAATCATTACTCCTAACTAAGTTGAATTCCAAATACTGTGCTTGTTGTTACAACCCATCTTGGGTTAAGCAAAGTCAACTTGTCGCTCGATTCCTTGGAGAATTATCCATCCTGGATAGACTAGCTCGATTAGGCACCTGCCTAACCAACGAGAGCAATTATAGCTAAATGTAGTTTTATTACAACCTTTTTCTATAAAAAGCATGAAATAGCTTACTTTTGGTAATTTTATTACATGAATAGTTATTAAAAAGCCGAGATATGCTCTCGGCTGCAGTATTTAACAGCGCATTATTTCAGGCTGTCGACGATATAGTTGAACATCCCCACGATAGGTGTTGCAGTAGGGTCTCCCCATTGAGGGTGACCTTCGGTGGCACTACCGGCGATATCCAAATGAGTGTAAGCAATAGGCTTGTCACTATTGAGTCCATGCAAGCTTAAGCCTGAGGCTTCAATCAAAAATGCAGCTGGATATTGATGCCCACGCGCAGTCACCGACGATGGTGCATTGTTAGATGACAACATATCAGCAGCACCCGATGGATCCACAATTTTACTAAAGTCTTCTCGACGTAATTGGCTAACTTCAATAGGCTCGCCCCAGATAGCCGCTTTTTGCTGGATGTTACTTGCCACATTGGCCTGCTTAGCCACACTATTTTCTACTGCCGCAGTATAACCACCAAAACAACGAACAACATGGCCGGTTAAAGTCGCGACTGAAAACATTTCAGGATTAACCGCAGATTGCGCTTTAATACGCAGGTGGGACAGCAAGTCGGCTAAAACAAGTCGACCTTCGGCATCGGTATTACCGATGCGCACCCGAAGACCTGCATGACTGGCAATGATCTCATCGGTGACAAACGCTTCGCTACCAATGCTATTTCGCACTAATCCCAGCTCAGCAACAATACGAATGCCTTTGGGCTTAAGCATACTGACGGTTTTCATTAACCCCGCTACTGCCGCTGCGCCGCCTTTATCACGGCTCATGCCCGCCATTCCACCAGCAATCTTTATATCCGCACCGCCAGTGTCGTAAACAACACCTTTGCCGGCAAAGAGGAAAGTACGCTCAATGTCGCCTGCGCCGACATATTCAAGCTTAACCACTCGCGGTTGATGTCTGAGTACTGCAAAAGATGAACGTCCGACTGCGCATAACAGCGGGTAATCACGTTCAAGAACATCTCTATCTTCAACAACTGACATGGTTAAGTTACTATCAGTCAACGCTGCCAAACAATAATCAGCAAAAGCGGGCGCCGACATACGTTCAGGTTCGGTGCCGCATAAGTCTCTGGCGAGGTTACGCCCCGCTTCAATCGCGGTTAGCGTCGCGGCATTATGCCTATCACTCAGCAAGCCAATACACTCTAACTCCGCATCTGCCCCACCCGCTTCTCGCAGCTCTAACGCTTGCCATAGCTCTTGCCCACATGCCAAGGCAGCAACTTCGGCCGATTTTTGATAGCGCGCCTCAGCAATGCCATTAACCAGTAATAATGGCCGTTTTGCCCCTGCTTCTTTGGCGACTCGAATACCAGTGCGGGCGGCATCAGCAAACACGCGCACATCTTCATATTCATCAGCGGCTTTTTTCACTGGCGCAATGATCAAGCGTCCACCCGCCATGCCTGGCGCAAACAGCAATGTGACCGACTTACCAACGCGTTGATCGATCTTTTGCCCGTGATCTGCCAGCAGTGCCACTTCATCCACTTTTATAGATTTAAGATCAGCAGAAACCACCACTAAGGCATCCCAACCATTACCTTCAAAAATTGCCTCTTTATCGACAACATCAACAAATTTTACCGAAGCCATAACCCTTCCTTTTTATTTTTAATTGCTGGCATTATTGTCCTATTGAGCACAGATTACCAACCACTTAATTGTGCTTGAAAACTCATCTGGAAACTTCTGCTGACAGTCCCTCGCTAAAGCACAGTAAACCACGCTTGCGTAAACAAAGATTATGGTAGAATATTGCGGTTTTCAGCCTCAAGCGCACCAGCGCTCTAGTGATAATTTGAGTAATAGGGGAATTTTCTGTGACTGCACTAAACCAGCTACAACCACAAGCACTATGGCAATGGTTCGAACAAATCTGTGCCATTCCACACCCATCGAAGCATGAGCAAGCGTTGAGTGAGCACATTCAAGCTTGGGCGAAAGACAAACAGCTTTCAGTTATTGAAGATAAAGTCGGTAACCTTATTATCAAGAAAGCCGCAACTGCGGGCATGGAAGATCGTAAAATCGTGGTGCTACAAGCCCATATCGATATGGTCCCACAAAAGAATGCCGATAAAGTGCATGATTTTGAAAAAGATCCGATTGATGCTTATGTTGATGGTGACTGGGTTAAAGCGAGAGGCACTACGCTGGGTGCTGATAACGGCATAGGTATGGCTTCAGCTTTAGCGATTCTCGGTGCTGACGACATTGCCCACGGTCCACTTGAAGTGTTATTGACTATCGATGAAGAGGCCGGAATGACCGGTGCATTTGGCCTAGAAGCTGGCATGCTTGAAGCTGATATCCTTATTAACACCGATTCAGAGCAAGAGGGCGAGATCTACATGGGTTGCGCTGGCGGTGTCGATGGCCAAATCAGTGTACCTATGGTGTGGCAGTCTCCTGAGCCGACAAACTCAAGCTTCACGTTATCGATAGCGGGGCTTAAAGGCGGTCATTCAGGGGTCAATATTCATTTAGGCCGCGGTAATGCCAATAAATTACTCGCTAGATTCCTGTTCGACTATAGCGATGAACTTGCGCTTGAGCTTACTAACTTCACTGGCGGCTCACTGCGTAACGCTATTCCCCGTGAAGCGCAAATTAGCTTTATGACGCCCGCTGAAAACGTGACACTACTGCAGCAACGTATTGCTGAGTTCCAAGCATTGGTTCGACAAGAGTTGGCCATTGCCGACCCTGACACAACGCTGACATTGACTGAGATCCCAGCCGAAACAAAGGTCATGAGTGAAGACTCACAACAGATCTTAATTGATATCCTCAATGCCTGCCCTAACGGCGTTGTGCGTATGAGCGATGAAGTTGCAGGCGTGACTGAAACCTCACTTAACGTCGGCGTCATCAGCACTGAAACAGATTCAGTGCAGGTGCTTTGCCTTATCCGTTCATTAATCGACTCTGGCCGTGAAGAGATAGAGGGTGTGTTGACCTCTTTGAGTAACTTAGCGGGTGCCAACGTTGAGTTCAGCGGTGCTTATCCTGGTTGGAAGCCTGATAACAGCTCAGCGGTAATGGAAAGTGTCCGTGCTACTTACCAAGACATCTATAACAAAGAGCCGACAATCATGGTGATCCATGCCGGTCTTGAGTGTGGTCTGTTTAAGAAGCCTTACCCAGAGATGGATATGGTATCGATTGGCCCGACTATTCGCTATCCACATAGTCCAGATGAGAAAGTTAACATCACTACGGTTGGCCAATACTGGAAACTATTATTAGCGGTTCTTGAACGCACGCCAGTTAAAGATTAAAGCTTGTTGATATCGCTATGACATCGCGATATCAATAATACCGTCGAACACTAAAAAGCCGCTGATGTTAAGTCAGCGGCTTTTTTAATCTTGACCGACTTTCAGATCCTCAACTAAAAAACTCTTTCTAAAAAGCTAACTTAGAAATCTCGTTCTAAAAACTCTGTCTAAAAGCCTAAGTCTAGTTGCGATGCACTTGCTGCACTCGCCTCATCATTAATGACTTGTTTAGAGGCCAGCCCCACTGCAACCCCCAATAAGCGTATTCCTCGGCCTTGTTGTCTTTCTAGCGCTTGTTCCAATAACTGGTAAAACAGATTAACAGACACTTCATCGCTACGGTGCTCTATGGTGGTTTGTTTAAAATCATCAAACTTAAGCTTTACCACTTGTTTATGAATGGTGCGATCTTTGGCACTACGACTGACTCTGGCCCCCAGCTCTTGGATCAATTGCGGCATTACGGATTTGCACTGTTCCAGCGTGTAAATATCTTTAGCTAAGGTAGTTTCAACACCAACAGACTTACGCTCCCTATTGGCAGAAATTCCCCGTGTGTCGATGCCTTTAGCGCGCTCTATCAATACCCCTCCAAACTTACCAAAACGCTCAACTAGAGCGCGATCAGAATAGGCCTGCACGTCGCTACACGTATGCAGACCAATATCCGCTAACTTCTTAGCGGTGACTTTACCCACCCCTGGGATTTTAATCAGCGGTAATGTTTTTACAAACTCTTCAATCATTTCAGGACGGATAACATATTGGCCATTAGGTTTATTAAGATCGGAGGCGATTTTTGCCAAAAATTTAACCGATGCAATTCCAGCTGATGCTGTCAGTCCCGTTTCCAACAGAATATCTCGCCTAATGGCTTCTGCAATACGGGTGGCAGAGCCTTGGCAGTGAGGACTGTCAGTGACATCCAGATAGGCTTCATCTAACGATAGTGGCTCAATAAGGTCTGTATATTTAGCAAACACCGCCCGAATTTTAGTCGAAACGTCTTTATATACCTGCATTCTGCCAGGCACTAAGATGAGGTCAGGGCAAAGCTTAAGCGCATAAGCTGATGCCATTGCCGAGCGTACGCCAAATTTTCTTGCTTCATAGCTACAAGTGCTTATCACGCCGCGACGATCACTTCTGCCACCAACAGCAATGGGCTTACCTCTAAGCTCAGGAAAATCACGCATCTCTACTGCAGCGTAAAAGCAGTCCATATCGACATGAATTATTTTTTGCAATCTCAAGTCCTCCACAATGGATATTACTGTATATAAAAACAGTACTCAAGAGGGAGGTGACTAAATAGTGCTTTTGGCGGGAAGTTAATGTGTATCACTTGCTTATTATAGGATCGAAAACGGAGCCCATTGGCTCCGTTTTTGCCTAACCTGATGCTCACTGCATTAGCGGTCTAGATCTTGAACTGCTTAATGTTACTCGATAATGACTCGGTCACTTGGGCAAAGCTAGCAAAGTTACGCGATAACTCCTCACTTGCCGCCAAAGAGTCATCAGATAACGCGCGAACATTCTCAACATTGCATGCCACCTCTTCAGCGACGACGGCTTGCTGACCCACCGCGGCGGAGATCTCGATGGTTTGCTGCTGAATAGCTTCAATCGCCCCGGTAATACTGCCTAGCGCGATTTCTACTTTAGCGGTGAGATCCTGACCAATATTAGCTTGCTCAACTCCCGCTTCCATCACCTGCTCAGCTTCATTGGCATTTTGCTGCAAGGTTTGGATGATCTCTTGAATATTGGCGGTTGAATCTTGCGTGCGCGAGGCCAATGTACGCACTTCATCGGCTACAACGGCAAAGCCGCGCCCTTGCTCACCCGCTCTAGCGGCTTCAATAGCGGCGTTAAGCGCTAACAAGTTTGTTTGCTCTGCAATGCCTCTGATGACATTAAGCACTTCACCAATTTGCTCTGAGCGAGTGCGCAGCTTTTTAACGACTTTAGCCGCTTCAATCACCTGCACCGATAAAGACTGCATCCCTTGAGTCGCTTGCGCGACAATCGCGCCACCTTCAATTGATTCAGTCTGTGCCTTATCGGCAAAGTCGCTGGCGCGTTGTGCACTTGCCGCCATCTCTTGGCTGGTATGCGCCATTTCTGTCGCCGCGGTCGCAACAGAGGCTATCTCCGCTTTCTGCTGTGCAACAGAATTAAGTGCTCGCTCGCTGACTTCTGCAGCAGCGGTAACACCGTTTTCAACTTCTAAGGTTAAATCACGAGTATCTTGCAGCATTCCCTGTACTTTTGCCGCAAACCGATTGAATGCATCACCGAGTTGTCCAAGCTCATCCTCTCTGTCCATTTCGATACGTTTTGCCAGATCGCTATCGCCTTCGGCAATATCTTCCATCGCCAACAATAAGCTATTAATCTGTTTTCTAAACGGCATTAACATGCCCCATACCGTGACACCGACAAAAAGCATTATCAAACAAGAGAGTAAAATTGAGTTGATGATGGCATCTGTCACTGGCGCCTCAATCACCTCCGTTGGCAACATGAACGCTAGGTGCCATCTCTGTTCTGGGAAATCGCCACCCACTTCAACAAAACTGACTCTTTGTGATTCGCCTTTAAAGGTCACTTCGGCAAAACCAGCACTTTGTGATTGCATTTGCCTGCTTAGATCACTAAAACCTTCACTGTCTCTAAATTGGTTATCGATTTCAGCAGCGTCAGAGCCTGGTGGGAATTTATCACTAAAGCCGGGAAAATAAACCAGTTTACCGGCATTGGTGATCAAGAAAGCCTGGCCTGCTCCCTGATATTTAATCGGCGCTAGCAGCTCGCTACCAATGGTGTCGATCAGAATATCCATACCACCGATGCCGATGAACCGACCGGACTGATCTTTTACCACCGTTTTCACGGTTGCCGATATTGAGCCGTCGTTGGCGTCAACGGCAGGATCGCCGACAAACATGCCATTTTGATCAATGGCTTCTTGCCACCATGGGCGTTTGTTAGTGTAGTACTCACTGTCGTTGTAGCGACCATTTAAATCGAAGTATTCAAAGGTATTAGCAGAACCAAAAAACACTGACTTAATGTCACTGTCTTTATCGGAGAAGAACTTAAAGTAGTCAATAATAGCGCTGTATTGTTTATCTGAAGACAGATCGCTTAAGCGGCGATCATATTTGCCGAACCACTGCAACACTGTCGGATCTGCAAATACCGCGTGAATTAATTGACCTTTGGCGACAAAATAACTGCGAACTTCGTTAGATTTAAGCTGTACTAGACCGCTGAGGTCGTTATCAATTTGCTGGCGAGTACTGGCACTCTCATTCTTAACTAAGAACAATGCAACGATGGTGAAAAGTACCGCCAAAGCGCCAACAATAGTCACAACCAGCTGCATACTTAGCGAGCGTTTAAACCAATGCATCCTATATCCCTTTATTATTATATTTTTTTAGGAATAATGAATTTAACAGAAAATTGACAAGATTAAAGCACAAAATGCAACATTAGCTGCTAACTGGCTAAATAGCAGTTTACGGAGAACGAAAGGAATTGGTCGCGTTGTTTAGCAACCTTGAGTCTACGATAGAGAATGGGGGAATACGATATTGTTTGATAGTCGATGTTACTGGATAAGACTTTTTAACACTCTCAATCTTAAGACTGTAACGTTCAAAATAGTTTTGTCAGCATTGACAGTTCATCCACAGAAAGTGTGGACTTAGTCGTGTAGGCTTTATGTAATGCCAATGAGTGACAATGTCCAGACTGAACCATCTCAAGCTGTTGCTCTAGACGTTCAATCTTACAAAGAAGACGTGCGATTTTAAGCTGATTTTCGCTGTCATATGCGTTGCTTTTTACAGCAATAATCATATCTTCTCCCCTCTTATCAAACTCTTATCAAATGCGTGTTCAAGTTCATTATCGAAAGTTTATTATCGAAAGTTTGTTTTCGAATCAGTGTTCATTGTTCATTCGAGTTGTGATTGTAATGTCTAGAAGCTGAATACTTGCTGTACAACAGCGGTAAAAGCGACAAAAGTAGGCGATATAGAAGTCAAAAAAAGGCAGGAAAAAGAGTAAGGCACCATCACCATCGTCGCTCTGGTGCCTATAGAACATCTGCCCTGGCAGAAATAGCGGACTACATTTTACTTTGCAGATAATTGGGTAAACCAACCATATCAATCAGCCCTAGCTGTTTCTCAAGCCAGTACATATGGTCCGATTCAGTCTCTTCGAGCAAGACCTCTAAAATTTCACGACTCTCGTAATCACTTTTCTGTTCACACAGTGCAATTGCGCTACGTAGATTATCAGCAACTTGATACTCGTATGCTAAGTCGTTCTTAAGCATCTGCTCGGTATTCTTGCCGATATTAAGTGGCTCACGACTGGCAACGTCGGGGGTGCCTTCTAGAAACAGGATACGCTGCACCAGTTTTTTGGCATGTTCGCGTTCATCATCTGATTCATGGGAGATCCGCTCATGTAACTCATTCAAGCCCCAATCTTCGTACATTAGTCCGTGTACAAAATATTGATCCATTGCCGACAACTCACCGGTGAGGAGTTTGTTTAATGTGTCGATGACATCTTTATTGCCTTTCATAATCGTCTCCGGTTAGTCCATTTTCGATTGTAAGTAGTTTTGAATACCCATCAGTGAAATAAGCTCTAACTGAGCTTCGAGCCAATCTAAATGCTCCTCTTCATCTTCTAACAGATCTTCTAACATATCTCGGCTAACGTAGTCTGCGGAAAGCTCACACAAAGCAATGGCTTCGCGCAATGAAACAAGTTGCTCTTCGAGCATCACTTTGTCGCACTCCAACATCTCCTGGCTGTGCTCGCCGATGCGGATTTTATCCAGTTGCTGCAAGTTTGGCAGCCCTTCAAGGAACAATATCCGCTCAATCACCTTGTCGGCATGCTTCATGTCTTGGATTGATTTTTTATAAGCTTTTTCATTGAGCTCGCCCAAGCCCCAGTTTTTAAACATTCGGGCATGGAGAAAATATTGGTTGATTGCGGTTAGCTCACTGGTCAACACCTTGTTTAGCTGGCTAATGACCTTGGGTTGTCCTTTCATCTGCTCATCCTTAGTAAAATTGATCTATATCAATAAATACAGCCTAGAACAAAAAAGCACCAAACACAAATTAACCTTATATTTCAATTATTTATAAAGGGTAATCATTATCATTAGCGCTACAATTACTAATTAGCGTGTGCTCTATTAATTGACAATTTTATTGAGTAAAACTAGGGAATTGAGAGAAGCGCTTTGCAGATGTTGCTAATATTGAAAGCGCAGCTACGGATGCTCAATAGTCAATAAAATGGTCAACACCACTAAATATAGCGATAAAAGATATAAAAAAGGCCCCTAAAAAGGAGCCTTAATAACCGCAGTAGATTAGAACTTAGATGATTCTGTTCTGTTCTAACTTTTCACGGCGTTCTTGTTCAGCCATTCTGGCCTTACGTTTGTCGCACGGATCATCACAATCACATGCTTTCTCAATTCCTAGCGCGCCTAGACCACCGCAGCTTCCAGCCACCACTTGTCTCTTAACAAGATAACCTATCGACATTAAGAAAAAGAATACTAGTAACGCAACAAATGCCGCTATAAACGTGCTCATATTCGACCCTTACTACTGAGTAACGAAAGGTTTAAAAGCTTCACTATAAAAAACGTTAAAGCCATCTTCCTGCTTTTCTATTAGCATTATCGCAAGATGCTGGCGATTAGCAAGTTCTAGTGACGCCTGAGTCCCTAAAACCATCATAGCAGTGGCATAACCATCGGCGATCATAGACTCTTCATGCAGTACAGTGACAGACGCTAATCTATGGTTGATTGGGTAGCCCGTTCTTGGATCAATCAGGTGAGAGAAACGTTCGCCCTCCTCCTCAAAATAATTACGATAGTCACCAGAGGTTGCCATGGCCATATTCTCAAGTGAAATCACCTGTTGAATAGCGCCGCCCATCTCACCTGGTTGCTCTATGGCAATACGCCACAGCGAGCCATCTTCCTTAGTACCTCGAAGGCTAATTTCACCACCGATCTCAACCAAGTAACCCATTGGATGATACTTATCTAAAAGAGCGGCTATTTTATCAACAGCAAAACCTTTTGCAATCGATGAAAGATCGACATACAAATCAGGGTTTTGCTTGCTGACTTTATTTCCAGATAACGATAAATACTCGATACCCGTGCGACTTTTGGCTTCAGCAATAACCTCTTTCGTCGGGATCGACGTTGGACGTTTATCAGGACCAAAGCCCCACAAGTTAACTAATGGACCCAGAGTAATATCCAGAGCACCATCGGTAATTTTGTATAACTCGATGCCTTCCGCAATCACTTGAGCGGTATCTGCTGAGATTTCCATTTGAGCATTACGACTCATCTGATTGAATTTAGACAACTCAGAATTAGGTCGGTAAGTTGACATTTGATCGTTAACTTTTTCAAGTGCCAGATCAATTTCAGCTTGTAAGAGTTGAACATCCGGCAGCGATTCACTGCGCACAACTTTAATATGGTAAGTTGTGCCCATGGTGTTACCAGACAGTGAAATTACTTCAGTAGGTTTACCACATCCTGAAATAAAAAAGGCTAACCCAATAAGGGCCAGCCAGTTTACTAAGGTCTTAAACATTATGACCTAGATCTCCAATTAGAGAGTGTTAGCCACCAAAATCATCGAGTAAGATGTTTTCATCTTCGACACCAAGATCTTTAAGCATACTGATGACAGCAGCGTTCATCATTGGTGGGCCACACATATAAAATTCGCAATCTTCTGGTGCGTCATGATCACGCAGGTAGTTTTCAAACAACACATTGTGAATGAAACCCGTGTAACCATCCCAGTTATCTTCAGGCTGTGGATCAGACAGTGCAACATGCCACTTAAAGTTGTCATTATCAGCCGCTAGGCCATCAAAATCTTCAACGTAGAACATTTCACGGCTTGAACGCGCACCATACCAAAAGCTAATCTTACGCTTTGAGTTAAGACGCTTTAGCTGATCGAAGATGTGTGAGCGCATGGGTGCCATACCAGCACCACCACCGATAAAGACCATCTCTGCATCAGTTTGTTTGGCAAAAAACTCACCGAATGGACCAGAAATAGTGACCTTATCACCCGCTTTTAGGCTAAAGATGTACGATGACATCTTACCGCAAGGCAGTGTTAAATTACGCGGCGGTGGCGATGCAATACGTACATTCAACATGATGATACCTTCCTCTTCAGGATAGTTCGCCATTGAATATGCACGGATTGTTTCGTCATCAACTTGAGACTCAAGCTTAAAGAAACCAAAATGCTCCCAGTCACCACGGTACTGCGCAGGAATATCATAATCTGCATACTTTACATGGTGCGCAGGTGCTTCAATCTGAATGTAGCCACCCGCACGGAAAGGGACTGAATCGCCACCTGGGATTTGTAGCTTAAGCTCTTTAATGAAGGTCGCTTTGCTATCGTTAGAGATAACTTCGCATTCCCACTTCTTAACACCAAAGATCTCTTCATCTAATTCGATCTCCATATCAGCTTTAACGTTTACCTGACAAGATAAACGGCAGCCCTCACGAGCCTCACCCTTGCTGATATGATCCATCTCAGTCGGCAGAATATCACCACCACCTGATTTAACGTGTACTTTACACTGACCACAAGTACCACCACCACCACACGCAGACGATACGAAAATACCGCTCTCTGCTAGTGCGCCTAGTAGCTTTCCACCTGCCGGTGTTGTAATTGCTTTATCAGCATCATCGTTGATGCCGATAGTGACATCTCCGCTTGGTACTAACTTTGATTTGGCAAATAAAATAACCAAAACTAAAACCAATACAATTGCGGTAAACATACTCACACCGAGATATACATCGATTGGAGTAGATTCAATAATACCCATTAACTTATCCTTAAAGGTTCAAATTAAGACGTCGTTAGGTGTCTCTTTAGAGAGACACACCAGAGAACGACATGAAACCTAGAGCCATTAAACCTGCGGTAACAAAGGTAATACCCAGTCCGCGAAGCCCATTAGGAACATCAGCATATTTTAACTTCTCGCGGATACCGGCAAGTAAGACAAGTGCTAATGCCCAACCGATACCGGAACCAATACCAAACACTAAACTTTCAGTCAGGTTGTAATCACGCTCAACCATGAAAGATACGGCGCCGAAAATTGCGCAGTTTACAGTGATTAGCGGTAGGAAGATCCCCAACGCGTTATATAACGGCGGGAAATACTTATCCAATGCCATCTCAAGGATTTGTACCAACGCTGCGATAACACCGATAAAGGTGATGAACTTCAAGAAGCTCAAATCCGCATCTGGAACACCCGCCCAAGCTAATGCGCCTGGAGCTAGAATGCCTTGATAGATAATTTGGTTAACGGGAACTGAAATTGCCAGTACCACGATAACGGCAACACCTAAGCCCATAGCTGTTTTTACTTTCTTAGACACTGCTAAGAAGGTACACATACCGAGGAAAAAGGATAACGCCATGTTTTCAATGAAAACAGAACGAATTAGTAGACTAATATAATGTTCCATTGTGCTTATCCTTTTGCTTCTACTTGCTCTGGCTTCATAGTACGGATAATCCAGATCAATGCACCGATCAGGAAGAACGCACTAGGAGGCAGAAGCAATAAGCCGTTAGGCTGATACCAGCCACCGTCTGAAATCTTACTTAGGATTTCAATACCGAACAATGAACCATTACCGAACAATTCACGTACGAAACCAACAGCCAACAGGATTGCACCGTATCCAAGACCATTACCAATACCGTCCATGAAACTCATCAAAGGCGGTGTCTTCATCGCGTAAGCCTCTGCACGGCCCATCACGATACAGTTAGTAATAATCAAACCAACGAATACTGATAGCTGCTTAGCAACATCATAAGCATAAGCTTGTAGTACTTGGTCAACCACGATTACCAATGAAGCAATAATCGTCATCTGCACAATAATACGCACACTACTTGGAATGTGACTACGGATCATTGAGATGAACAAGTTAGACAGTGCACATACCGCAGTCAGTGCAATGGTCATTACAATCGCAGTTTCCATTTTAGCGGTAACAGCCAGTGCACTACATACACCCAATATTTGCAAAGCAATTGGGTTATTACTGAGGACAGGTCCAATTAGAACCTGTTTAAGTTCTTTAGCATCAGCCATTAGCCAAGCCCTCCGTTACGCGCTTTTTCGATAAAGCGAGCAAAGCCCTCTTCACCTAACCAAAAGTTGAGTGAATTCTGCACGCCATTACCTGTTAATGTGGCACCAGATAACGCATCAACACCGTGTGGAGAAGCTGCAACGACAGGATTTTTAGTGACGCTAATCGCTAGTTCACCCTTATCGTTATATAACTTCTTGCCGTTCCATTTAGCAATCCATTGTGGGTTTTGAACTTCACCACCAAGACCCGGGGTTTCACCAGAACCGGTAAAGCTATAGTAAACCAAGCTACGGATGGTATTGAGATCAGGCTCAACGGCTAAGAAAGCAAACATCGTTGACCACAAGCCATAGCCTTTAACAGGAATAATCACTGTTTGTAGCTGCTGATTGTCGTCACGCACAAGATAAACAACCGCTTCATTTGCGACCCGCTTCACTGACGCTATGTCATTTTGCGGAACAAAAGAAGTTGCCTTAGTACGCGCTGCTTTTTCAGTATCGAAAGTATCGGCTTTTTTGCTGTCACTATCTTCAACCCAGTCACCGCTTTTAAGGTTCACCAGTCTCGCTTCGACATACTTATTGTACATCTCTAAGACTTGCACCTTCTCTATTTTGCCTTCCTTAGTGTTGATAAGGCCAGCAGCTTCAAGAATGTACTTTTGCTTATCGAGTAGTTTGTTCTCTTGCTGAATGGGTTTCAATAACACTGCTGCCGTCGAAACGAATACAGAGCAGATGAAACACAAGCCAACAACAACAAACAGTGTTCTTCCGAACGAATCTTTATTACTAGCCACGAGCAATCCTCCGCTTAATATTCGACTGAACCACAAAATGGTCAAATAATGGAGCAAATAGGTTAGCGAACAAGATGGCCAACATCATGCCTTCTGGGAAAGCAGGATTGATAACACGAATGAATACCGCCATAGCACCGATTAAGATACCGTAGCCCCACTTCGCACTATTAGTGAAAGACGCTGAAACAGGGTCTGTCGCCATGAACATCATACCGAATGCAAAACCACCTAACACCAGATGCCAATACCAAGGCATGGCAAACATGGGGTTAGTGTCGCTGCCAATAAAGTTCAGTAGGAATGAGACGGCAATCATACCGGCCATTACACCACCCACGATACGCCATGAAGCAATACGGGTATAGATGATAACAGCGCCACCAATCAAGATAGCCAACGTCGAGACTTCACCAACGGAACCTGGAATGAAACCGAAGAACGCATCCCACCAGTTTTGAGTCAGTCCATACTCCAATGTGCCTTGCGCCGCTTGGCTCAGTGCCGTAGCACCCGAGAAACCGTCTGCAACGACCCAAGAGGTGTCGCCTGACATGCTTAACGGATAAGCAAAAAAGAGGAACGCACGACCAGCAAGTGCAGGGTTTAAGAAGTTACGACCGGTGCCACCAAATATCTCTTTCGCCACAACCACACCAAAGGTGATACCTAAAGCAACCATCCATAATGGAATTGTTGCTGGCAGTGTTAGTGCGAAAAGAATCGAGGTAACAAAGAAGCCTTCGTTAATTTCATGCCCGCGTACTGATGCAAATAGCACCTCCCAAATACCACCGACAGCAAACGTCACGGCATATATGGGTAAGAACCAACAAGCGCCATACCACATCAATGCGGCCACACCTGAGTTTGCAGTCAATTCAGTACCAAACATACCGAACAAAGCAACTTGCCACGTATCAGGAGAGGCAAAGCCTGCCACTAACGCGTCTTGTGCTTGTAAACCTACGTTGTACATACCGACAAACATAGCTGGGAATGCACATGCCCAAACCATAATCATCATACGCTTTAGGTCTAAGTTATCACGAACATGGGTACGACCCTTGTTCACCAGACCTGGCGTATAAAAGACAGTATATGCAGCTTCAAAAAGCGCATAAAACTTCTCATATTTACCGCCTTTTTCAAATTGCGGTTCAATATTTTCGAAAATTTGTTTTAAGCCCATTAGCCTTCCCTCACGATCGTATCTAAACAGTCACGTAGATATGACGCATAGTCATATTTACCAGGACATACGAAAGTACACAGTGCCAAATCTTCTTCGTCCAACTCCAATGCACCTAATGTCGCGGCGCCATCGTAGTCACCAGAGACCAGATCACGTAGCAGCATAGTCGGAAGAATATCCAGCGGCATGACACGCTCATAGCTACCAATGGGTACCATGGCTCGGTCCGACCCACCTGTGCTCGTTGTCATATTAAACAGCCGAGAAGGTGAAAGGTGGCCAAGGAATGCACGAGTGATGGAGAACTTGTCGCTGCCAGGCATCGCCCAACCGATGAACTCTTTCTCTGTGTCCTCTTCCAACAAGCTAATTTGGTTGTGGTAACGACCAAGATAAGCATGAGGACCAACAGCCATACGTCCACTCAAAACTGAACCAGAGACAATACGAACATTACCTTCGCTGGCTTCATTTTGGATCAGCTCAGCCATAGAAGCGCCAGCAACAGTGCGAACTAATCGAGGCTTAACCGCTTTAGGACCTGCTACAGATACCACACGCTGAGTGTTTAGCTCACCGGTAGTAAAGAGCTGGCCTATCGCGATAACATCTTGATAGTTAATCTGCCATACGGTTCTATTAGCTGAAGCGGGTAATAGAAAGTGTATATGGGTACCGGCTAGGCCTGCTGGGTGCGCCCCAGCAAACTCTTCAACTTGAGCATTTGCGCTAGGAATATCAGCGCCTGGAGCTTTACAAAGGTAAACTTTACCTTCGGTTAATTTTGAAAGTAGCGTTAAGCCATGTTCAAAATCTGCTTTATGCTCAGCAATCACCACTACAGGATCTGCAGCCAGTGGTTGAGTATCAATCGCGGTGACGAAAATACCGGCTGCAGTTGAATCAACTGCGGGTATTCTACTGAAAGGACGCGTTCGCAAAGCCGTCCACAAACCTGACTCGATCAGGTTGTCACGTACTTGCTGAGTCTCAACTGATTCTATTGCAGTGGCGTCAAATTTAGCAAAAGAGATACTTTCATCCCCTTCGACATCAATAACAACAGACTGCAGAACACGTTGAGCGCCCCGGTTAACTTCGGAAATGGTGCCACTGGCTAAAGCGGTATATTTCACACCCAGATTCTTTTTATCTTCAAAAAGAATCTGACCTTTTTTAACTTTATCGCCTACCTTGATTTTCATGGTAGGACGTAAGCCAATATACTCTTCACCCAAAATAGCTACATGGTTGATGGCAGGGCCATCATGAATAACTTGTTCTGGCCTACCGGCTAAGGGTAGGTCCAATCCTTTCTTTATTGTAATCATATCCACAAGCACTACGTTATGAAGGAAAGACAATGCGCCGCGTTCCTGCTAAACACACAAGTTTTAAACAAACCTTTTTTTCGTGTTGAGCTAGCGCAGATTTATCGCCGAAATGCGATCGCAATCACGCTGGTCGCGCGCATTTTACCGCAAATATCACTAGGTCGCCATGAAAAACATGTCTGTTTTAAAAGGTTGCCGACGTTTTAATAACAAACATCCCGAATTGGTGAAATGTTTGCGTTTCAATTAATCGTCACGGCTCACCCTTTATCCATATGTATAAAGGGGTTAATCGATTTCAGTGCAGAGAAGTGGAACAGACATTAGCGTTCTATTGTTAAGAATAGCCTTGAGTTCGAATGCCGATTATTTAATCAGCACGCCTTTATATTGTTAGTCAATATGACCAAAGAATCAGGTAATTGCGGCTCGAGTTAGGCGGCTATATAGACAAGGTGTCATTGATTTATCACCCTAAGCAACTCAAATAGCTTGTAAATTAATCTCCAAGTAGCGAGTTATTATGCTTAGGTGACCATTTAACGGAGTAATGGCCAAAAATAACTATCGCCACAGCGTTATCTCGTGACGATATAAAAACAAAAAAGCGGCCGAAGCCGCTTTTTAACATCATCGACACAAGCGACATTACAAGCCGTTTAAGATCTCATCGCTTAATGTGAGTTCATCGTTGCGGTTCACATTAATCCCCGCAGATATGATGCCGCGCGCAATTTCTTTAGCCTGATCTAATGAGTGCATCTCATAAGTGCCGCATTGGTATTCATTGAGTTCGGGAATTTCAGATTGCTTAACCACCGCAAGAACGTCTTGCATTGCAGCTAACCAAGCATCAGCCACAATCGACTCTGTTGGTGTACCGATAAGACTCATGTAAAAGCCGGTACGACAGCCCAT
This sequence comes from Shewanella abyssi, assembly GCF_023284025.1. Lineage (GTDB taxonomy): Bacteria > Pseudomonadota > Gammaproteobacteria > Enterobacterales > Shewanellaceae > Shewanella > Shewanella abyssi. The sequence continues at coordinate 20,394 of NZ_JAKIKR010000037.1, read as the reverse complement.
AGGCGAAATATCGATAATCTCGACATTGCCACCATTAAGATGATCACGCATGAACCCAGCAAAAAGATGTTCAAGTGTATGGATCCCCCTTTCACTTAATATCTGTTTATTCGGCACACAAAAACGCAGATCAAATACCGTTATTGTATCGCCCATTGGGGTAGACATTGATTTGGCAACACGAACAGCGGGGGCATTCATTCGAGTATGGTCAACGGTAAAGCTATCTAATAACGGCATAATTAATCTCCAAATTCACTCTTTGTTTACAATTAAGCATGGTGTGGGTTACTGCCTTAATCGACTGTAAGCATCTTCTGATATCAAGTGATACTTACGTACCCCTGCTTCGTAGTCAATATAAGCGTCATAAACTTTTTTCATTAAAGGGTCTTGCTTAGATTGCTCGGCAATCACTTCTTTTGAAATAATCGCCAGCTTAGCCATTACCTCTTCGGGGTATTGCTTAAGAATAACGCCATGCTCATTCAGCAATGAATCCAAAGCAACAACATGTCTAACGGTGTACTCATCTAGCATATCTTGATTAATTGCCTTAGAAGCCACCCTAACAATACTTTGAAGATCTGCAGGTAGCGTTTCAAACGCAGCTTTATTAATCAAAAATTCTAAAGTACTGCCCGGTTCATGCCAGCCAGGGTAATAGTAGTACTTAGCCGCTTTATGCAAACCGAACGCTAAATCATTATAAGGCCCGACCCACTCTGTGGCATCGATAGCACCGGTTTGCAGCGCGGTATAGAGCTCACGACCTGGCAGTGTCACCGGTACTCCGCCCGCTTTTTTCAACACTTCACCACCTAAACCAGGCAGACGCATCTTTAAGCCTTTGAGATCATCAATAGAATTGATCTCTTTATTAAACCAGCCCCCCATCTGTACGCCGGTATTGCCACCCGCTAGTGGAATGATCCCGAAGGGTTGATACACCTCTTGCCACAACTCCATGCCACCACCATAGTGCAGCCAACCATTCATCTCTTGCGCATTAAGGCCAAAAGGAATTGAAGTAAAAAATTGTGCAGCGGGGACTTTTCCCTTCCAGTAATAGGCGGCACTATGTCCCATCTGCACCGTTCCTTGGCTCACAGCGTCAAACACTTCAAACGCAGGCATCAACTCCCCAGCGCCATAGACTTTGATATTGAGCCGTCCATTTGACATTTCGGTTACCAACTCAGCAAAACGTTCTGGCGCCATTCCAAGCCCGGGAAAATTTTTCGGCCAAGACGTTACCAACTTCCACTCAATCGGTTTCACTTCTGTCGTCGCGATCGCAACTGAAGGTGTTTCCTCTTTGCCGCATCCCGTCATCGCGATTACACTCAGCGCAATTGATAACGCTATAAATCGTTTCATCTCACTCTCCTTTGTCATCGTTTCCATATTTTGTCGCGGTTAATATCGCTCTGCAGATTAAGGCACCCGCACCTCTCTATTTTGTTAGCCGTAAATCACGCTGGGTAACCAGGTGATTAAGCTCGGCCAGAGACTTAAAATCAGCAACAGTAGTAGTTGAATCACCACAAAGGGCAACACGCCACGGTAGATATCACCGCTGCTAATGAGATCTTTTGTCACTCCACGCAGATAAAACAGTGCAAAACCGAATGGAGGGGTTAGAAATGAGGTTTGTAAATTCACCGCTATCATGATGCCAAGCCAAATAGGGTCTAAGCCCATGGCGAGTAATATTGGCGCCACTAACGGCACCACAACAAAAGTGATCTCTATAAAGTCGAGAATAAAGCCAAGTAGAAAAATCACCAACATCACCAGCAATGTGGCACCAATAACCCCGCCGGGCATATTGGTAAATAGCTGCTGAATTAACTCTTCACCACCAAAGCCTCGAAACACCAAGGAGAAAATAGACGCACCGATTAAAATAAGGAACACCATTGAGGTGACCTTAACTGTGCTTAACATCACCTCTTTGAGCACCGTAAAACTTAACTGTCTTTTCAATACCGCAATAACTAACGCGCCAAATGCCCCCACGGAAGCAGCTTCAGTCGGCGTGGCAACGCCAAATAGAATCGAGCCAAGTACCATAAAGATAAGCACTAATGGCGGCAGCAAAGCGTTTAATATTCGTAACACAAAATGCAGGTTAAACTTGCTGACGTCAGTCGGTTTTGGGAATCGTTCTGGTTTGAGTTTGATCAGCAGCAAGGTATAAAGGCAGTACATGCCGAGTAGTAACATACCAGGGATCAAAGCCCCCGCAAACAGATCGCCAACCGAGACCGATTTTGGGCTAAAAATGCCCATCTGCAACTGTGCTTGCTGGTAAGCATTGGACAATACATCTCCAAGTAGCACCAGCGCAATAGAGGGCGGAATAATTTGCCCTAGCGTGCCAGTGGCGCAGATAGCGCCGGCACTAAACGCGGGATCATAGCCGCGTTTTAACAGCGTAGGCAGAGACATCAGTCCCATAGTCACCACTGTGGCACCGACAATGCCGGTGCTCGCAGCGAGCAACATACCGACAAAGAAAACGCTAAAAATCAGCCCCCCTCGCAGACGACCAAACAGCTCTGCCATACTGGTCAGCAACTGCTCCGCAACTTTAGATTTTTCTAGCACCACCCCCATAAATACAAAGAGAGGTACGGCCATTAATATCGAATTGTTAATAATACCGAAAAGTCTATTAGGTAGCGCACCGAGTAGTGTCGAGTCAAAAACACCCATTAGATCGCCAATACCAGCAAACATTAAGGCAACGCCAGCCAATGTTAACGCGACGGGATAACCAAACATCAACACAATGCAGACAACGATAAACAATAAAATCGCCATTATTTAGCCCCAGTTGCAGGAGACAGAAATAATAATCGACTTAAGCGAAATAGCTCAACAATGCCTTGCAGCATCAAGCTCATGGTAAGCGCTAGCAGTAAGGATTTTTGAATATAAACAAAGGCCAAGCCTCCGGCTTCTACCGATGTTTCGCCATAGCGCCAAGATGCCAATACATAATCAAAGCTGGCATAGGTGATATAGAGGGAGACGGGGAACAGGAACAGTAATGTGCCAAGAAAGTCGACCCAATGCTGGCCTCGCGCAGAAAAGCGACGATAGAAGATATCAACCCGGACATGACCGTCGTGCTTTAAGGTATAGCCTGCGGCTAGAGTAAATACAGCGCCGTGAAGGTATAGCGCCATCTCTTGAATTGCTGTCGCCCCGGTACTAAAAATATACCTTAAAATGACCACAGCCAATGTCATTAGCACCATTAATAGGGTAAACCAACTTACCCCGCGACCGATGCTCTCGACCAGTTTCTCGAGTAATTTCATTATTATCAATAAGTAAATTTAAAACGTACCTATTAATAACAAATGCACAACAACAATGATACCTGACTAAAGGCCGAAGTAATTTGTTTCACATTACTGGGCCTTAAATACAAAAATCACAGCACCATGCTGTGATTTTTCTGAACACGTTTTACGATGACTAGCCTTTACATTTAGGTGACGCTGGCACCGCGGATTCTAGCGCCCACTCCTCTGGAGTAAATGTATGCATAGAGAGTGCATGTAAGCCTTGAGCGAACTCGTCAGCTAATGCCTCGTTTACTGCTCGGTGACGCCCTATTAGACGTTTGCCGACAAATTCACTACTGCTAATAATCACTTTAAAGTGAGTCTCTGAGTTTGGCGGCACGTGGTGGTTATGGCTTTCGTTTATCACTTCTAGATGTGACGGTGAAAGTGCTGCGGTGAGCTTTTCGGTAATGATCTGTTCAACTGACATAACGATGTTCTCAAATGGCATAAATGCGATTGCGGCAGGTTACTGCCATGAGAAGTAAAGGTCAACTATCGCCTGTATTGCGGATAGGCTTACATTACCCTAGATAACACTCACCCTTAAATCATCAGATATTCCCTCTAGCAACTCTACGACACTCTCGTTGCTTACTTCATTTGGCAGCAGGACTGTGAGCTTAGAGGTAAACACGGTCTGGCCGATAGTCGACACGTGCACACGGTTAAACTCCATATGCTCAATGCCAAGATCTAAGTTAACCAATACATCGGCTATCTCTCGGGTTAAACCAGGGCGGTCTTTACAATCCACATTAAGGTGGATCACTCGAAGATCACCCTGCTGAGCGGTAATCGACTCTTCAAGTGAAATAGTGAGCTTGGGAAACTCTCGTTCGAACTGAGCTTGTAATTGCTGTGACATATCATCTTCAATAGCCACCTTTAACAAAGCCGCAAAATGATGGTCTACCTTAATCACCTTGCTGGTTATCCACTCACCACCCGCTTGCCGTGTTTCTTGAGCCAGCGCTTTAATCACATCAGGAGTAACAGAGCCTAACACTGTTGCAATAAACATCTTTTTCATTGAAAACTCCTTAACCGTTGCCATGAGCGAAAAACAGTAAGCCGCCCATTTCACTGTTTAATTGTAGATAGCAGTATTAACTTTATACCTAACGACTGTTTCTTGCCTCAGATTATTGAGCATAGAGTGCCAACTGGCTAACAAAACAGAATAAATTCGATGACGAGTCACTGATCACCGATGAAAGTTCGCTATTAGCTTTCTAAAGGTAAAATTGATCCTGCTTTGAGTCACTCGCAATCGTTTCGGGAGTGAATGCTCCCAATGTGCCTGCATGGGCCAGTGCATTATCAATAGATCACCACTATTTAACCTCAGTAGGATTTTTTCTTTGGTGAGCTTATGGCGTAAAAAAAAATCTCGGCTTGCACCTATTGTCACCGAGGCGATATCGCTACCCGCTGCAATCTCTTTCTCATCATCGCTATGCCAGCCCATCGATTCAGTGCCATCTTTGTAGCAGTTAACCAACACGCCATTGCTCTCTAATGAAAAATCTCGATTTAGCTTTTGTCGCAATTTATCCGCATACTTGGGCCAGGGTAGCGCTTCAATAAATAGCCCTGAGTAAAAGTAATCACAGCCTTTATCTGCAAACCAAGCTTGGCTGCGAGGAATAGGATGACTTTTACCGTAGAGCATCAATTCTGGCCGAGTCATGGGATAATCAGCGGCTTCTGTTAATAAAGCCTGTTGTTGCGCATCATTGAGGTAGCTCCTTATTAATGTATAAGGAGCAGGCGTTTGTTGGGTAGGAGCAACAAGAGTCTTTGAGTGATCTAGTTTCAATTGCGCTTGTTCATCAAAGCCAAAGCCTTCTTGTTTCATCCTTACTCCTTCTCATACAGCTTCTAAAACCAGCAAATGTGTAGCTACCTATCATTACGCCTAATATATACCTAAGATCATAAATCTGCGATAATACGCGCCCGCATTTATTTGGTACTTATTGGCATATGACGACACAACTTTCAGTATCGGGCATCGAGCTCGAACTCTTCCGTTACCCTAGCAGACAAGAGTCTAATCTGCAGGCATGGGACGCTGCCGATGAGCACTTAATAAAGCACCTTATCGACACCGAACAAACTGCAGTTAGCACCGCCATTGTCAATGATGGCTTTGGCGCATTAACCGCGGGGTTGTTATCTATTACTCCTGATTGGCCGCTCACGCTCGAAACGGATGCAAAGACCAGTTTATTGGGCACAACCGAGAATCTCGCTCGCAATCAGCTTAATGAAGACAGCCTGACATGGGTTAACAGCCGTGACGAGTTACCCCAAGGTATTGAGCTCGTGCTCATGAAGTTGCCGAAGAACTTAAACTACTTTAGCCACCAGCTGAAAAGATTGTCACAAGTTTTACCTGCTGGCACTCAGGTGCTGATTGGGGCTAAAGCTAAGTCGATTAACAAGTCACTGCTAGAGACGATAAGTCGCAACCTTGGCGAGGCTAGCGCGAGCCTCACTTGGAAAAAGACCCGCGTCATTACCTGTATCGCAGACGGCAAAGCACGCAGCTTACCAACAACCACAAACTGGTCAGTGTCCGAGTGTAAACTACAGATAAGCAATTTAAGTAACGTATTTGCCGCCAGCAAGCTCGATATTGGCGCGCGGATCATGCTCGACAATATGCCTAAAGGCGATTTTAAGTCGATAGTCGATTTAGGCTGCGGCAATGGTATTTTAGGCTTACACGCTAAGCAATGTTTTCCAGAAGCCTATGTCCACTTTATTGATGACTCTGAAATGGCGGTCGCCTCGGCGAAAGACAACTGGGCATTGAATGATTTAGATAACCCCACTCTTGTTGGCGAGCAAGCCACCTTCTGTTGGGATGATTGTCTAACACATATGAACGAGGGCTTCCGCCCAGATTTGATTTTATGTAATCCGCCCTTCCACCAAGGTGAAGCCATCACCGATCATATTGCCTGGCAGATGTTTTTAGATTCGTTTAGACGCTTAAAGAACGGCGGGATCTTACATGTGGTGGGTAATCGTCATTTGGCTTATCACGTAAAATTACAGCGTATTTTTAAGAACTGCACCACAGTGGCCTCTAATGGCAAGTTCGTCATTTTACAGGCGCAGAAAATCAGTAAAAAAGCACAAGAACCTGAGCTTGATACTGATTCAGCTACTGATCAGACATCTGATACCCCTCACCCACAAAGTGCCCTGTATGGTAAGCCTAACGCTTAACCAATACAGCAATCGTATATCCATAGAACAAAAAAAACGGTGAGCAATTAGCGCACCGTTTTTTATTATCTGCCGCGTTCTACATGTAATACCAATGAAGCATCAATCTGCACTATTTCGCTGCAACGACCTGATCTTTCTGCTCATCACTCTTTGGCGGCTCATTAACTAAGTGTGATTGATTAACTTGCGACTCCGCCGTCGCGGGGGGCGCAAACAGTATCTTAAAACGTTGTGCCGGACTTAGGTTTGCTGCAAACGTCTCTTTAAACATATCGCGCCATTCGGTAAATGTGACCACTAGCGGGTTAAAACTATTGATAGGCTTGGTGATGCCGTACTCAACCGTTTCGACCTCTTTCACGAAAGTACCGAACATACGATCCCAGATAATCAAAATACCGGCATAGTTTTTATCAATATATTGCGGATTACGGCCATGATGTACGCGGTGATGGGAGGGGGTATTGATCAGCCACTCCAGAATTCCCAGTGACTTTATCGCTTGGGTGTGAACAAAAAACTGTAAACCTAAATTGAGTAGCACCACAAACACCACCCAATTCGGGTCAAAGCCAACCACCACTAATGGCAGCCAAAAGAGCCACATTCCTGCTAACGGATACATCAAACTTTGACGGAATGCCGTACTAAAGTTCATGTTCTCAGAGCTATGGTGAGCAACATGAGCCGCCCACATCCAGCGAATTCGATGGCTGGCGCGATGGAACCAGTAATAGCAAAAATCTTGAGCTACCATCAACGCGATAAATGTGGCGCCATTCATCTCAATATCAAATAAACGCCAACCAAAAAACATCAAATAAAGTTTAGCGATCAACAGTCCAGTCAGGATATCGGTTAATTGATGCAACCCTGCCAAGCTAAAATTACACAATACCTCCGGCAGATGGTAACGCGCATTGAGTGGCAATCTATTTTGCCTATCCCCGACATACCATTCCAATAAAATACAAACGAAGAAAATCGGTGCCAATACCAGTAGCAACAGTTCAGGGTGGGAGATCAGTGAATTAAAATCCATCTTATAAATAGTCCTTTGTTATCTGTATTTATTGCTCATCCCACAGAGGAGATGAATCTGTCGACTTACTTACCAACGTGCAAAATGATCTTCAGTTAAGCCCAGCACATTGGTTAACTGATGCTTTTTACCGGCGTTATCGGTGATCACTCCGTTAAAGTGGCCGAGATACTGCCTGAAATTACTTTTAAGCAACCATAAGTTAAGCTTCTCTTGGCGGCAGTTTTGCGGGGTAAAGGTCAACTCAACTTGACCATTTTCGGAATAGATCCGCCACTGCAGTGGTGACTCCTCAGGTGAGCGTTGCCGGGTAAACTCAAAATGCACCGCAGCGAGCAGGTGGCGTTCCCCATTAAGCCAAAACACATTTTCATTGCAACCCGTTTCATTAACACCCGCCGCCAAATTTACCCCTAAACGGCCCTCTTCAGTTAAGCTGTTGATACTGGCCCAACGCCAACTGGTTTCACGGCGCATGAAACCGGCGCTGAAATCATAGCCTGCAGTCACTCTTTCTAGGGGTTGTGGCTCATGATTAATGATTAACTTACCCTTTACATTCAATGCATTGTGTTTTTCGGTATACGTCCAGCCGCTGTAACCTGTCGGATTACACATCGCCATAGGCAAGCTCAGTGGTTCAGGTTGTAAATTCAGATCAGCCTCTATGCCTAGGGTATCTAGTTTTACCCGCCACGCACCTTGCTCGATATCAAACTCAACGGCACCTTTAGCGCCGTTAATTTTTGCACTGCCATGCATCGGTGATGCAGACATCTGATAACCCATTCCCAAAGGCTTGAGCCAACTCGTTTCTAGCAACTGGTTTTGTTTAATGTCGTATAAATAGCAAAACGCACTCCCCACATAACGAATATCGGCCAGCGCAACACCAATTACGTAATGAGGCGTCACAATGCTCACAAATTGAAATTGCTTGAAGTCGAAATGTTTAGCCCACTTCGAGGCAGGTTTATCCATTTCATTAAAATAACGGAATTTATCAGTGGCTAAATTAGCAACGGGACCATCGAAATGCCCATAGACTGCACACCCCTTATCATCAATAAGACTTTGAGGAGCGGTAGAGCTGGTAAGTACGTTAGGCGTCCATGGCACACGATTCGCTGACATAACTCGTAGATCCGTTTAGAGTACATTTGACCTTTTACTCTAACTGGAACTGACTCAGGTTAAAAGCTGTTCAGTGACTTTTTGTTATCAGGCTGTAAATTCGTTCAAGGTCGAGGGTATTGGTTGGCATAAGGGGGATGCTGGGGATGCATGAAGGGGAGAGATAACTGCATCGAGTGAATATTCATCAATAGCGCCTTAAATTATAGACGCTATTAGCATTCAAACTAAGCTTCTAAAATTGGTAACTGATACCAAAGTTAACGTTCTGAGCCGTTAACTCATCAATAGGAATATATTGGTACTCTATATTCATACCAAAACCCGAATGAAAACGAACCTCCCAACCTACAGCCGTGTATAAATCGACATTGTTTTCATTCGACAAACTAATTTCATCACTGCCAAAAATGCTGCCACGTTCATAACTAAGCTCATTCGCACTTGCGCCTAACTTAGCGTATAAACGGTTTCTGTCAGATAAGATATACTCGCCATGAAGAGTCAGTCTATATCCTGAATACTCGACATTTTTAATGCCGGTAAAAATACTCGTCAAAACCGTCCCAAGCCCAGCATCACCAGAGAAGTAGCCCGCTTCTACACCAAAATTGTCGTGCCACATATGGCGATAGTAGATATCATAAACAAAATTATCACCTTCAGATGAATAGTTCTCTATTCCATCAAGATCATTAAAACCGTAGCCGACGGTGCCACCCACGATATGGTCACCTTGCGTAGCCATAGTGTTGCAACTCAATAAACCCGCGACAATGAGAGTTAAAATACGCATATTGATTCCCTTAATACACTTTAAGCATAAGCAGACTAATCTACTTACCCATTGATAAACATTCAGTTAATTTATATTACCGCGACATATTACAATATTTTTTATAGCGTAATCCACAATAAAACAGTCATTAATGCTAAAACACTCCAGATTCATCCTAGCTCTGAAATTCAGAATACTATCTGGTATGCTGGAGCCATCTCAATTTTGACAATAATAGTGATAATGAAACCTCTACTTTTAACCCTCGCCGTTGTATTTTCAGTGGTTGGCTGTGCCAGCCAAGCCCCTACACATATTGCATTGAATCCCGAAGTGCCTAGCATTACCCTGCAGACAAGTGCTGAACTACCGATAGCAATTGACACTATCGACACCCGTTCTGCCAATTTTATCGTGCGCTTTAATGATGGCGATAATGCAGCACGGTTAGTGAGCCCGAGTGAAGCGCCGCGGGTACAAATGGATCAGGTCTTCAGAGAGGGGTTTTCTCAAGCGGGTTATCGCATCGACCCAAGTTCAGTGAAGCACTTGCAGATCCAGATAGAGCAGTTATTAACTGATGTAGATGAGGGCACTTTTGGCTTTGAAGCTAACAGCCAGATCATCATCAATGTTATCGCCCAAAGTACCAAGCAATCGCTGACGAAACGTTATCGAGCCAAAGGCGTGTTAAAAGGCCCTTTTAGTGCAGATTTCGCCACCTTGGAGCTTGAAATGAACAAGCTACTCGGAGAGCTAACGAGTGACATTATTAATGACCCAGAGCTTAACCAGTTCATACAACAATAATTAACATTAAGGAAGATGATGAAATCTTGGATATTAAAGAGCCTTGCCCTAAGCGCATTGTTATTGACCTCGTTATTCACCCACGCCGTCGATATTCAACCAAACACGCTATATCCCGAGGTTGAGTTCGACACCAGTATGGGAAAAATAGTGATTGAGCTCGACAGAACCCGCGCGCCGCTTACAGTTGATAATTTTCTAACTTATGTGGTTAAAGGGCATTATGACAACACGCTCTTTCACCGTGTTATTGCCGATTTTGTGGTGCAAGGCGGCGGGCTTGATTTAGATAAAGAGGAACGCCCTACAGATCAAGCTATTGTGAATGAATCTGGCAATGGCTTGTCAAACTTAACAGGCACTATTGCGATGGCACGTGAAAATGAGCCACACTCAGCCACCAGCCAGTTTTACTTTAACGTGGTCGATAACGCCAAGCTCGATCCCTCCTCCCGTCGTTGGGGCTATGCCGTTTTTGGTGAGGTCACCTCGGGAATGGAAGTATTAGCGGCAATGGCTTTGGTCCCAACTGAGTTTAATCGCAAGCTTGAGTGGCCCGATTTCCCAATCCAAGACATCGTCCTTAAACAGGCCAGATTATTGCCTAGAAAATAGCACTCCCTAGTTGCTTTGAATATTTTATAAAATAAATTTGCATTTTAGAGTGAAAAATCTAAAAGTCGTTCTATACTTATATCGCTTAAGTAAAAGGAGGCGGTTCAATGACCCCAAATGAGTTCATTGATGATAAAGCGCCCCAGCTGGCTTTCTATGGAAAAGCGTTTCTAAGTAATCAACTCGATTTCAAAGAGATCCAGCTATATCTATGGGACACCCTAGAAGAATGGCAGATGTATGATCATCAGGGTGATGCGCAAACAGATATGGAACGTGTGTTTTGGCACCTACTGCATTCCTTCGACAAGTGGCCCTGTTGGGCGATTAGAGGCAATCAGTTCTTGAGGCAGCAAGTCGACGACTGCTGTGACTACCTCAGTATTGGTGGCCAGATCCCTCAAGGATGTGTAGGTATCAGACCTTAGTTTCAATCTTATGCTTTAACTAAAAGTGCCACCCAAGCCCAAACCCTCTCGGTTTGGGCTTTTTAGTGGATTGATTCATTTCTTCACTGTCCCATCATTAAACCCTTGAACCAAAACACACTCGCCCGTAAGCTGTTTCTATCTTTACTTGTTAAGCAAGCATATGCCTTCAGTTTCCAAGAGCTCTTATTCTCAGCGCATCAAAGACTCACTCTCAATCTACTGCCATAAACGGGTGCTGAGCCTATTATTTTTGGGTTTTTCAGCGGGTTTACCCCTGATGCTGGTGTTCTCAACGCTGTCTTTTTGGTTAAGAGAAGCTGGTGTTGATAGAACGGCTATCGGTTACTTCAGTTGGATAGCATTGGTCTATGGTTTCAAATGGGCATGGTCACCACTAGTCGATCGAATGTCATTGCCGATATTGACCAAGCTACTTGGTCGACGCAGAGGCTGGATGATATTCGCCCAACTTATTTTAGTCGCTGCCATAGTAGGCATGAGCCAGAGTGACCCTCTGGTTGATATTCAAAAGTTAGCACTTTTCGCCTTAATGGTCGCCTTTGCATCGGCAACTCAAGACATTGTTATTGATGCATTTAGAATTGAATCAGCGTCAGAGAAGATGCAAGCAGCATTGGCAGCCGCCTATCAAGTCGGTTACCGTAGCGCGATGATTATCGCGACGGCAGGGGCGTTAACCATTGCCGCCTGGATAGAGCCCAACAATGACACCTACAGCCTAGTGTCTTGGCAAACAGCCTATTTAGCCATGGCAGGCTTGATGTCGGTAGGCATCATCACTACGCTGTTTAGCACAGAGCCCAAAGTTGAGTCTAAAGAGGCCGACGAGAAAGAAGCTGAGCTTAAGCAGCAGTTTTCTAGGCGCTATCCAAAGCTCATAGCAGCCACTCTGTCTTGGTTATACACCGCCAGTGTTTTACCCTTTCTCGACTTTTTTAAGCGCTATGGTAAAAGTGCCATGCTAATTCTATTGTTGATATCGACTTATCGAATTTCAGATATAGTGATGGGCGTGATGGCCAATGTATTTTACGTCGACATGGGGTTTTCTAAAGCGGAAATAGCCACATTAAGTAAAGTCTATGGTTTAATCATGACGCTTGTGGGCGCTGGGGCTGGCGGGCTATTAGTGGCTAAGTACGGCACAATGAGAACCCTTTTCCTTGGTGCATTTTTAGTTGCAACGACCAACCTACTTTTTGCCTATCAAGCCGTTCTTGGTTACAACGTGCCTTTTTTAACACTGGCGATTTCAGTCGATAACTTCAGTGGTGGCGTGGCAACAGCGGCCTTTATCGCTTATCTATCGAGCCTAACCAGCACCGGTTATAGTGCGACTCAATACGCATTGTTATCATCCATCATGTTGCTATTCCCTAAGTTTGTCGCTGGTTTCTCCGGCGCGTACATCGATGCATATGACTACGTCAGTTTCTTTGTTGGTGCCAGCTTGATTGGCTTTCCGGTATTGGGGCTTATTGTCTTGGTGCAAAAGTATGTCCCCGATAGTCGAACCGTCCCCGCTGACACCAGTCCCCAACAAAAAGAGCTCAACAGTTGACTGTGAGCTCTCTTTAACATCATCGGTTGTCGACGCTAGCGATTAGCCATTAAAATGGTTAGTCGCGGAAACGATTAATCTCGGAAGTTATTAAACTGGAAAGGCTGCCCAAGATCAGCTTCGCGCGCTAGCGCCATTACCGCTTGCAGATCATCACGTTTTTTACCTGTGATGCGCACTGAGTCGCCCTGAATAGAAGATTGCACTTTAAGCTTGCTGTCTTTTATCAGTTTAACCAGCTTCTTCGCGATAAGTGTTTCAATACCCTCTTTAAACTTCACTCGTAAGGAGAAGGTTTTACCACTATGTACCGCTTTATCGTCAACATCCATCGACTTAGGGTCGACATTACGCTTGCTCATCTGCATCCGCAGAATATCCACCAGTTGGTTGCATTGAAAATCATCTTCAGCCGATAACGTCACCACATGATCTTTATATTCTATGCTGGCTTCCTTACCGCGAAAATCGAAGCGCGTTTTTAGTTCGCGTACAGAATTGTCCACGGCGTTACGTAATTCGACTTCATTTACTTCAGACACGATATCCATTGAAGGCATGCGCTTGATCCTTAAAATTTGATTTGACGGTATTTTACCCACGAAAAGCGCTGACTTGAAGAGGTAATAAAGATTAAATTGATACCAAGCATAGTTATAGGTGACTTTGTCGGCCTATTTTTTTATGATGAAGACAAATAACTTCAGTGTGCATGATGTGATCAACAGACAAAATATTTTCAAGCTCGCGTTAGCAATGACCTTGATAGTCGTTAGTTATTTGGTTTTTTCTAAACCTAACTATAACATCAACACCATTGCTCATTTTGATAAAATAGGTCATATCGGCAGCTTTTTTGTCCTGTCCTATCTGACGTACTTTGCGTTCAAACCAAGATGGTATCTGCTTGCGTGCGTATTAGCCTTCTATGCCGTTTTTATCGAAATAGTCCAATCTCAGCTTTCTTATCGCAGTGCCTCCTTCGCTGATTTTATTGCTGATATGATAGGTATTTTACTGTTTTATATCACTCAGTGGCTCTATAGCAAATACTTTAAGGTCGCTAAGATCATCGACAACAGCGCTGGTTAAGCAATGCTGCCCACGGCTGATAATTAAACAACAGAAGTTACTGATTATGACTTTAGCTAAGGATCCAACTGCAACAAGCTCCGCCAGATTAAAGCAGATATCTATTGTTGGCGCTGGCGCTATAGGCCAGCTGATATACCATCAGCTAAGTTCAGCAGTTAATGCCAGTAGCGTATCGCTGAACATCATTAGCCGAGCTCAGCATTCTAAACAGCAAAAGCTCACCTTTACCGATCTAAACAATGTCGAGTCGACTTATATAGCAGAGCTTGTTGGCCAAGATGACTATGGACAGCAATTACCAAAGACCGACCTGCTCATTGTCTGTGTAAAAGCCTATCAAGTTGTTGCAGCGCTGAAAATACTCATTCCAATGCTCAGCAGTCACTGCCACATATTACTGCTACACAATGGCATGGGGCCGCACTTAGACGTTGCCAACATGCTCAAAGGACAAAGCCTGACTCTTGGCACTACCTCTCAAGGCGCATTGAAGCAATCTGCATGGCATACTAAACAAACTGGCAAAGGCATTACTCAGCTAGGCACTTTTAATACCGAAAGCATTTTTAATAGCCAAAGTACTGTTAATACTAAAAACGCATTTCACCCGCAAAAGGCCTTTAGCCAGCAACGGGCCTCTAAACAGCGAGTATTGCCAGAATCACTTAAAAATATACTGTTATCAGCCATACCGCACAGCCAGTGGTGTGTGGATATCTTAACCATGCTATGGCAAAAACTGGCCATTAATGTGGCGATTAATCCGCTGACTGCAATCCACCATTGTCACAATGGCCAACTTGCAGATGAACAATACCGTGACATCATTACCGCGGTGGTCATTGAACTGGTCAACGTTGCCAAAGCGGAACATATTTCATTAGCGTTACCCGCAATATTAGACAAGGTCTACCAAGTCATCGCGCTCACCGCCGCAAACTATTCATCTATGCATCAAGATGTGCAACATCAACGAACCACCGAAATAGACGCTATTAATGGTTTTGTAGTACAAATGGCAAAACGGCATGGAATTGCGACTCCTCACAACCAGCAACTTGTCGACCACATTAAGCATTTAGAGCTGCAATATCAGCGTTAGTCTCTACCGCTAACAGCAGGCTTACGCACTGCAAGTTTATTTCAAGCAAGATCCTGAATTCAGACTAAAATTAAGCCACCACAGCCAATTTACAATCAAGTGATTGGATGGAAGAGGCGCGTTCGATGCAAAGAGAACAATGGAATTCTAGAACTGGCTTCATTCTTGCGGCGGTAGGCTCAGCTATCGGATTGGGTAATATCTGGCGTTTCCCCTATATGGCTTACGAAAATGGCGGTGGCGCGTTTTTTATCCCTTATCTATTTGCCATGCTCTCGGCTGGCATTCCCTTTATGATTATGGAATTTGGCCTTGGGCATAAATACCGCGGCGCAGCACCCAAGGTGTTTACCAAACTAGGGCAAAGTATCGGCTTTAGACTCGAATGGTTAGGATGGTTTCAGGTCTTTATCGCCGCGGTAATTGCCGTTTATTATGTCGCGATTATTGGTTGGGCGATGTCCTATTTGGTTTTTTCTGTCACTCAAAGCTGGGGCACGGATACCAATAGTTTCTTCTTCGATGAATACCTAGGCTTGGGCGACAACTCCCCCACTAAACTTGGCGACCTGCAGTTTCACATTGCAATACCAATGACTATTGCTTGGTCAATCACCACCCTTGCGGTTTATTCTGGTGTTAAAGCTGGAATTGAGCGAGCCAGTAAAATCATGATGCCTTTACTCTTTATTATGGTGTTACTGCTTATCGGCAGGATCATTATGCTACCCGGCGCTTTAGAAGGGCTCAACTACCTGTTTAGGCCCGACTTTAGTAAAATTTTCGACGCTAAAGTATGGTCGGCGGCCTACGGACAGATATTTTTCACCCTCAGTGTTGGCTTTGCCATCATGCTGGCCTACTCCAGTTATTTGCCCGAAAAATCAGATATCAACAACAATGCCTTTATGACTGTATTGATTAATTGTGGCTTCTCCATTCTCGGTGGGATCATGATTTTTGCAGTATTGGGCTATATGGCGGCCGAACAATCGAAACCGATCACCGAAGTTGTCTCATCGGGCGTGGGGTTGGCTTTTGTCACCATCCCAGCTGCAATCAACTTGTTACCCATCCCCTATATTCTTGGGCCATTGTTCTTTCTTGCTTTAGTTGTCGCAGGGATTAGCTCCCACATATCGATTATTGAAGCGGTAGTATCTGCAGTGATTGATAAAGTCACTATTTCAAGGAAAAAAGCGGCGTTACTGGTGTGCGGGCTAGGCTATATTACCTCACTCGCCTTCTCGACTAATGGCGGCTTACTGCTACTGGATCTGGTGGACTACTTCATCAATAACGTCGCACTGCTGAGCAGTTGTTTGATTGAACTACTGATCATGGGCTGGCTATTTAAACTGGCCGATGTAAGAGAGTACGTTAACCGCTGTAGCGAGTTTAGTGTCGGCAAATGGCTCATCGTCTGCTTACGCTTCGTGAGCCCGATTATGTTGGCGGGTATTTTGGTCAAAAACCTCATCAATACCATTCAAAATGGCTATGGCGACTATCCGGTAGCAGATCAATTATTGCTCGGCTGGGGACTTATTGCACTAATGCTTTTCTGTGCCATATTTATCGGCCTAGTCTCAAACCAACATCTACCACAGGAGCGTAAACCATGAGTACTGGAGCTATTATAATGATGGTACTGTCGTTAACCATCACTTGGGGCGGCGCAGCGATCTGCATTGCTATTGCAATGAAAGCATCACGGAAGCAATAAGTGCAGCGCTAAATCACTTGTGCTTAGCAGCCTCAATCCTTAAACTCTGTAGCAATTAAAACTGTCGCTAAGCCATTGATGAGTAAGCCTACCACTTCGATAAACACGTGTTTACTCCCGCCAGAGTTTGCGCCATCAATTAATATCCGCACCAGTATATGGCTGTACCTTGCCGCCATATCACTGACACTTTTCAGCGTGCTATTTCTCGACAGAGGTATTGCCAGTTGGATGCATGAGCATAGTCACGCCAGTTATATCTTTAAGCCCTTGAGTCAAATGCCACTACTGTTTGAAATATTATCCGCGCTGGTATTAATTTGCTGCATCACCCAAAAAGGCCGCCAAAGGTTTGCCTCGTTAACACTTACCCTAGGGATCACCTTAATAGTGGCTAGCCTAGTGCGTGTTAGTGCTAAGTTTATCTTTGGTCGTACTTGGCCAGAAACTTGGATCCAAACAGCAACGGGTAGCAACCCTTCTTGGATAACCGACAGCGTAGAGGGCTTCCATCCATTTGCCCAAGGACTCGCTTACAACTCCTTTCCCTCAGGGCACGCGCTGTTTACTTTCGCCTTGGTGAGTGTGTTTTGGTGGCGCTTTCCACAATTCAAAGTGATTTGGATAATAGCGATGTTCGGTGCGATTGCAGGCCAGATTGGACAGAACTACCATTTTCTAGGCGATCTGCTGGCTGGGGGCACTTTCGGAGTGCTAACGGCTCATGTGTCGGTTTACATAAGCCGCTATATTTTGTCGCGAATCAAGCAGCTAAAAGAGGGATAAGTGCATGAGACGGAGCAAGCGCTAATTCAAGCAAGACTTTGAGAATCTGTCGCTTTGAGGTGAACCATTAGCCCCACATCACCAAAATGGCCGCGATGGCAATCATCACTAGTGCGGCCATATCCTTTATTTTAACCTTTTCTTTTAGCCAAAATGCCGCAATGAGTAGCGTAAAGAACACCTCAATTTGCCCAAGTGTTTTAACGTAAGGCACCGTTTGCAAAGACATAGCGCTAAACCAACCAATAGAGCCTAAGCAACTGCTGGTACTGGTTAATAGCGTCAACTTCGGCCGTTTGAATAAGCTATCAATCGTGCTTCTATCAGCCACATAGGCATATATCACTAACACCGATGTCTGAATGGCAATAACAAACAACAAAACCCACGCCGCTCGATGTGGAAAGGGCAAGTCTAAACTAAGACTGGCTGCGCGCACCCAAAGTGAAGTCAGCGCAAATCCACCACCACAAGCAAGCCCGAGCATGACGGTAGGAACTGATATCTGTGTTAACTTTTTACCACTGCTCATAATAAAAACAGCGACGCCACCGAGTAAGACTCCCAACCAACCGAGCCATGACAGATAAGTGCCAAAAAATACCACCCCAAAAATAGCAGCCATCAAGGCTTCACTCTTAGCCAGACCCGCACCAACGGCGAAATTTCGCTGTTTGAACAGCTTAACCATCAGCACGGTTGCAAGGATCTGCATTGCCGCTGCCGCGAGCACATAGAGGCTAAATGTCGGAGTAATGAAAGGCAACCCCACTGGCTGCCAATAATATAAGCCGCCTAAATAGATGAGTGCGATGGGCGTCGCCCATAAAAAGCGCGCCAAGGTCACCGCTGCGGTATTAACCTCTTTACTGAGTTGGCTTTGAAATGCGTTGCGCCATGCCTGCATGGCAGCCGCTAGAAAAGTAAATAGAATCCATGCCATTGGGTATTGCACACCTAAAGTCGTCGAACAGCAAAGCTAAGTAGCTGCATATTATGCCTTCAGATGGCAGAATTATCTCTGCTAACCACAAATAGTGAATATTTGTAGTGATGATATAGCAGTGGGAGGATCATAATGCTTGAGCATTTTGTAGCTCGCCTTTGGACAGAAACGAGCGACTGAATGGCCGTTGATAGTTCCAACAACAATGGCATTTCCTACGTCCGTGTAGGTCAGATTCAGGAGGCAGAGCAATGCAGGGCGCAATTGCCGAGTGAAGCTTCTGGGCCGGGATCCAGTGCCTTTAAGTCTGAAATTATCAGGCCATATTGAAATTGCAGACCATGCGCCCTGTGTCTTAGCAAGCCGCCACAAGTACGTCCATGTAGGCTCTGCTAAATCATCCGTGATTTAGAAGCTTGCACGCCCCACAGCACATGCTCTGCCAGCAAGTTCAATGTAGCGCCTGACACGTTTTTGGACAGAAATGCGCTAGAGTATTTACTCTAGCGCGAGTGACTCAGATGAGAAAAAGGGCTCTTCTCCGCTTAGGTGAGTCGACTAATATCAAAAAATTCAAATAACACTATTATTTATAACACTTTTTTATTTATGAATAAGTGAATACACCTTGTCGTCATTATCATCCGCCCTATTTAGCTTTAAAGGTCAATGTGTACAGTCTTTTTCTATAGAGAAAGGGTCTCAGTCTGTTCTTGTGCAATGCCGCCGAGACCGGCGGTTTAAGGTTAAAGAACCAAGAACTGAAAGGCTATGTACAGTCGATCACTACATAAGAAGACGGGTACACGATCTACCTGTTAGTGGGCGTCCTTGTAGCATCGAAGTTGAACTTGCTCAGACCAGAGACAAAAACGGCAGAAGGTTAATTGAGGCTACTGAGTACGTTGCAAAAGGAGCGCGATATACAGTTCGTTTCTGTCAGTTCATCAGTGGGTTGTGCCGGCACATGAGCATTCACGCAGTCTCTCAACATCTGGGTATTCGTTGGGAGACGGTAAAAAACATTGATAAGGAATATCTCCATTCAACCCTGCCAGGCCTAGAGCCCGAGAAGCTTACCAACTTAATCCATATTGGCGTTGATGAGGTAGCTAGAGCTAAAAGACATGACTACATGACCGTTGTATACGATTTGGTTTCTGGTCATTTAATTTGGGTCGAACACGGTAGAAAAGCAGCGATCCTTATTTCGTTCTTCGAGCAACTATCAACAACTACGAGAGACGGTATTAAAGCGGTTTCAATGGATATGGGTCAGCCTTATCAGTCCGCAGTAAGGAAAATGTTGCCTAACGCCGATATCGTTTTCGACCGATTTCATGTGATGCAAAACTACTGCCTGTTAATCAAGAAAGAACGATCCAAAGCCTTTCGAAATGGTTCTAATGAAGAGAAAAAAATGCTCAAAGGAACGTTATTTCTCTTACTAAAAAACGCTCACAAACTGGATGACAGGCAGTCTGATAGGCTTGATGACTTGCTCGAGAGTAACAAGACTCTCTGCATTGTTTATATGCTGAAAGAGCAGTTACAAGCGATCTGGGATGAACCGTGTTACATGTCGATGGTTAAGGCACTTGAAGGTTGGTGCAGTCTTGCTAAATCAACGTGAGCGTCCGACGAACTACGCCTTGCTTAGATTGACGTGCCAGGGTAAGAGCCTGCTGAGATCGCAGTGAGGTGAAGATAGCTGCTCTAAGCAGTGTTCGATGTAATCG
>NZ_JAKIKR010000036.1 GCF_023284025.1 Shewanella abyssi | reverse complement strand
GGACCACAAGGTTACTAATCTTTACTGATTAAACTTGTTGTTAAGTGTGATCTAAATCTAATTAGGTGTATCAAAAGTCCGTTAGTATGTAACTATATTACGACTTTTGATACACCTAATTAGATTTAGATCACACTTAACAACAAGTTTAATCAGTAAAGATTAGTAACCTTGTGGTCCTTTTGCTACATCACCTAGCTCAAGCGTATGCAGTAGGTTGGTTAGTAAGCTAGAAGCGCCAAAACGGAATGTAGCTGGAGTCGCCCAGTCATCACCAAGAAGACGTGCAGCAACACCTAAAAACTCTGCAGCAGCTGCTGCATCTTTTACGCCGCCAGCTGGCTTAAAGCCAACCTTAGTGTTCTTTTCGCTGATAACCGTCATCATGATCTCAGCCGCTTCAAGTGTCGCGTTAACGGCAACTTTACCTGTAGAGGTCTTAATGAAGTCTGCACCAGCATCAATTGCTAGCTCTGAAGCCTTACGAATAAGAGCAGGGTCTTGTAGTACACCTGACTCAATGATGACTTTTAAGATAGCTTCATCGCCACAAGCTTCTTTACAGGCTTTAACGAGTTCGAAACCAACAGTCTCATTACCCGCCATTAGCGCACGGTATGGGAAAACCACATCAACTTCGTCTGCGCCGTAAGCGACAGCGGCACGGGTTTCCAATACTGCGATAGCAATATCATCGTTACCGTGTGGGAAGTTAGTCACTGTTGCAATCTTGATATCATCGCCACCAATCTCATTAAGCGTTTTGCGCGCGATAGGAATGAAGCGAGGGAAAATACAGATGGCAGCAGTATCGCCAGCAGGTGTCTTGGCTTTATGACATAAGTCGATGACCTTTTGATCGGTATCATCATCATTTAGCGTAGTAAGATCCATTAAACTAATGGCTTGTTGTGCTGCTTTTTTTAAGTCGCTCATAATAGCTCTCCGAGACATATTCAAATATGAAAAATTTTGATAGAAATTTGTCGTATGGCTGCGCTTAGAGGTGGCTTTATTTTGATTATTGTTTTGGGCCGGGCCTTCGAGCATTGCCAGACCTTAAATGATGAATAGTGGTGAACCATATTCAACTTAAGGTCAATATTCAGGTATCCACATTGCAACATCTTGTGCTGCAATAATCTTGACACGAGTGTCACGACTTGAATCCATGAAGACCGGGAAGGGAGATAAATACTACTTATGTCTGCCTTTCCGCGAAAAGTCCGTTTTAGCGCGTAATAAATCTTATATCAGTTTCAATTAATGCTTACCTAAACAAGCTATCTAAATATAGTCCATGCTTAAGTAAAAATTAAGATGTTTATCTAACCAAATCGATAAAAGTTTCGCTATAACTTAACGGTTAATTTTGCGGTTAAGTTAAATGAGTTAGAGCCGCGAAACATCGCGGCTCTGACATATACTTAGCTATGTTTTAAGCGACTGCTTAGAACTTGTAAGTAGCTGAAACGTAATGGCTGAAACCGCTAGATTTAAAGCCGTCTGAATCTTTAATTAGGTAAACATCTTTAAATGATTTTAAACCATAACCAAGTGCAAAGTTCTCTGAATGCCAGTAAAGTCCGTTAAACATTACACCGCCAGCAGACGCTTGAGAATCTGAAAAATCATCATCACTTGCGAATTGGTAATCTAAGTAACCCTGGTAAGAAATAAATGAACCATTATCAAAGTTAATGAATGGCTTGAACCAGTTCATAGAGAATTGGTAACCATTCCAAGCTTTAGCTTGGATTTCATAGTACTTGTAAAGGTTCACGCTTACTTTACCGAACCATGGAACCATAACATCAGCACCAATACCGATTGAAGCATTGTTCACATCACCAGCGCCTTGGCCGTAAAGGTTTGCGTCACCGCCACCCCAGTTAAATAATGTAGAAATATATACTTCTTGGATTGGACCAGCTGATAAGTCCATACCAGTCATCGCATCGATAGAGAAACGAGGGTTAAACTTCATGAACATTTTTGGGCTACCAGACTTGTCGCTATCTGGACGCTCACTTGGGTTAAACACATCAACATAACCATATAGGTCAACGATGCCAGCGCGGCCGCCGAATTCCATCTCTAGGTAATCATGGCTGCCTTCACCTGGAAGCTCATCAAATGCATACATGTAGTTAAACTGCATCCAGCTGTAATCACCAGCATGGATATCTTCGCCGCGATCTGCTGCGAAAGTTGGTGCAGACATTGCTGCTGTTGCTGCTAGTGCTGTAGCTAGCGCGATAGTTTTAACGTTTTTCATCATCAACCCCATTTATTTTATGGTTTGCTGCTCTACTTTATGAAGAGTCAGCGTTTCTTTTTTATGGCGTCGCATTTTACTTAATTTACGTCAAACTTCAACTGTATTAATGTAAAAATACGAACGCTAAGTTTTAACATTAGGACAAAGTCATGATTTATCGACAGATTAAGCTGCCATATCATTGTTATTGCCGTTTTTATGCCGAAAGGAACCCTAACCTTAGTTATTGATCATTTCGTAAAAATTCTTAATTGGAAAACGATTGACTTAATAGTGGCTCTACTCAAAGGGAGCAGAGCCTAGATTGGGCGACGATTGTCGACCCAATCTCTAAGTGCTTACAATGCTAGGAATAGACCTGCAAGTGTTGCACTCATAAGGTTTGCAAGCGATGCCGCGATAACTGCACGAACACCAAGCTTAGCAAGGTCATGACGACGGCTTGGAGCCATAGCGCCTAGACCACCAAGTAGAATTGCGATTGAAGATAAGTTAGCAAATCCACAGAGTGCGAATGAGATGATAGCTTTAGTTCTATCAGTCATAGCAAGACCTGTTTCAGCAACTACCATACCGCCATCAGCAATATCTTTAAGGTAAGGTGCGAAGTTTAGGTAAGCGACGAATTCGTTAACAATGACCTTCTGACCAATGAATGAACCAGCAACCAGTGCTTCACTCCAAGGTACACCGATTAGGAATGCAAGAGGCATAAAGATATAACCTAGGATAAGTTCCAGAGTTAAGTTCTCGAGACCAACAAGACCACCTAGACCACCGATCATGCCGTTAAGCATGGCGATAAGACCTACGAAGGCGAGTAGCATAGCCCCAACGTTAAGTGCTAAGTGCATACCAGATGCAGCACCAGCAGCCGCTGCGTCGATAACGTTAGCCGGCTTGTCAGTGTCTTCTGGCAAGTCGTCCATTTCGTTTTTAGTGTTTTCAGTCTCTGGATGGATAAGTTTAGCCATCATAAGACCACCAGGTGCAGCCATGAAAGATGCAGCAACCAAGTACTCAATCTTAACGCCCATACCGGCATAACCAGCAAGTACCGCACCAGCGATAGAAGCCAGACCACCAACCATGATGGCGAAAAGCTCTGAGTTTGTCATAGTCGCAATGAATGGACGTACAACAAGTGGCGCTTCAGTTTGGCCGACGAAGATGTTTGCTGTCGCAGCCATAGACTCAGTACGGCTTGTCCCTAGCGCTTTTTGCAATCCACCACCGATGAACTTGATGACAAGTTGCATGATGCCTAGGTAGTAAAGTACTGCGATTAAAGAAGAGAAGAAGATAATGACAGGTAGTACGCGAATAGCGAAGACGAAGCCAACACCGTTTGCGAACATAGCGTCAGTACCTAGACCACCAAATAGGAAGTCGATACCAGCTTGAGAATAACCAATAACATTGGCAACACCCATTGAAACACCACCAAGCACTTCTTGCCCAATGGGTACGTACAATACGAAACCACCGAAAGCGGCTTGAATTGCTAATGCACCAAAAACGGTACGTTTGTTAATTGCTTTTTTATTATTTGAAAGCCCGAAAGCGATCGCAAGTAAGGTGACCACCCCTACTAAACTCATTAAAATATCCATTAACCATCACCCTATTGTTAATACTTTTTAATTATGTTGTTAACCAACCTTTTTCCGCGGTCGATTATACCCGACCGGAACTCTAAAAGCGTCGTATTGATCAAATTTTTGAAGTTTTATTTCAATGATTTGGTTAGTTATTCTGATGCGAGTTACATCTGTTTAACCAAAAAAAACTAAAGGTCAAAGAGTTGCGTAACATTCAAATACAGCTGTTCTGATATAAGAACGTTGGTTTTTTTTTGTAAACTTGCCACCTTTCTGAGTAATAACGGCAAAATCAATGGTGAGTTCCGAACATTTCCACTACTTCTAGGGCTCATAGCAGGGGAATCTGTTTCTAATACAAATGCGCTAACAGGCAATTGCGCGACCGTTTGCTGCAGTTTTTTAGCGCCGTCATTTAATAGTAAACCTCCGATCCCTAGCTTGTAACCTAAATTAACATAACGTAAAGCAAGCTCTGGTCCGCCATAAAAGCCATGGATCACCCCTTTTTTGGCATTTTGGGCGTTTTTTAGTAGGCACAACATCTCTTCATGGCTTTTTACACAATGAATAATGAGAGGTAGATCAAATTCTTCAGCTAAGGTAATTTGAGCTTTGAATACTGCCAATTGTGTAGTGAAATTACTTTTATGTAACTTATCTAGGCCACACTCGCCAATGGCAACGAGTTTCTGCGGTTGACGCACGCTCAACAATAGTTGCCTGAGATTAGGTAACGTTTGTTCTGTCATCGAATGACAGAACCACGGATGTACACCTAAAGCAAAAGGACAATTATAGGCCTTAGCAATGCGAAGTTGATTAGACCATTTTTGTTCCGAAACGCCTGGGATCACAACTTGAGTGATCCCTTGCTCCCTCATTTTTTGGAACAGTTCAGCTCTATCATGATCAAATTCTTGAAAGTCTAAATGTGCGTGGCTGTCTATTAGGGGACTCACTATAATCTTTTCATTGGGGCCGGCTTTTATACTTAATGTTTCCATTTACGCTCAAGCTCCCTACAGTTTAATTCGTTCGCGCTGTGACAATTGCATTTTAGTCTATTTATACCCATAGCATTATTAGCCACTAGTGCCAATGACACTAGCCGTATACTGCAGCCAATAAAAAACCCAAGCTGTGGCTTGGGTTTTCTATTGAACATAATCAGCTGAGATTAGTTCTCACGCGTCTTAGCAAATTCGATATCTGGATAACGTTCCATCGACAGGTTTAAGTTAATCATTGTTGGCGCGATGTAAGTCAGGTTATTGCCACCATCAAGCGCAAGATTCATGCTGCACTTACGTCTAAACTCATCAAGCTTCTTATGGTCATCACAATAGACCCAACGAGCTGTCGCTACGCTAATGGCTTCATATATTGCTTCAACTTTATATTCAGACTTTAATCGACCGACGACGACCTCAAACTGCAATACACCAACGGCACCAACAATGAGGTCATTGCTATCTATGGGCCTAAAGACCTGTACTGCGCCCTCTTCAGAAAGCTGTACTAGCCCTTTAAGCAACTGCTTTTGTTTTAGCGGGTCTCTTAAACGAATGCGGCGGAACATTTCCGGAGCAAAGTTAGGAATACCGGTAAAACGCAGCTTTTCACCTTGAGTAAAGGTATCGCCAATACGAATAGTACCGTGGTTATGTAAACCAATAATATCACCTGGATAAGCGGCTTCAGCTCGGTTACGGTCACCCGCCATAAAGGTCAACGCATCACTGACATTAACATCCTTACCTAAGCGTACATGATGCATTTTCATGCCCTGCTCATAACGACCTGAACAAACACGCATAAAGGCGACGCGGTCGCGATGTTTAGGGTCCATATTGGCTTGGATCTTAAAAATAAATCCACTAAACTTAGATTCTTCCGGCTCGACAACTCGCGTTTCGGTTTCACGAGTTTGAGGCGTCGGCGCCCACTCGACGATACCATCAAGAATATGGTCAACACCAAAGTTACCCAGTGCGGTACCAAAGTAAACAGGTGTTAGTTCGCCTTTTAAGAACAACTCACGATCAAACTCATGTGCAGCACCGACAACAAGCTCCATCTCCTCGCGCACTTCGTCAGCATAAGTGCCGATAGCGTCATCAAGATCAGGGTTGTTCAAGCCTTTAATAATTCTTGAATCTTGTATTGTGTGTCCCAAACCACCTTGATAAAGGATAACCTCATCCCGTAGTAGGTGATAAACCCCTTTAAACTCTTTACCCGCACCAATCGGCCAAGTAATAGGTGCACATTTTATATTGAGCACCTCTTCAACTTCATCCATCAGCTCGATAGGATCGCGTATATCACGATCGAGTTTGTTCATAAAGGTGACAATTGGAGTATCACGTAAACGCGTCACTTCCATCAATTTAATCGTACGTTGCTCAACACCTTTGGCTGAGTCAATAACCATTAAACATGAGTCGACAGCGGTTAGAGTACGGTAAGTATCTTCAGAGAAGTCTTCGTGACCTGGCGTATCGAGAAGGTTAATTAAGGTATCATGATATGGAAACTGCATCACAGAAGTGGTAATTGAAATGCCACGATCTTTTTCCATCTCCATCCAGTCAGACTTTGCATGCTGACCTGACTTTTTGCCTTTTACTGTGCCCGCTTTTTGTAAAGCGTTGCCGAATAAAAGAACCTTTTCAGTAATGGTGGTTTTACCCGCATCTGGGTGAGAGATGATGGCGAAAGTGCGACGTTTGTCTACCTCAACTTTATTGCCTGACATGTTTACCTGTATTTATGGGAGTTTACAAAGGCGGCAATTATAGCTGTTCACCTATATTTTGGCTACCAGTACAGTCGTCTAAATCGATGCTGAAACTGATTTGAAATATCAATAGATCAATAAAAAAGCCTCCAGTAAGGAGGCTTTGTTTAAAATAAATCGCAATAACGTTTAATTAACGACCTTTGCGATAGCCGCATTAACGCGAGCAAGCTCTAAGCGTGCATATCGGTGCTCAACAAAATCGTAGATGTTAGTGGCTAGTGCCAGTCTAAAGTAGTTAGCAGCTTCGGTGTTATCACCCCGCTGCTGGGCTATCTTAGCCATATAAAAATAGGCTTCACATAAACGCTCTGCATACTCATTCGGATGCTTTAAACCCGCTTTCGCTAAAGAAAATACCGCGTCTTTATCTTTGGTCCCTATATAATAGTCAACCAGCGCCGTTGACCAAGCATCTGGATTTAATTTAGCTCGGTTTGCGGTCATTCTCTCGGTAGCGATTTGTGCGTCGACTTCCCTCTCTGCAAGGTACAGCCACAGTACACGGTAACCGTCTGATGTGTCTTTGTTATAAAATGCGGCCATGTCAGCTACTGCCAGTTCAGAACGCTCACCATAGTAAAGTGAAATGCCGCGATTAAGATAAGCGTAATCATATTCTGGTGACAGCTCTAACACCGCATCAAACGCTTCATAGGCGCTTTCGAACTCATTTTCTTGGGTGTAATAAATACCGAGGAAATTATAAGCATCGGCAAGATCAGGTTGTAACTTTAATGCTTGATGGAAATCAATTCGACTGAGAATACGCAGACCAACGCGGTCATAGATCACGCCACGATCATAATGAAAACGCGCCCGCTGTTCCTGCGTCAACTCCATGCTCGACAGTATTTCATTGAGCTTAGCTAAGGTTATTTCTAATTTATAATCAGGGGAAACTGGCGCGACTTTGATGGAGGCTTGTTGGTTGCGACCTGATTGAGTTGAGACACACCCAGTCAGCAATATACTGATCCCAGCCATCACCGCAACCATGATAGTACGCATCTTTTGATTCATCCATTTAACCTTTTGAGTTCAGCAATAGCTCCAATAATAGCAATCCCCTGTTACTACTGCTATCAAGGAATTGAAAAATAATCTCATTTACACTAATAATTAGCCTACGGTAGCGCCTATTTAGTCCTTATTTAGACAATATGCTCGTCTCAATAATGGCTAAAGTAAATGCCAGCCACAAAAAAGGAGGCCCTATGGCCTCCTTTTAAACAAACTATTATCGTTTATTCTGCAGCAGGAGCTTCAGCTTTAGGTGCAGCTTCTTTCATAGAAAGACGCACGCGACCTTGGCGATCAACTTCCATTACCTTAACTTTAACGTCTTGGCCAACTTCTAAGTAGTCAGACACATTCGCAACACGCTCTTCAGCGATTTGTGAAATATGCACTAGACCATCTTTACCAGGAAGAATGGTTACGAAGGCACCGAAGTCTACGATACGAACAACTTTACCATTGTAAATTGTTCCTACTTCAACTTCAGCAGTGATCTCTTCGATACGACGGATAGCTTCTTTAGTGGCTTCGCCATTTGAAGAAGCAATCTTCACTGTACCGTCATCTTCTAACTCAATCGTAGTACCCGTTTCTTCAGTAAGGGCACGAATTGTTGCACCACCTTTACCAATAACGTCACGGATCTTCTCAGGGTTAATCTTAATCGTGGTGATACGTGGAGCGTGAGCAGAGATGTCATCACGATGTGTACCAATAGCTTGGTCCATTACGTTTAGGATATGAACACGAGCACCATAAGCTTGCTTTAGAGCAATCTCCATGATGTCTTTAGTGATACCTTCGATCTTGATATCCATCTGCAATGCAGTAATACCGTCGCGAGTACCTGCAACTTTAAAGTCCATGTCACCAAGATGATCTTCATCACCTAAGATGTCAGAAAGAACAACGAAATCGTCACCCTCTTTAACTAGACCCATTGCAATACCAGCAACAGAAGTCTTAATTGGAACACCTGCATCCATAAGCGCAAGAGAGGTACCACAAACAGAAGCCATTGAGCTTGAACCGTTAGATTCAGTGATCTCTGATACTACGCGAATGCTGTATGGGAACTCTTCTGCAGAAGGCATAACCGCGTTAATACCACGCCAAGCTAGCTTACCGTGACCAATTTCACGACGCTTAGGCGAACCAACAAAACCCGTCTCACCAACACAGTAAGGAGGGAAGTTGTAGTGCAGCATAAAGCGGTTAGTGTATTCGCCCATGATGCTATCAACTTTCTGTGCATCACGCTCGGTACCTAGAGTACAAGTCACTAGTGCTTGAGTCTCACCACGAGTAAATACCGCGCTACCGTGAGTACGTGGAAGTACACCGGCCATCACGTTAAGACCACGAACCATATCTGGCTCACGACCATCGATACGAGGCTTACCCGCTATGATGCGACTACGTACGACTTGCTTCTCAACGCTACTTAATATCTTACCAACTTCACGTAAGTCGACATCCGCATTTTCAGCAACGAGTGTCTCGATAGCGTCACTCTTAAGTACGTTAACCGCGTCACGACGTTCACTCTTATCAGCGATCTGATATGCAGCTGAGAATTTCTCTTCTGCAAGCGCCTTAATTTTAGCGACCAAATCTGCATCAGATACAGGAGCAGTCCAATCCCATGTAGGCTTGCCTGCTTCGGCTTTAAGCTCCTTGATGGCAGTGATCACAACTTGCTGTTGCTCGTGACCATAGGCGACGCTGCCTAGCATCACTTCTTCAGCCAATGAGGCGGCTTCAGACTCTACCATCAATACTGCGCCTTCAGTACCTGCGACGATTAGGTCTAGGTCACTCTCGGCTAACTGACTAACTTCAGGGTTAAGTATATATTCGCCGTTGATGTAACCAACGCGTGCCACACCAAGTGGGCCGTTGAATGGCAGGCCTGAGATAGCTAGGGCTGCGGAAGTACCTATCATAGAGATAACATCAGGATTGATTTCAGGATCCACAGAAACTACTGTGATAATTACCTGAACTTCATTCTTGAAGCCATTAGGGAATAGAGGACGAATGGGACGGTCAATTAGACGTGCAATCAGTGTTTCGCTTTCAGATGGACGACCTTCACGTTTGAAGAAACCACCAGGGATCTTACCAGCAGCGTAAGTTCTTTCCTGATAATTAACCGTTAGCGGGAAAAAGTCACGCCCAGGCTCTTCAAATTTCTTTCCAACAACAGTTACTAATACTGTTGTATCACCCATACTCGCTAAAACAGCAGCGTCGGCTTGACGTGCGATAACACCCGTTTCTAATGTAACGGTGTGCTGACCATATTCAAAACTCTTTACGATTGGATTCACGTGAACCATTCCTTAAATTTAATTACCTTAATTACGCGCGTAAGTATACTTCAAGTTTATTCAATAGATAAAGGGAATAGATTAATGACAAAGCGGAATCTTTTCTCTAAAGTGAGCATATTACTAAAAGTATGTTTCGGAACTACGACGACTCGCCAAGCAAAGAATACATAAGCTATTGAAATAACGGAAAAGAGTTGATGAAGGGAAATTTCAAATCACTGACATGGAAGCAAACAACGCTGGTAGTTTCCGCTACTTTATTTTTTGCTGTTGCTATTTTTCTTGTTGAAATATCGCTAGTTTTTGTTAACGCACGCCAGCAACTTATCTCAACACAGCAAGAATTGCTCAATTCAGTTGAGCAACCGGCGACCAATGCAGTCTGGGCAATGGACGAAACGTTAGCAGCTCAAACCATACAAGGTTTGTTGAAGGTCGATAATATCGCTGCTGCTACCATCGAATTAGACGATGATAGCCGTTTTGTCACCGTCAGCAGTGCGCTGCCAGATGAATCATCTGCGCTATTTCAAAATATCAGTGATGAACTGTTTGGCGACCTCAATCAAATATCTCGCACGCTTTACCGTCCTTTTTTCAGTAGCAGTAACGATAAGATAGAGCTCATTGGTAAACTAACGGTCCATTATGATACACAAGCGCTAACGAGCTCGTTATTCTCGACTTTACGCTATAGTTTCTGGGCCACCTTAGCCCGCGCATTTTTACTCACACTCGTCCTATCTATTGTGTTTCACCGCTTCTTAACTCAACCGATAGCGCGCATCAGTGAAGCCATAGACAGAATAGACCCTGAGTCACCAGGCGACAATTTATTGCCAAACTCACGACCACACATGGATGATGAACTCGGTCTAGTCACCAGTAAATTCAATCAAATCTTAGTCCAATTTGCTAAAACTCAAAATAAACTGCGTAAAATGGCAACCAGAGATCCATTGACAGGCTTACCCAATCGCGCTCTTTTGCTAGAGAGCATTGCAGTGACCATTCAACGATCTCGAATACATAGAACGCAGTTTGTCCTGCTGTTTATTGACTTAGATAGGTTTAAAAACGTGAATGATTCGCTTGGCCATGCATTTGGTGATCAGTTTTTAGTACAGATAGCACGAATATTAGAAAGTGCAGTCGCAGAGCTAGGAACGGTTGCTCGTTTAGGCGGTGATGAGTTTGTTATTTTGGCCGATGAATTGACGTCTCCAGCCCAAGCTGCCGAGTTCGTCGATAAACTATTGTTGCAGCTCAATACACCGATGCTGCTTGATGAACATGCAATTCATCCTGCCGCATCAGTTGGAATATCTATCTATCCTGATGATGGTTTGACCGCTGACGATCTTATTCGCCACGCTGACATCGCGATGTATAGTGCAAAAGCAGCGGGCTCCAATCAATGGGCATTCTTCAAGCAACAGATGACAGAACGCGCAGCGGTTCGCTTAAGAACCGAAGCCTCACTGCATGACGCACTCATAAATGACGAATTTGTACTGCACTTCCAACCTAAGCTCGATATTAGAACCGGCGAACTTCTTGGTTGTGAAGCACTCATTCGGTGGCAGAAAGATGGCCGACTTATTAGCCCGATGTCGTTTATCCCCGTCGCCGAAGAAACTGGAATTATCATTCCAATCGGTCGTTGGGTGATAGAGCAGAGTTGTCGCACTATTCAGAAGTGGCAACAACAGTACAATGTAACACTGCCTATTGCTGTTAATGTCGCCTCACAGCAATTTGAACACCGAAGTCTAGTGCCTGATATAAAACAGACAGCATTACGCTACCAGATTGCAGCTGAACTATTAGAGATTGAGATCACTGAAACATCACTAATGAATGACGTACCACTGGCGATTGACAAGCTTGAGCAATTGCGCGCCGCTGGGTTTGGCATTGCAGTCGATGACTTTGGTACGGGTTACTCCTCTCTGTCATATCTACGCCATTTACCAATAACTACCATCAAAATTGATAGATGCTTTGTGAATGATTTACCACAAGAGAGTGCCATCGCTTCGACTATTTTAATGCTGGGAAAGCAACTAAATTTAAAAATTGTTGCAGAAGGGATTGAAAACGAAGCGCAGCTTAAATGGCTGCAAGAGCAAGATTGCTTAATAGGCCAAGGTTATTTCTTTAGCAAGCCCTTAGCATTAGCGGCATTCGAAGATAAATACATTAAACTCAATACCCAAGCAGCCCAAGCAGCCCAAGCAGTAACCTAATATCTCCTGCTATTATCTGTGTTAACACTTTATTTTAAGTACAAAAAAAGGAGGCTAAGCCTCCTTTTTATAGGTCAAACGTTATCTAATTAAAGATTAACGACGTAGACCTAACTTCTTGATTAGCTCTTGGTAACGAACATTTTCAGTACGCTTAAGGTATGCAAGAAGTTTACGACGTGTATTTACCATACGTAGTAGACCACGACGTGAATGGTGATCATGGATGTGCTCTTTGAAATGGCCTTGAAGGTGGTTAATCTGCGCAGTTAGCAGAGCAACTTGAACTTCAGAAGAACCAGTATCATTTTCGCAACGACCAAATTCAGCTAAGATTTCAGCTTTTTTCTCAACACTTAGTGACATTTCTATCTCCAAAATAATAATTAAAAATCTTTAGCCGATCACTAACTCAGCCAAAGTGAGCGCGTATTCTACCTATTAAGCAAAGTAGTAGCAACTAGATTTCTCTAGCGCACGACAAAACATCGCTATTGGTCAGATTCTGTTCTCAAAACGATAAGTCGCTTAGGTGCAAGTAGACCATCATCATTCATTTGGCCAACGCCAACAAACTTGCGCTCCTCACCTAAGGTGATCCGCACAAGTTCATCAACCGGTAAATTAGCCACCTGAACCGGATTCCCATTCATTAAGAAGGGAGCGATATCGTCAGAGACGTTTATCTCTTTAAAGCCACTAACCGCAGTATCCATCGGTAATAACAGTGGATCCAATACCTCTGATAAGGTTAGAGACTCCTCTTCGACCTTAGCCACAAGTGCTTCAAGCTGTGCTAGAGACACCATATTATCGTATGGGTAACCCGCGACTTGGGTGCGACGCAACATAATGACATGTGCACCACAGCCTAGCATTTCACCTAAATCATCGGTGATGGTGCGGATATAAGTCCCTTTAGAACAATGTATATCTAAGGTTAACTCATCGCCTTCAAGGCTGATGAAGTTAAGCTCAAAAACATTGATAGGACGCGCTTCACGCGGAACCTCAATGCCTTCACGTGCATACTTATATAAAGGTTTCCCTTGATATTTAAGCGCCGAGTACATTGAAGGAACTTGCATGGTTTTACCGCGAAAATATTCAAGAGCTGTATCTAGCTGCGCTTGAGTAAAATCTATTTCACGTGTTTGGACGACTTCACCATCAGAATCGCTGGTATCAGTACGTTGCCCAAGTTTAGCGGTCACCAAGTAACGTTTATCAGCATCAAGCAGATGCTGAGAGAACTTAGTCGCCTCGCCTAAACAGATAGGTAACATGCCTGTTGCTAATGGATCAAGCGCACCAGTATGGCCAGCTTTGTTTGCATCAAAAAAGCGCTTAACTCTTTGTAATGCAAAGTTTGAACTCATACCAGTGTCTTTATCAAGCAATAACACACCATCGACATGACGACCACGAGAACGACGACCCATTACTTGTCGTCCTCAGCCTTGCCGCTGTCTTGGTCAACATCTTCTTGAGTGCCGTGCTCTTGTTGCTTTGCTTTATCATTACTGATCACGCGGCTAACAAGGTTTGACATACGCATACCTTCAACCAGTGAACTGTCATAGATAAAACGCAGTTCAGGCATCACACGCAGCTTCATACGACCAGCCACAAGCGAGCGGATATAGCCCGCTGCATCATCTAATGCCTGAACTTTTTCTTTAACAAGATTTTCGTCTTCTTCAAAGAAAGTCACATAAACTTTTGCATAGCTTAAGTCACGCGAAACATCGACATCATTCACAGTGACAAAACCGATACGAGGGTCTTTCATGTCACGCTGTAGCACTTGTGCCAGCTCTTGCTGTAGCTGCTGGGCTATGCGGCGTGTACGACTAAATTCTTTTGCCATAATATATTTGCCATTTACTTTAAAGAATAAAGGCGGCTAACGCCGCCCTTATAAATAAGTTACAAGATAGGTTACAGAGTACGCGCTATCTCAACGGTTTCGAAGACTTCAATTTGATCGCCAACTCTGACGTCATTATAGTTCTTCACACCGATACCACATTCCATGCCGTTACGAACGTCGCTAACATCGTCTTTAAAGCGACGAAGAGATTCAAGCTCACCTTCGTAGATAACAATGTTCTCACGTAGAACACGGATTGGAGCACTACGCTTAATCGTACCTTCAGTAACCATACAACCAGCGATAGAACCAATCTTAGGAGACTTAAAGACATCACGAACTTGAGCAAGACCAATAATTTCTTGTCTAAATTCAGGTGATAACAAGCCGCTCATCGCGTCTCTAACTTCATCAATCAACTGATAAATGATGCTGTAATAACGAAGATCAACACTTTCTCTGTCAATCACTTTACGCGCTTGTGCGTCTGCACGAACGTTAAAGCCGATCATAATAGCGTTAGATGCTGCCGCTAGGGTTGCATCAGTTTCAGTCAATCCACCTACGCCGCGAGCGATGATGTTAACTTTAACTTCGTCAGTAGATAGCTTATTAAGCGAATCTGAAATCGCTTCAAGTGAACCTTGAACGTCAGCTTTCAGTACCAAGTTAAGCTCTTCAACTTCACCTTCAACCATATTGGCGAACATGTTTTCCAGCTTAGACTTCTGCTGGCGAGCCAACTTAACGTCACGGAACTTACCTTGACGATAGAGTGCAACTTCACGCGCTTTACGCTCATCACGTACCACAGTCGCTTCATCACCCGCAGACGGTACACCAGAAAGACCTAGTATTTCTACCGGAATTGATGGACCCGCTTCAGTGATGGCTTGACCGTTTTCATCACGCATAGCACGGATTTTACCGTATTCAAGACCACAAAGAACGATATCGCCCTGCTTCAATGTACCTTCTTGTACCAGCACGGTTGCAACTGGACCACGGCCTTTATCAAGCTTAGATTCAACCACCACACCAGCAGCCATACCTTCACGAACCGCTTTAAGCTCTAGGACTTCAGATTCAAGAAGAATACCTTCTAGTAACTCATCAATTCCTTCTCCGCTCTTAGCTGAAACGTGAACAAACATGTTCTCTCCGCCCCAATCTTCTGACATTATGCCATGTTGAGACAGTTCAGATTTAACACGTTCAGGATCAGCTTCGGGCTTATCCATCTTGTTAACAGCAACAATCAGCGGTACACCACCGGCTTTAGCATGCTGGATAGCTTCGATGGTTTGTGGCATAACGCCATCATCAGCCGCAACCACTAGAATGACGATGTCAGTCGCTTTAGCACCACGAGCACGCATTGCGGTAAACGCCGCGTGACCAGGGGTATCTAAGAAGGTGATCATGCCGTTTTCAGTTTCGACGTGATAAGCACCAATATGCTGAGTAATACCACCGGCTTCGCCAGAGGCTACTTTTGCACTACGAATGTAATCAAGTAGTGATGTCTTACCATGGTCAACGTGGCCCATGATAGTCACAACTGGAGCACGTGGTTCAACGCTTACATCGCCATTACGGTCAGCAAGCACTTGATGCTCTAGTTCGTTTTCGCGAGTCAGAACAACTTTATGCCCCATATCTTCAGCAACAAGCTGCGCAGTTTCTTGATCAAGGACTTGGTTAATCGTAACCATAGAGCCCATCTTCATCATCTGCTTGATGATCTCAGTCGCTTTCACTGCCATTTTTGAAGCTAATTCTGAAACCGAAACGGTTTCACCGATGCTAACTTCTGCTTTAACGACAACAGCTGACTTATTGAACGCGTGGTCCATTGATTCAGGTGCAACGCTACGAGCATTACGTGAATTACGTGAATTACGTGAATTACGGCTGTCACGACGGTTGTCCTTGCCACCGCGACGCTTTCCTTTACCCGTTGTAGCAGGTGCAGGGGTCGGTGCTTTACGCGGACGACGGTCACGTTTTTCTGCATTGGCATCGGCGGTATCTTCTGCAGCACGCGCTTCGGTAGACGTAGTGACATGGTGATCACCCGTTTTTTCAGCTTCTTTACGTGCTTTTTCTTCTTCAGCCCAACGCTTAGCATTTTCTTCAGCTAGTCGACGTGCTTCTTCAGTTGCTGCAACACCTTCTGCATTGGCCTTTGCCTTAGCAACTTCATCTTGTACTGTCTGCAGCTTGACAGCTTCGGCTTTAGCGGCTTTTTCATCTGCAGTTTGCACTGGAGCGGCTTCTTGCTTTGCCACTTTAGCAGCTTTTGCTTTAGCTTCTTCGTCAGCTTTTTGCTTTGCTTCAGTGTTCACTTTAGCTTCAGCTTCAGCTTTCGCTGCCGCAGCTTTAGCGTCTGCTTCAGCTTTTGCTGTTGCCGCTAGTTCAGCTTCTTGCGCTTCATCACGCTTAACAAAAGTACGTTTTTTGCGCACCTCTACTTTAACGTCCTTTGATTTACCGCCACTGCCGGCCACGCTCAGAGTTGATACTGACTTGCGTTGCAGTGTCATTTTAGTTGGTGCAGCATCGCCACCGTGTTGCTTCTTCAAAAAATCAAGCAACTGCTGTTTTTCTGATTCAGAAACCGTATCCGTTGTCGATTTCTTAATGCCAGCCTGAGAAAACTGTTCGACGAGTCGATCAGCACTTTTCCCAACTTCTGTGGCTAGCTTGTCTACTGTTGTATCTGCCATTATTTAATTCCCCTCTGTTGATCGACTTATGCTTCTTCGCCAAACCAACAGATATTACGGGCAGCCATAATGAGCTCACCTGCTTTTGCTTCTGTTAATTCTTCAATTTCGATCAAATCATCAATGCCTTGTTCGGCCAAATCTTCTAGCGTGATTACGCCTTTGCTTGCAAATACGAATGCCAAGTGTCTATCTAAACCTTCTAATGCTAGCAGGTCTTCACTTGGTGAAACACCATCAAGTGCTTCCTCAGTCGCAAGTGCGCGAGTCGAGATCGCCGCTTTTGCACGTTCTCTTAAAGACTCGACGACATCTTCGTCAAATCCATCTATTTCTAATAGTTCTGCTGTTGGTACGTAAGCAATCTCTTCTAAAGAGGTAAAGCCTTCGTCAGCCAAAACTTGGGCAAACTCTGCATCGACGTCTAGCGCCTGAATCAGTAAGTCAACCACCTTAGCGCTTTCTGCTTGGTGCTTAGCTTTCATGTCATCAACAGTCATGACGTTTAGTTCCCAACCAGACAGTTGAGTCGCTAGACGAATATTCTGACCATTACGACCAATTGCTTGCGCTAGGCTATCAGCCTCTACAGCGATATCCATTGTGTGGTTGTCTTCATCTACGATGATTGACGCCACATCAGCAGGTGCCATACAGTTGATGACATATTGTGCAGGGTTATCGTCCCAAAGCACGATATCAACACGCTCGCCACCCAGTTCGTTTGAAACGGCTTGAACACGAGCACCACGCATACCAACACACGCACCGATAGGGTCGATACGACGATCGTTAGATTTCACGGCAATCTTTGCACGGGAACCTGGATCACGAGCTGCGCCCATAATTTCGATCATCTCATCGGCAATTTCAGGTACTTCCACACGGAAAAGCTCTATCAGCATTTCTGACTTAGTGCGTGTTAGAAACAACTGAGCGCCACGCGCTTCAGGACGTACCGAGTAAAGTAATGCACGTACACGATCACCAGGGCGGAAAGACTCACGGGAGATCAAGTCTTCTTTGAACAGTACGCCATCAGCGTTAGTGCCCAAATCAACGATAACGCTTTCGCGGTTACTTTTCTTAACCACACCGACAATCAACTCACCTTCGCGGTCGCGAAATTGTTCAACGATCTGTTCACGTTCAGCTTCACGTACTTTTTGTACAATAACTTGCTTTGCCGTTTGCGTGGTAATACGGTCGAATGCTACTGAATCGATTTCATCTTCTATAAAGCCGCCAAGCTCAATTTCAGGCTCATCATATACTGCCGCTTCGAGTGTAATTTCACGGAAAGGGTTTTCTAATGGCTCGCCAGTGTCTTCAACAACCATCCAACGACGGAAAGTGGCATAGGCACCCGTTTTGCGATCAATAGCGACACGAACTTCAATGTCACCTTCATATTTTTTCTTGGTTGCTGTGGCTAGTGCAATTTCCAACGCTTCGAAAATCTTCTCGCGTGGTACACCTTTCTCATTTGAAACCGCCTCAGCGACTAGCAGGATCTCTTTATTCATTCTCTTGCCTCGTTCACCTTGAATTCATCAAAACTTAGCGATTAAATTGCCTTTACGGATGTTATCCAAAGCAACTATCAGTTCATTACCCTCTACTGACAGAGTGAGCATTTGCCCCTCGACGCCAATAACCGTACCTTTCAAATTACGACCGCCTGCGACAGGCATCGTTAGTTGTACTTTTACAGTCTCACCGGTATAGAGTTCATACTGCTGTGCAGTAAATAATGGTCTATCCACACCTGGGGAAGACACTTCTAGTGTGTACTCTGTTGAAATTGGATCTTCAACATCCATGACAGCACTCACTTGACGACTGGTATCGGCACAGTCATCAACGAAAATCCCTTTTTCATTGTCTATATATAGACGCAAGATAGAGTGCTTACCTGCTTGAATATATTCCAAGCCCCAAAGCTCGTGGCCTAATGCTTCAACTGGTGCTTTTAGCAGCTCTACCAGTTTGCGTTCTAATGTAGCCAAGGTTACCCCCAGAAAAACAAAAAAGGGCCTAATAGCCCAGTAAAAAGTCACTTATCATGACAGTTGTGTAAGTCCCAGATAACAAAAAACCCCGTAATGACGAGGTTGATAAATCCAGAACCTGTACAGTATAGGATCTAAATCCTTTACTGGGAAGCTGGTTGCGGGGGCCGGATTTGAACCGACGACCTTCGGGTTATGAGCCCGACGAGCTACCATACTGCTCCACCCCGCGACAACTTGTGCAAGTATATTGAGAATCATCTCGACTTGCAATAACAAAGCGCCTAACTCGGCGACTTTATTATCTTTGACTTGGTCATTAAACAAAATCAAAGATTTGGTGCGGATGGGGGGACTTGAACCCCCACGAGCTTGCGCTCACCAGCCCCTCAAGCTGGCGTGTCTACCAATTCCACCACATCCGCATAATTTCTACGTCGATTGTTTTAAGTAATGACTACGTTGAGAGGTTAATAGTCATTTAAACAATCTCTACTAATCGATTTGATTAATAGTATCCATAAGTTGCTATGGATTTAGTCAGGG
Organism: Shewanella abyssi; assembly: GCF_023284025.1. Taxonomy (GTDB): domain Bacteria; phylum Pseudomonadota; class Gammaproteobacteria; order Enterobacterales; family Shewanellaceae; genus Shewanella; species Shewanella abyssi. The sequence goes on along the minus strand of NZ_JAKIKR010000036.1, from coordinate 32,438 downwards.
ATTTTATCTTCTGACTTTTCAGCTTCTTGCTGAACTTGCTCAACAGCTTGTGCTGCGTCGCTACTCAAATCGTCCCAAGCGTTTTCAGCTTTTGTGTGGTTTGCGCTTAAGTTACCGATGGTTAAACTTAAGGCAAAAAACGCAATTGCTAAAACAGCTGTTGAACGAGTCAAGAAGTTACCTGAACCTGATGAACCGAAAAGAGTATTCGATGCGCCAGCGCCAAAAGAGGCACCCATGTCTGCACCCTTACCTTGCTGGATTAAAATAAGTCCTACTAGACCTATAGCAACCAACAAGTATATAACCATTAGAACTTCATACATATTTATGCGCTCATCGCTATCGTACATAGACTGAGAAATTCAGTAGCATTGAGGCTAACACCGCCAATCAAGCCACCGTCTACATCTGGCTGCGCAAATAAATCCGCAGCATTACTCGGTGTTACGCTACCACCGTACAAGATCCTGATATTTTCTCCGATAAAGGGAGAAACTTCAGAGAGGCGTTTGCGAATAAACGCATGAACTTCTTGTGCCTGCTCTGGCGTAGCGCTCTTACCTGTCCCTACAGCCCAAAGCGGCTCATAGGCGATAATCGCGTTGTCAAAAGCCATGGTGCCATTTTTTTCAATGACGATATCTAACTCTTCCGCAATAACTTCAAAAGTACGTCTTGCTTCACGAGCTGGACCTGATTCACCAACACAGAGTATTGGGGTCAAACCATGTTTTTGAGCTGCAGCAAATTTCTCTGCTACGATATCACTCGTCTCTCCGTACATACGGCGACGTTCTGAATGTCCGATAATAACATATCGACATCCTGAATCTTTTAACATCTGCCCAGATATTTCGCCAGTATAAGCACCGAAGTCATGTTGACTGACATTCTGCGAACCCATTCTGACAAGACAACCATTTAAGGCTTCTTTATTTTCATCTAGCAGCTGTCGAACACTTTCTAAATAAATAGAAGGCGGACACAGAACCACTTCAGCTGAATCATTTTGGAGCTTGGTAGCGAATTTTTTGAATAACTCTTGCGCTAGTTGCGCACTGCCATTCATTTTCCAATTACCAGCAACCATCGGACGTCTTAGTGCCATCACGGTCTCCTCTGAAAGCGGCGTGAATAATAGCGAACCACTTGTTAAGTTACAATAGCTAAAAGCGTAATTTTTAATAAACTCGGTTAGAACGCATATTTTTTACCCTACCAAGGAGTTATATTGACAATACAACTCCTTTAAGCAGCCAAATCAAGGTTTATGCAATTAACCTCTGTCGAATATTTATACTAGGTTACGAACTGCATCTGCAATATAGTTGGCAAACTTAATGACATCATTTTCGTCATCACCTTCAACCATCACTCTGAGTAAGGGTTCGGTGCCCGATTTTCGCAGCAGAACTCGACCTCTAGCGCCAAGTTTCTGTTCAACTTCAGCTTGAGCCGCTAGCACTTCTGCTGACGTTAGTGGGTCATCGCTGCCTTCAAAGCGCACATTGACCAACACTTGAGGCAACATAGTAATACCCGCGGTTAAGTCCTCTAAATTTGCATTTTGACGACGCATAGCAGCAAGTACCAAGATCCCCGCCACAATACCATCACCGGTGGTGCCATGATCTAGATTTAAAATATGACCGGAGTTTTCTCCACCAATTCTCCAGTCATGCTCTTTTAGCAGCTCCATCACATAGCGATCGCCGACTTTTGAGCGAACAAAAGGGATATCCAGTGCTTGCAGCGCAAGATCTAAGCCTAAATTAGACATTAGCGTACCAACAACTCCGCCTTGCAATACGCCACGCTTTTGCGCGTCACATGCCAAGATATAGAGAATTTCGTCGCCATCAATCACCCGTCCATGACGGTTAACCATCATGATGCGGTCACCGTCACCATCAAGCGCGATACCTAAATCAGCATTCTCTTCCAGCACGGTTTCGCAAATCTTAGCCATAGACGTTGCACCAACGTTATCGTTGATGTTCAATCCATTTGGCTTATCACCAATAGCGATAACTTCAGCGCCAAGCTCTTTAAAGACACTTGGCGCTATGTGGTAGGTTGCACCGTGAGCACAATCAACAACGATCTTTAGCCCACTTAATGTTTGTTCTGCTGGGAAATGGCTTTTGCAATATTCAATATAACGGCCAGCGGCATCATCTATTCGAACCACCTTGCCTAACAGATGAGATTCAACGCAGGTTAATGGCTTTTCCAATTCGGCTTCGATTTCAAGCTCTACCGCATCGTCAAGTTTACTGCCATCGGTATAGAAAAACTTAATACCATTATCATAATAAGGGTTGTGTGAGGCACTGATCACAATGCCCGCTTCGGCGCGAAATGTACGGGTCAAATAAGCGACCGCCGGTGTTGGCATAGGGCCTATTAGCATCACATCGAGACCAGCGGCTGACAGTCCTGCCTCTAGCGCCGATTCAAATAGATAACCAGAAATACGGGTGTCTTTTCCTATGATGACTTTACGGGTGCCGGTTCGAGATAACACGCGCCCCGCAGCCCAGCCCAACTTCAGGGCTAATTCAGGTGTCATTTTACCCGCACCGACTTTACCGCGAATACCATCAGTACCAAAAAATTGTCTTTGTTTCACGAAAACTCCAAACTTAATCGCTGTGGGTAGAATAGAATGCACAGATCCTACCAAGTATTACTTTATTTAAGCTGAACGCCTGCTTAGCTTAAATCCATGTGATTTTTAGTGGCGCTTAACACAGCCATCATATCGGCTGTTTCTCGCACATCATGCACTCGCACAATGTTTGCGCCCGCCTGCAATGCCAACATATTACCAGCCAGAGAAGCACTTAGTCTTTGTGATACTTCACGATTAAGTAATTGGCCAAACATGCTTTTTCGAGACAATCCGGCCAGAAGCGGAAGCTCAAACGCACTGAATTCTGCTAAACGCTGTAGTAGCTGGTAATTATGCGCTAGTGACTTACCAAAACCAAATCCGGGATCGAGTACAATGTTATTGCGCTTAATACCAGCTTCAAGACAGGCCGTAATACGTTCCTCAAAAAAAGAGCTTATCTCTTTAACAATGTCATCATAAACTGGCGCGTGTTGCATGGTTCGTGGTTGCCCTTGCATATGCATTAGGCACACAGGAACACCAAGCTCAGCTGCCGCCGCTAATGCGCCAGGCTCTTGCAACGCCCTAACGTCATTAATGAGGTGCGCACCCGCAGCTACAGCAGCTCTCATGACCACAGGCTTACTAGTATCGATTGAGATCCATACATCATGAGTTTTAGCGACATACTCTATTAGCGGTAGTACACGAGCAAGCTCGTCAGCTTCAGACACATCCTTAGCACCTGGCCGAGTAGACTCACCGCCGATATCGATAAAAATTGCCCCATGGGCGACCATATTGTCAGCCTGGTGGCAGGCGGTTTCAAACGAAGAAAACTCTCCACCGTCAGAAAATGAATCTGGAGTGACATTAAGGATCCCCATAATCGCTGGGGTGGATAAATCTAATGATTTATTGCCACAGGTTAATCTCGACAAAATAGAGCTCCATAAACAAGAAAACCCCATAAAGGGGTCTTCTTAAATTGTCTAAAGATTACTTAGCAGGTGATTCGTCAACATCACTTACATCGGTTTTATTATCTTCAGTGTCCTTAACGTCGTCTTTCTTTTCAGAAGATGCGTCATTACTGTCATCATCGTTAGCCTGCTTATCTTTTTCCCATTCAGCAGGTAAACGAACTTCTCGACGTTCCATTAAGTCATCAATTTGATTCGAATCGATGGTTTCATACTTCATCAGTGCGTCTTTCATTGCATGAAGGATGTCAATATTATCTTTAAGATACTGTTGCGCTCTATCGTAGTTAGCCGATATCAGCAGCTTAACTTCTGCATCGATAATACGCGCAGTGTCGTCCGACATATGCTGTGACTTACCCATGCTGCGGCCTAAGAAAACTTCGTTCTCATCTTCAGCATAAAGTACTGGACCTAACTTTTCAGAGAAGCCCCACTGAGTCACCATGTTACGTGCTATCGATGTCGCATATTTAATATCCTGCGAAGCGCCGGTAGAGACTTTCTCACTACCGTAGATGATCTCTTCGGCTAAACGTCCACCGTAGGCAACAGAAATCTGACTTTCTAGCTTCTGTCTGCTTTGGCTAATCGCATCAGCCTCTGGCAAGAAGAAAGTCACACCTAACGCACGACCGCGCGGAATGATAGTCACTTTATGTACCGGATCATGCTCTGGCACTAGGCAACCCACTATCGCGTGACCCGCTTCATGGTAGGCGGTCATCTCTTTCTCTGCTTCAGACATCACCATAGAACGGCGCTCAGCGCCCATCATGATCTTATCTTTAGCGCTTTCAAACTCTTCCATACTCACGACGCGACGGCTGTTACGAGCAGCAAACAATGCGGCTTCGTTGACAAGGTTCGCCAAATCGGCACCAGAGAAACCTGGCGTACCACGGGCGATAACACTTGCCTTAACACCGTCAGCCAATGGCACTTTACGCATATGGACTTTAAGAATTTGCTCTCGACCACGCACATCAGGCAGGCCGACAACCACTTGACGGTCAAAACGACCCGGTCGTAATAAAGCCGCATCTAACACGTCTGGACGGTTAGTCGCTGCGATAACGATTACGCCTTCATTACCTTCAAAGCCATCCATTTCAACCAGCATCTGGTTCAAGGTCTGCTCACGTTCATCATGACCGCCACCGACACCCGCGCCGCGCTGGCGACCAACAGCATCGATTTCATCGATAAAGATGATACATGGAGATGACTTTTTAGCTTGCTCAAACATGTCACGTACTCGCGACGCACCGACACCAACAAACATCTCAACGAAATCAGAACCTGAAATAGTAAAGAATGGCACTTTAGCTTCACCCGCAATGGCTTTAGCAATGAGTGTTTTACCGGTACCTGGTGGACCAACTAACAAGACACCAGTAGGAATTCGGCCACCTAACTTTTGAAAACGCGCTGGCTCTTTCAAGTAATCAACCAACTCTTTAACGTCTTCTTTCGCTTCATCACAACCAGCAACGTCAGCAAAAGTCGTTTTAATTTGGTCTTCGCTCATCAATTTGGCTTTACTCTTACCAAATGACATCGCGCCTTTACCACCGCCGCCTTGCATCTGACGCATGAAGAAAATCCACACACCAATGAGCAGTAACATTGGGAACCAAGAGATAAAGATTTGGGTTAGGAAACCCGACTCTTCAGCTTCTTGCCCCTTCATCATGATACCTTTACGGTTCAGATCATTGATCAAGTCAAGATCTGGCAATGGCATGATGGTGACAAACTTCTCACCAGTGCGCATTGTTCCTTCAATGGTACGTTGATCACTTTTCACTTCGACAGTGCTAACCTGCCCAGCGTTAACGTCATCTAAAAAGGTAGAATAGTCCATCTTCTGCTTATTAGAAGAAGAGGGGGAATAGCCCTGAAACACTGACATCAAAACAACAGCGATGACAACCCAGAGAATTAAATTTTTAGCCATGTCACTCAAATTACTCGACCTCTTTTAAAGTCTTTCGAAAACTAATGTTAGAGTACTTACGATAGATTACTATAACTTGTACCCCGTCGCCACAAGATAGACTTCTCGCGATCGTGCTCGCGATGAATCTGGCTTACGTGTTTTAACGGTTTTAAATGCTTCTTTAACTATTTTCATGTATTCGTCAAAGCCCTCCCCCTGAAAGACTTTAACAGCAAAACAGCCATTAGGAGCCAAAACTTGATGGCACATGTCTAATGCGAGTTCGACTAAATACATAGCACGGGGTTGATCAACTCCGCCTGTGCCACTCATGTTGGGCGCCATATCAGATAATACGACATCCACTTTAGCGTCACCGACTCGAGTCAGTAGCGCTTCAAGTACTTTCTCTTCGCGGAAGTCACCTTGCAGGAAATCAACTCCTACAATTGGATCCATAGATAAAATATCACAGGCGATTACTTTACCTTTGTCACCCGCGAGCTTAACAGCCACTTGTGACCATCCTCCTGGTGCCGCTCCTAAATCGACCACCGTCATGCCTGGTCGTATAAGTTTATCTTTCTCCTGGATCTCCTCTATCTTAAAGGCCGCGCGCGACCTATAACCGCGCTTTTGCGCTAGCTTGACATAGTGATCATCGAAATGTTCTTGCATCCAGCGTGAAGAACTGGCCGATCTTTTTTTACCTGACATTTAAAATCCGCAACAATTGAGAGTTACACAAAGCATATATAAGGGTAGAATAGCGGCTTTTCAACAGTAACTCAGCATAAAGTTGGTATAAATGAACTTAACAACCAAACAAAAACAGCACTTAAAGGGCTTAGCGCATAATTTGAAGCCTGTAGTGATGCTTGGTGGCAACGGTCTGACTGAAGGTGTACTGGCTGAAATTGATAGTGCACTCTCTCATCATGAATTGATCAAAGTGAAATTAGCCTCTGGTGACAGAGAGCTTAAAAATGCAATCGTCGACGCCATTGTACGTGAAACTCAAGCTGTAAACGTTCAGCTTATTGGTCACGTCTTAGTACTGTTCCGTCAGTCTGAAGAAATGAAAATTGCTGTGCCTAAGGCAAAGTAATACATAAGTAATCGATTACTTATGATGTAAAAAAGCCGCTAATTTTAAATTAGCGGCTTTTTTTATTTATCTAACATCCAATTGGCTAATAAGCGTTAGATATATTCGACTTTAATAATTTCAAAGTCGTTAGCACCACGCGGGGTGGTAATAGAGATTTCATCATCAACGCTCTTACCAACCAAACCGCGGGCGATAGGCGAACTCACTGACAGTAAGTTTTCTTTCACATTCGCTTCATCTTCGCCAACGATGCGATAAGTCACTTCTTCATCGGTATCGACGTTTAAGATAGTCACAGTGGTACCGAAAATAACCCGACCGGTATTTGGCATTACCGTCACATCAATAACTTGTGCATGAGACAACTTGCCTTCAATATCACGAACCCGAGCTTCACACAGCCCCTGCTCTTCTCGAGCGGCATGATATTCAGCGTTTTCTTTCAAATCGCCAAGCTCACGTGCTTCACCGATTGCTTGTGCAATTTTCGGACGACGATCAAACTTTAACATCTCTAATTCTGCGCGCAGTGTTTCAGCACCGACGACGGTCATTGGAACCTTACTCATAAGCTTCTTTCGTCTCCTTTAAAACAAAAGCAGTCCACGCTGACTTTTAAGCGGTCAACGGGGTAATAATCTGGTGGAATTGAGTCATTGTAAACGCTAAGAGCGAAACATGCACTCTATGGAATCGATAGAGCTTACTCAACCTTGTTAATACTTGCTAGCAAAGTCAGATAAATTTTCATTAACCGAGAGTCCCTTCACCTAATTTACTAGATGACTTCGACCTCCACGTCATCAGTCTGCAGTTAAATCTCACTAAGTAGAAGTTGAACACGGATTATTTTCAATAACTATAGCTTGGCCATAGCCTCTTAATCAACCATAAAAAAGGCCGCAAAAAATGCGGCCTTTTTAGTACAATCAAAATTTACTTAGCAATACGTTTATGTAGCTCTTGTACTGATGTCACGTTGGTACGGTCATCGGCGGCATGGGCCATACACGTTGCAAATGCAGCATTCAGTGTCGTGGTGTAGTTCACTTTATAACGCAGTGCACCGCGGCGAAGCTGACGCGAATCTTCAATCGCCTTACGACCTTCAGTGGTATTAACAATGTAGGTGTATTCGCCATTCTTAATACGGTCAAGAATATGCGGACGACCTTCGTGTACCTTGTTTACTAGGCGTGGGTTAATACCCGCTTCACCTAAGATAACCGCAGTACCGTGAGTCGCATCGATCTCATAACCCAGTTCAATCAACTTAGCGGCTAAATCAGCAACCCGTGCTTTATCACTGTCACGCACGGACAGTAATGCACGACCAGACTTAGGCACTTCAGACGTCGCACCAAGCTGTGCTTTAGCATAAGCTTCGGCAAACGTGTCACCAACGCCCATCACTTCACCTGTCGAGCGCATTTCAGGACCGAGTAATGGATCAACTCCTGGGAACTTGTTAAACGGCAACACCACTTCTTTCACAGAGAAAAACGGCGGAATGACTTCCTCGGTAAACTGCTGTGACTTAAGACTTTGACCCGCCATAACACGTGCCGCTATCTTAGCTAACGGAATGCCAGTCGCTTTCGATACGAAAGGAACTGTACGCGCCGCGCGTGGATTAACTTCGATCATGTAGATCTCGTCATCCTTAATGGCAAACTGTACGTTCATCAATCCGATTACGCCCAGTTCCATTGCCAGCTTACCCACTTGCACACGCATGCGGTCTTGAACATCTTGACTTAAGCTGTAGGGTGGCAGTGAGCAACCAGAGTCACCAGAGTGAACACCGGCTTGCTCGATGTGTTCCATGATAGAACCGATAACCACGGTTTCACCATCACAAATAGCATCAATATCGACTTCAATGGCGTTATCAAGGAAGCGGTCTAGCAATACAGGCGATGCATTGGAAACACTCACCGCTTCATTGAAATAACGACGCAAGTCTTGCTCGTCATAAACAATCTCCATTGCGCGGCCACCCAATACATAAGATGGACGAACAACCAGCGGATAACCGATACGTTCGCCAGAAATAACAGCACCTTCAACAGTCGTTACCGTATCGTTTTCAGGTTGCTTCATGTTTAAACGTTCAATCGCTTGCTGGAAGCGCTCACGGTCTTCAGCACGGTCAATAGCATCTGGGCTAGTACCAATAATCGGTACGCCAGCAGCTTCTAAATCACGGGCTAATTTAAGCGGTGTTTGCCCACCGTACTGCACGATAACGCCTTTTGGCTTTTCGATGCGGACAATTTCAAGCACATCTTCAAAAGTGATTGACTCAAAATACAGACGGTCTGAAGTGTCATAATCGGTCGATACCGTTTCAGGGTTACAGTTAACCATGATGGTCTCGTACCCGTCTTCACGTAGCGCTAACGCCGCGTGTACACAACAGTAATCAAACTCAATACCTTGACCAATTCTGTTAGGTCCGCCGCCCAAGATCATGATTTTGTCACGATTTGATGGGTTAGCTTCGCACTCTTCTTCATAAGTAGAGTACATATAAGCCGTATCAGTCGCGAACTCAGCCGCACAAGTATCAACACGCTTGTAAACGGGGTGAATTTCAAAACGAGTACGTAGCTTACGCACCTCAGACTCACTCACACCTGCAAGCGCTGCTAAACGAGAATCGGCAAAGCCTTTGCGCTTTAGCTTACGCAATACATCTGCAGTCAACCCAGCAAGACCGGCTTCAGCAACTTCTGTTTCAGACTTAAGCAGGTCTTCAATCTGCACTAGGAACCAAGGGTCAATATTGGTTAAAGCAAAAATATCTTCAACCGATAGGCCTGAGCGGAATGCGTCGGCAATGTACCAAATACGCTCAGCACCCGGCTCTTTAAGCTCATGACGAATACGCGACATAGCATCAGGTTCAGTGATATCGATTTCAGGACAAAGGCCGTTTTTACCGACTTCAAGACCGCGTAATGCCTTTTGCAGCGACTCTTGGAAAGTACGGCCAATCGCCATCACTTCACCAACCGACTTCATTTGAGTGGTTAGACGGTCATTTGCACCGGCAAACTTCTCAAAGTTGAAACGTGGCATTTTGGTAACCACATAATCGATAGCTGGCTCGAATGACGCTGGCGTCGCACCACCGGTAATGTCGTTGCTCAGCTCATCTAGTGTAAAGCCAACTGCCAGTTTGGCTGCTATTTTAGCAATCGGGAAGCCCGTCGCCTTTGATGCCAAAGCAGATGAACGCGATACACGTGGGTTCATCTCGATGATAACCATGCGGCCATCTTTCGGGTTGATGCCGAACTGTACGTTAGAACCACCGGTTTCAACACCGATCTCACGCAGAACCGCAATAGAAGCGTTACGCATCAACTGATATTCTTTATCCGTCAGTGTCTGCGCAGGAGCAACGGTGATTGAATCCCCCGTATGCACACCCATTGGGTCGAAGTTTTCAATGGCACAGACAATGATACAGTTATCATTACGGTCACGTACCACTTCCATCTCGTACTCTTTCCAACCAATCAAAGATTCGTCGATAAGCAGTTCACTGGTTGGCGACAGGTCCAGTCCTTGAGTACAGATCTCTTCGAATTCTTCTATGTTATAAGCAATTCCACCGCCGCTGCCACCCATGGTGAAAGACGGGCGAATAATACACGGGAAACCCAAAGTTTCCTGCACCGCGAATGCCTCTGCCATCGTATGGGCAAAACCCGCACGTGGACACTCGAGGCCAATAGCTTTCATCGCCTTATCGAAACGGCCACGGTCTTCGGCTTTATCGATTGCATCGGCTGTCGCGCCAATCATCTCGACATTAAACTCTTTCAGCACGCCCTTGCTTTCCAGCTCCAGGGCACAGTTAAGCGCCGTCTGGCCACCCATTGTAGGCAGAATCGCATCTGGGCGCTCTTTAGCAATAATGTTGCGTACAACTTCCCAGTGAATTGGCTCGATATAAGTTGCATCGGCCATCTCTGGATCAGTCATGATAGTTGCAGGGTTAGAGTTAACAAGAATAACTCTATAACCCTCTTCGCGTAGGGCTTTACAGGCTTGAGCGCCTGAGTAGTCAAACTCACAGGCTTGACCAATAACAATTGGTCCAGCCCCTAGGATAAGAATACTCTTTATATCGGTACGTTTTGGCATTGCTTAAATCTTCTCCCGGATGAGGTTACTACTTGGCGTTCTGGCGATACAGTTCAATCAAATCAATGAAGTGATTAAATAGTGGCGCGGCATCATGTGGTCCTGGGCTTGCTTCAGGGTGACCCTGGAAGCTAAACGCTGGCTTATCAGTAAGGTGAATACCTTGCAAAGAACCATCAAACAATGACTTGTGAGTTACTTTGATATTGGCCGGCAGTGTTGATTCATCTGCAGCAAAACCGTGGTTTTGGCTAGTGATCATCACATTGCCTTGCTCGATATTACTCACTGGATGGTTGGCACCATGATGACCAAATTTCATTTTTAAGGTTTTAGCGCCTGAGGCTAGTGCTAATAACTGGTGACCTAAACAGATACCAAAAACCGGAATTTCGGTCTTTAAAATCTCTTGAATCGCAGCAATCGCATAATCACAAGGTTCTGGGTCACCTGGACCATTTGATAGGAAAATCCCATCTGGGTTCATCGCTAATACTTCCGATGCTGGTGTTTGTGCTGGTACCACTGTGACGTCACAGCCACGGTCAACGAGCATGCGCAATATATTACGCTTAACACCATAATCATAAGCAACGACTTTATACTTAAGCTCTGCTTCAGTCTTATCAGACGGCAAGCCACCAACAAGACGCCAGCTACCGCTGCGCCATTGGTAGGCTTCAGTGGTGGTAACTTTTTTGGCTAAGTCCATGCCTTTTAAACCAGGGAACGCTTTAGCTGCTGCTAACGCCTTGGCTTCATCTAGGTCACCCACAAGAATACATCCTGCTTGGGCGCCTTTTTCTCGTAAAATACGAGTCAATTTGCGGGTATCAATATCCGCAATACCAACCACATTATTGGCCTTTAAGTAATCACTTAAAGATTGCTGATTGCGGAAGTTACTTGCGATAAGCGGCAAGTCTCGAATAATCAGGCCACAAGCATGAACAGAAGACGATTCAGTGTCCTCATCATTTGTGCCAGTATTACCGATATGTGGGTAAGTTAACGTTACGATTTGACGTGAGTACGATGGATCAGTCAAAATTTCTTGGTAACCAGTCATTGAAGTGTTAAATACCACTTCACCAACAGACATCCCTTCAGCACCAATTGCAGTGCCAGAAAAAACGGTTCCATCTTCAAGTACGAGTAAGGCAGACTTTGTCAACGCGACCTCCGGAAAGAGCCAAATCATTGAAATACAATGTTTTTTGTGTTTTTTTAAAATACCAATTTTCGCTAAAATACGAAATTTTGACAAATTCCGCAGATTTTATATTGAAAATTGCTATCCGTCTATAGCGGAACTGTGCTTTTATCAAAAATGACTGTTCGCGCAAAAAAAAACCGCTAATAGCGGTTTTCAATATTTACTGTTTTAAGCCAAGGACTTGCTGCATGTCATAGAGTCCGACGTCTTGAATGGCTAACCAGGATGCAGCACGCATCGCACCGTTAGCGAACGTCATTCGACTCGATGCTTTATGGGTAATTTCAAGTCGCTCGCCAATATCGGCAAATAATGCGGTGTGTTCACCAACAATATCGCCTGCGCGTATGGTAGAAAAACCAATGGTTTCTCTATCGCGCTCGCCAGTGATCCCCTCTCTGCCATATACGGCACATTTTTCAAGATCACGACCTAAGGTTTCGGCGATAACTTCGCCCATTTTTAGCGCTGTGCCTGAAGGTGCATCTTTCTTATATCTATGGTGACCTTCGATGATCTCGATGTCGCTATAATGCCCCATCACTTCTGCAGCAACTTCAAGTAGCTTCCACATAAGGTTTACACCGACAGCCATATTGGGCGCCATCACCATTGGCACTAGTGTAGAGTATGCTGAAATTTGCTCTTTTTGAGCTTGATTGAAACCTGTGGTGCCAATAACAATAGCTTTACCATGTTTAGCACACCACTCAGCGTGGATGACGCTAGCCTCAGGCGATGTAAAGTCAATGAGTACATCAAAATCATCGACGGCCTTATCTAGTGAATCGGTAATCGCAACATTCATTGCGCCCACACCTGCAAGTTCTCCAGCGTCAACACCCATCAACGTAGAACCCGCACGCTCAATCGCAGCGCCTAACAAAATAAGATCATTTTGTTTTGCCGCTTCAATAAGAGTTCGTCCCATACGACCACTGCCGCCGGTAATAGCCACTCTTACTTTTTCAGTCATCTCAGTCACTCCCTGCAAATGTCAAAAAAAAGCCTAAGGATTAACTTAGGCTTATTGTCTAACTTAGATAATTTCTAACAATTCAACTTCGAATACCAAAGTTGAATATGGTGGGATTGAAGCACCCGCTCCACGCTCACCGTATGCAAGGTGATGTGGCACGAACAATTTCAACTTAGCACCAGTAGGCATTAGTTGTAATGCTTCAGTCCAACCAGCGATAACGCCAGAGACTGGGAATTCGGCAGGCTCGCCACGAACAACTGAGCTATCAAATACATCACCAGAGGTGAAAGTACCATGATAGTGAACACGTACAGTTGAATCATAACCAGGCTTGTCGCCGTTGCCTTCAGCAATAACTTCATACTGTAGACCAGACTCAGTAGTAGTGACGCCTTCACGAACAGCATTAGCAGCTAGGTACTTATCACCCTCTTCTGATGCAGCAGCGGCAGCAGCTTCTTGAACTTTCTGGATACGTTGGCTGATTTCAGTAAATGCGATTTGCATATCTTCCATAGCAACAACACTTTCTTTACCTTCGAAAGCGTCAGCCAGACCCAATTGAACAGCAGAAATATCGATACCTTCAAACGAGTTAGCAGCTAGTTGCTCACCAAGTTGACGACCAACACCGTAACTTGCTTGATCTTCAATGGTACTGAACTTATCAGACATAATGGTTGTACTCTCAATGATTCAATGAATTTTCGCGCGCAACTTTAGCATATTTTCTGTGATATAGCCCTAAAAAGCGTAGCTATTTTGGCCTCTGGCAACTATTTTTCACACTCACACGATTAGCTTCATAAAGCGGTTGAGCTTGCGCCTGCATTTTTTGTAGCTGGCTAATGCGCTGCCCATGGGATGGATGGGTTGAAAGCAGTTCTGGCCCTTGCTCACCACCCGCTTTGGCCATATTGCGCCACAGTTCGACACTTTGGGCGGGATCAAACCCTGCTTTCGCCATCAACTCGACCCCCATAATATCAGCTTCACTCTCCTGCTCTCGACCGTAAGGCAAGGTATAGCCCACTTGTACACCCAGCCCTAAGGCCGCCATGTACACCTCTTGATTTGAAACACCGCCGACGCCTAAAGCAAGATCTGCTAGTTGCATTCCTGCCCCCGTCATCTGTGCGCGCGACACTTGTTCATTACTATGGTTAGCCAGCACATGGGCCACTTCATGACCAATGACGGTAGCCAGTTGGTGTTCATTTACCGCTACATCAAGCAAACCAGCGTAAACCCCGATATGGCCTCCAGGCAGTGCAAAGGCATTCACTTGTTTAGAGTCGAATACGATCACCTCCCAACGTTGACTCTGATCCGGTAACGCCCGGGTAATTCGGCTCGCCACACAATCAACATACTGGTTGAGTGCCATATTATTGCTGAGCTTTTCTCTCTTTTTAAGCTCAGCAAAGGATGAATCCCCCAGCTTCGACATCTCTTGAGCTGAAAACAGTAGCGTTTGGCTGCGGCCTGTCGGCGACTGATGCGTCGCACAGCCTGAGGTGATTAATACAGCAAGAAGTAATAGCGGAAATATTTTCATCAATGGGTAGTCCTTTGTAATGCTAGACCTGGATTCTAGGTTCTAGGTGCTAGGTTCTAGGTTCTAAAAAGATTCTATCAAACTTTCATTAATTTTTGACTCTAGAGTATTACCACAATTAACCATCCTTAGATTATGGCATAAGTGTTCCAGACACAAATACCACAATTAACCATCCTTGGATTGTGGCATAAGTGTTCCAGACACAAATACTACAATTAACCATCCTTGGATTGTGGCATAAGTGTTCCAGACACAAATATCACAATTAACCATCCTTGGATTGTGGCATAAGTGTTCCAGACACAAATACCACAATTATCCATCCTTGGATTGTGGCATAAGTGTTCCAGACACAAATACTACAATTAACCATCCTTGGATTGTGGCATAAGTGTTCCAGACACTTATACTACAATTAACCATCCTTGGATTGTGGCATAAGTGTTCCAGACACAAATATCACAATTAAGTGATACCGATGGCTATTAATTAAAGAGGGATTTTTGTTCTTCCATAAAAAAACCTCGCAAAGCGAGGTTTTATAAATTTAATTTTCAGCGATAGCGCTTTGAAATCAAATTAGCTATTCAGATCTTGGAAGAACTTTTTAACACCGTCAAAGAAGCCATCAGCTTTAGGGCTGTGTTTCTTTGATTGGCCTGTCAGTGTCGCTTCAAATTCAACTAATAATGCTTTTTGGCGCTCGTTAAGATTGACAGGAGTTTCCATCACAACCTTACATAGCAGATCGCCTACTGCATGACTGCGAACAGACTTCACACCTTTACCACGCATGCGGAACATACGGCCAGTTTGGGTTTCAGTCGGGATCTTAAGATTGACCTTGCCATCAAGTGTTGGCACTTCAATCTCGCCGCCTAACGCCGCCTTGCTAAAGGAGATTGGCACTTCACAATAAAGGTTATTACCATCTCTTTGGAAGATCGCATGCTCACGTACACTGACCTGAACATATAGGTCACCCGGAGCTGCACCATACTCGCCCGCTTCGCCTTCACCAGATAAACGGATACGATCGCCATTATCAACCCCGGCAGGGATCTTAACCGATAAGGTTTTACTCTTCTCAACACGACCTTCGCCATGACACTGATTACAAGGGTCTTTAATGATCTTACCGCGACCATGACAAGTTGGACAAGCCTGCTGAACAGCGAAGAACCCTTGACGCATCTGCACTTGGCCTTGGCCATGACAGGTGCCACATGTGGTCGGTTTTGAGCCTTTCTTAGCACCGCTACCGTCACAAGGTTCACACGCAACCAATGTTGGAATGCGCAGTTCTTTGCTGAGCCCTTTAACCGCTTCTTCTAAAGACAGTTCTAGGTTGTAACGTAGGTCGCTACCACGTGCAGCTTGACGTTGCCCGCCGCCACGACGGCCGCCACCGAAGATATCACCAAATACATCGCCAAATACGTCACCAAAATCAGCACCGCCATGACCGCCACCACCACGAGAAGGATCAACGCCTGCGTGACCAAACTGGTCATAGGCCGCTTTCTTATCGCTATCGGTTAGGATTTCATAAGCTTCTTTAGCTTCTTTAAAGCTAGCTTCTGCTTCTTTATTACCTGGGTTACGATCTGGGTGAAACTTCATTGCTAAACGCTTATAAGCTTTTTTCACTTCGCGTTCGCTGGCGTCACGTCCGACACCTAATACTTCGTAAAAATCTCGCTTTGACATAATCTCATGCTTTCTTTGCTGGAGTTGCACGAACGGGCGTTAGAGTTTCCTCATAACGCCCGCTGGAATAAATTAGGAGTTAACCGTCATTATTTTTTGTCGTCTTTCACTTCTTCAAACTCAGCGTCAACAACATCATCACCTGCGTGAGCGTCTTGTTGAGCTTCGCCTGCGCCTTCTGGTTGACCTTGCTGTGCTTGCGCTTTAGCTTGGGCAATTTCCATTAGCTTAGAAGAGGCTTCCATTAGTTCTTGAGTCGCTTTTTCAATCGCTTCTTTGTCATTGCCTTTAGTGGCAGTGTCAACAGCAGCCATTGCAGCTTCAATCTTCTCTTTTTCGTCGCTTGGTAAGTCTTCACCGGCTTCTTCGACTTGCTTCTTAGTTGTGTGAACCATGCCATCAGCCTGGTTACGCGCAGTCACTAGCTCTTCGAATTTAGCATCTTCGTCAGCATGAGCTTCAGCATCACGCACCATAGCTTCAACTTCTTCTTCACTTAAACCTGAAGAGGCTTTGATGGTGATATTCTGCGCCTTGCCCGTCTTCTTGTCTGTCGCTGATACATGCAAGATACCATCGGCATCGATATCGAAAGCAACTTCAACTTGTGGCATACCACGTGGAGCTGGCTCAATACCTTCTAGGTTGAATTGGCCTAGAGACTTGTTGCCGCTTGATTGCTTACGCTCACCTTGAAGTACGTGAATAGTCACAGCACTTTGGTTGTCGTCAGCCGTTGAGAATGTTTGTGACGCTTTAGTCGGGATAGTGGTGTTCTTCTCGATAAGCTTAGTCATTACGCTACCCATAGTCTCAATACCGAGAGACAGTGGCGTAACGTCTAGTAGCAATACGTCTTTAACTTCGCCTGATAGTACGCCTGCTTGAACTGCAGCGCCGATAGCAACCGCTTCATCAGGGTTAACATCTTGACGTAGCTCTTTGCCAAAGAATGAAGAAACTTCTTCACGTACTTTAGGCATACGAGTCTGACCACCAACAAGAATCACTTCGTTGATATCAGAAACTGATAAGTCAGCATCTGCTAAGGCAACTTTAAGTGGCTCAAGTGTGCGAGTAATCAGGTCTTCAACCAGTGACTCAAGTTTTGCACGAGTGATCTTAACCACTAAATGCTTAGGACCTGTTGCATCAGCGGTGATGTAAGGCAGGTTAACTTCAGTTTGTGTTGTGCTTGAAAGCTCAATCTTCGCTTTTTCAGCAGCTTCTTTAAGACGCTGCATCGCTAGCGGATCGTTACGTAGGTCAAGACCTTGCTCTTTTTTGAACTGTTCAGCAAGATACTTAATCATACGGTTATCAAAATCTTCACCACCTAAGTGAGTGTCACCGTTAGTCGCAAGCACTTCAAAAGTTTGCTCGCCATCAACGCTGTCGATTTCAATGATAGAGATATCAAATGTACCACCACCTAAATCGTATACCGCAACGATGTTATCGCCTTGCTTCTTATCAATACCGTATGCAAGTGCTGCAGCTGTTGGCTCGTTGATAATACGCTTAACTTCAAGACCCGCGATACGACCAGCATCTTTAGTTGCTTGACGTTGTGAATCGTTAAAGTATGCAGGAACAGTAATAACCGCTTCAGTGACTTCTTCACCGAGGAAATCTTCTGCAGTCTTCTTCATCTTCTTCAAGATTTCAGCAGAGATTTGTGGTGGCGCCATTTTCTTACCTTGGGCTTCAACCCAAGCATCGCCATTATCAGCACCAACAATTTTGAATGGCATGATGTCAACATCACGTTGAACTTCATCATCTTTAAAACGACGACCGATAAGACGCTTAATAGCATATACGGTGTTAGTTGGGTTTGTTACAGCCTGACGCTTTGCAGGTTGGCCAACTAAAGTTTCATCAGCAGTGTATGCGATGATTGAGGGTGTAGTACGATCGCCTTCAGCATTCTCTAATACGCGAGCTTTGTCGCCATCCAATACTGCAACACAAGAGTTTGTTGTGCCTAAATCGATACCAATAATTCTACCCATGGAGTCCTCCGAAATCGTCTTAACTAATTTGTTATCTGGTAATAGAAATGGGGTCAGACTGAATCGTTTTCAAGTCTTATATTTTGCCCATCTCGTCTCTTGGTTACCTATATTGGGACGTTTGAAACGAATACAAGGGAAAATGGTAAATTTTGTCATTTGATTGCGGTTTTTTGATCTCACCCTCAGTTCCAATTATTCGCGAAACGTATAATGCATACAATCGAATAAGGTATCGTTCAGTTTAACGTCTGTGATAGCTGAGCGCTTGAATGTAGTCTCGAAGTAGAGTAATTGAAATTGAAACAATCCCATCAGGCTTATGCTTTCGGCATAGGTGCAATATTGCTGTGGTCGACCGTAGCAACGGCTTTTAAAATCGCCCTGACACATTACACCCCTCTGCAGCTGGTGTTAGTTGCTGTGACGACCTCTATTGTGGCGCTCGGATTTATCCTGGTGGCACAAAATAAGTTGTCATTGATTAGAGAGCAATTTGTTAGTCGGCCACTATTTTATCTGCAAACCGGTTTACTCAACCCTTTCTTGTACTATTTAGTGTTATTTAAAGCCTATGACTTATTACCCGCACAGCAAGCATTGTCGCTTAATTACACTTGGGCCATTTTACTGCCACTGCTGTCAGTGCCTTTATTGGGACAAAAGCTAAGAAAGAGTGATATCACCGCAGCCCTTGTTGCCTACTTGGGCGTATTTACCATTGCAACTAAAGGTAATTTGATTGGGTTTGAGTTCGAAAGCACCACTGGAGTGATACTCGCGCTAACAAGTACCCTGCTGTGGTCTCTCTTTTGGATCGTCAATACTAAAGATAAGGGCGATCCTGTGGTGAGCTTACTACTCAGTTTTCTGGTTGGTCTGCCCTTTATTGTCACGGCAGTGCTCATGACGCAGACGCTGCCGACGTGGAATGTAGAAGGCATACTTGCCGGTATTTACGTTGGTCTGTTTGAGATGGGGGTCACCTTTGTTTTATGGCTCATTGCGCTAAAGAAAGCCGAGCGTACCGCCAGCATTACTACACTGGTGTTTATCACCCCGGTATTGTCGATTGGCTTTATTGCTTGGATATTGCAAGAAAATATCGAGAGAAGTACTTATATAGGCTTAGTGTTAATTTTAACGGCACTCGCACTGCAGCAAGTCCTGCCCAAACTCGGTCAGTGGCGGGCAAAGAAACGCATTCCAGTACAATAATGAATATGTAAAATGGCAAGTACCTAATCCCAGTATAAGACACAAAGAAACCGGCATATCGCCGGTTTCTGTATAGCCGTATATTGCTGAGACTTAAGCCCGCAGCAGATAAAACCCCTAAGCTAGCGTTTCACCACCACTATCTCACCCACACCAACATTAATGCTTAGATCCCCATTGCCACCCGCGTCTGTATGCGAGTAGGACTGGTTAATAATGCCTCTCTTAACAACAAGTCGCTGGCCTAGTTCAGTAATGGAGACTTCACCCACAGCAGAATCTAATTCAACATGACTAAATAAGGTTTGATGCTCTACTCTTGCACTGCCAACGCCGAGATCGATATCGATATCACTTGTCATCCCCGACACTTCAATTTGGCCGACGCCCATTTCTAGCACTAATGCAGCCTGCTTGGGTAAGTAAACGATCCATTCTTGCTGAATGTTATCTTGCTCACTAAGCCCAATGCTCAGCTCTTGTGGGTTGTTATGCGCATCGATTTTAATATTATCGAGGTCAGTCTTGCCCCAGAAAAAAAGCCAATGACTATCTGAGTCATCCACCACGACTTCGACTCTAATGTCATTGTCGTCTGTGGCTATAATTTTCGCAGACCCCAACTCCATATCAAAGCTCACCGCTTGTCCATCATACTCATAGCTCTGGGTCAGTGTTCGACTCGAAGCGGCATAAGCCATACTAGATGTCACGCCAATTACTAGACACAAGCTGGTTAGTAGCGCTTTAGTTGATTTGATTTGCATAGTTAAGTCCTTTTATTACTAATAGTGAGTGCTTTAGCATTATCTTCTAAGTTAACGACATCAATGCAAGCAATAGGCCAAAAAACATCAACACAATTAAAATCAAACAAAAACAAAATAAAAGCAAGTAAAAAGAAAGGCATATAGAGTGACAAGATACTTTACTCCCCAGAATAAAGAACTTAGTAATGACCCCAGTCAACAATAAATAGTCTTTCTGATTAAACGATAAGGCTTTTCACTATGACTAATAGTGTATTGATATTAATAACTGCAGCTTGATCAATTTAATGGCGCTGGTAATTAGGGGCTGCCATGACGGGCACAAATTTTTTTACATCTACACGATACAAAAAAAGCCGCTTTCGCGGCTTTTTCAATCAAACACCAGTATCTGTTTGCCAATAAGCAACATTACAAATAGCAGCCACCAGCATGATTAACCTCGGACGGTATAATCTCCCCAAGCTAACCACTTATAGGTTGTCAGTGCTTCAAGCCCCATTGGGCCTCTAGCATGTAATTTTTGTGTACTGACTGCGACTTCAGCACCTAAGCCGAATTCACCACCATCGGTAAAGCGGGTACTTGCATTAACATAAACGGCTGCAGAGTCTACCGCGTTCATAAATTTGCTGGCGGTATGAATATTGTCAGTCAAAATACCCTCTGAGTGACCACTCGAATATTGACGGATATGCGCAATGGCGTCATCAAGCGTGTTAACCACTTTTATACCTAGGTTTAACGACAACCATTCGGTTGAAAAGGTTTCGTCGGTTGCCGCTAGCACCTCTTGCTCATTCATCGCCATAACGGCTTGAGTTTGTTCACAGCCATAAAAGCTAACACCTTTAGTTGCTAACTGTTTACATAGCGCCGGGATGAAACTCTGCGCATTTTTTTGGTGCACCAATACTGTATCTAGAGCATTACAAACGGTTGGGCGCTGTACTTTAGCGTTTTCTACCACTGAAATTGCCTTTGCGAGATCCGCCTGCGCATCAACAAAAAGATGGCAGATACCGATACCGCCCAAAATAACCGGAATAGTGGCTTGTTCGGCACATAAGCGTTGTAAGTTCTGCCCGCCTCTTGGCACTATCATGTCGACATATTTATCGAGTTTTAGTAAGCCTGATACCAAACTTCTATCAGGATTATCAATAAGCTGCACACAATCCTCAGGTAGACCTTGCTCAAGTATTGCGCTGCGAATGACTTTGCACAGGGCTCTATTTGACGCCAAGGTTTCTTTGCCACCACGCAGTATCACTGCATTACCGGTTTTTAATGCTAAGACGGCGATATCGACGGTCACATTCGGCCGAGCCTCGTAAATGACACCTATGACGCCAAGCGGTACGCGGCGACGAGATAAGCGCAGACCATTATCCAATAGCCTACTATCAATTTCGCTGCCCACGGGGTCAGTTAGACCAATCACATTATCAATATCGGCTATCACACTGAGCAATCTTGACTCATCTAATAGCAAGCGGTCTATCATCGCAGCTGACAAACCGTTAGCTTGAGCTTGCTCAACATCTTTTTGGTTCGCAGCGATGATCTCAGACTTTGCATAGGTTAACTTACTTGCAATTCCACGTAATAAGGCCGTTTTCTGTATGCCTGTTAAGCTCGCTAGCGCATAGCTTGCCGTCTTCGCCTTTTGACCAAGGCTATTTAGAAATTCGCTATTACTCATAACACCACCATATCGTTGCGGTGAACCACTGCATCACCATAATCATAACCGAGCACCGACTCGATGCTATCTGAATGTTTACCCGCTATCAGCCCTAAATCTTTTGAACTATAGCGACTCATACCTTTGGCGCGGACTTTACCTTTAGCATCTGTAAGCTCGATGGTATCGCCACGTTGAAACAGACCGTCAATCGCTGTAATTCCTTTCGAGAGAAGACTTTTTCCTTTATTTGTTACCGCTTCCACCGCACCGGGATCAAGTATGAGTTGTCCACGGGTTGCGGGGCCAGCCAAGATCCACTGTTTGCGACTCTCTAGTGGATTTTTTAATGCTGCAAAATGGGTACCCACTGGATTTGAACAGACCACTTTTTGAATAACATTTTCATGATGACCCGAAGCAATCACCACATCGACACCTGCCCGTCTGGCAATGTCGGCAGCTTCTAACTTGGTCGCCATTCCACCAGTACCCAGTCCTGAGACAGCCCCCCCCGCAAGCATGCGTAAGCTATCGTCAATATTAACCACTTGCGTGATTAATTTTGCATCTGGGTTTGTGCGCGGATCGGCATCAAATAAGCCTTTTTGATCGGTCAACAAAATAAGCATATCCGCATCACAAAGCAGCGCCGCTCTTGCTGATAGGTTATCGTTATCACCGACTTTAATTTCAGCCGTTGCCACTGCGTCATTTTCATTGATGATGGGGATGATGCCATGGGCTAACAGTGCGTTTAACGAATCCCTTGCATTAAGGTAACGCCCTCTGTCATGAAGATCTGCGCGGGTCAGCAGCAGTTGGCCGACGTGTAAACCATAAATACTAAATAACTGAGACCATGCAAGGATCAATTGACTTTGGCCAACAGCTGCCAATAATTGCTTGCTCGCTATGGTATCGGGGAGTTTGGGGTAGCCTAAGTGTTCTCTCCCTGCGGCGATAGCACCAGATGTACACAGCACAACCTCGACACCCGCCTTCATCAAACTGGCCATTTGACGTGCAAGTTCGACTAAGTGTGCCTTGTCTAATTTTTGGCTGCCAGATGTCAGCACACTCGTTCCCAACTTTACCACTACGCGGCGGTAACCGATCTCACTTAAGTTCATTTTTATCTAGCTAATATGCATTGAATAAACCTTATACCTAATCTACGTTTGAATTGGTAGTGAGTACCAACAAAGAGTCGTAAAATAATAAGATCAATTAGATATAACTCATGTTATTGATGTTAAATTCAGCCATATGGCAGTAGAAGGTTAGAATAGATAAGAATAGATAAGAATAAAGCCACCCATAGTGGGATTCAACTTGATGAGGTTTGAATTATTTGAACATGTTAAAAGCTTGACAAACTTGCATAAAAAATCCGAGACCTAGAGATAGGGCTCGGATCCTTAAGCAATTAGAAGTTCAGTCAACCGCTCGATAAATCATCAAATGAACGGCATTACAGTCACATGACTGGCTTTTTAATGGCCTCAGCTAAACGGTCAAATGTTAAGTTTCTTCGATGACGCCTTCATCACCCTTGCCCTTAGTCTTGATGATAATCAATGAGGCAATGACAGCAGTAGAGACAAGACCCGCTATGGTTGAAATAGTGATAGGCAGCCCTGCACCTAAGGTGTGTGAGCTCAGCAGGAAGCTAATCACTACCGTAGTCATGAACATGGCCGGTACCGTACAGATCCAGTGGAACTTGTTGTGTCGCAGCAAGTATGCTGAGGCAGTCCATAGCATCATGACCGCAGTCGTTTGGTTTGCGACACCGAAGTAACGCCAGATAACACCGAAGTCAACTTGAGTCAGAATTGCACCCATGATGAATAGCGGGATGGCTAGCATTAAACGCTTAGGTAATTCAGTCTGTGGTATCTTGAAAAATTCAGCCAGGATTAAACGAGCTGAACGGAAGGCTGTATCGCCAGAGGTGATAGGCAGAACAATAACGCCTAAGATTGCCAAAAAGCCACCGACGGTACCCAGAAGCCCTGTTGATGCTTCATATACAACGTTTGCCGGGTTACCCGCCATCCCTTCGTTAAGACCTTCAACACCACCGAAGAAAGACAGAGCAATCGCACACCAGATAAGCGCAATGACACCTTCACCTATCATGGCGCCGAAGAAAACAAAGCGACCATTAGTTTCACTTTCTACACAACGAGCCATTAAAGGAGATTGAGTCGCATGGAAGCCAGATACTGCACCACAGGCAATAGTAATAAACAGTGCAGGCCACAAAGGCATATCATTAGGATTAAGGTTAGTCAGGAAGTCGCTAGCTTCAAAGCCTGGTAAGAGTGTGTATTCACTCGAGACCATGATGGCAATAGTCAGACCTACTGACATGAAGAGCAAAAGCGCACCGAAGAATGGATAGAACCTACCGATGATCTTATCGACAGGTACAATGGTAGCGATAAGATAGTAAGCAAAGATAATGCCTAGGAAGATTGATACATCCCAACCGGTTAGCTTTCCTAGTAGTCCTGCGGGTGCCGAAATAAATACCACACCAACAAGCAATAATAAGATGATGGCAAATACATTCATAAAGTGCTTTGCGCCTTTACCTAAGTATTTACCTGCCAGATTCGGAACTGACTGACCGTTATTACGAACAGACAACATACCGGAAAAGTAATCATGAACGGCACCGGCAAAAATACAACCGAAGACAATCCATAACATGGCCGCAGGGCCATAAAGAGCACCGAGAATAGGGCCAAATATGGGTCCTACACCTGCGATATTGAGCAGTTGAATAAGGTAGACCTTACCCTTGGACATCGGCACGAAATCAACGCCGTCTGTTTTAGTAAATGCCGGTGTTTGGCGTTGAGCATTGATCCCGAAGACCTTCTCTACGAAAGCACCATAGATAAAATATCCACCTATAAGCAGGCCGACACACATTAGAAACCAAACCATAATTACACTCCCCCATTTTGAATTGCTGTCAGTGTAAAGAGGTTTGTCATTTAGAAAATGGAGAATAAGGTGAGTGGTCAGATTGAGAGGGTTAACGGTTTAATATCGACCCTAAGTGGTTTTTCCTTGTTACAGACCTGGCGGGGTGTTTGCTGAAATGTTAAACATTTTAAAGGCAGAGCTTAATGAACTCCGACAGCGCCCGTTGCTTTTTATAGCATCCGATTCGCCTAAAAAACCCAACAGATTATAGGAAACCAAATATCTGCTTCAGTGGTTTTAAGTAACGCCTTGAAACAGGCACTTTAGCGCCTGAGACTGTTGTGACTTCCGCTCCGGTTTCCTGGATCTCTATTTCAGATATTGCTTCAGGACTTATCAGGTACTGTCGATGACATTTGATTAATGAGGTTTTTTCTTCCAGTACTTTTAAGGTCAAATGCGTATGTACTTGCTCCTTATCAGTTGCAACATGAACACCACTGAGATCGCTAAATACAAACTCTACCTCTTTAATCGAGATCACCTTAAGTTTACTTCCGCTATAGCAAGGGAGATGAGCTAACTGCTCAGGTGTAATAATACTGACAGATCTTGGTTTAAGATCTTTTCTGACGCGATTTAATGTCTGTTGCAGCCGTTTTTCATCAATGGGTTTTAACAGGTAATCAAAGGCGTGATTATCGAAGGCCTTGATAGCAAATTCATCGTAGGCGGTGACGAAAACGATACGTGGCATGATATCGGGATCCAGCATGCCAATGAGTTCAATCCCGGTGATCCTTGGCATTTGAATGTCCAGAAAGATCAATTGGGGCTTAAGTTTTGTGATCATCTGCAGTGCTTCGATAGCATTACTGCATTGGCCAATGATCTCTATATCTGAGCTTTCACTTAGTAGGTCGGCTAACTCTTCTCGAGCATAATGCTCATCATCAATAATTAGCGCAGTGATCACGTGTGTGTTTCCGTATAGGGTAGCTTAATGCTGACTCTGGTGTATTCATCTTTGCGACAATCGACATCTATACCAAATTCAGATCCAAACTGATTTTGAATTCGTTTATGAACCAAATTCATCCCCAGACCCTCCGAATTGTTATCTAACTGGTATAGCCCTGCATTATCAATTACCTCTAATATTAATAAATCATCGCGTACCTTGCCAGTAACGCTTATAAGACCGTGATCTAACATATGGCTAGTACCATGTTTTACTGCGTTTTCAATAATGGGTTGTAGGGTAAATGCGGGCAGGCGAAAATGAAGCAGTTGATCAGGGATATCAATCTCAACGTTTAGTTTATCGATAAAACGTGCTTTCTCGATGGTCAGGTATGAATCAATATGCTCAAGCTCGTCCGAAAGTGTCACGAGTCCAGTGGTGCGTTTGAGGTTAATTCTTAAAAATTGAGATAATTGCTGGATCAGTTGCCTTGCCTTTAAGGGATCTCTTTTTGTGATCGCTGCGATGGTATTGAGCGCATTGAAGAGGAAGTGAGGATTAACTTGTGCCTGCAATAACTTCAACTCTGCCTGAGTGAGCATATTTTGTTGACGTTCGAAGCGACCAAATAAGATTTGGTTCGACAATAATCGACCAATTCCTTCACCCAGCGTTCGGTTAATATTGAGAAATAGCTTATTCTTTGGCTCGTAAAGTTTAATGGTTCCAATGACCTCATTTTCACAACGAAGCGGGATCACTAAGCTGGAGCCTAATCTACATTGTGACGAGATAGAACAGGAGTAAGCCATATTGACCCCATCGGCAAACATGACACAATTATTATCGATGGCATCTTGAGTTATTTTCGATGATATCGGAGTACCAGGAATATGATGGTCGGCGCCAGTTCCGATAAAGGCCAATAGGTGCTCTCTATCGGTTATCGCAACGGCTCCGACGTGGGTTTCTTCGATGATTATTTGGGCTACCTGAGTACTACTTTGTTGATTGAATCCCTTCGATAATACTCCGACGCTGCGCTCGGCTATTTTTAAAGC
This sequence comes from Shewanella abyssi, assembly GCF_023284025.1. Classification (GTDB taxonomy): domain Bacteria; phylum Pseudomonadota; class Gammaproteobacteria; order Enterobacterales; family Shewanellaceae; genus Shewanella; species Shewanella abyssi. The sequence goes on along the minus strand of NZ_JAKIKR010000036.1, from coordinate 5,497 downwards.
TTGAGTCGAGAATGCGGATGAGAGTTTGTCGAACATGGTTTTTTGATCTCTTACCATACTCATAAACAGGGCTGCACCGATGGAGTTCACTAAGAGCATAGGTAGGGCTATCTGTTTGACCAGTTGCCATGCATCGTCAAAAGGTTGAGCGACGAGTAAAATCACCCCCATCTGCAGCATTTCAGCACAAAAGGTTACCAGACAGACCAACAAAGGGGCGTAAATCAGTTCACTTTTGTCTTGCCTGCGTAAATAGAGACTGATTATGCCCGCTGAAAACCCTTCGAGAGTCGTAGAAATTGCACAGGCCACATCGGTAAAACCTCCCAAGCTGTATCGGTGTAATCCTCCCGTGAGTCCGACTAAAAAACCTGTCACCGGACCGCCTAACAGCCCGCCTAAGACGGCACCCATGGCACGGGTATTGGCAATAGCATCGTTTGTCTGTTCACCAAAGTAGGTTGCCATGATGCAAAAGCCTGAAAAAATCAGGTAAATGAATATTTTGTGAGGCAACCGGGTTGCAGCTTCTGCAAAGAACTTAAATAAAGGAGTCTTACTGACAAGATAGACCATCACCAGGTAAAGGCTCATCTGTTGGGTTAAAAGTAAAATCAACGACATGATAAGTATTCCAATGAGTCATTGTTGGCATTCAGTAGCAAGATATGCAGAATATCAATTCAAATTTCGGTTGAGATCGATCTGTGAATGTAAGAGCAAAGTCTAATTTTCAAAAATTATTCATTAAAGATATAAATAGTTTTTACCTCATATGAGACTGCGTATATCGAACTCAGTACATGCCCATGAAGTCATGGCATTAATGTTACCCCTTGAGAAAGCGATTAGCAAAGAGGAGCTAACACTCTTGATGCATAAGTCGTTAGAGGCTCATGCTTATTATCACACCGTTTCAGCAAGAGCGATGACTGCTGCACAGTGGCGTGAATTTTATACCAGCCAAAAAAAGCCACACAAGGTGGCTTTTAGTTGGTCGCACTCAATAGACGCTATTCTTGAGTTTTAGCGCGCTTAACCATAGATAAACTTGGCGATAAACAGTGCCGCTAATACCAGCACACCAAAACTTAAATCTTTATAACGGCCGCTCATTAACTTGATCACCGCGTAAGAGATAAAACCCATCGCAATACCGGTAGCGATTGAAAATGTCAGCGGCATTAAAATACAAACCACTACCACAGGCGCAGCTTCGGTAATGTCTTCCCACTCAACATGCACCAAGCCTGACATCATCAAGATAGCGACGTAAAATAGCGTTCCGGCGGTGGCGTATGCTGGCACCATTCCCGCCAGAGGAGAGATAAACAGTGAGCCCAAAAACAGTAGCCCCACCACGACCGCAGTTAAGCCTGTTCGCCCACCCGCACTCACGCCCGCCGTGCTCTCAATATAACTGGTGGTGGTAGAGGTTCCCAACATCGCCCCCGCTATGGTTGCTGTACTGTCAGCGGTTAACGCTCTGTTTAAGCGTGGTAGTTTACCCTTGTCATCTAAAAAGCCACCTCGCTGCGCAACAGCAATCAAGGTGCCTGAAGTATCAAACAGGTCGACAAATAAAAATGCGAATACCACCGACAACATGCTCACTTCAAGCACACTCGACAGGTCCATCTTCATAAAGGTAGGCATGATCGAGGGCGGCATCGCCACCATTCCCTGATACTGCACATCGCCAAATAACAGCCCAAGGCCGGTCACTGCTAATATACTAACAATAACCGCAGACTTCATCCCTCTGTGCACCATGGCAATGATCAAGAAAAAGCCCAGTACCGCCATCACCGCAGGAAATGCAGTCACATCCCCCATGGTCACCAAAGTAGCCGGACTTGCTACAACAATCCCCGCGCTTTTTAAACCAATCAGCGCTAAGAACAAGCCGATACCCGCTGCAATACCGATACGCAACGACATAGGGATACTATTAACAATCCACTCTCGAATACGTACCAGAGACAGGACTAAAAAACAGATCCCCGAAAGAAACACCGCACCTAACGCGGTTTCCCACGAATAACCCATTTCGCCAACAACCGTGTAGGTAAAAAAGGCGTTCAAGCCCATTCCTGGTGCAAGCGCTATCGGATAATTAGCAACAATTCCCATAATCAAGCAACCAATAGCCGCGGCTAAACAGGTGGCAACAAACACCGCACCATGGTCCATTCCCGCATCAGCTAACATCATAGGGTTAACAAAGATGATATAGGCCATGGTTAAAAAAGTCGTTAATCCAGCAACAACCTCCTGTTTTAATGATGTTTTATTTTCTTTTAGTTTGAATAGTTTTTCTAGCATGGAACAAGGTTCCTTGATTTTATTATGTAGGGATAAGTGTTAGGGCAAATGTTTACGAACTGTTAAATACGCACATTTTCAGGCGATTATACGGGCAGATAATAGATCAGGCTAGCTATTTACAGTCGGTTAGAACGGGTTAATTTTTAAGGGCTTTTCTGGAGGTTTTGCAACAAAGTTTATTGGCATAAAAACAGTGACTGAATGGCCGTTGATAGTTCCAACAACAATGGCATTTCCTACGTCCGTGTAGGTCAGATTCAGGAGGTAGAGCAATGCAGGGAGCAATTGCCGAGTGAAGCTTCTGGCCCGGGACCCAGTGCCTTTAAGTCTGAAATTATCAGGCCATATTGAAATTGCAGACCATGCGCCCTGTGTCTTAGCAAGCCGCCACAAGTACGTCCATGTAGGCTCTGCTAAATCATCCGTGATTTAGAAGCTTGCACGCCCCACAGCACATGCTCTGCCAGCAAGTTCAATGTAGCGCCTGACACGTTTTTGGACAAAACCAAGTTAGAGTATCTACTTAATTCGATGAAAAACGAATTAATTTAAGTATAAAACAGCACTGGCAGTATGCTCTAGATTACAGGCCAGATTATCTGTGCCACATCAATTCCTATTATCTGCGCTTTTCCTCATCTTTTAGGATCTGGCACTTAAGCTCACCTATTTGATATAACTGATACACAAAAAAAGTTGGCATCAACAATGTCGACAACAATGCTAAGAACATCATTAATGCAACTAATTTCGCCTTAATTCCAGTATAAATTACCTTATCTTTTGGGATTAAAAATTCTTTAAATGGCCAAGCTGATTTTATTAAAGATAGAATCTTAAATGCGATAAACCATAAGAACACAGTTAAAAAGGCATAGAGTAAAACTTCATAATTAGATAATGCACTGCAGACAGTATGAATGTTATTCATAATGAAGGTACCAGCCATAATAGCCCACATCCTGCTTCACCTATCAAATGACCAGTAACCTGCCCAGCAGTGTTGTTTTCAGTTCCATAACTGAAAGCCAGTTTTCTTTTTTGAGCATTAAGCTTGCTTAACATTTCAGTTAGTTTTTCCCTTCTCTTGATATCTTTTACATCACAAGCTGTGATTTCAGTATTTACTATATTTATTTGTTCATTTAACGGTTCTAATAAATCACTAAGTTGACTATTTGATTTATACCAACTAACTAAGCCTGAACCAGCCACAATCACAGTGCAACTTCCTCCCAAGATGGCCGATTGCCCATTCGGGTCAATAAATCCAACTGGATTTCCATCAGCATACTCATATGTATTAAATCCACCTCGCAGCCCAATCGGAGCTTTTGTTAGCCAGCGGCCAGTTCGAGGATCATAGTCTCTAGCTCCGAAGCGAGTAATATCAAGATCTTGGTCATATAAACCACCCGCAAAACCGAATGGCTGAAATGCTGGGTTAGTATCATTTAAGATATTACCGAAGCTGTCGTAATCTATCCTTTGTGCTATGAGCCCTTCATCCAAAAACTCCTTAACTGATCTGACATGTTGTACCTAATAATTAACCAACAACAAATAATGTAACCCCAAATACTGCTAAAGGAGTAAATAAATTCACTAATGCCATCTTCATTAAAGTATGTTTCATTGTCTGTTTATTTATTAATAGAAATATTATGGCTAATAATGAATACAATACAGCTCCAGATCCATAATATAAACAATTGAAAAAGGCGCTCAATGCAAAGTCTGTTTTTTCTTCCCCTTCAGAGGTAATCACTTGTAATAAAAGATAAATAAGTTGAACACTGACTATCAGAGGTAGATTGACTAATACTTTTTCTAATATTTGACTCATATCATTTAACTTTTACCTCTACTCCGATACTAAGAAGGGTATTAAACAAACTTGATGGCAGATCAGGTATGTGTGAACCAATTCGAGTATCTACACCAATTTCTCGTAAGCTGTCTCGAATAAAGTCAACACAACTCGCATCTAAAGCCCCATAACCAGTACCACCCTCCAAAGTTTTTACTAAATTCACAAAGGCAATATCTTGTTGTAGTGTAGTTGGGATGTACATTGTTCTCAATGCTATACCATTATTCTCACCCACATTCCCCAGTTAAACGTTAACAACTGTCAGAATTCGTGTTGGCCCGCTCTCAATTCATCAGTGCAACTTATCCCACAAAACAAATTGCTATTTAACATTGCACGTGAGGATTACGACCCCTTTTAGCGCCTGTATAAACGATAGAGTGAATAGAGCAATAGAATCACGCATAAAGCAACTTCTACAATTTTTATATGTGCGCGTGACTTTATTACGTCAATGTTTCGACGATGTTCTCGCATTTTGGTTATATCTTCTGGCGAAGGAAGGTAATTAACAACCGTTCCCTCTACAGTAACATAAACATCATGATGCTCTTTCCAGATATAGCTTTGCTGCGCAATCGCTTTAGTCATATCAGATAATTCATGTATTGGTATTTTTTCTGATTCTACTAACGGCCCATAATCTTTAGAATCAAATATATGAGCAGGGCCTTCATTTAGTATTTTAACTAAAGCAAATGAGTCCACAACTTTAGTTGCTGACACAAAAGAATACACCAACGGTGAAACAAGCAAGCATATGAGTAATACATTTCTATTTTGACCGCTTTGCTTTCGTAAAATGATGAACAAAACAGAAAGGGATAACCCTAAAAGGCTTAATGCTCTCATTATCAATCCAGATGCAAAGTACAGCTCTCTTTTTTGGCCTATCTCAGTGAATAGCAATGAAATCACATATTCCGAGAACCAGTAAAGCAAGACTGACAAAACGAACACGATTAGTAACTTCATGATGACACCATTGAGTCCCAACATGCTAGAAAAAAACAAACATAGCCAGCCATTGATAATCAATAACATAACTAGCTTTCAAGCAGATATCAATACTCAGTATCTTTCAAATCATCAGATGAAACGTTTTCAATATTGCGGCTGCGAAATACTGTGAAAAAGGAGTGAATTTCAGGATTTAGTCAGTTTTAAGGCGTTGAATATTAACTTTGCGAAATAGCAAAGCTAAGTGGTCTTGAGGTGAGCTGTTGGAGTCTAGTCTACTTGCATATACTGACAACTATTTGAAAAGTGCCGTCGGCGCTTACCTAGGTGTTCACA
>NZ_JAKIKR010000035.1 GCF_023284025.1 Shewanella abyssi | reverse complement strand
AGAGCTTGAGCAAGCGGCACTGCGCTGGTTAGATTTCACCCTACAACGATTCACAGAAAGCGGCCTTGCCGGGCTAAATGCCTATTCTGGAATATCTAAGCAATATGAACAGGATACTGGGTTTCTTACCGGTTATGCTGGTATCGGTTTGGCTTTAATTACCGCTACCACAGGCAATGCTGACTGGGCTGATAGCCTGCTATTGACGTAAAGGATTACCGATGACCAAGCCCTTAGCTAAAAATGAAAGTTTTTTTGTGATCCGAGCACCACGCTTGCCCCTTGAAGAGCTCAGCAAGATTTCAAATGATCGTGATGAAATGCGAGTACAGCTTAACACTTGGCTAGATATGCCTGGCATACAAGAAGCCTTGTATTTAGCCAGCCCAGCCTTAATCGATAGTCTACCGCAATGGCGAGAAAAGCCGGATAGCAAACAAGCAAAGAAAACAGAACAATCGCTAATAAAATACTTGATCCGCATGAGTTCTCGCCCAACGCCTTTTGGACTATTCTCAGGCGTCGCGCTGGGCAAGGTAACCCAAGATAGCCGCATCGTAACTGAGCACTACCTGCAAGATAGCCGCAAGACACGGCTGGATATGTTTTATCTTGGTGCCTTAAAATCAAAAGTAGCCTCGCTAGCAATACGTGATGATGCGATGCGCTACTCCCCCAATAGCTCACACTACTTCGTCGCAGAGCAGTGCCGCTATATCGAATCTTATCAATCTAACGATATTCAACAGTACCGCCTATCCGCGATAACAACAGACGAATACTTCTTGACCGCACTAAGACTGTCGACCCAGGGCATTAGCTTTTCGTCATTAGTCGAGCAGTTTCAATTGGCTCACCCGGCCGCGACAACAGTGGAGATTGAGCCGTACGTGGAGCAATTAATTACTGAGTCGATATTAGTGCCCAAGTTACCACTGCCACTCACCGGCGATTCGCCGGATAGCAGCCTTATGGATACCTTTAATGCGATTGAAAAGCCTGAATATGCCGATCAACTAGCCACTGGACTGTTTCATCTACAGGGTTTTGACCAAAAATCGACGGTATCGATAAAGGTATACCAAGCAGTGACCCGCTCTTTGAGTAACGAATTAGTCAAGCCTGACGAAGGAAAGTTGTTTCAGACTGACATAATGCGCCAATTCAGTTCATGTGAACTGTCACAAGCGGAGATTGATACGCTAGCGGAACATTTAAATTTGCTGCATAAGAGCCACCAGCGACCCTACTCACCATTTACGGACTTCATTCAGAAATTCAATCAACGCTTTGAAGGTCAATTTGTACCGCTGGATCTGCTACTCGACGAAGAGTCAGGTATAGGTTTCTCAGCTGAAACCGGTTACGAAGCGCCTTTAATTGCCGGAATAAACCTGGGTAGACAGAATAATCGCAGCCAAACAGAGGCCGCTAGCACGCTATTGGAGCTGGAGATAGAGCGCGCATATTCAGCACCGAATATGAGTACGATAGACACACTATCTATATCTGCGACTAATCTAACAAAGCAAATAAAGACGCTTAAAGAAGATGGGAGTTTGCCCGCATCATTCGCGGCGATGGTCAGTGGCTTTTACGATCAAAACGGTAAAATACTACTAAAATATAACGGTTGCTACGGGCCATCGGCAGCAAATCTATTAGGGCGTTTTTGTCATCTAGATGACACGTTGAAGACTAAAGTGATAGTGCATTTAAAGCAGGAAGAGCGCCACAGCCCAGAGGTGATATTCGCCGAAATAGCTCATGTACCAGAGGGACGCCCTGGTAATGTCATCGCCAGGCCTCATCTACGTGACTATGAAATCACCTTTATGGCGGATTCATCGCTTGATGAGAATAAGCAAATAACATTATCTGATCTGTATGTCTGGGTCGAAAATGACGAAGTTAAGCTATGGTCCAAAAAATTAAATAAACAAGTGGTGCCAAGGCTCTCATGTGCACATAACTATTCCGATAGAAGTCTTAGTGCCTATAAATTCTTGTCTATGTTGCAAAACCAGTCTATGTCCTTGCCCCGGTTTTCGAAGCCCACCAGTCTCGATAATGCAGTATTTTGTCCCCGTATAATGCTAGATAATCTTATTTTGGCCGAAAAATCATGGCAAATACCACGAGAAGATTTAGAGAAGTTATATCAAGCCGAGCAGATCAACGATAGACAATGGAGCAAGCTGCAACAGAAGTATAGGCTAGAAAACTGGGTATTATTCGCGGTTAGCGACCACGTACTACAACTGGATCTAACCAACCCCGCCATGCTGGCTATCTTACTGTCTGAATCTAAGGGCTTAAAGCACATTCCACTAAAAGAGGTCCTCAGCCAAACGCTGACACCTGTGGTCAGTAATGCACAAGGTCAACACTATAATAGCGAAATTATTATCCCCTTTTTCAATGAGCAAGCGACTAAGCTAACCTGTCTTCACGAAAATCCGCTAAAAAATATTGAAGCAAAAAATATTACTCGTCGATTCGCACCCGGCTCAGAGTGGCTTAGTCTGAAAATATACTCGGGCAATACCACAGTGGAAAACCTGCTTAGCGAACAGCTATTACCACTGATTGAGCAGCATGCAGAACTGTTCAATAAATGGTTCTTTATCCGTTATGGTGATCCCGACTGGCATATCAGGCTCAGATTCCAAGGCTCTCCAGAAAAGCTTTACGGGCAACTGCTGCCCCTATTAAATAGTGTGTTTGAACCTATGCTGGCTACAAATCAACTACATAGAGTTGAAGTGTCGACCTATGAGCGTGAAGTTGAGCGTTATGGCGGTCCAGATGCTATGGAGCTAGTCGAAGCGCTTTTCATGGCTGATAGCCAACTCATTGCGGCAATGTTGCAGCAAATTGATGAGCACGGCGAAGACATGCGCTGGCGACTCGCGACGCTCAGCTGCAATAAGTTATTCAATATATTTGACTACAGTGACGATGATACTTTGAGTCTACTAACGCGATTACGCACAGGCTTTGGCTCCGAGTTCAATGAAAGCGCTATGCTGAGAAAACAACTGGGAAACCGCTTTAGAGAGAAGCAACAACAGCTTGAAGATGACATGGCCAAACTGGGTAACTCGTTAGCGGTAGCTGAAACAGCACTGTCGCCAAGTCAGCTTGAGCTGCACAAGATATTACAACAGTGGCAAGTAATCGCTGACCCCATTATTGCAAATATTAAGCTGCTACAAAAAGAGAGTAGGCTTACTTGCAGTTTCGACACCTTGATCAACTCGCTACTGCATATGCACAACAACCGAGTATTTAAGGCCTACAATAGGGAGCAGGAGTTGGTCGTCCATGATTTCACTCGACGCTTCTATTTCTCAAAAATTCAAAGAAATAAAAACAATCACTAGCTAGTCAGTGGCCAGCAGAGTATCGATACATGCTGCTGGCCTTGCTCGATACTAGCCCTCTGACGACGGACGTTTATTGACCGCTAGCGCGTACTCGTCTGCCAAGCTTAAAATATTTCATTTTGCATATATTTTCCTAATCAGCTGTTTCACTGTAATTTTTTTGTCATCTTAGTGACATATTCTAAGCCCATCTTTTTGATCTGGGTCAACGGAATGAAAATCTCAACTCTATCGCTTTCTGCATCAGCAGTGTTGCTGCTCATTGCCGCTTTATTGGCTGCTGTCGTGTTCTGGAGCAGTGAAGAGCGGCAATTTATAGAGCAACAAACCTCACAGCTACAACAGATCCAAAAAATATTTTTAGTAGAGATAAGACGCGAGCTTGATAGCTATCTTAGCCGTGGTGATGCCAGCAAACTTGAGCAAGCTAAACTCAACTTAGCCGAAATTCAGACGCTAATTAGCCAGCAACAGAGCATAGAAGTTTTACCGCTACAAGATTCAATTAGAAACTTTGTAACCGCCCTCGACAATGACTATCGCGCGGCGGGGAAGCTTGCTGGTAACCCACGACAACTGCTGTCCCATGCTGAATCAGAAATGCTCGACCACAATCGTCGTCTGGCTGATTACGCGCTCCAAGGCATGGGGCAGCAACCACAACTTGCCAATAAATACTTAGCGTTAACCAGAGAACTGCCCCCGATAGTCTATGACTTGTCTCAAGTCACTGACGGATATTTGATAGGCAAAGAGCAGCGGCTTAAATCGATATTAGACAGTCTGATTAGTGAGCTAATCCTTTGGCATGACAAGCTCGACATGCTGCCGCTTATCGGTATATATGCAACAGTGGAAGTTGACGAGTTTGCCCTCGGAGATGAAGAAGGAGAAGAGATAGAGATCGGCGACAGCGCCCGTAGTGAGCTATTAAGCCTCAGTAATCGCTATAATAAAGAGGTCAATAATACCCATTCACTATTGATTGAAAACCAACGAACCCAACAAGCGATGACCCAAGATATAGCGACTATTGAGCAGCTGTTACTCGCACTCGGTTTGGAACAAGAGCAGCACAATCAACAGCTAAAGCAGCAACTCAGTATCGCGATATATACTATGGTGTCGGTACTTATTCTGTTTTCTATCAGTTACTTAATACTGCAACAACGACGGGTAATTAAACCGCTCAAACATCTCAACCGCGCATTCCACAAGTTAAGTGAATCCAATAGCCGAGAGCGGCTGTCGATTCAGCGTCGCTGTGAAACAGGCCAAATCGCTGGCCATTTCAACCAGCTGTTACAACGTTTCGAAACAGAGGATGAACTACAACGTGAGCAGATAACCCATGTATCTCAGTCGTTAAGTTCGCTTGTCGAGCGTATTTCACATCTTTCAACCAGTGCTCAGCAAACGCAAAACATTGTCCTCACCGCCCAGGTCCAAACTGAGCAGATCCGCGCCCTAGCCCAAGATGTTTGCCAAACATCAGAGCAAGTAGAGCAAAGCGCGCAACAGACCATGCAGCAGATGCAGCTCAGCCAGCAAGAAGCCCAAGCGGTGCTTGATGCAACGGAAGAATCACAAGTGGCAGTCACTCACTGCCATCAATCACTTTCGAGCCTGACAACATCAGTTTCTGATGTTTCGAGGATCATTGATGCTATTAGCAATATTGCTGAACAAACTAACTTATTAGCGCTTAATGCGGCCATCGAAGCGGCAAGAGCTGGTGAGCAAGGCCGTGGCTTTGCGGTGGTGGCTGACGAGGTTAGAAGCCTATCCCAACGCACTCAAGTCTCACTAAAAGAGATCTTGCAGATCCTCAATCAACTCACCCAAGCCAATACCGATCTCGATGCACGAGTACATGGTATTGGAGAGGTTACCCAGGTGCAAAAGCAGCGCGCCCAAAGCTTATGGCAAGTTGCTCAGAGCGTACAATCTCAAGCCCGTGAGATGGCTAATACTGCTAAACAAGGCGCCAATAGCACTTTAGAGCAAGTGAGCCATCTGGACGATTTTGTTAGCGCGATGAATAGCCTTAAAGACCATGCTCAAGCTGCCTCACTGCAAAGCGATGAGATAGCAAAAGAGGTTGAACTGAGTGTAGAAAACATCGAAGTTAGTCTCGGAATTAAAACAGTAGTTTAAAAAATATATTTGCCCAGCTGATTTCTTTGTAACCTTTCTGTCAAAACCCAGCTAAAATGACAGTACTTTCAACAGCATTATGCTGGATTTAAACCAAGGGAATAGGGATACAATGAACAACCTCCTCTTAAGCGCGGTTATCGCGACAAGCTTTTTATCAGGTCAGGTTAGCGCGGCAGAGTCTGACTCCCCTTTCGCAATATCTATTGTATCAGGCATGGAAACCTATGAAGACTCCCCAGATAGTTCATTATCAAAAGGCGTCGGACTATCACTGATTTGGGATGATCTTCGCTATGATCAAACTTATAAATTAGATAAAAACTACTTTAGAGTACGGGGCACTTACTACTACGAAAGTAATTCAGAAAACTACGATGAAGACCGATATCGCGACTCGATGGACATGAAGTTTCACTATCAACGCCCATTTATGAACATCAACGATAACGCTAACCACACCTTAAGCTTTTTTGGCCACTACGAAGGTCACTACAACAGCCAGCAACTTGAAGAGTTTGAACAGCTTGCCGTTGTTGGGCTTGGATTGAACAATCGCTATGGCGAGGTCAATCACTATGACTTGGGCCTCACCCTTGGTGTTGCTTATAGCGAAGAGGAGAAAGATGACGATTGGCCACGGGAATATAAAGGCATCACTGAAGATGAGCTAAACCGCAGAGGTTTTGGTTACTATTTCTCTTGGACCAACCGATACACCTTTGGCCATACAGGGGTGCAACTCGCTTTCGACTACAATCGCTACGATGGGCTTTGGAACTATCAAGATGGCAAATCATACAAGTTTAATCGCATTAACATGAGTGTGGTTGTGCCGCTCGCTAATAACAATAACTTGCTGCATTTTATCTCGCAATATATTGATCGAAAATCTGAACAAGACCTGATTGGTTTTGATGATGTGCTTTATCGTGTTGCCGTTGAATACGTGCACTACTTTTAAAATATGTAAGTAAGCTGCAAATCAATAAATCAAATAAAAAAGGAGCTATTAAGCTCCTTTTTTAATTAAGCTATGTCACTTAAAGTGTCGCTAAAACGGCTTCAGCAGTGCTGACCTCAAATGACTGTGGCGCCTCAACATTTAATCTGGTCACTACGCCATTATCAACCACCATGGCGTAGCGCTGTGAACGTACACCGCCAAAGCCAGCAGTATCCATCTCCAGCCCCAGTGCTTTGGTAAAGCTGGCATCGCCGTCGGCTAACATGGTTAGTTCAGATGCATTTTGCCCAGCGCCCCATGCCTTCATCACAAACGCATCATTAACTGAAACACAGGCGATAATGTCTACGCCTTTAGCTTTAAATTCATCTGCCATCACCACAAAACCGGGTAAATGCGCTTCAGAGCAGGTCGGCGTAAATGCACCTGGTACGGCAAAAAGTACCACTTTTTTATTAGCAAATAGCTCGGCAACATTGTGGGTCTGCATGCCATCAGTCGTTAGCTCTGACAGAGTACCGGCAGGTAAAACTTGTCCTTGTTCAATCATGGGTGGTTCCTTTCAATTTAAAAACAGCGACTGTTAACTATAGCCATCTTACCTGAAGATGCAGGATTCAGTAGGAATGTAATAGGCTGCACGGAGATTAAGACACCAAGCTAACCAGTCGACAAAGGGTTGCTGTGAGTGTGGTTAGCGATGACTCTTCGTTTGCAGCTGTCGATAGGATTGATGTTCGATATCTGCGGAAGTTAAACCAAACTCTGCCGCTAAGGCCACCAGCTCTTGACGATAATCCTCTAAATGGGCTTCGTCATCGGTCATAATCGCAAACTCTGCAAAATCTCCAAGCCCTTCAAGATGATCAACCGTAATATGAAACTTACCAACAAAGTAGATGCTACGGGTCTTTTTCAGCTCGAGTACCACCTCATAGCCCATGGTTTTAAGCATGCTTCTAGCGCTAACCGCATCAGTTATATTAGTCGCTTCACAACGATCAGCCTGCGGCCCTTTGACTATCCACAGCTTAATACCTGAGGGCTCCATCTCACGGATGCATACGCTTTTACCTTGTGCCAGCAGCGTATCTTGCTGATCAAAATAGCTGTCAGACTCAAGATTATCTAGCAGCATCACTTCATGTTCAATTGTCGATTTAAGTGTGGCTAAAAAAGCAGACTTCGACGCCAAACGGTATTTTAATTCAACTTCAAACTTACCTTCAAAATGCGCGTGGCTCATGAGTTATACAATCTCTAATTGCAGGCAAATTAGCCTTGGTCGCAGCGAGTGTATGCCAAAGGTTTGATGATTGAAAATAGTTCCACTACACATCATGCTTCGTATCAACAAATAAGGTGACTTTACCTAGTGTAGCGCCAGTACACGTTTCAACCCCACTCTATTGCTGCACATACTCAGCGATGATCTGTCCCAGTAAACTAATTCCCTTTTCCATGTCGTCATTCCATGGCAAGGCGTAGGTGATGCGGAAATAGTTATCGTAACGGTTATCGAGGGTAAACATGGCCCCAGGCGCAATAGACAATTTATTCTCAATCACTTTATGCCACAACGCTTGGCTGCTTAAATGAGTTGGCAGCTGAAACCAAATACAGGGGCCGCCACTAGGCTGACTAAGATAAAACTGGGGTGCGCTAATGGCAGCCAGGTGCGGTCTAAGCAGTGCCATTGTTGCACTATAGTTCTGCTGTATTTGAGTTCGAAGTGCAGTGAGATGTTTGTCATAGCGGCCAGAATCCATCATCTGTTGCAGCATGTGTTGCAGTACGATGCTTGGCTCTTCGGCGACAGTTTGCTTGGCGAATTGACACTCATCAAAGCTATTCACACACAGTAAGTAGCCCAAACTGATGGTCGGTGAAATGGTATCGTAAAAATCGACAATACAGATCACTCGGCATGATGACTGCGCAGTCACCAAGCTTGCGATTGTCGCTGGGCGTTCACTGCCAAAATAGAGCTCACCACGATCATACTCAATTAAGGTCACATTACGTATTTCAGCCCACTCAATAAGTTGTAGCTTTTCAGCGTTGCTAAGGACCCTACCGGTGGGATCGGCAAAGTTGGGGTTAACCAAGTAGGTGGTAAAAGACTGCGACTCGTATGCTGAACTCAGCAATGTTAGCTCATTTTGATAGTCGGCCTGCATCGGTATTTCAACCACATCGGCATTGAACTGTTTCAACATCGTTTGGAAGTAAAACGACATCGGCGACTCGACAGCAATCGGCTGTTGCAAGGCTTTGGCGGCAATAAGCGCTAACAATAAGCCCTCTTGTCGTCCATTGGTCACCAGGACTTGCTGGTAATTAAACCCTTGCTGACTGCGCAATAGATGCTGACAAATGGCTTGCCTAAACTCTGCAACACCTTCAATTGGGTCTTGCATCCATAGTTTATAGGGCCGTTTAGCCAACGCTTTTTTGTGCAGCTGATTAAGTAATGCTTCGGGATCTATAACGGTGCTGGGGGCGGTACACGACAGCGGTAAAATATCATCGTCATTGAAGGAGTACTGCACCGCTCTATCCAGAGTTAATCCGGCAACGACTCTATTGATTTGGCGACCATAATTGGGTGGTTTGGCATTGACTTTAGAGACCACAAAATAGCCGCGTTTGGGCTTAGCAAGCACCCAACCTAAACGCTCTAATTGATGATAGGCCTGCATTACCGTAGAGACACCCAACTGTTTCTGTTGAGCCAATGCACGTACCGACACCAGCTTGCCCGTCAAACGGCCTTGCTCGATGGCTGCAATGATCTCATCGACAATTTTTCGGTATTTAAACGCTGCCATTGATAGCTCACTATCTGTATTGGGTTTTATTGGTGTTAACTGTATCTGTTTTGTATTTCAATCTCTATGTAAAGTAAAAACCAATACAGAATAGAGGACAAATAATATGAAAATCATTACTGAAACGGCACGTTTAATCATTCGCGAATTCAATCGTGATGATGCCCAAGCGGTTTACCACTTCAACGCTCCTGAAGCCGTTAACCGCTACACTGGTGACGCCGGCTTGTGTGAAAGTGTGGCCGATGCCGCTGGGATCATCGACAACATCTGGCTTAAAGAATATGCAGAGTTTGGCTTTGCCCGCTGGGCGGTAGTGCTTAAAGAGACTGGAGCTGTCATCGGTTTTTGTGGTTTTAAGAATGAAAGCCGTATTGATGCGGTCGATATCGGTTACCGCTTTCACCCCGACTATTGGGGTAAAGGTTTTGCGACTGAATCAAACCGAGCTTGTATGGAATACGCTCGCGCCCATATGGATTTAGACACAGTGTATGGCGAAGTGATGCCAGAAAATACCGGCTCAAGCCAGGTACTCAAAAAGCTAGGGATGCAGTTTGTAAAACAGTACCAAGATGAGGGGTACACTATCGACAGCTATGTCATTCACCTAAAGTCGGCAGATACCCAAGGATAAGTACGCATAAACACGATAACTTACTACTGTGCACACTAAAAAGGGATAGCTCGCTATCCCTTTTTAGGTTTCATTTTGACTAGCCTAATTGTCCTGCCACCAGTAACTCCCGCGTCTCTGGGATCTCATTGTAAGACAACACGTGCAGCCCTCGCGCAAATGCTAACGCATAACGGGCTAAAATTGGCCGCAACTGAGGAGAGACTAATAATAGCGGACTATGACCATGCTCCTTTGCCTGCGCTAACAACTGCGGCATACGTTGCTGCAGTTGCGCCAACAACTGCGGTTCAACCGGAAAACTATCCAATGAGCCTTTGCCCTGCTGCTGTGATTGGTTGAGCGCCGACATCAAGGTTTGCTCGAGTTCAGGGGCTAATGTCATCACATTAAGTTTAGGCTCAGTGCCCACGATGGAGTTCAATATGGTATTACGTAAGGCACAACGTACATCCGCGGCGAGCAACACAGGATCTTTACTGTTTTCACTGCAATCGAGTAGCGTTGTGGCAATGGTGCGAATATCTTTGAGAGATACCTGCTCTTTAAGTAGCAAGCGGTAAACCTTTAGCTGCAATATTGGCGTTAGCGCATTATTGAGCGACTCCGCCAATTTAGGGCTTTGCTTGGCTAAACGATCACTCAACAACAGGACATCATCATGCTGCAACATATCTGGCAGCGATTCACGGATCAACTTGCTCACATGAGTGGCAATAATCGTCGCATTATCAACGACTGAGTAACCGAGGTTCAACGCTTTAGCTTTGTTAGTTTGCTCTATCCAAGTGGCGTCCATCTGGTAGGCGGGCTCTTTCGTGAGCACCCCGTCTATATCACCAAATACTGGGCCACTCTTAATCGCCATCAAGCGGTCAGGATCGAGCTCGGCAGTAACAACGGGATTGCCCATTAAACTAATTTGGTAAGCATTAGGCGCTAACGATAAATTGTCGCGCACCCGCACTTCCGCGAGTAAAAATCCTGCTTGCTCAGAGAGGGTACGACGGATCCCGGTAAGCCGCTTTTGCAACTCTGCACCCTTGCTGCGCTCAACCAGATGCACTAAACGATAACCTAAACGTACTTCAACCAGATCGGTATAGGGTAGAGCATCCCAACTAGGGGCTGACGGTTCGCTTAAATTGGTCTCCCGCAACTGCTCGACTTTAGATTCAGCAATCTCAGGCTGCCTTTGCCCCTGCTTCCAAGCAACAAAACCAAGCAACGCCGCAAAAGTCAGGAATACAAAGGTTGGCATGCCCGGCACGATACCAAGGATAAACATCACTATCGCAGCGGTGACCAAGGTTTTAGGGTTGGCCAATAACTGCTGCCGCAACTGCTCTGGCATCTCTTCAGCATCAGACACTCGCGTCACAATAATAGCGGCGGCCGTCGAAAGTAATAATGACGGAATTTGTGCGACCAAACCATCACCAATGGTTAACAAGGCATAGGTCTTAAATGCTTCTCCAGCACTTAAGTCATGCATGAAGATCCCGATGGCCAAACCGCCCAACATGTTAATGGTGAGGATCATAATACTGGCAATCGCATCACCGCGAACAAACTTAGACGCACCGTCCATCGAGCCATAAAAATCGGCTTCCCGTGCCACCTCTTGACGCCTATCTCTAGCTTGCTCTTGGCTCAAAACCCCTGCATTAAGATCGGCATCAATCGCCATCTGCTTGCCGGGTAAAGCATCTAAGGTAAAGCGTGCCGATACTTCGGAGATCCGTTCGCCACCTTTGGTGATCACCACAAAGTTAACGATCATTAGAATAAGGAAAATAACTGCACCAACAACATAATTGCCGCCAATCACCACCTCACCAAATGCTTGGATCACTTTACCAGCGGCATCGCCACCTTCATGCCCCTCAATCAATACCACTCGAGTCGAGGCGACGTTCAATGTGAGTCGTAGTAAGGTAGCTAGCAGCAGTACTGTTGGAAATACCGAAAACTCTAACGGGCGCCGAATTGACACCCCAACAAGTAACACCATCACCGCCAGGACAATGTTAAAGGTAAAAAAGATATCCAGTAGCCAAGGCGGTAACGGCAAGATAACCATTGCCAACACTGCAAGTAGCATTATTGGAATACCGATATAACTTGGACTACCGGCAAAAGTACGCGAAAACCAGTTCATTAAATTACCTTTAGTCATGTTGTAAGGTTTTGGGGATAAAAAAGTGTGGCAGAGGATCAGGCTTGGCCTGTTGACCTTGACGCGCAGCCTGCAGCTGCATCACATAAGTAAGTACGTGAGCGATAGCAACAAACAACCCTGCAGGGATCTGTTGATCGATTTGTGTTGAGTAGTAAATTGCTCGCGTTAACGGTGGCAATTCCACCACCTCCACATCGTGTCGCTTGGCAATATCACGCATATAGAGTGCCAGCTCGTCGGTTCCTTTTGCCACCACGTAGGGCGCATCGGCCTTGGTTAATTCATATTTTAGTGCCACGGCATAATGGTTAGGGTTAACCAGTAAAACATCGGCTTTAGGAATGGAAATATCGGCCCTTGAGCGACTAATACGTTGCTGCATTTGACGTATTTTGGCTTTGATCTCAGGCTTACCGTCTTGCTGTTTATGCTCATCCTTTACCTCTTGCAAAGACATTTTAAGCTCTTTGTGGTGGTGCCAATATTGGTAGGGCACATCGATAAAAGTGATAACCAATAGGCCTAATCCCAGATAGAACATGGCTAAACTCAACATATCGATGCCTCGCATCACCGCTTCATCAATAGGTAGTTGACTGACAGCCATTAAGCTCTGGAAGTTTTTCTCCAAAAACAGCAGCATGATGCTTATTAACAGCACGATTTTAAGGATCGACTTCACTAGCTCGACCAAGGACTTAACCGATGCAATGCGGCCTAAACCCGCAATAGGATCGATACGGCTATATTTGAAACTCGCATTTTTCAAGCTAAAAATCGGGCCACCCGGCATTGCACCTGCAATCATAGCTATGATGGCCACCATTAAAAATAGTGGCCCCAGAATATTGAGGATCTCCAGTAATGAGTGCGCTAAATGCCTGGTCATCATTCCCGGCTCATCTAACTGCGCCTTGGTAAATGACATGTTGAGTCGGGTCAACTCGGCCACCTTTGCCGCAATCCAGTCCGCGGTCGTGGTCAGTAATAATGAGCAACCAATAATCAACGCCGAAGAGGCCAAGTCCTTGGAGCGAGGTACCTGCCCTTCATCGCGGGCTTTTTTAAGTTTTTGCGGGGTGGCTTTTTCAGTTTTACTCTGGCCGGTATCTTTACCACTCATGGAGAACCGCCAATAAACTGATACATGGAAGACAAGGCGTCTAAACACAAATCGCTATAACGGTTAGGCAAACCACTGAAAGAGAAGAACACACAGAGCAACCCCATGAGCATCGACATAGGAAAACCAAGTGCAAATACGTTTAACGAGGGAGCCGCTCGGCTTAACACGCCAAAAGTGATGTTAACCACTAACATGGCCAAAATAGCCGGTAACGCCAGCATAAATGCGGCGGCAAACAGCCAGGAAAAGCGCCCAACTAAGCCCATTAACGGCAAATCAAACACACTACTGCCAATGGGCCATAATCGAAAGCTATCAACCACCACACCAATGGCGACTAGGTGACCATCTAATGCCAAAAATAATAGGGTGCCATACAGTAACAGCCACAGGCCGATAATAGGATTACTGCCGCCGCTGGAAGGGTCGTTCATTACCGCCATCGATAAGCCCATCTGCATCGACATCATAGCGCCAAGTAGCGTCATAACATGGATCATAATCGACAAAAATAGCGCTAACATAAACCCAATAAGCAGCTGTTCAAGGGCTAGGACTAATGCCAGCAAGGAGAGTACATCCACCTGTGGCACAGGCGGCAATATGGGTGCGATCAGGGCTGAAATGCTAAATGCCAGTAGCACTCGAACGGTGACCGGAATAAAGTTACTGCCCAAGAAAGGCATCACCATAAACGCGCCCATAATGCGACAAAATGGCCACCAGAATGTGCCGATAAACGCGCTAATTTGAACCGAGGTAAGCGATAACATGCTACTAATCCTCAGCCAATAATATGGGGAATATTCATAAATAACCGATTAAAGAAATCCGTTATCTGCATCAATAACCATTCACCGGAAAAAACCACCATGAGTAAGGTCAGTACCAGTCGCGGTAAAAAGCTCAATGTCTGTTCATTAACTTGAGTTGCCGCTTGAAAAACAGCGATCACTAACCCCATCAATAACCCCGGTACGACTAAAACCCCCACCATGGTTACGACCAGAAATATCGCCTCGGCAAACATCCCGGTGAGTTCATTGACATCCATAACCCTAAAGGATCTCGCGCACGAGTAGTCCAATCACCCTAGGCCAGTCATTGAGCACGACTAACATCAGCATCATGGCACCAAGCAGTAAATAGATGATGTCACCCATCGATAGAGCCAACATTTGCTGGTCACTCTTTACACCTTCCATCTATGACTCCTCTGCTGCAGACTTAATCCGTCGACTATCTTGCTATCCATAACTGGCCACCAAAGTACTCACCGTCATTGACCATCCATCCACTAATACGAAGACCATCAGTTTAAACGGCAAGGAGATAATGAGCGGCGAAAGCATCATCATACCCATGGACATCAAGACACTAGCGACAACCAAATCGATCACCAAAAAAGGCAGAAACAGCAAAAAGCCAATTTGAAAGGCTGTTTTTAGTTCGCTCAATACAAATGCAGGCATAAGCACAAAGAAAGGGATCTGTTCAGCCGTTAACGTGATAGGTTCATCGGCTATTTTAAGCATCTGCTCCAGATCAGTTTCACGCGTTTGTGCCAACATAAACTGCCGCAATGGTTTTTCTCCAATCGCAACCGCTTCCATTAACTCAATTTGGCCCTGATCGTAGGGTAGAAATGCATCGTCATAGATCGATTGCCCCACCGGACGCATAATGAAAATGGTCATGACCAAGGCTATGCCTATCAGCACTTTATTGGGTGGACTTTGCTGTAAACCCAATGCTTGCCGTAAAATTGCCAACACCACAATAATTCGAGTAAAGCTGGTCAACATCATCAATAAAGCAGGAAGAAAGCTCAGCACCGTCATTAATGCCAAGATCTCTAATTTAATATTCACCGACTGAGTTTTATCGCCATCAGCCAATGAAAATAACGTGAGCCCATCTCCTGCGTACGCCGCCGATGAAAAGCAGGCTAATATAACCAGCAACACTCGCCACATAGTTAACTAACAGCTCCCGTAAGGCTGGTTGCTTCAACTTCAAGCAAACGCACACCATAACGACCATTAACTTCAACCACTTCGCCACGCCCAAGCAATGCACCATTGACGCGAATATCAAGCGGCTCTCCAACCATGCGGTCAAGCGCAACGACATCGCCCTCACCCATTTTCGCCAACTCTCCTAGCGATATCTCTACGCTAGCGAGCTCCAATGTCACATGTACCGGCAGCTGATTAAAAAAGGACAAATCTTTTACAGGTTTAGGCTGTACCTTAGGTTCATCAACCGCATCTTCTGCAAAAAAATCGTCGTCTAAAAGAAAATTGTCATCTTGCAAAACACTATTTTCAGCCATTGGATTGCTCCTCCATTTGAAAGGCTTCTTGAGATAATTTGGCCACCATTTGACCTTCATGGGTATGCACTGTGGCGTAAAAAAGCGGTCTTTTGCCGATGGTCAGCGGACAGCGAGAGTGTAAATTCATCGGCAAAATATCGCCTACTGCAACGTTTTGCAGTGAGGTTACAGGCATACTTTGATGCCCAAGCTCAAGTGAAGTCCGTAGTGGGATCTGTTTAAGTCTATTGGCTAGCTTCTCCGACAATTCTGGGTCGGCCTGGTACTGACTCGGCTGCTCTGCCATCAATTCCAACAAGTGCTCAGCCATATAAAAACGCATAGGGGGACCAACATGCCCAAGTGGAAAGCTCAGTTCACAACAAACCGGGGCTTTAATCGGAGCATTATTCACTACCAGTTCAAGCTCTAGCTTATCGGCATCCATGTCAGTCACGGGTAGCGTTGCTATCACAGCCATGATCATCCGTTTCACAATACGCAGTTCAGAGTGGCTAGGAGCTCTTAGTGGGGATCTGGGTGCGGTCAAACAACTGCCATAATAACCGCTTGCCAACTGATCTAGGGTGCACTTGTCAATTTGCCACCACCCCAACTCAATACGGTTATAACTCAATATAAACCAAGCATCATGTAACTGCGGAGTCAGCTGGTTATTTTTGGCACTTAGGGACACATTTGATAACGCTAAATGACCTTGACGTATAATCGGCATCAGTAATTCATTTATAGCATCCAGCGTATTACGCTGACGCAATGACAATTGCGTTAATAATCGACTCCTAGCTAACTTCTCTTTAATCAATACCACAGGCCTTAATTCAAAAGCTTCGTTAGATTTAATTAAACTAGCTTTCGCTGTTGTTTTCACTTTAATTCCTACAAAATAATTCGATCGTCAAACAATCGACACTACAGTTGAAATAGTTATTAAAATGACGAGTGTCAAAATAACATCTAAATACAATAACCACTCAACACTGAATGCTAAAGCGCTATTTATTAAAACACCCAAAACTCTTAAAAACAAGATCTTATGATCAAAATCGAAGACATGCTAAAATGTAACAGTTTGTATTAAAGCACAAGCCCAAGCACGCTCAGCTAATATACAACAACTGGTCATACAACCAGAATTAATACATTAACTCCCAAACAAAACAGCGGCACATCTATTTATATAAAAATATATAATAAAATGTTTTACATGTTTTAATATTAAGTGTTTAATTGGCAACATTAAAAATAGCGATATTAAATAGTAACTTCTACATTTAAGGATTATGGGAAATTGAAATTCTCTGTTTATATTTCGGCCTGTTTGCTCTTTATTTGTACATTCACCACAAATAACCTATTTGCAGAATCGATTAATTATCAAACACCTTTTGAAAAAGCCCAATGGCAGTTTTCAGGGGATCCATTTGGCTGTAAAATTAACCATAGAGTGCATCATTTTGGTACCTTTGGGCTTATGGCAAATCCTGGCGAAGCACTCACTTTATCCCTTAGCGCTGACTGGTTAAGTTTAGACAATATCCAAAGCCAAGCCGCGGTAGTCCCACCCTCTTGGCAAGCACAGATCCAACAGCCTATCGCGACAACGTCACTAAATTGGTCAGGTGCTCAAGCATTGACTCAACACGATACCAACCCATTTTTAGAGGCTCTCGAACAAGGCTTAACCTGGCAGGTAGATATCGCAACTGAAGGTAGTGGATATCGAGTCAGCTCCAGCCCAGTTTCCACCCAAACCGTTGCCAATCAATTTAGGATCTGCCGTCAACAGTTGCTGCCGAAGCCCTTTAGCTATTTGCGCCGTCTTGAGCTGCAATTTGCGAGCAGTTCAAGCCTATTAAGCCCTGCACATGAACAAGATCTTTACGCTATTCAGCGCTACCTTCAAGCAGACCCTAGTATCATTGAGGTATTAATCGATGGTCATGCCGATGCCTCTGGTGAACGACTGGCTAACTTAGTCCTCAGTAAAGCGCGTGCTGACGAAGTGAAGTCTCGACTCATTGAGCTTGGCGTTGCGCCACAGATCATCCAAACACGACATCACGGCAATCGTGCACCCGTAGCCAGTAACACAGATAGCGCAGGGCGAAAGCTAAACCGAAGAGTCAGCGTACGTTTAGTCAAATCAGCCACTCCGCCCGCCAAAAACTCGGCTTGGGGAGCATTAAAGTGAATCGCTCTAGTTTAAGGTTTGTCGACGCTCAATTACCCCAAGCAAGCCTGAAAAAAATCGCTCTACAAGGGTTCAGTCTTTGGCAAACCAATGATAACGAACAGCCATGGTTGAGCTTAGTTAATCTCTCGCAGTGCAGCTGCAACAATGTGGCAAGCCTGTTGAAGCAGTTTCCAAGTAAACACCAAGTCGCACTACTAGAACCGGAACAAACTGAACTCGCCAGTATGGCAATGCAATGTGGCGTGCAAGATTATCTGCTACTGCCTATAGACGAAGAGCAGCTGTACTCCCTGCTGCAGCGATTACGCCGACTCGAATTACCCAATAATGAGTTAGTTTGCGCCGCACCAGTCAGTCGCCAGTTACTTATGCTAGCCCATCGTGCTGCCAATACCGAAGCCACCGTATTACTCACTGGCGAAAGTGGTACAGGTAAAGAACCTTTGGCTCGCTATATTCACCGTCATTCCGATCGTGCAGAGCAGGCTTTTGTCGCCATCAACTGCGCCGCCATCCCTGAAAGCATCTTAGAATCAATTCTATTTGGCCATGTTAAAGGGGCCTTTACTGGCGCCAACGCCGACCAACCTGGTAAATTTGAATTCGCCAACGGTGGCACAATATTGCTCGATGAAATAGCGGAGATGCCAATATCATTGCAAGCAAAATTGCTGCGTGTTCTACAGGAAAGAGAAGTTGAGCGCTTAGGTAGCCATAAATCAATTGCACTCGACATTCGTATTATTGCCTCCACCAATAAAGATCTGCGCCAAGCGATGCTCGATGGACAATTTAGAGAAGATCTGTTCTATCGCTTAGATGTGCTGCCGATAAAAATACTCCCACTTAGGCAACGGCGTGAAGACATTCTGCCCATCGCCGAGCATTTTTTGCAGCGCTATAAAATTTTAGCCGCTAACCAGCACTGCTATTTCAGCGAACAGGCACGCAATGTACTCCTCAGCCACGATTGGCCAGGCAATGTTCGAGAGCTTGAAAACACCATCCAGCGAGCACTTGTCATGCGTCGCGGACAAGCCCTGCAAGCTGAAGATCTCGGCCTAGCGAGTCAAGAGGTTAACACTCTCGCCGAACCCAATGAATCAGGTCTAAAGGCCTCAAAACGCCAAGCAGAGTTCCAATACATTATCGATACCCTAAAACGCCATAACGGCCACCGAAATCACACTGCACAAGCCCTTGGCATGACCTCCCGGGCGCTAAGATACAAGCTGGTACAGATGCGGGAGGAAGGTATCGATATAGAACAAATTTTGTCATCTTCTGGTCACGCGGCGTAAGTCACCATCAGCACAACTAAGGAACACCAATGTCAAATGCCAACATCGCCAGCGCCCAGTCAATGATCCAGCAACTCAGTATCCACTCTGAAATGGCCAAAGGGGCAATTAAAATTGGCCCTAATCCCCGAGACTTCGGGCTGCAGCCCGCATCATTTACCGAACTGATGCAGCATAAAGTTGCCGCAATCAATACTGATCAAAATACCACGTCAGCCCTCATTAGAGCCGTGGATAGTGGTGAAAGTGACGACTTAGTGGGCGCCATGGTCGCATCGCAGAAGGCCAGTCTGTCATTTTCAGCCATGATTCAGATCCGCAAT
Organism: Shewanella abyssi; assembly: GCF_023284025.1. Taxonomy (GTDB): domain Bacteria; phylum Pseudomonadota; class Gammaproteobacteria; order Enterobacterales; family Shewanellaceae; genus Shewanella; species Shewanella abyssi. The sequence continues at coordinate 33,128 of NZ_JAKIKR010000035.1, read as the reverse complement.
CGTTTAGTACAAGCATTTGATGAAGTCATGAAAATGCCTATCTAAGCCATGCGTACTCGGTTAACCATTCGCGTCATAACGCCAAGAACTCAACTCGCCTTTTTGAGCAAGGAATAAGCAAAGCATGTCGACCACATTGACTCAAACCAGCCCCGTCGTAACCGATGTAAATGGCAGTAATGATCGCCTTAACAGCTTGAAGCAAAAATGGCAGCAGTTCAGCCATGGCGACAATTACGCCGCCACACTGGCTATTTTGGCTATCGTCACCGCCTGCGTCATCGTGTTAATGCTGTGGAGTACCGGCCGAGGTTATAGTCCGCTTTATGGTAATCAGGAAAACGTCGAGACCTCTCGTATCATGGAAGTGCTCGAAATCGAAGGGATCCGTTATCGCCTCGACCCGACCACGGGCTTGGTGTTAGTACCAGAAGACAAATTGGGTAACGCCCGTATGCTGCTCGCCGCTCGCGGCGTCAAAGCCAAGGTCCCATCAGGCATGGATTCACTTGATGCATCAACCATTGGCACCAGCCAGTTTATGGAACAAGCAAAATATCGCTATAGTTTAGAGGGCGAATTATCACGGACCATCATGGCACTCAAGGCGGTTAAATCTGCGAGAGTTCATCTAGCCATCCCCAAGAAAACCCTTTTTATTCGTCAACAACCTGAGTTGCCATCGGCCTCGGTGATGTTAGCGCTGTTTGCTGGTCAGCACATACAGCCTGAACAAATCACCTCTATCGCCAATTTAGTTGCCGGTAGTGTGACTGGGATGAAGCCTGAACGCGTACAAATCGTCGACCAAGAGGGTAACCATTTAAGTGCTGATATCAATGCCAATCAGGACCTAACCCAAGCGCGAGATAAACAACTGCAATACACTCTGGAGCTTGAGCAAAGCTTGGTTAGCCGCGCCGCAAGCATGCTACAGCCGATTCTCGGACAAGATAATTTTCAGGTACAGGTGGCAGCCACCGTTAACTTCAACCAAGTTGAAGAAACACGTGAGTCCCTTGACCCACAAACCGTGATAAGCCAAGAGAATCAAAGCACAAAACAAACCAGTGGCAACATGGCACTGGGGATCCCAGGCGCCTTGAGTAATCAGCCTCCTACGGCCGGAGCAGCACCGGCCGCCAACAGCAACACCAATCTTAACCAACAAGAGAGCCGTCAGTTTGAAATTGGTCGTTCAGTTAAACACACCCGTTACCAGCAGATGCAGTTAGAAAACCTCTCAATCGCGGTACTGCTCAATAGCCAAGCCGCAGGTGCTACAGGCTGGAGTCAACCGCAACTCGACCAGATCAGTAACATGGTCCAGGGCGCAATTGGTTACTCAACCAACCGTGGCGACCAATTCAGTATCAGTAGTTTTGATTTTGCCCCGATGAAAGTGGTTGAGTTTGAGCCATTGCCTTGGTGGCAAGCCGAAAGCTACCAAGCATACTTACGCTATTTCATCGGTGCGATTTTAGGGCTCGGGATGATCTTCTTCGTACTACGACCACTAGTACAGCATTTAACCCGCACGGTTGACTACAACATCAAAGACAATCAGCAGGATGCCCCTGCACCATTAATGCCACCTGCAGAAGCCAGTGGCAACAATGCGATTAGCGATGCACAGCAACAAACGGATGCATTACTGGATATTACCGATACCAACGCCAGCAGCAACTGGAGCAGTAATCTCAGCTTACCTGCACCGGGCTCACCACTCACGATACAGATGGAACACCTCAGCTTGCTTGCGAATCAAGAGCCAGCACGCGTGGCCGAAGTGATATCCCATTGGATTAATGACCAAGAAAGCGAACAACAGTCTCATCAGGCTTAACGAATATAGGTAAACCAAACCGTGAATAATAATGAAGTCACAATAAAAATGGACAACCTAGAGCAAGCCGCCATGTTGCTGCTTAGCATGGGTGAACAAGGTGCCGCTCAAGTCATGGCGCACTTGGATCGTAACGATGTGCAACACTTAAGCCACAAAATGGCGCGGTTAGCGAGCATAACGCAAAACGAAGCCGAAGCGGTGCTGGGGCGCTTCTTTAAGGGTTATCAAGAACAATCTGGTATTGCTCGAGCATCACGCACGTATTTGCAAAAAACCTTGGATCTCGCCCTAGGGGATCGCGTTGCTAAAAGCCTGATAGACAGTATCTACGGTGATGAAGTCAAGACCCTCGTGAAACGACTCGAATGGGTTGAACCACAACTGCTGGCTCGCGAAATAGCCAACGAGCACAGCCAACTGCAAGCAGTGCTGTTAGGCTTGCTACCGCCAGAAAGTGCTGCACAAGTGCTGCAAGGACTCCCCGCTGAAGTCCAAGATGAGGTGCTGGTGCGTATCGCACAATTGGGAGACATTGATCGCGAGGTTGTAGATGAACTAAAGCAGCTGGTCGAACGCTGCATGCTAATTGCCATGGGGAAAAGTTACACTCAGATCAGCGGCGTACGCCAAGTTGCCGATATCCTCAACCGTTTTGACGGCGACAGAGAACAGTTAATGGAGATGCTCAAACTCCATGATAAACAGTTAGCCAACAATGTGGCAGACAACATGTTCGACTTCATTATTCTCGGACGTCAGAAACCAGAAACGCTACAAGAGATCATGGCCGTAGTGCCAGCCGATGTGCTTGCTCTTGCACTAAAAGGAATCGATAGCGAGCTTAAATCCACCCTACTTAGCGCCTTACCAAAACGCATGTCATCGGCAATCGAAACTCAAGTCGAAGCCATTGGTAGCGTGCCATTAAGCCAAGCGATTGCTGCTCGAAAAGAGATAATGACACTGGCTAAGCAGATGATGGACGACGGCGAATTCGAGTTGCAACTGTTTGAAGAACAGGTAGTAGAATAATGAGCCAATCCCTTAATAAAACAGACCCACGCTGGCGCCTTATCGGCCAAAACGCACGCCGACATCGTTTTTCACCTCTGATAGCAGAGAGTAATGGCGACACTGAAACTGCCACCTGGCAAGATTTTCAGCAGGCGTTCGATAAAGGCTACAACGAAGGCGTACAAAAAGGCCATCAAGCAGGCTTTAGCTCCGGTGAAGAGGAGGGGCAACAAACAGGTTATGCCGCCGGTTTCAATCAAGGTCGAATCGAGGGGCAGCAAAAAGGTAAAGACAGTATTGATGAGCAGCTCAATAGTATCCTCACTCCCATCAGTGCGCTGCAATCGGTACTTGAAGAGGGGCACAATCAACAGATTTTGCAGCAACAGTCATTAATTTTAGATCTCGTCAGGCGGGTAGCTTTGCAAGTGATCCGTTGCGAGTTGACCCTGCAGCCGCAGCAGATCTTAGCCCTAATTGAAGAAACTCTCGCCGCGCTGCCAGACGACCCAAGCAAGGTCAAAATACATCTTGAACCAAGTGCTGTGGACAAACTAAAAGAGTTAGCCGCAGACAAGATCCACTCTTGGAGCCTAGTTCCCGATGCCAGCATTAGCGCTGGCGGCTGCCGTATCGTTAGCGAAACCTCCGATGCTGACGCATCAGTAGAGACTCGCCTCGACCGCTGCATGGCTCAAGTGGAAACACACTTGCAAGAAAAACCAGCCACCCAAGAGCCACTATTACACGAGGCAGATGTTGAAGCTTAGTGCTGATATTCTCAACTGGCCCAAGGTCCCCGTCGCCCAGGTTTATGGCCGTCTGACTCGAGTCAATGGCCTGTTGCTCGAGGCTGTCGGTTGCCAACTGGGCACCGGCGACCGCTGCCATATAGAGTGCCGCGACAATCACTTGGTCGAAGCCGAAGTTGTCGGTTTTTACAAAGATACCCTGTGCCTAATGCCGATTGAACCAACCAGTGGCCTAATGCCTGGCGCGCGCGTCATGCCAATTGAGGGCCGTTATCAAATTCCGACCGGGCCTGGTTTACTCGGCCGAGTGCTCGATGGTTTAGGGCAACCACTTGATGATCTAGGCTGCATAAAACACATCCCTCAAGTGCCTCTGCAGTTCAAAACTACTAACCCACTCAAGCGTACTCCCATTCGGGATCCATTAGATGTTGGGATCCGCGCGATTAATGCGTTGCTACCTGTTGGCCGTGGCCAGCGTTTAGGCTTGTTTGCAGGTTCAGGCGTGGGTAAAAGTGTGCTATTAGGCATGATGACGCGCTTTACTGAGGCCGATATTGTGGTCGTCGGGCTCATTGGCGAACGCGGCCGAGAGGTCAGAGAGTTTATCGAGGAGTCTCTGGGCGAAGAGGGGCGTAAACGTGCCGTGGTGGTCGCTGCGCCTGCTGATACCACGCCTTTAATGCGCATGCGTGCCATGCGCCTGTGTCATCACATTGCCGCCGGTTATCGCGATCAGGGCAAACACGTATTAATGCTGGTAGATTCATTAACACGTTACGCCCAAGCCCAACGAGAAATAGCCCTAAGCTTAGGTGAGCCACCCGCGACCAAAGGCTATCCGCCATCGGCTTTTGCACAACTGCCTAGCCTCGTTGAAATGGCAGGCAATAGCCAGCACCCAACAGGCACCTTAACCGCATTCTATACCGTATTGACCGAAGGCGATGACCAACAAGATCCGATTGCCGACTCAGCTCGCGCCATTTTAGATGGCCATATAGTGCTAAATCGTAAGCTGGCAGAGCAGGGTCACTTCCCGGCAATTGACATCGCAGCATCCGTAAGTCGCTTAGCAACACAAGTCGCGCAACCTAATACCATCAAACAGGGACAGTGGTTTCGTCATCTCAATGGACGCTATAACGAAGTTAAAGATCTACTGCCTTTGGGCGGGTATCAAGCCGGTAATGATCCTGAGATGGATATGGCCGTCAGCGCCTACCCTCAGATGGCAGCCTTTTTACGCCAAGAGACCCATGTTCAAGCCAATTTAAGCCAAAGTCTTAACGCATTAGCGCTGTTGGTGAGTCAAATGGGCTTCTCTTTAACAGCTGGAGATAGCGAATGAAGCAATTATTAAGGTTATGCCAGCAAGAGGAGAAAAAGCTCAGCCAGCTTGGACAGCAAAGAAACGCCGCACAGCGCAAAATTGATACCATAGAACAACAGAAGCTACAGTTGGGGCAGATGATCTCAGACTACACTCACGCTAATGCGGCTTGCCCATCAGCGCTGCTGCTGCAAAACAGTTCGCAGATGGTGCAAGCTATCGAGCCAATGTTAAAACAGCTGACTCGCAAACAGCTGTTATTACAACAAGAGCGGCAGAGAATGCAGGGGTTGTGGCGTAAACAGCTAGGCCGCCAACAAGGGATACAGTGGCTGTATAAAGAACGTTTACAGCAACATGATCTGCTACTGCAAAAGCAAGAACAGAAGCTACTTGATGATTTAGCGGGGTATTACAGTCGGCGTTAATCTGGCAAGCAATTAACGTGTTTCACCGTAATCGATAGCTGTATCCTTATCTCGATTCAGTAATTGATTGATGACCTCTTGCTGCGCCACTAACAGCTGACCATTAGATTCATTGACCGATTGACTCTCTTTGACCAATAACAGTAGATTTTCCCACAATAGTGAAACCTCTGCTGCCAATGATGCCGGTAACTTACGGATCAAGGTTGCCATGCCACTGGCGCTACCTGAAAACCCTAAGGCTTGCAACATTCTGCGGCGCTCGTTTGCCTTACGCGTCAAGCTACTGCAAAGCTCAGACTGATGCTGGTTATGATAAGCTAAGCCGGTATTGTCGCGGCGCTGCATTAATTCGCGCTGGCGTTTTAATAAGCTTTTTAGCTGCTTATAGCCTTCAATATCCTGGCGAATACCACGCACTATACCTTGGACTAGCTCGCGCTTGTTAGTGGTGACTAGGGGATCAACCATGTTGTTGCACCATAGTTTCAGCCAGTTGCTCGAGGTTTAGCTCAAAACTTCCATCCACCAAAGATTGACGGATCTGTTCCACTTTATTGAGATCAAAGTCAGGTAACTGCTCCAAGCTGTATTTAGTATGCTCCAATAGCTTGCAATCTTCGCTGACTTCTTGCTGCACCTTAATCGGCACTGCAACGGGCTTTTCCGGCACAAGTGCCGCACTTTGCGTCTTACTTTTACTCATGCCCATGTCAGCATTGAGCATGCTGCTTACTTTGCTAATGTCCATAATTGCTGCCTTAAATACGCCTACTGTAGGAGGTAAAGCGACCCTTTGATGCCAATCTGAAATAACAAAACGATTTATTTAGTCAAAAAGTAACCGCTGCAACCCGATATTAAAACAGGGTGGCCACCCGCCCTTTTGCTATCGGATAGGCAGAGATGATTTTACCCGAACTCAAATTTTTAACCCGGATCGCTTTGCCCTCCCCCCCCCCTTCCAATGCCTCACCGGGCATGTTGGCATAAAAGCCGTTACTGCGGGCTTCAATAATCACTCGATCACCAATATTCACCCACTGCGGCGCACTTAATTGCAACGCCTTAATCGGCTTATAACGGCGTATTTTTCGCACCACTTGTCGACCAATGATCTGCTCGATATCGGTCACGAGATCTCTGTCTGCTGCGCCCAGTTTTAACCGTTTCCAATCGATATCTGCCGCCGAGATCTGCACCCCACGCTTTAACACGCGATTGGCCACAGGAAGTTTGGCCCTCACATCGACCGACGCCCGCACATATAAGCTCCAGCCCATTGGCTCGCAACTCACCTTACGCTGCACATTGCCCAAAGGAACACTCTTGGCGGCCTCAATCATTAATGCTGACGAACACCTCGCGAGTCTTTTTGCCCCCGATGGCACTTTAATATCGAGCTTCGACTCGAGTTGACTCAGCCCTGATTGCTGTTGCCACTCATGCAGTTCTGTTGCTAATAACTGCTTAAATGCTTTCTCAATTTGCAGCGGCGTATCAGTCTCACTTTGCGCCACACTGAGCGGCGGAAATAAACAGGAAGCGCAGAGGAGGAAGTAGGAAATACAGGTTCCGATCTTTCGCCACTCATACATACAAACCATTGAATTACCTCAACTATAACTGTTGGCACATTAATTGAATATACCAATAACAATTAAACTGGACATACCATACTAGGAGTCGTAATGGCTATCAACCTTGATGCCGCATTAGGTATTCACCCGCACACTTTAGACTTTAGAGTTGAGCGCAGCAAGATGCTGGCAGGTAATTTAGCCAATGCCGAAACTCCCGGTTACAAAGCACGTGATCTCGACTTTAAAACAGTGATGCTACAGATCAATGCCGGTATGTCTCCAGATCGAAATTACCAAGAAAGCTTCCGAGTTCCTTACCAAACCTCGAGCGACCAAAACACCGTTGAGTTAGGGCAAGAGCAAGCTAGATACTCGCAAAACGCCATGGATTATCAAACCAGCCTGACCTTCCTCAACATGAAGATTTCAGGTCTACGCACTGCTATCGAAGGTCAATAAGCCACTATGTCATTTTCAGAAATTTACCAAATTGCCGGTGCAGGCATGAACGCTCAAACCATTCGCCTAAATACGGTCGCCAGTAACTTAGCCAATGCGGGCGCTGCGGCAAAAAGCCCTGATGAGGCTTTTCGTGCATTGAAACCTGTTTTTTCAACCATCTATAAACAGACCCAAGAGGGTCAGGTCGCTGGTGCTCATGTGGAAGTTTCCGCCATTGTGCAATCAGCTGCACCACTGGATCTACGCTATGAACCCGACCATCCCTATGCCGATGAGCAAGGCTATGTGGCCTACTCCAACGTCAATACCGTTGAAGAGATGGCCGACATGATGGCAGCTAGCCGCTCATTCGAAACCAACGTCGAAATCATGAACCGTGCCCGCTCTATGCAGCAAGGTTTACTGCAATTAGGAGCGAGATAATGAACGTCACCAATAACACTAACACCACTGTCAATGCGACTGATACCATTAGCTCGCCGGGTAACGATTCGGCCTCCATCAAGAACGAATTCATGACCTTGATGATTGCCCAAATTAAGAACCAAGACCCCACTAACCCCATCGATGGCACCGAATACGTAACCCAACTAGCACAGTTTTCTCAAGTAGAAAGCTTGGAGCAGATGCGCGCAAACCAGTCGACCTCAATGGTGATAATGGAAAATCTTGGCGTGGTGCAATCCGCACAGCTAGTCGGCAAAGATGCCATGGTGCCCGCGTCAGAATTCAACATCGATAACCTGCCGCTAGAGGGTAAGACCTATCTCGAAAATGCCGTTGAAGCCTTGAGTATCGATATCATCGACAACAACGGCGAAGTGGTACAAACATTGGAAATGGGCTCACAAGAAGCCGGTGATATTGGCTTTACAATTAACCCTGAAGCATTAGGTCTTCCACCGGGTGATTACAGCATCGTCGCCAACACCACCAGCGGTGACGTTAAGAAAACGGCCGACACATTTATCAAAGCCGAAATCGAAAAAATACACTTTATCAGCGCCTCAGGAATGATGATGGCTGAATTAGGTAATGGTCTTGGCACTATCTCTGTGCTGGAAATCTCTGAAGTTTCATAACTGGTTAGCAAAGGATTAATCGATGTCTTTCAATATTGCGTTAAGTGGCTTACAAGCAACCACACAAGATCTAAATACCATCAGTAATAACATTGCTAACTCTTCAACGGTTGGCTTTCGCAGCGGGCGTAGCGAGTTTTCAGCCATCTACAACGGCGGCCAAGGTGGCGGTGTTAATATGATGTCCACCAGCCAAAACTTCACCAACGGTGGCAGCTTAACCTACACCGGACGTCAGCTCGATATGGGCATACAGGGCGATGGTTTCTTCGTATTAAGTGGCCAAGATGGCAACACCATGTACGCCAGAGCAGGCATGTTTAATCAAGATGCCAATGGTTTTGTCACCGATCCTGCTGGTAATCGCCTGCAAGGCTATTCTGTCGGTGCTACCGGTAACCTGCAAACAGGTAACGTTGCGGACCTGCAAATACAAGCAGGCGCCCTGCCCGCCAAAGCAACCACCACCTTGGGTTTAGTTTCTAACCTCGACGCTAGAGTGAATGTCATTGATCCCGTAGCCACTCCATTTGATCCCGGTAACGCAGCCACCTATCACTCATCAAGCACAGTGACCGCCTATGACTCACTCGGTAAGGAGCACGCCCTCACCCAGTATTATGTCAAAACAGCCGATAATACTTGGTCGGTGCATTACATGATGGGCAATACCGACGTGACACCCGCGGGCGGCCATCAATTGGACTTTGACTCTGACGGTATTCTTACCGGCGGTAACACATTAACCTTGGCCATCAGCGACCCTAACATTGTGGCTGGCGCATCGAACATGAATCTGGCGCTGAGTTATGACAAGAGCACCCAATATGCCTCTGACTATAACAACTCCAGCTTGAGCCAGAATGGGTACACCTCTGGCGAGCTAAACGGCATTCGTTTAGATGAAAGCGGCATGCTGTTCGGCACGTACACCAACGGCCAAGAGCAGCTGCAAGGCCAAGTGGTACTGGCTGACTTTAACAATCCTAACGGCTTAACCCCGGTGAGTAATAACGCATGGACGGCGACCAATGCCGCAGGCCAGCCAATCATAGGTACACCGACCACGGGCACCTTGGGCTCTATTGCCTCTGGATACCTTGAAGGTTCCAATGTCGACACCACTGCTGAGATGGTGAACTTGATGACAGCCCAGCGCAACTATCAGTCAAACGCCAAGGTGCTAGATGCCAACTCAACGATGCAACAAGCATTGCTCAACGCGATTTAGGCCTAACTCATGGACAGAATGATCTACACCGCCGCCAGAGGCGCAGCCCGAGTGATGGAAGCGCAAGCTATCCGCGCGAATAACCTAGCCAATGCTGACACCACTGGCTTTAAAGCTGACTTAGAGCGCGTTAACGCGATGACTGTTGCCCCAACCGGTAACAGTTTACCAACCCGCGTCTTGGCACAAACCCAAAGCAGCGGCTTTAGTCAGCAAAGTGGCGCATTGAATCCAACAGGCAGAACCTTAGATCTTGCCATCAATAGCGAGGGTTTATTCTCGGTGATGACCGCAGAAGGTGAAGGCTATACACGCTCGGGAGCCATACAACCAGACGCTAACGGTCAGCTCACGCTAGACGGTCGCCCTGTCGCCGGAGTAGATGGTCCAATTGTGTTACCAGAATACCGCGAGCTATTTGTCGGTGATGACGGCCGCTTAAGCATCATCGCTGACGAAGGCGGTATTATTGAAGAGGTAGGCCAGCTCAAGCTGGTGAATCCAGACATCAGTACCATGTCCAAAGGCCTTGACGGTTTACTGTACCCAGCCGACCGCCAGCCCTTAGCCGCCAGTGAACAAGTGAGGCTTAGCAGCGGTTTTCTTGAAGCGAGCAACGTTCAAGCTGTGGCCGAGCTTATTGCCTCTATGGACTTGAGCCGTCAGTTTGAAGTGCAAGTCAAACTGATGAAAAGCGCTGAAAAACTCGCAGAAGCGGGTAATCGACTGCTGCGCGATGCCTAGATTCGATTTAAAAGGATAATAAAATGCAATCAGCCTTATGGGTCAGTAAAACCGGCTTAACCGCTCAAGATACTAAAATGACCACCATTGCCAATAACTTGGCAAACGTAAACACCACTGGTTTTAAACGTGATCGTGTTGCCTTTAATGACTTGTTTTACCAAGTGCAACGCCAGCCTGGCGGCCAGGTCGATGCACAAAACGAACTGCCATCGGGTTTACAACTCGGTACCGGCACACGGGTGGTCGGCACCCAAAAAGTATTCACTACCGGTGACATGCTTAACACGGGTCAACAACTCGATCTCGCAATTGAAGGCCAAGGCTTTTTCCAAATTGAAGAAGCCAATGGTGATATCAGCTTCTCCCGTGACGGCCAATTCTACCGTAACAGCGAAGGCTTGATGGTGACTTCTCAAGGCTTACCAATGGTGCCTAACATTGAGATCCCAGAAGATGCACTCACAGTGACTATCGCGACCGATGGCACCGTCTCAGCACAAATGGCTGGCCAGCCAGATGCACAAGAGTTGGGGCAGATCACCCTGGTTAACTTTACCAATCCAGCAGGGCTAGAAGCCCGCGGTAATAACCTCTATCGCGAAACAGGCGCATCTGGCGCAGCAATAGAGGGCATTGCCGGTGACCAAGCGCTAGGCCAATTACGTCAAGGTGCGCTAGAGGGCGCTAACGTCAACGTAGTGGAGGAGATGGTCGAGATGATCTCGACTCAGCGAGCTTACGAGATGAATGCCAAAGTCGTATCTGCCGCTGACGATATGCTCAAGTTCCTCAACCAAGCGCTGTAATTACACTTAATCATTGACCCAGTAATAGAACTCGAAAAGGGAGCCATAATGCAATCAACATGGATGGGCTTAAGTTTAGCGTTGATACTGCTACTGTCTGGCTGTATGGCCCACATTCCGGAGCCTGACACTGCGCCAGGTAAACCTGAGTGGGCACCACCAGAAATTGATTACAGCCTTCCTGATGCAGAAAACGGCAGTGCCTATCGCCCTGGTTTTATGCTGACGCTATTTAAAGATAAACGCGCTTTTAGAGAGGGAGATATTCTCACCGTTGCACTCGATGAGAAAACCTATTCCAGTAAGCGGGCTGACACCAAGACCAATAAAGTCAGCGGCATGTCCATTGACGGCCAAGGCTCTACCGACAACACCAGTGTCAGTGGTAGCGGCGAAGCCAACATGGGCCGCACATTCAACGGCACGGGCTCAAGCACACAACAAAACCAGCTCACTGGCTCCATCACAGTGACGGTAGCCAAAGTGTTGCCTAATGGTGCCTTGTTGATCCGCGGTGAAAAATGGTTACGCCTCAACCAAGGCGATGAATATTTGCGTTTACTTGGGCTTATTCGTACTGACGATATCGGTAACGACAACACCATTTCATCGCAACGTATCGCCGATGCTCGCATTATCTATGGCGGCCAAGGCGCCATTTCAGACAGTAACCGTATGGGCTGGGCCTCGCGTTACTTTAATAGCCCTTGGTTCCCATTGTAATGATGTATTTCAGCGTTCAAATTTCAGGATTGTGTGAATGAACAAAGTCGTCAGATTTATTAGCAGTATTTTGCTGAAGCTTGTTAAAAATAAAGCTGTATTTAGCAAAGGGCAGAGCCTTACTCTCGTGCTTGATGACGGAGTTTATCTGAGCAATACATCCGGCACCCAAACTGGCGATAGCGATTCCGCCAAGGCAGAACGCTTAATCACTCAACACCATCAAGGTTCAGACTCAATCACAGTAACCGTCATTCAAGTGCTACCCAATGCGAGTCTTTTCATCAGTGGTGACAAATTGCCATGTCTCAATCAAGTTGCTCAATGCTGTCGCTTATTGGGGATTGTTCGTTGTGATGCTATCGATAACAACACCGTCTCGTCGCAACATATTACCGATGCACGTATCATATTTAACGATGAAAACAGCTGCTCCGATAGCAAGCGGACAGACTGTGCTTCGCGTTACTTTAATAGCCATTGGCTGCCGTTGTGATGATGTCTTTAAGTGTTCTAATTTCAGGATTGTGTGAATGAAAAAAGTAGTCATTTTTATGTTCAGCATGTGTTTGGGATTATCCCCTCTGCTGCCGACCCAGGCACAAGATCGAGTCCAGCATCGCTATTTGATGGACATTGTTGATGTACAAGGGATCCGTGATAACCAGCTAGTCGGTTACGGTTTAATCGTGGGGCTAGATGGTACCGGTGACCGCACGCAAGTGCGCTTTACCAGCCAGTCGATCGTCAACATGCTGAAGCAATTTGGCGTGCAGATTGATGACAAAATCGCTCCCAAGCTGAAAAACGTTGCCGCAGTTGCCGTACATGCCACGGTTCCCCCTCTTGCAAGCCCTGGCCAAAAATTAGACATCACAGTGTCATCTCTCGGTGACGCCAAAAGCCTACGCGGCGGCACCCTGTTGATGACGCCAATGCGCGGCGTTGATGGTGAGATTTACGCTGTTGCCCAAGGTAACTTAGTGGTGGGTGGTGTATCAGCCCAGGGGCGAAATGGCACCTCCGTCACCATCAATGTGCCCACCGTCGGTAGTATTCCCAATGGCGCACTACTCGAAGCGTCAATGCACAGCAACTTTAATGAAGAAGATCATATCGTATTAAATTTGATCGACCCCAGCTTTAAAACCGCCCGCAATATCGAACGAGCCGTTAATGCACTTTTCGGCCCCAATGTCGCCGCAGCCGATAGCAGCGCCAAAGTTATCGTCCGCGCCCCAAGCTCTAATCGTGAGCGAGTCACTTTTATGTCGATGCTCGAAGATCTGCAAATTGAACAGGGTCGCAAATCGCCACGGGTGGTCTTTAACAGCCGCACTGGCACTGTGGTTATGGGCGGTGACGTCGTGGTGCGCAAAGCGGCGGTCAGTCACGGTAACCTGACCGTGACTATCGTTGAGCAAGAGTTTGTCAGCCAGCCTAACGGGGCCTATTTAGGCCAGGCACAAGGTGAAACTGTCGTGGTTTCCGATAGCAAAATTGATATCGATGCTGGCGATGGCCATATGTTTGTCTGGCCAGAAGGTATCGCCCTCAATGACATCGTTCGCGCCATCAATAGCTTAGGCGCATCACCGATGGATCTAATGGTCATTTTACAAGCCCTTAATGAAGCGGGCGCCCTTGAAGCAGAATTGGTAGTGATTTAATGGAATTAAATAATAACCACGGTTACCTGAACCAACTCGACGCTGGCGAGTTGATTAAAGCCAATGGCGAGCATGGTGCGCTAAAACTGGTGAGTCAACAGTTTGAAGCACTGTTTCTGCAAACTGTATTAAAGCAGATGCGCTCGGCGTCAGACGTAATGGCAGATAAAGACAGTCCGCTGTCTTCGCAAAATAACGGTATGTACCGTGACTGGCACGATGCTGAGCTTGCGGGCCGCTTAAGCCAATTGCAAAGTACCGGACTCGCTGACGTAATGAGTAAACAATTGTCAGCCGGACTTAAGTCGGAACCTGAAACGGTCGCCTCTAATAATCAACCTAATAGCGACCAGAATACTCATGCCATGCAGCCAGCCTTGATATTGCCCTTTGTGAACCCGCTGCCTGAGTAAGTCACGCTGTTGATGAGCCCGTATTTAACTACAGATAAGGATTTAAGATGAGCATGCTCAATATTGGTATGTCAGGACTAAACGCAAGCATGGCTGCCCTGAACGCCACTTCCAACAATGTCGCGAATGCGATGGTGCCTGGATATTCTCGTCAGCAAGTCATGCTCAGCTCTGTGGGTAACGGTGTTTATGGTAGCGGTTCAGGCGTGATGGTGGATGGTGTACGGCGTATTTCAGATCAGTACGAAGTGGCGCAATTATGGAACAGCACCAGCAACTTGAGTTTTGCCAAAGCACAAGCAAGCTATTTGGGCCAGGTAGAGCAGATCTTCGGCTCCGAGGGTAATAGTATTTCAGCCGGGCTCGACTTGCTGTTTGCCTCACTAAACTCGGCAATGGAGCAACCTAACGAGGTCGCCCATCGTCAAGGTGTGCTCAACGAAGCCAAAGCACTTACGCAACGCTTTAACTCCATCAGTGAAGGGCTTAACTCACAAGTCACCCAGGTCGAAGGTCAAATCGGCGCTTCGGCAAAAGAGATTAACAGCCAATTACAAATCATCGCCCGTTTTAATGCTGACATTCAAAAATCCAATGCCAGCGGTAATGTACCGTTAGCGCTGCTTGATGCACGCGATGCCGCGGTTGATGACCTGTCTAAAATAGTCGATGTCAATGTGGTGGACGATGGCAACGGCATGCTCAATATATCCTTGGCTCAAGGCCAACCTTTGTTATCAGGCCCCACAGCCTCCACTATTATGGTCAAGGCCGATCCGGCTAACCCGCAATTTAGCCAGATTAGTATTCAGTTTGGTCAATCCAGTTTTCCCCTTGATGAAACCGCTGGCGGCAATTTGGGCGCTCTTATCGACTACCGTGATAACAGCCTGGTCGATTCCATGGCTTTCATCGATGAACTCGCTGTCACTATGGCCGATGAGTTTAATGCGCTACTGGCCGGAGGTACTGATTTACAGGGCAACACTCCGACTCAAGATCTGTTTAGCTATGATCCAATCAATCCCGCAGGCAGCTTAAGCATGACCGCGGGCTTTACTGCCGATATGCTGGCCTTTGGTAAAGATGGTACCCCTGGAGACAACAGTAATTTGAAAGATCTGCTTGGCCTCGCCGATAAAAGCTTCACCTTTGCCTCAATGGGTGTCAGCACCACCATGGGGGATGCATTTGCCAGTAAGATTGGTCAGCTGGGGTCCTCCTCTCGTCAAGCACAAATGAGCCAAGATACAGCAGCAAAGTTGCAACTAGAAGCGCAGAGCCAATGGGCCAGCACTAGCGGGGTCAACATGGATGAAGAGGGCGTAAACCTGATTATTTATCAGCAATCTTACCAAGCCAATGCCAAGGTTATTTCAACCGCCGATCAGTTATTTCAAACCATCTTAAACACTATTTAAGGACATTCGTATGCGCGTAAGTATGCTTAATCTGTACAGCAACAATTTACAAAGCCTGCAGCAATCGACTGTCGATATCTCTAAATTGAACCAGATGATGGCCTCTGGTAAGTCGATTTTGCGCCCCTCTGATGATCCCATCGGCTCAGTGAAGGTCATTAATAGCCAACGAGATATGGCTGCCACGAATCAGTACATCAACAACACGGAATCGCTCTCAACCAGTTTTGGCCGTGCAGAAACTTACATGTCGAGCATGGTCGAACTGCAAAACCGCATGCGTGAAATATCGGTTGCAGCCAACAATGGCAGCTTGTCACCAGAAGACAGAGCCGCTTATGCGGCGGAGATGAGTGAATTATTAGAAGCCTTTGCCGATACGGTCAATGCCAAAGACGAGGGTGGTAATTATCTATTTTCAGGCAACTTGACCGATACTGCACCCATAGCCAAAGATGCCAGCGGTAACTACGTCTATCAAGGTGATACTAACCATCGTGAAGTGCAAACCTCAGGATCATCTTGGATGACAGCCAACAGCACCGCGGCTGAGTTTATTTTTGCTAACGGTAGCGCAGATATTCTCAACCAAACTAAAGACTTTATTGCCGTGCTAGAAGATCCAACCTTGGCACCAGGTGACCCGCTCTTTAGCCAAACCGCCACCGACATGCTCACTAGCCTCGATGACACCCTAACCAGTATTAGTTCTGCCATCACCGATATTGGTGGTAAACAAAATACCTTGAGTTTGATCCAAACCGCCCATGAAGAAAGGGTATTATTTAACGAAGAGGTGATCGGTGAAACTGAAGGGTTGGACTATGCCCAAGCCACTGCGGAGTTTAATTTGAAGCTCACCACTCTAAAGGTCACTCAGCAGACTTTTGTGCAAGTATCGCAACTGTCATTGTTTAATCATATTTAATCGCTAACTAAGAGAAATCAATGCTCAAAGGGATTTCAGATTCACTGCAAGTTCAGCAGCGCAGCCAAACGGTTGCGCCAACGACGAGTATGCAACAAGCCGCTAAAAAGCAAACAAAAGCCAATGTTGCTCATATCCCTAGCCATCGACTTGAAAGCTATAATAAGTGGGCTAAAGTCACTCAAGGCCAGCATAAAATTAGCGCTCAACAAGTTGCTGAACATGGATTACAGCAAATGCAGACCTTACTAAAGCAATTGCAAAACCACAGCCAACAAGCGATCAGCGCAAATAATAGCGACTCCGTGATCCTCGCTCAGCAAATTCAACAAAAGCTGGCAGGTTTCGATATTAGCTATCAAGGCACGCAATTAGTCGATCATCAGCTTAATCTTGTTTCAGTACAACGCCCCTTAGCTAAATACAGCTTCAGTTTAAAATCAGTCGATTTAACGGCGGTAAACAGCCGCGACGAGCTGGTGAATATGCACATAGGCAGTGAAACAGTAAGACTACTATTACCGGCAAATGCTCAACCAGCGGAGTTGCTACAACGCCTCGGTAGTGCTCTCAAGCCCGTTGATATCCAAGTGGGTAAATCCATAGATGGCCGAGTTATCTTCAAAAGTAACAAGTCACAGTGGCAAAAAATTCAAGCAGGATTATTGATGACCGGCCAAGGTCAGCGGTTGCCCGCTGGTGATGCACGAACCATTAAGGTTAACGAAGAGTTAAGCTGGCAAGATCCACGGGAATGGTGCTTTAATAACCCCGCTGAGCTTAAGCAAACTGTGGCTAAGATTACTAAAACACGCCAAAAAATCGACACGCAATTACTAGAGCTCGATAGTAGTCAGCGCCACGTTCAACAGCAATTGCATCAGGTCAATCGCCAAAAAGATACCACACTGGAGCTCGATTTGACCTTGAATAGAATCAAGAACTTGATGCAACCTTCGCCTTTTAGTCTGCAGGTGACCTCACTTATGGCACAAGCTAACCTCAGCCGAACTCAAGTCTCGGCACTGCTCACTTAACGCTAATACAGGCCGTTAGATATGGGGCAAGGATCTGCCCCATTAAACGGGTCAAGGCGTATCGAGCTTAAGACAATAGAGTGAGAATCGACGCTAAATCTTCAAACTGCCCTCTATCTAAAAGCTGCAAAACATAGTTACTATAATTAGCTTTATGCTGGCGATTGGTGTGGTACACCTGAAAACAGAGAATAATATCGTGCTCGGATAACCCCTTTTTATGTGCCGCCATTACCGCTAAATAGCAACGCAGCATAAAGAAATCCAATAGCATGACACGAAAGGCCTGGGACGGTGTGAGCTTGTCGACTTGTGGAAAGTTCATGTCGTAGCAATAGTAAAATAAATAGCGGCTAAACAACGCCTGATGTGCAGCTAATGCGGGTAAGGCCTCATCTTGCCAAGCCTGATTAATTCGACCCATAGTAATTTTGTTATCATCTTCGGCCATCGCACAAATGGCTTGGTTGATCTGCTCAAAGCGACTACGCCCTCGTCCAATCTTATTGGTGTTGAGCCAAAGTTGGATCGAGGTAAAAGCTTGCATTTTTTGAGTTTCAGTATCTTTATTAAACCCCTCAAAGTGCTGCTTAAGTTGACCATTATCACTTAAATTAACCAGCTGTTGGAACATGTCATCAATCGCGCTGCTTTCCAGCTCACCATTGGCTACCCGCTCGGTGGTCTTCATTAAGATACCGACCGCCGTAAGCCCATGCTCTATTGGCTGAGCAGGTTTCAGCAACAGCTGAATGGTATAATCGTGGGCTTTTTTAGCCCATATTGGGGTCGCTTTAAATGCCTTATTATGGCTCACGCTCATGCGTTCAAACTGAAATGCATCCGGCTTAAGCAGAATAGTTCTCGCGGCTTCAGGGCAGGATAACGATAGACTTTCATAGCGGTCGCCATCTTTCATGTGCGACACTCTAGGATAGGTTTTACAGGTGTGACTCAATAAGGCCTCACCCGCTTTGGCGTGAATTTGGCAAAGCTGGTTAGCGTCTAAAAATCCACAGGCACCTTTTGCGTCGAGTACCACTTGCGCCCATTGTTGCTGACTCTTTTTAACTTTCCTCAACGCTGTTTGAGCCAAAGACTTAAGATCTTCATGGGCTAAAGTCTTTTTGTAACTCTGCTTATCAATATGGATATTCCAGCCATAGCAACAGCTATCTTCACACTCACCGCCAATGCAGCTAAATTGCGTTACAAAACTAGGTCTAATTAGCGATTTTTCCATTCTGGTAATCTTCTTCTACTCCCAATATGACTATATAGAGCGACCAAAAAGGCAGTTTACTAAAGCGAATAGAGGCGTAAATCAGTGTTTATTTAAAATAAATAACAACTTAATAACCACCTAGATACAGTGACTTAGATGATTTAAGGGAATTAAATTGATAGCGTCTTTTCAGTTTTGATTTTAGCAGTCGTTTTATCACTAGTAAGACCCTGTGCTTAAATGACTTATTAAAGGAAAACGCTATGCTTTCAGTACATACTAATTATTCTTCACTTGTTGCCCAAAATTCTGTTTCAAAAAACAATGACCTACTTAGCAATGCTATGGAGCGTCTTTCTACTGGTCTACGTATCAACAGCGCTTCTGACGATGCTGCTGGTCTACAGATCGCAACCCGTCTAAATGCCAACGTAGTGGGCATGGAAACGGCCAACCGTAACGTAAACGATGCGACATCTATGCTACAAACTGCTGATGGCGCGCTCGATGAGCTAACGACCATTGCCAACCGCCAGAAAGAACTTGCAACTCAAGCAGCCAACGGCGTCAACTCGGCTGCAGATTTAACAGCACTTAACGCTGAATTCGCAGAGCTAACAAAAGAAGTTAATCGTATTGTTGATAACACTGAATACTCAGGTAATAAGTTATTCGACTCATTAACTGCGGGTGTAGAGTTCCAAATCGGTGCTGGTGCGACTGAGCAACTCACAGTCACCGTAGATAAAGCTAATCTTGCCGGTGTAGGGGATGATATTTCAACCGGTGCTGGAGCAAAAGGCGCTATCACCACTGTTGATGCCTTCATCGATGCTGTGGGTAAAGAGCGTTCAACGCTGGGTGCTAACATCAACCGCCTTGGCCACACAAGTTCAAACCTTGCTAACGTCACTGAAAACACTAAAGTTGCCGCTGGCCGTATTATGGATGCTGACTTCGCGGTTGAATCAGCCAACATGACCAAGAATCAGTTATTGGTTCAAGCAGGGACTAACATCCTCTCTTCTGCCAACCAAAATACAGGTTTGGTTATGGGTCTATTGGGTTAATTCTCCCTCGCTTACCTTGCCAATCTTCAAAAAAGAGCCTTTAGGCTCTTTTTTTTTCAACATATCCACTAGCCCACTTCAGCATCGCCTGCAAAAGGTCGCCTTATTAGGGATATAGCTACAAACCCAATCAGAGCAAAGTGGCTAGCGGAAGCAATACTTCCTTTCCCGTCTCATATACGGAAAAACCCTAGCGAATAAAAAGACAAACATAGAAATAGAACCCAATAAATACAGGCAGTTAACGTTTGGCGCGGAGATTGCAAAAGTATCACGACAGGAGGGTAAAATGATTTCAGGTATGAACGGTGCATCCTTTGCTGAGCAACTCATCTCAGCTGAGCGTATGGGTAAAGATCAGCTATTTAAAACCAATTTAACCAAGCATCAAACCCAAATTGATGCCTATGAGTTGTTGGAGCGTAGCCTCAATAAAATGACCAGTAATCTAGAAAAGATTAATGGTGATGCCTTTGAAAGTAAAACCTCATCGATCAGCGATGATAACGCCGCGATTACAGTCGATAGCGATGCACCCACAGGCACCTATGATCTCACCGTCAAGCAACTCGCTCAAGCCCATCAGCTGACTAAAAGCTTTGCCAGTGAAACCGAAATACTACCGACAACTGGCTTATTAACCATTCAAGTCGGCCCCGATATCGCTGACACCATAGAGATCGATATGGCTGTGCTAAATGCTGACGGCACCCGCACGGTGAATGATCTTCGTGATGCCATTAACTCACACCCTGATAACCCTGGGGTACAAGCCTCACTCGTAAGAACGGGTGGCAGTGTCGAGTTAATGATGACCTCCTCAGAATCAGGTAAAGACAGCACGCTCAAGGTTGAGATGGATGGTGTTGATTGGGGCATGAGTCAACGTAAAGCGGCGCAAGACGCAGAGATAGTGCTCAATGGTATCGATATCACCAGTAGCAGTAACTACTTAAGTAACGTTATTGATGGTGTATCAATAGAGCTGAACAAAACACACTCAGCGGGCGAAAGCAGCACCATAAAAATCGAATCAGACACCAGCAGCAGTGAAGACGCGGTTAAGGATTTTGTCGATTCTTTCAATGATCTGATGAGCCAAATTAACCAGCTTACCCGCTCTATGGGTAGCAGTGTCGTCGATGAGGCCAAAGAAAACGATAAGGACACTGACGACAAAGATAAAGACGATGACGAAGATGATAAGCCCTCTTCCGTCACAGAAGATCAGCTCGGTGCCCTCAAGGGTGACTCCACCTTAAGAATGCTGCAAGCCAGCATGCGCAACAGCGTGTTCCAAACGGCTCCAAACGGTATGCGTTTGTCTGATATTGGTATTGAGATGAACCGTAATGGTGAGCTTGATATCGATGAAGACAAGCTCACTCAAGCGCTTAAAGATGATCCTGATGCCTTAAAAGAGATGTTCACCGCCGATAACAGTTTCATCGATAGAATCGACACCATTATCGAGCCTTTCACTCAGTCCAGTGGTTATCTCGATCTTAAGCAAAGCAACCTAGATCAACAAATTGAAAGCGTTGAAGATAGCATGTCTCGCCATGACTATCAGATGAAGCAGAGGTATCAAATATACCTGTCTCAGTTCACCGCAATGGAAAACACCATTAACCAACTTAACTCAGCCAGCATGCTGTTTTATTAAGGAATGCTAACCAATGTTGAATGAGCACGATCCCTTTAATGCTTACAAACAAACCTCATTAGACGCCCGAGCCGCTGCCGCCAATCCACATGAAATGGTACGGATGCTGCTCGACGGTCTTTTAGAGGAGATCCAACGTGCAAGTGGTTTTATGCAGCGTAAGAGCTATGAAGACAAGGGGCAGAGTATCAACAAGTGCCTCAATATCGTCCATGGTCTTGACTCTATGCTAGATATTGAAAACGGCGGCCAGGTTGCCGCTGGACTCAACCACCTTTACGACTACTGCAGCCGACAATTGGTCACCGCAAGCGTTGAAAATAGCGTTACCGCCCTTGAACCCATAACAAAGGTGATAACCGATGTCAGAACAGGTTGGGCCAATCTCAATTGAGCAGTGGCAGCAGTTTGAAAGGGCATTGGTGTTTCACGCCGATGCCGAAGACTGGGAAAAACTGCTGATGGTGAATCAAAAGATGTGCAGCGCCCTTAAAAAAGCGGGCAAGCCAGCCTCTCGTGCACAGCTGCAGGCGCGCCAGTCATTGGCGCAAGTCCATCAGCAAATTGTGCAGCAATTACAACAAGCACAGAGCAAGATCAAGCAGGAGATGGCTCAATTTGAGCAGCAACAAGACGGTCTTGCAGCTTATCAACTTACCTGTGCCAGTGCTGGAGTCACCAATGACTAGTCCCATTTTACCAAGTGCATTAACCACCACCGCGGCCGCTAATCCAGCACGAGTTAGCCATATTAAAGAGCCTATCGACCAAGCTTATGCTCATGATCAAGAGCAACCGTCGACGACCGATTCGCTGCCGTTCTCATTGATAGTGCCGCAACAGGTACAACAGCCGGTATATCCACAACAGCTATTGCCACAAAACTCAGCCGTTATCGGTGACACTTCAGCGCAAATGGTCAGCACTATTTCCAGGCAGGCAACACCCATAGCAGGCGAGCTTTTTAGTCACGCAAACCCAATAGAGTCTACAAGCCTAAATACCCAGCTCGGATTGGACAATAGTGCTAAGCCTTTGCACTTTGCAAGCGCGACTTCCTCGGCGGCCAACCCGCTAACACAACAACGAAGTAATCCAACGTCAGTCCATGCCGCAGCAACCAGCAGCCAACCGTTAACCTACTCAACGACAGCCGCCGCGCATGACAAAACTCATACTGCAGCACTGGTAAGCAACTTTGCCAATACCAACGCTGGAGCCGCATTCAATGGCAGTGCCGTTAAGCCTGACAGTATCAATCCATTCTTAAGTGCGAGCCAGTTAGCGTCCGCATTGATAGCCAAACAAGTGGATAGCGCCAGTATCGATACCATTGAGTCGGCGCATCAGCTCATCAATACCAATACTCGAGCTCAAAGCGCCGTTGCACAATGGGGGCCGGTGTCGGTTTCTCAAGCTGCACCTATGCTGCAGCAGGCTCAAGAGATGCTATCACCACTACGTGAACAACTGCGCTTTCAGATTGACCAGCAGATCAAGCAAGCAGAACTAAGACTCGACCCACCGGAGCTTGGCAAAATAGAGCTCAATGTGCGCTTAGATGGCGATAAATTACATATCCAGATGTATGCGGCCAACGCATCGGTGCGCGACGCGCTATTAACCGGTCTCGACAGACTACGTGCCGAGTTAGCTGCTGATCATGGTGGCCAAATTGACGTCGATATCAGCCAAGGTGAGTCACAAAAAGAACAAACACAGCAGGGGAGCCAATCGACCATCGCCGCCGCTAACCTGCAAGGTGCTCAGCCAATGACAGCAGATACTTCCCAACAAGATCACGTTGATCTACTCGCATAATTAAGGATCGCACCATGTCATTCATTAAAAAATCCGCTAAGCGGATCCAATTTTCAATCTTTATCACAGCCTGGACAGCAGCCATATTTTGGGCTGGCTGGCAATCTCCGACACTCATCGGCGGGCCTTTTTTAACTCAAGAACCCGAAGTTAAACTGGCACAATTCTACCCATTGGACAAATTTGTCATCTCAATTACCGGTGAAGAATATCCGCACTACCTACTGCTGGAAATGGCGTTTAAAAGCCGATCAAGTAATGTGGCTAGGACCATTAAAGCAGCCGATCCTGTGATTAGAAACTCGTTAATGAAGATGTTTTCAAAGAAACACTTCAATGAACTCAAAAATGCGCAGCAGTTTGAGCCGTTGCAAAAAGAGGCGCATGTGCTGCTATCACTGGTGCTCGCTGAAAATAACTTCGACATCGAATTAGACGATGTGCTGTTTACTCGTATGGTTATTCAATAAAGGCCATATGCTATGAATACAGCTCAATCAGCCTACGAAGAAGCCAGTAGCGATAGCGCAGTTAATCGGCTATCGGAAAGCCAGGTGATGATGCAATATCTCCCTTTGGTGAAACGCTCAGTATCGAAATTGAGAAGTCATTGCGGCTCCGTGCTTGCCAAAGAAGATATGGAACAGATTGGCATGATGGCGCTGCTGGAGTCGGCTAGACGCTATCCAGGTGAGTACGACAATGGTTTTATCTCTTTTGCGGGTCAGCGCATTCGCGGCGCCATTTTAGATGAGCTTCGGCGTCAAGATTGGCGACCACGTCCAGTAAGGCAACAAGCCCACGAACTGAATGACACCGTCAGAAAGCTCACTCGACTATTGGCACGCCCACCAACAGATAAAGAGGTCGCCGAAGCGATGGGCTTAAGTGAAACTGCCTATCGTGAACGATTATTTGCTTCACAGTCAGAATCTATGCGCAGCCTAGATGAATTAGTGAGTGCAGGTGGACATTTTGTCGATAAAAATGATGTTTTGGAGCAATTTTCAGCAAAAGAGTGTTTATTACAAGCAATTTCAAAATTAAACAAAAGAGAACAGCTGATCCTGTCGCTTTACTATCAACATGAACTCAATTTAAAAGAAATTGCCGCTACCTTAGGGCTGACAGAAACGCGTATTTGCCAACTGCATAAGCAAGCAGTGAAGCAACTTCGAACCATCTATCAGCAATGGGAACGGTAAACAGGTGAGATAGTATGAGCAAACTGTTAGGGCTAGTCGTCATCCTCTTGTCGGTATTTGGTGGGTATGTTTGGGCAGGCGGAACCTTGATCTCCCTATGGCAGCCCGCCGAAATCCTGATCATTTCTGGTGCCGGCATTGGCGCACTGGTTATCGCGAATCCCAAGCCCGTACTCATTGATATGTTTGAGCAACTCAAAGAGCTGATCAAGGTCGACCAAGAGGATCCTGAACTCTACCCACAACTGTTTGGCTTATTAAATATGTTGATGGCTCAGATTCAATCTCAAGGGCTACGAGTACTCGATGATCATATTGAAAAACCGAACGAAAGCTCACTTTTCCTCATGTATCCAGTAGTACTTGAACACCCGAATGTGCTCAACTTTCTTATCGACAATCTAAGACTACAGTCTATTGGCAAGCTCTCGGCTCATGATTTAGAACACATGCTAGATGAAGAGATCCACCGCATCGATGAAGACAGAATGCGCCCCTCATACGCCCTTAATAAGGTCGCAGAGGCGATGCCGGGCTTCGGCATTTTGGCGGCCGTGATGGGTATTATTATTACCATGTCGAATATCGATGGCCCCATCACTATGATTGGTGTCAAAGTTGCCGCAGCACTTGTGGGGACCTTTATCGGCATCTTTGCCTGCTACTGCATATTTGATCCTCTCTCGAAAGCACTTGAGCATTTAACCGAGCGTAAATCGGCACAGATGCGTTGTGTTGCAGCAGTCTTGGCAGCATTTGCTAAAGGTAAACCGCCGATGTTGGCGATTGATGCCGGTCGTAAACAGATCCAAAGTGAAAACCGCCCGACCTTTATAGAGCTTGAACGCTGGATGGTGGAGCAGAAAAACTAATGACGATTAGACCAGAGCCTATCGTTATTCGACGTAAACGGCGCACCAAAGCTAAAGCAGCTCATGGAGGCGCGTGGAAAGTAGCATTTGCCGACTTTACCTTGGCTATGATGGCCCTATTTATGGTGCTATGGATAATGCAAATCGCAGATCAGCAGGAGCGGACGATGATAGTCCAGTACCTCAATGGCGACTTATCCGCTAACGGGTCAATCAATCCATTTGGCTTAAGTGGCGCACCCTCGGTGCTTGATTTTCAAGGTAACCTCGCCATTCAACAAGCGGTATTGCCAGCCGCCTCTACAGGTGTCGAACGCAGTGGTCCAGCAATGCATAATCGTATCCCAGAAGGTACCGATAACGCCAAGGCCGGTAGAGGACCAGAAATGAACTCGCTAGTACCTGGTAAGTTTGAAACCCAAGCACAACTGGAGTTTCTCGCCAGAGAGATCGATAAGGTGATCAAAGATGTCAGCATGGGAGCCAACGTTGAGCTACAAGTCGTTCCCCAAGGTGTACGTATATTAATGCATGACAATGTGCATCAGTTTATGTTCACCCGCGGCAGCGCCAATATGAAACCCTACTTTGAAGATCTGCTCATGGCACTCGGCCCCTTATTGAGCAAAGTTGAAAACAAAATTACTATTTCTGGCCACACGGACTCAACGCCCTATGCGGGTAAAATATTTACTAACTGGGAACTGTCCAGCAAACGCGCCCTGTTAGCCCGAAGAGTACTTGAATACGGCGGGCTTAAACGTCACCAAGTGGTTCAAATTACTGGCATGGCAGACCAAGCACCCTATGTTGATGACCCCGCCGCAGCCGCGAACCGCCGTATCGAGGTACTAGTCATGACATCGGATGCTGAAAATCAACTGCGCCAAATGATGGGCCTCACTCAGGAGAAGCAAACTCCAAAAGAGAACGTTATAGAAGCAAAGCAACTTGCTGAGGCCAATCAACCGCGAACGAGATACCCCTAATTATGGACAAGCCAATCGTTAATCCTGGCGAATTTATCCCTGCAGATAAAGCGTCAATACCTCAGCATAGCCACGCAGACAGCCGAGAGCATATAAGGGTGAGTCTAAGGCAAGATGAGCAGCAAGATATTCAACTTGCCTGCGATGGTGTGACCCTGTCGCTATACGATGACTATTGCTGGGTAAAGATTAAAATAGGCATTGCCAATATAAAAAACATCGGCTTAGGTGGCGTTGGCATCATTAGTATCAGCAAGTTAACACTTAACCAAAAACTGTACCTTAAATTCGACGGTACGTATTACGCCATCAAGGTGATGCGTATTCAGAATATCAGCAATAAACTGCTTTTTATTGGTGCTATGTGGATAGAAGAGGACGAAAATCAGCGCGCTATGATTACCAATAAAATCCTTGCCTCAAGTCGAACAACATAGATTAAACAGATTGGTACTATAGGTACCCGGTAACGAACAGGGAGATCAAGATGCCAGCGCCATATGAGCGAAAACGACCCGACTTATTACAAAAATTGTTTCTTTACCTTATTCTGTTTGACTGGGTGATCTTGATCTATCTTATCGTCGAGCTCAAAAACATGTCTTTCCGCTATGGCGCAATGACCTCAATAATGGTGGCACTCTTCAACCTCATTTTGGTTAACCTGTGCTTTAGGCGAGCCCGTCGCGCAGAGGACAGTTACCAGATCTATCCGGTTATTATCGGCGCTTTAATGTCATTTGCGCTTATCGCCTATTTCTTTTTCTTCTTCTATTAGCCAGCTACTACAACGACTTATATAAATAAATATTTCGAGCACACTATATTAGGATAAGGGAGACACTCAGGGCAACGACACTGTGTGCAGCTTGGAGTAAAGGCAAAGCAGTTATGACTTGCTATTTTTGAGCAACTTTCTCAAGCTTGTTTTAATTAATTCACTTTCAAGCTTATCCATAAGCTTACTGCCTATAAAGGTCACCGCCAAAAACATACACCAATAAAAAACACTTTCAAAAGGCGCGAAACCATAAGATGTAAGCAGATGATTCATTGGGTAAAGTAAAGCAAATGGCATGAAAAACACTAGCAATATAGTGATCGTCTTGGTGTCGGCTTTAGCCTGTTCGATATATTGAAATGTTTCAACAGTGGAGCTATTTTTAAACTGTGGATACTCAGTTTTCAACCAGTCGGTATAATTCAATCTACATTCCTTCTCATTGTAAAACTCCATTAACGTCTCAAGCAATTAATATTATTATCCACATTGCTTTACTTGATGCTCAAGATTAAACCCATCCATGTATTCACGCAGAGATTTGATCTTTAGCTCGGTCATAATAATGAGTAAAAACCCAAACATAGCCATGGCGATGAACATTGAGCCCACAAAAACGTCAGAGGTTTTATAGGTCCACAAGCCATTAAGCAGTATCAATGCGCCCATACTGCCATTGATGAGATCATGGCTTTTGACAACATATCGATTGAGCGAAATATCATAGGAAATGAAGATATTGTTAGATAGACCCGCTGGCTTTACTTTTATCTTGCGGTCTTTCAGTGTGGCAGCGTGACCACGTGCCGTTAACGCTTTGAGTAATAATTCCATCCCTGTTACCTCACTATCCTTTTTAATGATTTTTGCATCGACTCTCCCGTCGCTGCGATATATTTAACACTCGTGCTACTACAGGTTAGCCGTTGCACACCCATGCTTAAAACCTACCCAACCTTAGCTCGCAACACAATCTATTTATGGTGAAAAGCATCCGAAAATGATTCATTTTACATATTGTAAACAGCAACTATATCGACCTTTTTGCTAACTCACTCATCATCAATTGATGAACGATGGGACGCTAATAATGAGTAACATCAACGTCCATTTAGCAATAAATGACATTACCGCTAACCCTAGCTACGCAGTGGTTTTATTCAATTGTAATAAGTCCCACCTAGTTCCATAAAGATCTTTAAATACTACCACCATGCCATACTCTTCCGACCTTGGCGCTTCTGTAAACTCGATACCATTAGCCTGCATCTGCTCATAGTCACGCCAAAAGTCATTGGTGTGTAGGAACAAAAAGACTCGCCCACCGGTTTGGTTACCTATCGCCGATTTTTGCTGGTCATTGCTCGCTTGTGCTAGTAGCAGGTTGGTTCCTGTAGAGTTGGGCGGTGAGATCAACACCCAACGTTTACCGCCGCCTAAATCAAGGTCTTCAATCAGTTCAAACTGTAGCTTTTTAGTATAAAACGCGATGGCATCGTCATAGTTTTCCACCACTAGGGCAACGCTACCTATTTTCTGTTCGATGGCTTTACTCATATCATTTTGGCTCCCGATTAAAAGCTGGATTGTTAGGAGGGTTGAGCGCGACCCAGAGCATCTGCTCTGAGTCGTGTAGGGATGAGAATAAACGCTAGGTACTACTCTGCCAAGGTTAATAGCTGTTGCTTTACCGCCGCTGAAGCAAATGAATGCTCAACACTAACCTTGTAGATTTCAAAATACTCTTTACGGCTTAGCTTGAACTCTTGCATCACTTTACGGACTTCATCAGTCATGGTGGTATTCGATACCGTACGGTTGTCGGTATTGATTGTGATAAACACACCATCTTTATAAAACTCGTTGAAAGGGTGCTCACTCAAGCTGTCGACAGCTTTAGTTTGCACATTGCTGGTTGGACAGCTTTCCAGCGCAACTGATTTACTCTTTGTTAAATCATAAGCTTGTTGATGGGTCTTAATATCGATGCCATGGCCAATACGTTCGGCGCCAAGCATGGTGATAGCATCGTGCACGTTTTGACCCACGCCCTGCTCACCAGCATGGATGGTGACTCGATAACCCTTCTCAACTGCATATTGCGCGTGTGGGATGAATCCTGCGCAGAATCCAGGCAATTCACTACCCGCAAGATCAAATGCCACCACACCGTCATTGATAAAATGTGCGCCCGCATCGATAACTTCGTTAACCCTATCTTTAGGCATATTACGGATAATCGACAGAATGAAATTACCTTTGATGTCGTATTGCGACTCAGCTCTTTTCATCCCTTTAACTGCACTGCCAATCACTTGCTGCAGAGTTAGCCCACTCTGCAGATGCAGTAACGGCGCAAAACGCACCTCAAGATACTTGACGTTCTCTTTGGCTGCATCTTCAAACACTTCAAATGCGATCCGTTCAATACCGCTAGCGGTTTGCATCACAGACAGTGGCAACTCAAATCGAGTCAGGTATTCATCAAGATTTTGGCAAGTATCAGGGGCGACCATTAATGATTGGATCTCATTAAGATCATTGCTGGGTAATGGCAAGTTGTGCTGCTGCGCAATATCAATAACGCTTTGCGGACGAACGCTACCATCTAAATGGCAATGTAGATCGATCTTGGGCAAGTCTAAATAATTCATAGGTCTCTACCTTTATTGAATAATAAATTAAAGTCACAGACCTCATAATCAAGAATTTAAGGCTCTTGGTAGAAACTCCCAAACCATATCATTGGGATTATACGAAGTAATAAGCGGTTGGAATTTAACATTGTTAGCCATATAACTACAAGCCACTTAAAGTTCAGCCCAAATAAAATACGTTATGGATCAACCGTATGTCGTAATAGGAAATACCTGTTGTCATAACCGCAACTCGTGCATTGATGATTCGAAGCCTATGATCGTTTTATTAATTATACGAGGTACTTATGTTTCGATATCTTCTTTGCAGTTTTGCGCTTGTGCTCCTCTACCCTACCGCGATAGATCTCTACCTTGTTGGTCTACCAAAAATAGCACAAGACCTCGGTGCCAGCGAATCGCAACTGCACATCGCCTTTTCAATCTACCTAGCAGGTATGGCAACCACTATGCTATTTGCCGGACGATTTGCAGATGCAATAGGCCGCAGACCGGTCGCCATTTTTGGTGCCGCTATTTTTGTCATCGCCTCAATAGTTTGCGGCTCTGCCGACAACACTGAAACATTTTTAATGGCACGATTTGCACAAGGCATTGGCGCAGGCTCCTGCTATGTAGTGGCATTTGCCATTTTACGCGACACCTTAGACGACCAGCGCCGCGCCAAAGTACTGTCGATGCTGAACGGCATTACCTGTATTATTCCGGTGATTGCGCCAGTCATTGGCCACTTGATTATGCTTAAATACCCTTGGCCTAGTTTGTTCACCACCATGGCAGCCATCGGGATTTCAGTGTGTGCGCTGTCTATATTTATTTTAAAAGAAACCAAGCCGAATAAGGCGCCCGAGCAGCAAATCGACACCAACATAAGCCTCACGGCAACCAAGCCCGCTAATACAGAGATTTTTCTCGAGCGTTACTTCATGAGTCGGTTGATCATCACCGCCTTGGGCGTCACTACCATTCTGACTTATGTTAACGTCTCACCCATGCTGCTCATGGGAATGATGGGCTTTGATCGCGGCGAATACTCTTCGGTGATGGCGTTAACCGCTTTGGTTAGCATGCTCTCGTCATTTATTGCGCCACTCGCGTTATCTTGGGTAAAGCAAAGCTCGCTAATGCTTATCTCACAATGCGTATTGATAACAGCCGCACTCCTTTTAGGCGCCTCTTATTACGGCTTTGAAAATGACACCCTGTACTTAGTGGGGTTTGCGCTGGTATGCAGCGGATTCGCCATTGGTTTTGGTGTTGCAATGAGCCAAGCGCTTAGCCCATTCTCTCTGCGAGCGGGAGTGGCGAGCTCTTTACTCGGCATTGCTCAAGTATGCAGTTCAGGCTTGTATATATGGCTTATGGGGCTGCTGGGAGTGAGCGCGCTAAATATGTTGCTGATAATATTGCTACTAGGTAGCCTTATTAGCCTCACTCTAATACTATTATTGGGGTCTCCCATTCATAGTGGTTCCAATGAAGAAATCGTTAGCACGACTTGATCTTAATTTGTTGTTCACGCTACAAATTTTACTCAAAGAACAGAATGTATCTAGAACCGCTAAGAAGCTAAATGTTACCCCCTCAACGGTAAGTAAGGCGCTCAAAAAGCTTAGAGATTGGTTTGACGACCCTCTGTTTGTGAAAACACCTCAAGGCTTGAGGCCCACCCCTCTAGCGCAAAGCATCGAGGAAGATCTTGCCGAGTGGCTACAAATGGGCAGCCAGATCTTAGAAAAACGTGGCGATGAAGTGCCCAATGGAGTGCATTTTAATTTGGCAATGGAATCACCTTTGCTACTCATCATGTTTAATCAATTAACTCAGTCAATCTATCAGAAATATCCTGATGCAAAAGTGAAAGTGCAGACGTGGGATTATGATTCGCTAGAGTCGATTATTTGCGGCAATGCTGATATCGGTTTTTCCGGTAGAGAGAGCCACCCACGCTCAAAAGAGTTACTGGACTTACTGCCCTACTTTATTGACTTTGAGGTGCTGTTCACCGATCTGCCCATGGTGTACTTGCATAAAGACCATCCTGCGTTGCAAGAGGAGTGGAACATAGAGACATTCCTCAAATACGCCCATATCAATATTGTTTGGGAAAAGAGTGAAACCTGGGCACTCGACGAAGTGTTAATGGAGATGGGGCTTACGCGTAACGTCGCGCTGACAATGAACAGCTTTGAGCAATCGCTGTTTATGGCCGCTCAACCGGGGCATGATATGTTCACAACGGCGCCTAAATACTGCCAACAATATGTACAGCACATGCGCTTTGATTTAGTCAGTTTACCTATCCCTTTGGATAAGGAGTATCTCGACAAGCTACTCACCCCCTTCACCATGCTATGGCACAAACGCAACGGACATAACCCCAAAATTAAGTGGCTCAGAGACACAATAAAAAGCCTCTATTGTTCATAGCACTGCAGCTTCAGTTCATATGCTGGTGTATTTGTATTATCAGATTGGAATTATAGTTGCCCTTACACAGCAACTATAACCTGGTCATTTTTATTCGCCGCTGCGATTAATTAACCACATGCTAGCTGTGTTTGCTGTTTACATAACTGTAGAGACTCTTCGGCAGACTCTCCGCCGATACAATAATCCATTCTGAGAGTACGCTTTTCTGAAGCTGGATTACTGTCATTATTAGCAGCATCCCAGCGCCACTTCTTTACCATGTAGCGTGAATGCTTACCAAGATCCTTGTTCGGGACAGACTTGATAACTTGCACATTTTCAGTAGTACCTGAATCAGAAATATTAAAGGATAAAATGGCACATCCTGCAAGACTTGTGCGAGCCATTTCCATTGGGTATTGAGGAGGCGTCCTGTTTGTACTCTGCCATAAAAAATCACTTTTGGGCTCAATATCAGTGAGTAAAATATCAGCATAAACAGATCGTGATTTTGCTGCACTATCTGTCTGTTGATATTAAAAAAATTGAGATTACGATTAATAAGTATTTCATCTACATTCCATTGTTTAAATAACTAAAAACTTGTGCAATAGCGGCTCAATTAATGCACTCAGACTAGCACTTTAGAACTATTGTTGTAAATATGTTACAGACATCCAACAACAAACATCGACACATTCTTATAGGAGAGGGACTGCTGCACATAGGTGCACGGGAAACAGGCTATGGGCACATTATTTGCACTCAATAGTGACCGATATGCCCCGAAATGATTTACGAAAATCTATGGGCTGCAGATAAAGGTAGACTTGAGTTAACTGAAGTGGTCAACTAATTTTGGCCACGGACTTAGAGTCTTCCTGAAATAACCGTTCAGACTCAACTGGTGTCAAACCACCGTTATACTGATGTGGCCTGACTTGATTGTAA
>NZ_JAKIKR010000034.1 GCF_023284025.1 Shewanella abyssi | reverse complement strand
CTCGTGAGAAATTTAACTCTCTAACACCGCTGCAAGTCCCGTACTATCTAACCTTGCGGTAAGTTAGTTGGCCTGCTGTGCCGTGTCAGTGGGTGCGAATTATAGGGAATTCCTGAGCAAGCGCAAGGGTTTTTTCAAGAAAAAAAGCCCTTTTTTCAATGTTTTTACTTAAACACAGTTTAGCCACTACTTACCCTCAGAGTTATCCACAAACGTTAGATAGAACGTCGATTTAACATACAACACCGCATATTTAATCCGGTTCCAAAGATGTGCAAGATAGCAGTAGAGATGTAATTTAGGCGCCTTACTCCAGAAAAATGGGCTAAACCCTTACTATCGTCATGAGCCTACCTAATGAAGTACGATGCTATGGTGATAAAAGGACTAGTATAAAAATTCAGACAATAAAAAAAAGGGCGACTTCTCAGTCACCCTTCTATTACTTCATGCGGCTAGCACTCTTAAGTTAGTTTACCGTGGCACTGCTTATACTTCTTACCTGAACCGCAAGGGCAAGGATTGTTTCGGCCTACTTTCTCGCCGTCGCGCACTTGTGGCTGCATTGCTGCTAGCGCTGCACTTTCTTCAGCACCCACTAAAGCTTCTGCTTCTGCGTGCTGATAGTCTCGACGGATCTTTGCATCTTCTTGGCGACGACGCTCTTCCATCTCTTCGACATCTGATTGCGCTTGTACCTGTACTTTAGACAAAATACTAATCACGTCATGCTTAAGTGATTCGAGCAATTGCTGGAACAATTCAAATGACTCACGCTTATACTCTTGCTTAGGATTCTTTTGCGCGTAGCCGCGCAAATGGATCCCTTGACGTAGATGATCCATGGCAGAAAGATGCTCTTTCCACAGTCCATCTAAGGTTTGTAACATGACTGCTTTTTCAAATTGACGCAGTACTGACTCACCGACCATCTCTTCTTTTGCTTTATATGCGTTAATCCATGTATCAACAATACGCTCGCGTAATGTCTCCTCATGAAGGTCATCTTCTTTATCTAACCACTCTTGCACAGGCAGACTCATTGAATACTCTTGCTGCAAGCGCTGCTCTAGACCTGGTACATCCCATAACTCCTCTACAGATTGAGGCGGAATGTATTGATCCATTAATTCTTGAATGACATCAGTTTGAATATTGGTAATCGTGTCTTTAATACTCTCGGCATCCATTAATTCATTACGCTGAGCGTAAACAACCTGACGTTGGTCATTTGCGACATCATCAAACTCAAGTAATTGCTTACGAATATCAAAGTTACGTGCTTCTACTTTACGCTGTGCGTTTTCAATAGCGCGAGATACCCATGGATGCTCAATGGCCTCACCCTCTTCCATACCAAGCTTCTTCATCATTGAAGAAACGCGGTCAGAAGCAAAGATACGCATCAAGCTATCTTCCATAGAGAGATAGAAACGAGATGAACCGGCATCACCTTGACGACCAGAACGACCACGTAGCTGGTTATCGATACGGCGAGATTCATGACGCTCTGTACCGAGGATATGTAAACCACCGGCTTCAACAACCTCATCATGACGAATTTGCCAATCAGCTTTAATCGTCGCTCTCTGCTCTGCAGTTGGATTCGCAATGGCTTCAATTTCCATATTCCAGTTGCCGCCTAACACGATATCGGTACCGCGACCGGCCATGTTAGTCGCCACTGTTACGGCGCCTGTACGACCCGCTTGTGCAACGATATCTGCTTCACGTTCATGGAACTTAGCATTCAATATCTCATGGGGGATTTTTTGCTTCTTCAATAAATTGTGCAGCTGTTCTGATTGCTCGATCGATACAGTACCCACTAACACAGGTTGCCCACGTTCACGGCAGCCTATGATGTCTTTAACAATAGCGGCATACTTTTCGTCAGTAGTAAGGTAAACCAAGTCTGGATTATCGATACGGACCATAGGACGGTTAGTTGGTACAACTACGGTATCGAGTCCATAAATATGCTGGAATTCGAACGCTTCAGTATCAGCTGTACCCGTCATACCAGCAAGCTTCTGATATTGACGGAAGAAGTTTTGGAAAGTGATAGATGCCAAAGTTTGGTTTTCATTTTGAATATGAACCCCCTCTTTCGCTTCTACCGCCTGATGTAAACCTTCAGACCAACGACGTCCAGGCATCGTACGGCCAGTATGTTCATCAACAATGATCACTTCATTGTCTTGGACAATATAATCAACATCTTTTTCAAATAGGGTGTGAGCACGTAGCGCTGCATTGACATGGTGCAGTAACGAGATATTCGCTGCAGAATATAATGAATCGCCTTCGCCTAACATGCCCCCCTCAGTCAACAGAACTTCGACCTTCTCTTGGCCGCGCTCTGTCATATGAACTTGTTTTGCTTTTTCATCGATAGAGTAATCACCTTCACCTATTTCATCTTCAGTATCTTCTTTTTCTTGCTGAATTAGATTTGGAATAAGGGTATTAATCTTAGTGTAAAGCTCTGAACTATCTTCGGCAGCACCTGAAATAATCAGTGGTGTACGCGCTTCATCAATAAGGATTGAATCGACTTCATCGATAAGAGCGTAATGTAAAGGGCGCTGCACACGTTCTGCAGGCGAGAACGCCATATTGTCACGCAGGTAATCAAAACCAAATTCGTTATTGGTTCCGTAAGTAATGTCAGCGTCATAGGCCGCTTTCTTTTCTACCTGGCCGAGACCCGCTACGTTAATACCAACGGTTAACCCCAGAAACTCAAAAAGAGGACGGTTATTATCTGCATCACGCCCAGCGAGATAATCGTTCACGGTAATGACATGCACACCCTTACCCGTCAGGCCATTTAGGTATGCAGGCAAAGTCGCAGTTAACGTTTTACCTTCACCGGTGCGCATCTCTGCAATACGGTTACTATCTAGGATCATGCCGCCAATCATCTGCACATCGAAATGACGCATTTCGAATACACGCTTTGATGCTTCACGGACAGTTGCGAACGCTTCCGGCAAAACAGAATCTAACGTTTCCCCTGCATCAAGCCGTTCACGGAAATGTATTGTTTTTGCTTTTAAGTCTTCATCTGATAACTGCGCGTACTCTTCTTCGAAACCATTAATTTCATTAACGACTTTCCCGAAAACTTTAAGCGTACGATCGTTGCGACTACCAAATATTTTTGTCAGTAATTTACCAAACATCTGAACCACTTCTATGTTGTTGGCCAAGTCCTTTTGAGAACCTGAAAGCCTAATTTAGATTAACCTGCCTTGCGGTAGACGTATTTTTGCGGATCAATTTGCCGCCCAGCACGCAACACTTCATAGTGCACATGAGGCCCGGTTGAGCGCCCAGTACTTCCCATAACAGCGATTCTCTCGCCCTTAGCGACCACGTCGCCTACAGTTACTGACAAAGCTTTATTGTGGCCATAACGAGTTCGTAGACCATTACCATGATCAATTTCAACGAGCTCACCATAACCAAACATCTTCTCCGCCCACGTAACAACACCACCTGCTGTAGCGATTACGTCGACGCCCTCTTCTCCAGCAAAGTCGATGCCTTTATGCATCGTTCGTTTACCGTTAAAAGGATCATTTCGTAAACCATAGGGCGAGGATAACCAACCTTTTTTAATTGGTCGCCCAGATATATAACGTTCTTCATCTATATGGAGATTAGATGCTACCGTTTCAAGTAGTGATAGCTGAACATTATTATTATCCATTCTTGACACCAGCGCATCCATATCGGCAATGAGCTGATCGAGTTCGATGTTAGTACCTAATTCACCGATACCACCAACACCGACTTCTGAAGAGAAATCAAATTGATCTTCTAATTGATTGTTTAAAGCAACTTGCTGGCCAAACGCTTCTAAACGAGTGAGCTTAGCTTGCATACGCGCAACGTGGGCGACTAACATCGACAATTGAGTTTCAGTTGCGCTCTTTAAAGAGATCAACTCACTTTTTTGCTCTTCACGAGCTAAGCGTTCATTGTCAGTATTAGTCTGTTGCTCTATAAGCTGCTTGGCATTGTGCTGATAAAGACCTGTACCTGCTGCAATGAGCAATATAGGTAAAATCAACCAACGCTTTCCTGGTTGCCAGCGTGTGGCACCGTTTCGACCTTGAATAAAAACTGTTACACTCATAGCCTAATTAAGCCATTTTATTATCATATGAAAAAGCCCCCACAGGATCTCAGTCAATTACTGCATCAGCAAGGGAACATGCCCAACTTGGCTGAAAAAGCAGAACTGCTATTACACTTAGATCACTACGTAAAAAAAGTGCTAACTGGTCCGGTGATAGAGCAGCTAAAAGTTGCCAATCTACGCCAAGGTATCTTGGTGATTGAAACAACAACGGCTGCTTGGGCTGCTAGAATAAACTTCCAAAAACCCAAGATACTGCAAACACTGCAAGCCGAAACGCTACCCATGCTTACCGCTATCGAAGTCAAAGTCAACCCAAGCTTGTTAATGTATGCAACAAAACCCAAACCCGCTCACAACCATATCAGCGAAACTGCGGCG
Organism: Shewanella abyssi; assembly: GCF_023284025.1. Taxonomy (GTDB): domain Bacteria; phylum Pseudomonadota; class Gammaproteobacteria; order Enterobacterales; family Shewanellaceae; genus Shewanella; species Shewanella abyssi. The sequence continues at coordinate 48,666 of NZ_JAKIKR010000034.1, read as the reverse complement.
GCTCACATTGAAGCGTTAGCGGAACATGCAGAAGGAACACTAGCGGTAAAACTAAAACGGCTGGCTGCATTAGCCAGCCGTTCAAGGCAATCTTAATTTACAATTAAGCGAATACGGCACCCGAAGGTACTGTGAAGCTTACTGGAGCGTCAGCTTCTTTCTCGAAACTGACGATTTCCCATGCATCTTGCTGGGCAAGCATTGCACGTACTAACTGATTATTTAACGCATGACCTGTTTTATACGCACAGAACTCACCAAGAATAGCGTGACCGGCTACATACAGATCACCAAATGCATCTAGAATCTTGTGCTTAACGAACTCATCCTCATAACGCAGACCGTCGGGGTTGAGAACTCGATATTCGTCAAGTACTACGGCGTTTTCCATGCTGCCACCAAGAGCAAGATTATTAGCTCTTAAATATTCAATGTCTCGCATAAACCCAAAGGTTCTAGCTCGACTAATATCTTTGATGAAGGCAGCTGATGAAAAATCCATGACAATGTGCTGTTGACTGCGGGCAATCTCGGGGTGATCGAAATTAATTTCAAAATCAACTCTAAAGCCCTTGAAAGGTTTTAGCTCAGCCCACTTATCACCGTCTTCGACACGAATGGGTTTAGTGATCTTGATGTATTTCTTAGCAGCGGCTTGCTCTTGAATACCCACTGATTGCAGCAGGAATACAAAAGGACTCGCACTACCGTCCATAATGGGTATTTCAGGCGCATCAACTTCAATAATAGCGTTATCAATACCCAAGCCTGCAAGAGCCGCAAACAGATGCTCAATAGTCGATATACGAACACCATCGTCATTAACCAATGCTGTACACATTGTTGTTTCACGAACTTGATCGGCTACCGCTGGAATTTCAACAGCTGGAGTCAGATCCGTACGAACAAGAATAATGCCGGTATTAACTGGTGCGGGTTTAACGATCAAAGTTACCTTGTTGCCGGAATGCAATCCAACACCAGTAGTTTTAACTATTTCTTTGACTGTTCTTTGAAAAATCATGTATTTACCCGTTTACTCGCTCAACAAAAGAGCATGAACCACACATTTTTTAACCATGCATGGACATTACTGGTTGCAGATATTAGCATATATTTGCGAATTCACCAAAAACGACTCCGCTTTCAAGCAATAGATTAGTATAGCCTTATATCGCGTAACACTATATTAACATTCGTTTTAATCTGCTTGTTTACGCAAAAATGCTGGGATGTCTAAGTAATCAAGGTCGTTCTTTTTCTCAACCGCTGGTGCTACAGCAGGTTGAGTTGCCGCAGCAGCATTACCGTGTGTTAACGTAGCCGAAATAGGATCTTGCGTATCAAATTTTTCCACTGGCACTATCGGCTCTGGACGTGAAACGGGTTTGGTTACTAGCTGGATATCAGGCTTTTTCTCAGCACCAATACCTGTTGCTACAACTGTTACACGTAATTCATCTGACATTTCAGGGTCAATTACCGCCCCCACTACCACTGTCGCATTATCAGAAGCATAAGCTTTCACGTGGTTACCCACTGTCTCAAACTCTTCAATGCTCATATCCATACCCGCGGTGATATTAACCAGTACGCCACGGGCGCCAGCGAGATCAATATCTTCCAATAATGGACTGGCTACAGCAGCTTCAGCAGCTTCTTCAGCACGATCTTCACCACTTGCTACACCTGTTCCCATCATGGCATTACCCATTTCTGACATCACGGTTTTCACATCGGCGAAATCGACGTTAATCAGACCAGGACGAGTAATCAACTCAGCAATACCTTGCACAGCGCCTAGCAGTACATTGTTAGCAGCAGCAAAAGCATCAAGCAGCGATGTACCACGACCCAATACTTTAAGCAGCTTCTCGTTTGGAATAGTGATTAACGAGTCTACGTTCTTAGCAAGCTGCTCAATTCCTTGTTCAGCGTAAGTCATACGCTTCTTCCCTTCAAATGGGAAAGGTTTGGTGACAACCGCTACCGTTAAGATCCCCTCTTCACGAGCGATTTCAGCAACCACTGGCGCGGCACCGGTACCCGTTCCTCCTCCCATACCCGCGGCAATAAAGATCATGTCAGATCCCTTAATTGCATTACGAATACTTTCTCTGTCTTCTTCTGCTGCTAAACGACCTATTTCAGGGTTAGCGCCAGCGCCTAAACCTTTGGTCACATCGCGACCTAGCTGAATAGTGGTGCCAGCAGATGACTTACGTAATGCTTGCGCATCCGTATTCGTCGCTACGAATTCAACACCTTCAATATTGTGCTTAACCATATGCTCAATAGCGTTACCGCCACCACCACCAACACCGATGACCTTGATCACCGCTTCATCTGTATGACTATCCATGATCTCAAACATGGTCTTTTCTCCGTTTGCCTGCGTTACTAAATTAAAATTCGCCTTTAAACCAACTTTGGACCCTATTCCAAAGACTGGTTACCCCTTGTCGCTCAGGACGTTCAAATTGACGTTCAATTACTCTGCGCGCTCCATAATGAAGCAGCCCAACTCCAGTTGAGTAAATAGGCTGATCCACATATTCATATAATCCTTTGACTGGCAATGGTTTTGCCATTCGTACCGGCATTCCAAATGTTGCCTCAGCAATATCAACCGCCCCTTCTATCGAAGCCGTTCCGCCTGTCAGTACAATGCCCGCTGCCACTTGATCTTCAAGTCCGCAATCGCGCAGCTGCTTTAAAATCAATTCAAATAGTTCTTGGTATCTTGGCTCTACCACTTCAGCCAAAGTATGCCGTGACATACTTCGTGACGGACGCCCACCCACTGAAGGAACTTCAATACTGTCTTCACGGCTGACCATAGAGCTACGTGCACTCGCATGTTGCACTTTGATCTGTTCTGCATGGGACAACGGCGTTCTAAAAATCTTGGCGATATCGTTGGTCACCTGGTTACCGGCAACCGGAACCACTGCACAATGGCGCAATGCACCATTGGTATAAACCGCGATATCCGTGGTACCGCCGCCGATATCGACTAAGCAAACACCCAGATCTTTTTCGTCATCTGTCAACACTGAATCTGCTGATGCGATGGCAGAAAATACCAAGTCATCGACTTTTAGCCCACATCGTTCGACACTCTTAGTAATATTCTTAGCCATATCATTAGCACAGGTAACGATATGCACTTTGGCTTCCATACGCATGCCAGACATACCAATAGGACTCTTAATACTATCTTGGACGTCGATGGCATACTCTTGCGGCAACACGTGTAATATACGTCTTTCCGTTGGGATTTTTACTGAGCGCGCCGTATGGATAACGTTGTCGACATCTTCTTGGGTCACCTCTTCATCATTAATCGATACCATGCCGTTTTCGTTCTGACATTCGATATGCTTGCCTGAAATACTCAGGTAAACAGAAGAGACTTGGCAATCTGCCATTAATTCCGCTTGATCGAGTGCTCGTTGCACGCTGCGTACAATAGAATCGAGATCGTTTACACCACCTTTATCCATGCCTCGCGAAGGATGGTTACCTAGGCCGACAATACTGATCTCGCCATCAGGCAATACTTCGCCAATGATCACAGCAACTTTCGAAGTCCCTATGTCCAAAGCAACGATCAGATTTCTATCTAGATTCTTAGTCATTAATTAACGGCTCTCTGTTTGTGCATCATCCCAATCTACGGCCAGTCCGGTGTCGTAGCGCAAATCCACCATCCCTACCTTTCTATCTTGCGCAGCAAGCTTAGGGTAGACATAAATAAATCGTTGTATCCTTGCCATACTATCTTCACGGCCAAGCTCTAGCTTGATTCCGTTGTTTAACTCTGCATGCCATGCATGCCTTGCACTTAAGCTCAAACTCTTCAAACTAAAGCCATTGATAGTTAACAACTCCCCCAGCTGCTGGTAGGTTGTTAACACTGATTTACCCTGGGTTTCAGGCCCTGTGAGCGAAGGTAAACTCGGAATGCCTTCTTTCACTGGAGCGTCAAATACCTCGCCATAGGTATTGAGCCAAGCATCGCCGTTCCATTGGGCAACTGGGATTTGTTCAACTAAATACACTTTTAACTTGGCAGGCCACTCTCGCCTAACCGATGCTCGATAAACCCATGGCAAAGCTTCCAAAGCCTGTTGCACTTGATTTACATCTGCAGAAAAAAAACTTCTTTGCATTAAATCTTGCAATGCAACTTGAATATCTTTATCTGCGGTGTAACGCCGCTCGCCTTTAATCGCAACGGTCTCTATCGGCAATGCATCCGCATCATTCAATACGGCATTGAGTTTAAAAGCCGCAGCTGAAAGCCCGATTAAAACACACAACAAAAACACTACCCCAAAGCATAAATACCAGTCGGTTTTTAACAGCAAAACCCGAACACGTTGGCCTTTATCGCTCCAAGACATCTTCATGTCCTCTTTTTAAGTCGCAAAGACAGAAAGTCGGCCATTATATAGAGCTTATTCTGAGGGTCAAAATTTGCCACGTAACTCATTGTATATATTTCTAAGTTACCCATTTTTCGCTTCAGCTTCTTTCGAATCAAAGCCCAAATTTGACTGTGCCAAATTTCGCGATAACAAGCCAATGTTGCCGGCGCCTTGAGTGAGAAGTAGATCACCGTTTTGAAGTATTTCCGGCAATACCGTTTGCAACTGCTCCGCACTGGCAACAAAAATGGGTTCAAGCTGTCCACGGACTCGGATAGAGCGACATAATGCACGACTATCAGCGCCAGGTATAGGCGCTTCGCCAGCGGCATATACATCAAGCAATAACAAGCAATCAACTTGGGACAGTACTTCAACAAAATCTTCATACAGATCGCGAGTACGGCTGTAACGATGTGGTTGATAGATCATCACTAATCTTCGCTCCGGCCATCCCTGTCTAGCGGCCTTAATAGTGGCTGCTACCTCACTAGGGTGATGACCGTAATCATCGACTAGTTTAATCTCACCTTTGCTTGTTTTAAAATCACCAACTTGTTGAAAACGGCGCCCAATGCCTTGAAACTCTGCCAATGCTTTTATAATTGCTTCATCTTCTATGTCATCTTCGCTTGCCACAGCAATCGCCGCCAATGCATTGAGGACATTATGCTCACCAGGCAGGTTTACCGACAGCTGCAGATCTGCTACACCATTACGTTTAACGGTAAATTGACTGCTATAACCCGTTTGCGAGAAATGAGTTGCTTGTACATCAGCTTCTTCACTGAAACCATAGGTTACAATTTTCCGGCTAAAACGCGGTAATAGCTCACGTACGATAGGATCATCGATACACACTATCGCCACCCCATAAAAAGGCAGGTTATGGATGAAATCGACAAATGTCGTCTTTAACTTTTCGATATCACCACCATAGGTCTCCATATGGTCGGCTTCAATGTTGGTCACCACACTGACCATAGGTTGCAGGTGTAAAAAGCTCGCATCACTTTCATCGGCTTCGGCAATTAAATAGCGACTATGGCCTAGGCGAGCATTGGTGCCCGCACTATTTAACAAGCCACCGATGACAAAAGTAGGATCGCGATCAGCCTCACCATATACGCTGGCAATTAAACTTGTGGTAGTGGTTTTACCATGAGTACCTGCGACAGCCACACCATGACGATAGCGCATCAACTCGGCTAACATTTCAGCACGCTGTACTACCGGAATACGTAGCGCCTTGGCAGCAACCAGCTCTGGGTTATCGGCACCAATCGCGGTAGAGACCACCACAACGTCCACATCTTTCACTTGACTGGCATCGTGACCAATATGAATAACGACACCTAACTGCGCCAATCGCTCTGTGACCGCATTTTCAGCGATATCTGAGCCACTCAACTTGTATCCTTCGTTAACAAGCACTTCCGCTATGCCACCCATACCTGCACCACCTATTCCAACAAAATAGATGTGCTTGACCCTACGCATTTCGGGGATCATGGTTCTTAGCTGCGAATACTTCTCTGCTTTGTTACTCATCTCAACCCTTTTCCGCTAATTTAATACAGACGTCGGCGACTCTTTGTGTTGCATCAAGCACTGCCACATCTCGGGCTCGCTCGCCCATCTTGCATAACTCTTTTCTGTCTGATGCCAGCATCGACAGTTTGCTGATCAATTTACTGCTATCGACCAACGGTTGCGGTAGCAGAAATGCTGCCCCAGCTTCAACTAATACTTGAGCATTCTTGGTTTGGTGATCGTCAACAGCGTGTGGGTAAGGCACCAATAAGCTCGGTAATCCTACCGCGGCTAATTCTGAAACCGTTAACGCACCAGAGCGACAAACAACAACATCAGCCCAGCGATACGCCGATTCCATATCATCAATAAACTCCGCCACTTTAACGCTACCATCTTGCCCTAGATGCTGGTATTCGCTTTTTACCGACGCTAAATTATTGCGTCCAACCTGATGCCATACTGTCATAGAGTGTGTTTTACTCACGCCCTCGAGGACACTTGGCATCACATCATTAAATACTTTTGCACCCAAGCTACCGCCAACAACTAAGACTTTAAGCGCATCCTCTTCGCACACTGTATCTCGATTGCCGCCAAGAGCAATTAACTCTTTACGGATAGGGTTACCAACAGTGTCTGCCGTTACATCGGTAAAGGTGCCAGGAAATGCACATAGCACCTCACTCGCTACCTTAGATAACAACTTATTCGTCATCCCCGGGATCGCATTTTGCTCATGCAATACTAATGGGATCCCTGATAGCTTAGCGGCAACACCGCCAGGACCGCTGGCAAAGCCGCCCATGCCCATTACCACATCAGGATGAAAGTCTTTGATCACTGCTCGAGCCTGCATAACAGAGCGTATAATTTTAAAAGGCGCTGCAAGTTTGCGCAGTAAACCGTTACCTCTCACTCCTTTAATATCAAGAAAGTCGATATCAAAACCATGTTGAGGTACTAACCTTGCTTCCATTCTGTCTGCTGTGCCTAACCAGCGCACCTTCCAGCCTTGCTGGCTGAGATATTTAGCAACGGCAAGCGCCGGAAAGACATGACCGCCAGTGCCACCTGCCATAATTAAAATACGCTTTTCTCGTGCTTGCTCAGTCATTAATTCACTCATTGTTTTTGACCTCGGCCTTCTACAGCTTGGATCACACTTAATCTTCTTTCATAATCAATTCGTATCAACATCATTGCCGCTGCGGTCATTACCCATAAGCTACTGCCGCCATAACTGATAAACGGCAAGGTTAACCCTTTAGTAGGTAACATGCCGATACTCGCGCCGACATTGACCACAGTTTGGAAACACATCCAGATACCAATACCGTAGGCAAGATAGCCATCAAATGCTCGCTCAAGAGCAAGGCACATATTACCCAGTTTTATTGCTCGCAACGCGACGAATAGCAGCACCGCAAGGACAACAACAATGCCAACAAACCCGAGTTCTTCTCCGATAACGGCAAAGATAAAATCGGTATGAGCCTCAGGTAAGTACTCAAGTTTCTGAATACTATTTCCTAGCCCTTGGCCAAACCAGTCACCTCGGCCGTAAGCCATGAGCGACTGCGTTAACTGATAACCGCTGCCAAATGGATCTTGCCACGGGTCTAAAAATGAAGTGACTCGGCGCATACGGTAAGGCTCTAATGCGACCAACGCTACGAACGCCAGTACTCCCGTCAAAATCAGCGCGAAAAAGTCGAGTAGCCGTGCACCGGCTAAGAATAACAACCCAACCGTTCCGACAAACAGCACCACTACGGTACCGAGATCGGGCTGCATTAAAATAAGAAATGCATACACCGCAAATACTGCTATTGGTTTATAAAACCCTTTAGCATTTTCTCTGATTTCTTGGTGGCGTCTAACTAAATAGCCCGCCATATATATTGCAAAAACGAACTTGGCTATCTCCGCTACCTGTATTCGAATCGGACCGACGGATAACCACCGCGTCGCGCCATTTACCGTCGTTCCGACAAATAGCACAGCGACTAACATGATGCCGACAATCAGCAGTAAAAACGGACTGAAATTTTGCCAATGACGCATCTCTATTCGTAATACAACGGCAGCAATAAAAACACAACCCACCAAATAGGCGCTGTGGCGCCAAACAAAGTGAAATGGGTTACCCGTTAGGCTCTGCGCTTCAGGCATCGAAGCCGACATCACCATCACAAAGCCAAAGCAAATTAACGACAACACCGCAAACAGCAATGCGCGATCATATAACTGCATTCCCGGCGCAGAACGATCGCTAAACAAGTTTGATAGCGACCATTTAAAACGGTTACTAAACAGACTGAGCTGCTTTTCCGAGCTAGGCATTTAACTTACCAACTTCAGCACGAAAATCATCACCACGAGCCATAAAATTGCTGTACATGTCTAAGCTGGCGCATGCTGGAGACAGAATCACAATATCGCCCGCGGTTGATAGCTCATTTGCTAACGCAACCGCTTCAGCCATCGTTTTAACGGTTAATGCTCCCTGTTTTAAAGCGGCAATTTTGTCACCATCTTGACCAAGGGTTATTAAGCTGCTCACCTTTTCTAATGCGGTTGCCAGCGCAGAAAAATCAGCGCCTTTACCGTCACCGCCAGCAATTAGAATCAACTCGCCTAAATGCTCACTTAAGCCCTCAATAGCGGCAACGGTAGCACCGACATTGGTGGCTTTTGAGTCATTGACATAGGAAACGCCAGCGATATCAGCAACCACTTCACAACGGTGTGCCAGCCCACTAAATTGCTGAGCCACTTCAATAAGGTATTGACGCTCTATACCTGCCGCTGTCGCCAATGCCATTGCCGCAATTAAATTGGCATGGTTATGACTCCCCACTAAGGCAACATCAGCAATCGCCATTATCTGGCTACTGCCATGTACAATTTGCCCCTCTACCACGCCCCAGGCATCCACTTCTGGAGCATCTAAACCAAAACTATTCTGCTTCATTGGACTATTCGGTAACGTCAGCAGATCTTCTCGATTAAACAGCACGCTTTTACTTTGATCATAAAGATTCAATTTGGCTTGGCGGTACGACTCCAAATCACGATAACGATCCATATGATCTTCACTAATGTTCAAACATGTCGCTGCTATACAGTTGAGACTATGGGTTGTTTCCAGCTGGAAACTCGACAGCTCAAGTACATACAGCGCTTTCGGCTCCAGTAACAGATCCAACACCGGTATACCGATATTACCGCCCATGGCGTAAGACAGACCTGCTGCAGCAGCCATCTCTCCTACTAAGGTGGTGACAGTCGATTTACCATTGGACCCCGTGATTGCAATAACACAAGCAGGCGCGCTCGCTAACGCTCTAGCAAATAACTCAACATCACCAATGACCTCAATGCCCATATCAAATGCAGCACGAACCTCAGGCGTAGCAACCGAAATACCAGGGCTAATAACAATCTGCGATGCCTGGACTAAGTAACGGCAATCAAAGCCGCCTGTAATCAACTCAACGTGAGGATAGTTAGCTGCGAGCTTGTCAGCCCCAGGAGGCTGCATTCTACTGTCCATCACCAAGGGCGTGATCCCTTGCTCACACAAGTAGCGCACAACAGATAACCCTGTTGCACCCAAACCTAAAACGATGTGTGAATACTGCTGCGCCATGTTATATGTCCGTATTATCTAAGCTTCAATGTTGCTAGTCCTAGCAGAACTAGGAACAAGGATATGATCCAGAAACGCACGATAACTCGTGGTTCAGGCCAACCTTTCAACTCATAATGATGATGTATCGGTGCCATACGGAAAATTCGCTGGCCCCTTAATTTGTATGAACCCACTTGCAAAATAACCGACACTGTCTCCATGACGAAAACGCCGCCCATGATGACCAGCAGGATCTCTTGACGTACTAGTACCGCTATTACGCCGAGTGCTGCACCAAGAGATAACGAGCCAACATCGCCCATAAAGACTTGTGCTGGGTAGGTGTTAAACCATAAAAAACCTAAGCCAGCCCCCACTATCGCCATGCAGACAATCACCAGTTCACCCGCCCCGGGGAGATAAGGGATATGTAGATAGCTTGCGAATTGCACGTGGCCTGAAAGATAAGCGATCAATGCAAATGCAGCAGCGACCATCACCGTTGGCATAATAGCCAAGCCATCGAGTCCGTCGGTTAAATTCACCGCGTTACTAGTGCCCACGATAGTGAAATACACCAGTACGATAAAGAAACCACCAAGTTGTGGCATCACATCTTTAAAGAAAGGCACCACTAACTGGGTTTCCCCCGCAGTTTCAGCCGAAGCATAGAGGTAAAATGCAATCAAAATGGCAGCCAAAGACTGCAGCAGGTACTTCCATCTTGCGATTAAACCTTTGGTGTCTTTACGGACGACTTTGCGATAATCATCAATAAAACCAATGGTTCCGAAGCTGGCTAAGACAAACAGCACCACCCACACGTAGCGGCTACCTAAATCACCCCAAAGCAATACACTAATGAAGACACCGGCAAGAATAAGTAAACCGCCCATGGTCGGGGTTCCACTCTTACTAAAGTGTGACTCTGGACCGTCGCTGCGTACGACCTGGCCAATTTGCAATAACTGTAAACGTTCGATCATCTTTGGTCCCCACCAAAGACTGAACACCAATGCCGTCATCAAGCCAAGAATGGCTCTAAAAGTGACATAAGAAAATACGTTAAACCCACTGTAAAATTGGGTTAGATACTCCGCCAGGTAAACCAGCATTAAACAAACTCCCCGCGACCAAAGGCCATTGTTAAAGCTTCAACTACACGTTCCATTCTCGCACTGCGAGAACCTTTGACTAATATGGTGATATCTCCAGGCAGCTTATTAATATAAGCGATTAACTCTACAACCAGTTCCTTGATATCTTTATAGTGTGTAGTACCAAAAGCAACACTTGCACCTTCACTTAGCTCACCAACACAAAACAGTGCATCAACACCTTTTGCCTTGGCCTCTTTGCCTAGCTCAGCGTGCAAAAGGGCGGCATTGTCGCCTAATTCCCCTAAATCGCCCAGCACTAAACACCGATCCCCCTGAATTTTTTGCAACCAGTCAATCGCAGCACCGACCGAGGCTGGGTTAGCATTGTAACTATCATCAATAACGGTTACGCGCCCTAGACTGGTTGGCAACATTCTGCCTTTTACTGGTTGAAGTAAGCTTAACCCTTGGCATATATCATTTAATGTCAGCCCTAGCGCCAAGCATATGCTTGAGGCCGCTAATGCATTAAGCACTTGATGACGTCCTACAAGCGGTAATGCCACCGACTCTTTTTGCTCTGCGTATGCGATATTAAAGCGGTATCGACCGCCTTTATCCGCTTGTAATTCTGTCGCTTTAACGTTGGCATCAGCATCAATAGCAAACGTTACTTGCGCCAAATGCTTCGACGCAGCTAACATCACCGCGGCAAATTCATCATCAGCGTTGATAATCGCTGTGCCATCTGCTGCCACGTGGTTGAATATTTCTGATTTTGCCTTGGCGACACCAGCTAAAGAACCAAAGCCTTCAAGATGCGCCGAAGCCACGTTATTGACCATTGCAACGCTTGGCTTAACTAAGCTAGAGGTATAATCAATTTCGCCAGCATGATTGGCACCTAACTCAAAGACACCGAATTGGTCTCCAGCCTGCAAACGCAATAGCGTCAGCGGCACGCCAATCTCATTATTAAAGTTGCCCGCGGTATAAAGTACTTGATGATGCTGCGACAATATTGTCGCGAGCATCTCTTTAACACTTGTTTTGCCATTTGAACCGGTCAACGCCACACAAACAGGCGCTAACTTTTGCCGCACATACGCGCCTATCTCGCCCATTGCCCGCTGACTGTTCTCAACAACAATTTGCGCAACCGCTACAGGCAGAAGACGTTCAACCAACACCGCTTTCACGCCATTATCTACAGCTGACGCGACAAAGTTATGCCCATCAAAGCTATCGCCTTTCAATGCAACAAAAAGGGTCTTGCCGCACACTGAGCGGCTATCACTAGACACATGCTCAATCGACATGTCTTCGCCATGAAGTTTGCCGCCGAGGTGGCGAGCTAATTCAGCTAACGATAGCGTGATCATGTGTTGCCAGCCGCTATCGCCTGAGTAAAGGCGCGTTCGTCGTAATTCAATTTTTCACCATTCACTTCTTGGTAGGTTTCATGCCCTTTACCGGCGAGTAAAACCATATCACCCGCTTTCGCCAGCGCAACGACCTCTCTGATCGCTGTTTTTCGATTAACTTGTGACAGTGCTTTTTGTGGTTCAGTAAATCCGCCAAATACATCTGCGATAATCTCTTCAGGATTTTCGCTGCGGGCATTATCACTGGTGACCATTACGTGGTCTGCAAACTGCTCAGCACTGTGAGCCATCATCGGCCGTTTACCAGAATCTCGATCGCCACCACAACCAAACAAACACCAAAGCTGGCCTTTGCAATGCACTCTCAATGCCTGCAACGCATGCTCAATCGCAGCGGGGGTATGGGCGTAATCAACCACTAACGTGACGTTATTAGTCGTCGTGAAGCGCTCCATCCGTCCTGCAACCGGTGTTAGCTTAGAGGCTAACTTAATAAGCGCGGCCATATCTTCACCCACTAGATATAGCGCACCTAACGCAGCCACTAAATTAGACAGGTTAAAATCGCCCAGCAATGGCGATTCCAACTTGGCTTCACCTTCAGACCACACTAAAGTGCAAGACACTCCGCCATCATGATATTGGCAATGCTTGGCATAAATATCGGCTTTGGTATCGCCTTTGATGCTGAATCCTAACGTTTTAGCAGCTAAGGTTTGTGCTAACCATGATGCCCCTGTTGCGTCATCGCAATTGATCAGTCCAGCACGCAGAGAGCTAAAATGAAACAGACGCTGCTTTGCCGCACCATAAGCCTCCATCGTGTGATGGTAATCAAGGTGATCACGACTCAAATTAGTAAATACGGCTACATCAAACGGTACAGCTTCAACTCGACCCTGCACTAAACCGTGACTAGAAACCTCCATAGCACAGGTATCAGCATGGCTATGCTCAAAACCTTGCAACTGCTTAATGAGGGTAATCGCATCCGCTGTAGTATTGCCACTGTCGACCAGTTGGCCCCACAAACCATTGCCTAAGGTTCCCATAACGGCAGTTTGTTTAGATTGAAGCTGTTGTAACTGGGCAATGAGCTGGGTTACCGATGTTTTTCCATTCGTTCCCGTCACGCCAATAACATGCGGACGCTGGCTCGACATTGGATAAGCCTGCGCAGCAAGCGCTGACACTTGTCGATTTAGCTGAAAGAAAGCAATGTGTAATCCAGCCTCAGAGGTAATGCTGCCATGCTCTTCCGGAGAGTCAGTATGTACCAACACTGCCACCGCTCCCTTTTCAAAGGCAGCCTTAATATACTGTCGTCCATCGACCTGATAACCAGGTACAGCAACAAATAGGTCTCCCGCTTTTAGCGCACGGCTATCAAGCGTTAGATCATTAAAAACTTCGATTCCTGAATAGTGGAACCAAGGAGCAAGGAGATCTCGAATTAGCATTATTCTGCACTCCTAGATAAAGTAGCCAAACGAACTTTTTCGCGGCGAGAAATGGGTTCTACATTCAACATTTGCAACGCCGCAGACATCACGGATGCAAAGACAGGGGCGGCGATGTCGCCACCATAATATCGGTCGCCTTTGGGTTCATTAACCACCACGGCAATGGCAAGCCTCGGATTATGTACTGGCGCCACTCCCGCAAAAATTGCGACATAATCTTCACCATAGCCACCGGCAACCGCTTTACGTGCTGTCCCCGTCTTACCTGCAACAGGGTAACCTTCGATATGTGCTTTGCGCGCAGTACCGCCTTTCTCAGTGACACCAACGAGCATCTCCATCACGCTCTGGGCTACTTCAGCAGATATGACTTGAGTGCCTTCTGGTTTTTGTTTGAGCTTTAAAATTGATACTGGATACAGCACCCCTTTACTGCCGAGAGTGGCGTACATTCTGGCGATCTGCAAAGGCGTCGCCATTAAGCCATAGCCAAAAGACAGGGTTGCACGCTCAAACTCCGACCAGCGTCTACGGTCATGGATTAGACCTGAACTCTCACCTCCGAGGTTAATTCCCGAATAGTTACCTAATCCCATCGCTTGATAAGAGCCTAATAACTCTTGCACTGGCATTGATAAGGCTATTTTACTCATGCCGACGTTACTTGAATGCACCAGAATACCGCTAAGAGAAAGGTCACCATAATTACGGGTATCACGCACTATTTTGCCACCAATACGCATGCGACCAGGGCTGGTTTTAATAATGTCATCAATCTTAATCGTGCCAGCCTCTAGCGCAGCTGCAACCACGAAGGGCTTGATGGTAGAACCTGGCTCATAGGCATCAGTAAGCGCACGATTTCGCATCCGATAACTTTGTAAGTTTTCACGGGAATTAGGGTTGTATGATGGCGTATTGGCCATCGCAAGTACTTCACCGGTATTCACATCAAGCACCACAATCGATGCAGATGTTGCTTGGTTAGCTTCGGTGGCTTTTTTTATCTCTCGGTATGCCAACTGCTGAATACGTTGGTCGATGCTTAATACCAGATCATTCGGGCTCTCACCCTCTTGCACCATATCGAGTCGTTCAACGACGTGGCCATCGCGAGATTTGCGTACTTTCTGCTTACTCGGCGTGCCTGTTAGCCAATCATCGTAGGCATTCTCAATGCCTTCGATACCAAGATCATCAATATTGGTAATACCCACTAACTGTGCCGATATCTCACTAGTAGGATAATAACGACGGGACTCCGGCTTTAGGTAGACACCAGGCAGTTTAAGTTTTTTGATATAGTCAGCAACCGCGGGGCTGACTTGACGCTTTAGATAGGTGAAGCGTTTGCGCGGATTTGCTTGCACTCGCTTGAGGATTTTATCTTTCGGTTCATGCAATACATCGGCTAATGCTTGCCAGCGACGCATATCTTCGAAACCGTTTTCATCGTGCACCACTTTAGGATCGGCATAAACTGCCTTGACGGGTACGCTAACGGCTAGCATTTCACCATTACGGTCGGTGATTAAACCACGCTGAACTTCGCGGCTAGTCGTTCTTAAGCTGCGCATATCACTTTCACGACGCAGCTTTTCTGGCTCAATGATCTGAATAAAAGCCGCTCGGCCAATCAGGCTGGTAAATAACAGACAAACAAACGCCACAACAACGTATAAACGCCATTGGATTAATTGTGGTTTTTGTTTACGCTTCGCCTGTTTATTCATGGCACTCTTACTACCACCTCTTCTCTAGGTAATGGACGCCTCATATTGAGCTCTTTAGTCGCCATTCTGGTTACCCTGCTATGTTCCGAGCGAGACTGCTCTTCAAGTAGCAGATTTCGCCATTCAATATCTAATCGGTCTCGCTCTTGTAACAACAACTCCCACTGACTAGTGTATTTGCGGCCTTCATAACTGGTATACACCACAGCAACCGCATTGAGCATGACTAACAGTGCGACAATCATGACCCATTTGTGATGCCATAAATCTAACAGCACAATACGGGGCAAGTTCAACTGCGATTTACTCACCCTAGGCTCTACAGTGACTCAATATCATAAGGTAAGCGCTCGCCAATACGCAGTACTGAACTTCGCGATCTGGCGTTTCGTTCAACCTCTTCCGCTGATGGCTTAATGGCTTTACCTATGCCTTTCAACTTACGTGTCTTATTAATTTCCGCTTCGGTAATAGGCAGGCCGTGCGGCACGCTTATCCCTTGGCTATGACGACGAATAAAGCGTTTAACCATGCGGTCTTCTAGCGAGTGGAAGCTGATCACTGACAAACGTCCTTCTGGCGCAAGTACCTTTAATGCCCCTTCAAGTGCTTGATCAATTTGCTCTAGCTCACTGTTGATATAAATTCGAATCGCCTGAAACACCCGTGTTGCGGGGTGTTTATTACGCTCTTTATTCTTGGTTATACGGGCGATAAGATCGGCTAATGCTTTGGTTCGCAAGAATGGTTCTTTCTCTCGATCGGCCGCAATACAACGGGCAATATGTCGCGAGTTTTTCTCTTCACCGTAGGTTTTAAATACCCATGCCATATCTTCAATTTCAGCACGGGCAATCCATTGAGCCGCAGTTTGGCCTTGTGAATTATCCATGCGCATATCAAGAGGACCGTCGCGCAAGAAACTAAAGCCACGCTCGGCGTCATCTAGTTGAGGTGAAGACACGCCAAAATCTAGTAACACACCATCGATTTTGCCTTTGAGATCTAGCTCCTCTACGTATTGCGCTAACTGGCCAAAACCACCATGGACGATTTGGAAGCGACTATCGTCTTTAAACTGCTCGGCTGCCACAATCGCTTGTGGATCTCTATCGATAGCGATTAAACGACCGTTAGGCCCTAGCTGTTCAAGTACTTTCCTTGAATGACCACCGCGGCCAAAGGTACCATCAATGTAGATGCCATCTTCCCGTATATTGAGTCCTGCGACGGTTTCTGTCAGCAAGACTGATAGGTGTTCAAATGATTGTGTCATGTTCGTCTTCTATTGGTTGCTATCACTCGTTAGAGCGAAAAGTCAGCTAAACGTGGGTTAGCTGCTAAATCTTCATTAAGAATCGCAATGCGACTCTCTTCAATCTGTTGCTGCCATGCAGCTTCGTCCCACAGCTCAAATTTATTGAGCTGGCCGACTAACATCGCCCGCTTTTCTAAATTGGCGTATTGGCGTAAAGGTGTCGGCAGCAGAACGCGGCCATTGCCGTCTAATTCACATTCATGGGCATAACCAAGCAACATGCGTTTGATCCCACGCTCGGTTGGCTGAGTATCTGATAATTGGGATAGTTTAGCGGCAATTAGCTGCCATTCTTGTATTGGATAGAGCAGTAAACAAGGCGATTTAATATCGACTGTAATCACTAATTGGCTGTTATGATGGGCGCGCAAAGGCTCACGGTACCGCTTCGGCATCGCGATTCGTCCTTTAGTATCTAAGTTAATAGCACTCGCCCCAGAAAACACCTTAAGTCATCCTTGTTATTTCTTTAATATCCACAAATATCCACAATTCCCCACAACTGCTAAGTTTATGGACAGAACACAAGAATTGTCAAGGGGTCAACTCTATTTAAACTCCAGTAACCAAGCGGGTTAGCAGCCCATTTTAATCTAATTGCAATCGAGTGCACAAATAGGGATTTTTGTGGGAGCAAGGTCATTCAACGATGCTAATAAGTAGAAAAAACAGACAGTAGAGAGTCATAGAGCGGATCTGCGGTAGTGCTTTAGTGGTGTATTTGCCCATCACCGCTGCATTAATAAAGTCTAAATTAGGCTGATTATTTGAAAAAAGCCACTTTCAAAAAAAATGACAAGATAAGGTTAACGATATTTAACCCAATAACAGCGCTAAGCACTGAGTCGCAATGTAATCATCAGCAATGCTACGCCAAGACTTAACTCTATGGTTAAAGCACTGAAGAACATCGATCTTCGACTTTAACCACCACCCATTTCTATAAAACACTATAATTGACTAAATTTTAATCTATGCCTGCCGATATATAAGGTATCAATAACTTACTAAAGGATGGCTATATGATCAGTTTAGACAGTGTGTATGCCATGCTTGCGCGGCCACCGGTGCGTGAGATTAAACAGAAAAATGGCGTTAAGCCGGTGGATAATAGTGCCGCGATTGCGGCGGATAGCCATGAACAACCGCAAACAAAACTACCGCCGAATTTAGAGAGACGTCAATCCCGAGAAGATCGACGTAAAAACCCAGTGGATCTTTGTCAATTAGAACCCTCATTAGAAAGACGAAACAACGACGCCGAAGATAGGCGTGATGATGAAGAGCGACATACCCCACCGGATAATGAAGATGACTCGCCCTTTCCGCACATAGACGTCAATATTTAACGCGTTCTAGCCACAGCCTCTTGCCAACCATCATATAAGACGGCCCTAGCATCATCATTTAGTTGCGGTTTAAAGCGTCGTTCTATACCTGCTTTATGTTTTAGTTCTGTTGTCGAATGCCAAAAACCGACCGCTAATCCCGCTAAGAATGCAGCTCCCATAGCCGTGGTTTCAGTTAACTCAGGACGCAATACTTCAACATTGGTAATATCGGCTTGAAACTGCATTAAAAAGTCATTAGCAACCGCGCCACCATCGACTTTAATCTGCTTAAGTTGCACACCACTGTCTTTGCTCATGGCATCGAGCAGATCTCGACTCTGATAGGCAATAGCTTCCAGCGCTGCACGAATAATATGGTTGCGATTGGCGCCACGCGTGAGTCCAACTAATGCACCACGGGCGTCAGGGTCCCAGTAAGGGGCACCTAATCCAACAAATGCGGGCACCAGATACACGCCATTGGTGTCTTCTACTTTCGAGGCAAAGTACTCAGTATCTTGCGCGTCTCGAATAAGGCCTAATTCATCCCGCAGCCATTGAATAGTCGCGCCGCCCATAAACACTGAACCTTCAAGTGCATAATTGACTTCGCCTTTTGCCCCCACCGCAATGGTCGTGAGCAAACCATGTTTAGACTTCACCGCTTCAGTGCCTGTGTTCATTAATAAAAAACAACCAGTACCATAGGTATTTTTTGCCATACCTTCGTCAATACACAGTTGACCAAACAGTGCAGCTTGCTGATCGCCGGCGATCCCTGCAATAGCAATACTACCGCCCTCACCCGCAATACGAGTATGACCATAAATAGCTGACGACGGTTTAACTTCAGGAAGCAGTGAGCGTGGGATGTTCAGCGCCTTAAGCAGCTTTTCATCCCACTCTTGGCGATGAATATTAAACAATAATGTACGTGAGGCATTGGTCGGATCGGTGACATGGACTTTACCTTCAGTCAGTTTCCAGACAAGCCAGGTATCGATGGTGCCAAATAATAGCTCACCTCTTTCAGCACGGGCTCTTACGCCAGCAACATTGTCTAGTATCCACTTAATTTTGGTGCCGGAAAAGTAAGGGTCTAACAGCAAGCCAGTGGTATCTTTAACATAATCTTCCAGCCCTTGGGCTTTCAATTCATCACATATCGCTTTGCTTCTTCTGCATTGCCACACAATGGCGTTATAAACTGGCTTGCCTGTCACTCTATCCCAAATGACGGTAGTCTCACGCTGATTGGTGATCCCAATAGCTGCTACATCCTCACTATGGATATCGGCTCTTGCCAGTGCTTCTATTAGCGTTGAGCTTTGAGAAGCCCATATCTCCATGGCATCATGCTCTACCCAACCCGGTTTAGGATAAATTTGGCCAAACTCTCGTTGAGAGCTCGCCACCATATTGGCGTCATGATCGAACACGATGGCTCTCGAACTGGTGGTGCCTTGATCAAGCGCTATGACATATTTCTTTGACACAAAAAACTTCCTTATTGACGTGTATCTTGTAACAAACCGATTTCTGCTTGCACGATAGGATCATTAGCCACTGACGGTTCACACGCATGTGCAGGGTAATACCACACCGCATTAATCTTGCCTTGCTGCAGCTCATAAACGCCTAAACTACATTGGCTATTCAATTCACCTTCATCACTCCAGGTAACCTTCTCAACCGTGCTGACATAATTTGCAGAGCTAACCACTTGAGTCAGCGTCGCTTTGGCATCGGCGAGTGTTGCAAAATAATCTGCCATCGCCGCGCCGAGTTCATTTTTTGACGAGGTCTCGGTCAGCATTTTTGTACCCGATAGATTAAACCAATGCACTGAATCTGTAGTGTACGCTAGCAGCCTCTCGACACTATGGTCGTTGAATGCTTGGACAAATTTTTCGACAACCGCCACCGAGGCGCTAGTGGTGGGTTTCATTGGCACATCGCTCTCAGCAATGGCATATAAAGGGTATATACCGATAAGCAGTGCGTTTAATGACAATATCAACGTTTTAGCACTCATATTGTTCCTCTTATTATTGTTATTAGTTTGAGCCGACTTAAATCTTAGATGGATTAACCCTTTACCTTTTTACCACGAAGCCCAGCTAATAATCCAACGCCAATAGAAAGAAAAAAGCCTCGCAATGGCGAGGCTTTTACTTTTTAGCGGACAACACTATCGCTTTGATAATGTCATACCGCTAACGATATTATCTGTTTAGAAACGGTAACTGGTTTGAATACCGATAAGTAAAATATTGCCGCTAGTCGTGCCGGTAAAAGTACCACCAAAATGTGCAGATGAATCATCTGACGGGATACCAGGACGAGGCTCAACCACTGGAGATTCATCAGCAAAGATATAAGTCAGGCCAATATCCATATCGAAGTTTTCGCTAATGCGGTAACCCATACCGGCACTCAACCAGAGACGATCCATTTCTGGAATCGTTAAAGTACGGTTTGCATCTGATACTGCTGACTTATCAAGAGCAATACCCGCTCTCATGCTAAGAGTATCGTTTAGCTGGTAGGTGGTACCCAGTGCAAAACGATAGTTATCTTCCCAATTTTCTTGCTTCACTAGCTGAGTCGGCTCAGATAACGCTGGAATAACCGCTTCAAGCTTGTCAAACGAGCTCCAATCCGTCCAGTTGATGCTGGCATGAATCGCTAACTTCTCATTCAATTGATGGAATGAAGCAAGTTCAGCAGTTGCTGGCAATGACAACTCCATAGAGCCTGCCATGTTCATATTTGGATCCATAGGGTTAAATGCCAAACCTTTAGCATCACCTTCTAGATTTTGATCCACTGCTGAGCGGTAGTTAAATCCGATACGGTTATCGGCATTGATCTGCCACGCACCACCTAACTGCCAACCCCACGCAGTATCATCGCCTTCCATGTACTTAAGCGTTGTTCCCTTCGGCACAGGCAAGTTACCAACTGGCGTCGGAAGAACTGTATCAGCAGAGCTTTGGGCACCAATGCTGCCTTCGCCAATAACAAAACGTACTCCAGCACCTATGCTAAATTGCTCATTAATACGGTAAGCCACATTCGGGTTAATTTCGATTGTGGTGACAGATGCTTCATTACCAAATTGAGTACCGCGAAAATCATCATCAAGCTCGGTCGCCATGCCAAAGTTGCTGCCCAGTGCTAAGCCGACAAACCATTGTTCGTTTATCTGGTGAGATACATAGAAGTTTGGAATAACAGCATCGTCAGCAATATCCATTGCCGAGGTAGGGTTAGTACCATCGGTATAGGTCACTTCGCCATTGATATCGATATTCGGCATAACCAAAATGGCGCCAGCCGTCATTTGGGTACCCGATAAATAGGTAAGCATTGCTGGATTACGAAACTGCGCCGCAGCGTTATCAGCCATTGCCGCTTCACCAGCAAATGCACGACCAAGGCCCGTAGCCGAGTATTCTGCTAGCTGAAATCCAGCGGCTTGAACCTGTGTCACATTCCCCAAAAGTACCGTGCTAACGGCAAGTGTTAATAAACGCTTATTCATTTGTATTCTCTAATTATGTAATTACAACAAGTAGAGTAATCACTCCACTTAAAAGTGCAGCGGATTTTACAAGCACAGAATATCTTTACAAGCCTTTTAAGAAAAACAGCACAAAACACCATACAAAGAAGCGTTTCACTGTAAAAATGGATCACAGATCACACTTAAATACTAACAACAGGATACAAACAGGTGAAAAACGTCGCTGAAGTGGATATTAAAGATAGAGAGTTTAAAAATAAAAGCAGTAAATACAAAAAGATATAAGCATAAAAACAAAAGAACAAATGTTCACTAAAAAAGTAGGCTTCTAGCAGCACAAATCACTAGACTAAATAATGCAGTACTCAGCAATCTACATGAAATATTAACTTACTACTTAATTACAACACCTTAACTATTACAGGGTTACATTTAAAACAAAAGCCATTTAGGTTTAAACCTAAATGGCCATCTTAAAACAACAGCTTGGTACAGCTGTACGCTTAAAGTTTACATCTTAACCCATCAATCAAACTCGCCAAGCCGGGAGGCTTGCTTCATATGTTGTAATGGCTTCAGATTGAGCTAACGTCAATCCAATCGCATCCAAACCATTCAACAAATTATGCCTGGCAGAGCCTGCAATCTGGAAGCTAAACACCGCCCCTGACGGCGAGGTCACGGTTAATGCTTGCAGATCAACATTCACCTCGGCGCCTGGCTGCGCTTCAATCTCTGCGATCAACTGGTCAACTTCAGCCGCAGTCAACTTAACAGGCAATAAGCCATTATTGATTGAGTTACCATAAAAAATATCGGCAAAGCTTGGAGCGATAATGGCTTTAAAGCCAAAATCAGCCAGCGCCCATGGGGCGTGCTCACGACTAGAACCACAGCCGAAGTTCTCTTGGGATACTAAGACTGAAGCGCCCTTATAACGGGGTTTGTTCAAACTAAAATCGGGATTGGGTTGATCGCCAGCATCATCAAGATAACGCCAGTCATGGAATAGGTGAATACCAAAGCCATCACGAGTCACTTTTGACAAAAACTGCTTTGGAATAATCTGGTCGGTATCAATATTTGCGCTATCAATGATAACCGCAAGCCCTGTGTGTGCAATAAATGGTTGCATAACTTAACTCTCTAGTAAGGTTTACGGATATCAACAAAATGACCTGCAATAGCTGCAGCAGCTGCCATAGCGGGACTCACCAAGTGAGTACGGCTACCTCGCCCTTGTCGACCTTCAAAGTTACGGTTACTGGTCGAGGCGCAGCGGTCACCTGCTTCTAACTTATCGTCATTCATGGCTAAGCACATAGAACAACCAGGAAGACGCCACTCAAAGCCTGCATCCAAAAATATCTTATCTAAGCCTTCGGCTTCAGCTTGCTCTTTCACAAGCCCAGAACCTGGTACCACTATCGCTGTCACCCCTTGGGCTACTTGACGCCCTTTAGCATGCACTGCGGCAGCGCGAAGATCCTCAATACGAGAGTTGGTACATGAACCGATAAACACCTTATTAATATCGACATCAGTCATTAAGGTACCTGCACTCAAATCAACATACGCAAGTGCTTTCTCGATACTCGAACGAACCGTTGGATTGCTGGCATCAATTGGATTAGGCACCAACTGATCAATCGCCACAACTTGCCCAGGGTTGGTTCCCCAAGTTAGCTGTGGCGCGATATTGGCCGCTTCAAGCGTCACAGTCGCATCAAAGACTGCATCAGTGTCTGTTTTCAATTCCTCCCAAGCCGCAACGGCTTGATCCCAATTGTCGCCTTTCGGGGAAAATTCACGCCCCTTTAAGTACTCAGCAGTGGTAGCGTCAGGGGCGATCATGCCCGCTTTGGCGCCCATCTCGATGGCCATGTTACACACGGTCATGCGGCCTTCCATGGTAAGTGATTCAATGGCTGCACCACAAAACTCAACCACGTAGCCGGTACCGCCGTCCATGCCAATCTTACCGATAATCGCCAGCACGATATCTTTTGCAGTAATGCCATCAGCAGCGTGGCCACGCACTTCAATCTTCATGGTCTTGGCTTTTAGCTGACGTAATGTTTGCGTTGCCATCACATGTTCAACTTCCGACGTACCGATACCAAATGCTAAGGCACCAAAAGCACCATGGGTTGCAGTATGAGAATCACCACACACAATAACGGTTCCTGGCAAGGTAATACCCAACTCAGGGCCAATTACATGCACAATACCTTGGTTTTTATGGTGAATATCATAAAGACGTACACCAAACTCTTTACAGTTGCGCTCCAATGTCTGCACCTGAGTGCGCGCCATAATACTTAAGGCATCTAGGCTGGCACTGGTAGTGGAAGTGTTATGATCCATGGTGGCAAAGGTCTTTTCTGGGGCGCGCATTTTGCGACCCGCCACTTGCAAACCACTAAATGCCTGCGGCGAGGTCACTTCATGGACTAGATGCCTATCGACATAGATAATCGGTGCTTCGCCTTCGGTGGCAACCACAATATGGTCATCCCATACCTTTTCATA
The DNA here is from genome assembly GCF_023284025.1 of Shewanella abyssi. Classification (GTDB taxonomy): domain Bacteria; phylum Pseudomonadota; class Gammaproteobacteria; order Enterobacterales; family Shewanellaceae; genus Shewanella; species Shewanella abyssi. The sequence continues at coordinate 24,672 of NZ_JAKIKR010000034.1, read as the reverse complement.
TAACGTCTTAGCCATTGTTAAACACCTTCTCTTACAAGCTGAGCAATATAATCGCCCATTTCACGGGTTGATTTCGCATTGTGGCGCTCTTCACTCGGCAGTAATTCACCGGTTAAGTAACCATCTCCTAGTGCCTTACTTACCGCAGACTCAATCGCCGTAGCGGCGGCTTCTTGTTTTAAGCTATGGCGCAGTAATAGTGCAGCAGACAAAATCTGCGCCACTGGGTTAGCGATGCCTTGACCCGCAATATCCGGCGCACTGCCACCTGCAGGTTCATATAAACCAAAACCTGAACTGTTCATACTGATAGAAGATAGTAAGCCCATAGAACCGGTTAACATGGCAATTTCATCCGAGATGATATCGCCAAATAAGTTAGAGCAAAGCATCACATCAAATTCGTTTGGACGACGCAGTAGCTGCATGGTCGCGTTATCAATGTAGATATGTTCCAGCTCAACATCTGGATAATCTTTGGCGACCGTTTCAACCACTTCACGCCATAGTACAGAACAAGCCAACACGTTAGCCTTGTCGACTGAGGTGACTTTTTTGCGACGACCTTGGGCTGTCTCGAAGGCAATTTTCGCGATACGCGTGATCTCTTTACGGCTATAGCGCATGGTATCAAAGGCTTCTTCGTTCTCGCCCTCACCTTGACGGCCTTTAGGCTTACCAAAGTAAATACCGCTGGTGAGCTCGCGTACACAAAGTATGTCAAAGCCGCGCGATGAAATATCGCTGCGTAGCGGTGACATATGTTCAAGGCCTGCATGCAGTTTTGCCGGGCGCATATTACAGAACAGTTCAAAATGGCCACGCAAAGGCAATAATGCACCACGTTCCGGTTGATCATTTGGCGCTAAATGTTCCCATTTTGGACCGCCAACCGAGCCAAAAAGAATGGCATCAGCGGCTTCACAACCTTTTAGAGTGGCGTCCGGTAGCGGGCAACCTTGATTATCAATCGCGGCGCCGCCAACATCGTAATCAGTATATTCAATAGAAAGCGCAAAGCGTTCCTCAATAGCCGTAAGTACTTTACGGGCTTCTGCCATGACTTCAGGACCAATACCATCTCCAGCCAACACTGCTATTTGATAACTCATACGACAACTAACTCCTTTAATTTTTTCTTATATTCAAATCGGCTACATCAAACCATTACTGTGCTTAAAGCCTAAACACAGCCTAGTTCTTGCTTATTCTGTTTAATCTTCTGCTTACAATCGGCGACTTTATCGGCTCTCCATGTCAGATTCATAACATGAATCAGGGCTTTAACCGAGGCTTCGACAACGTCTGTCGCAAGTCCGACACCGTGGAAATTCTGCTGCCGATAACTGGCGGTAATATCGACCTGACCCAGTGCATTTTGCCCTTCGCCTTTCGCGCCGAGCTGGTAGCTTGTGATATCTATCTCGCAACCACTCGCACGTGCAACCGCTTTATAAGCTGCATCGACAGGGCCATTACCAATAGCGGCTTCGGTAGCCGTTTGACCATTGACTTCAATTTTAACCGTCGCAGTTGCGCTGCCTTCGGTAGAATCTGAATGCACCACTAACTGTTGCAACTTAAAATGATCATCATCTTCCGCTTGCGCCTCCATAAAGGCTAGCGCTTCCAAGTCGTAATCAAATACCTGGCCTTTTTTGTCCGCTAACACCAAGAAATCGTTATACAACACATCCATATCGTAATCTTGCTCACCATAGCCAAGTTCGCTCATGCGGTGCTTAATCACGTGCCTTCCAGAGCGTGACGTCATGTTCAGATTACTGCGGTTCAAACCGATACTTTCTGGTGTCATGATCTCGTAAGTGTTTTTCGCCTTTAACATGCCATCTTGATGAATACCAGAAGAGTGAGTAAAGGCGTTAGCCCCCACAATCGCCTTGTTTGCCTGTACTGGCATGTTGCAAAGCTGGCTTACCAAGCTCGAGGTACGGTGGATCTCTTTGGCATTAATGCCAGTCTCTAACCCCAACGCGCCTTTACGGGTCGACAAGATCATCGCGATCTCTTCCAACGAACAGTTACCGGCACGTTCACCAATACCATTGACGGTACACTCAATTTGGCGGGCACCGTGTTGCACTGCAGTAATCGAGTTGGCCACCGACAAACCAAGGTCATCATGACAGTGAACCGAAATAACCGCTTGGTCAATATTCGGCACACGATTAAACAGTGTCTGAATAATGCCACCAAATTCACTCGGTACCGTATAACCGACAGTATCAGGAATATTAATGGTGCGAGCACCGGCTTTAATCGCCTCTTCAACCATTCTACAAAGGTTATCAATCGGCGTACGTCCGGCATCTTCACAGGAAAATTCAACATCATCGGTAAATCGGCGCGCATACTTAACAGCAGCAACGGCCATTTCCAATACCTGATCAAAAGAGCGCCTAAGCTTACTTTCAACATGAATCGTTGAGGTTGATATAAAGGTGTGGATACGGAACTGATCGGCCACCGATAATGCTTGTGCCGCTGCGTCTATATCTTTCTCTAGGGCTCGTGATAACGCACAGACTCGGCTATTCTTTACGGTTCTAGCAATGGTCTGTACCGACTCAAAGTCACCCGGTGATGACACCGGAAAACCCACTTCCATTATATCTACGCCAAGACGTTCCAATGCCAAGGCAATTTGGAGCTTCTCTTTAACCGTTAAACTGGCAGCTAATGCTTGTTCGCCATCACGTAGCGTCGTGTCAAATATAATCACGCGGTCAGACATCTATTATCTCCATTGAACTTCGAGCGTTCAGTTAATCTTTCAGGCAATTTAAATACAAAAAACCCGCGTCTTGTGCGCGGGGTTTATAAATGCAGGCTTTCTCAAGCGTGGAGCACTATATCCGCCGCGCAGTCACTGCGAGAATGAGGAGTCGGAATAGTGTGCTTGTATGTTTCATCAATTATTATTCATCTTTATTAAATAAATATTCCAGCATGAGTTGCTGCTAAGGTTAATTTTTAACGCGAGTAGCCACCAGTGTCAAGCCTAAATTGCTCAACTTTAGCATTTATCAAGCCGAACATTGCTCACTTAAAACTGAACTATAGTGATTAAACCCGCCACATAACAAGTTAACGAGATATTATTGCTAAGCCGTGCTCAAAATGGAGTTGTGTCGCAATATTCTCAACTGCTTAGCTTTTTTATGCATATTTTTAGATAAAATGGTTATAATAGCGCCGTTCTGCTAATGGAAAGCGGATTGAAGAGTCGCACTGGAGCTAAAAATGGATTTTAGGATCATCGTACTTTGTCTAACATTCTGGATTTCGCCAGTCTTGGCGAGTACGTTGGAACAACTGGATCAATTAAATACCCTTGTATTTCAATATCCAAGTCAAGCACTGTCACAAATTAATACGCTTGAAAGCAACGTTGTAGGTATAGCTAGATCAGACTCAACACGAATGCGCTTAAGCGCGCTTAAATGTGAATCCTACATTCAACTTGGCGAAAATTCGGCGGCAATCAACCTTGCACGTTTAAGCGAAGCTAGGGCGAAACAGTTAAAGCTTGAGCAAGCTCGACCCTACTTTTTAAACTGTATGGCACAAGCTTATGCAAACTTCGGTGACTATCAACAAGCATTACCGCTGTTATACACTTCAATTTCGTTATCACGCCAGCTAAAACAGCCGCAAGCATTGATCAGTGGTCTATGGCTAAGAAGCCAGCTTAACGCCAATGTTAACCACAATAACGCGGCCATTGAAGATCTGCGATTAGCCCTCGACATCTACCCTGACATTACTCAGCAAAAGCAAAATTGGATCTGGCCACCTAAAGGTTACTTGTACTCATCAATGGCCAAACAGTTGGCAGTTATAGGCGAGCCAAAAGAGGCGGAGATCAAACTTAAAAAGGCGTTGAATGAAGATACAACGCTGGGAAAGATCCACCTTTTTATTGCTCTTGATATGGCTAAGTTTGCTCAGCAAAACCAGCAGCCAAACCTGCGAGATAAGTATACGCAGATAGCCAGAGTTAAACTCGCCGAGCTGGGTACACCACTAGAGCTTGCGATAGCTTATAAAGCGATTGCGCTGATTGAGTTTAATAGTGGCAAATACAGCAGTGCAGAGCAGCTCATCAACCTAAGTTTAAATACATTTCGTCAGGAAGCGGCTGCGATTAGCACCATTAGCGTTTTATGGTTAAATGCGAAAATTAAGCTAAAACAAAATCATGAAGCTGCGGGCTTGACGCTAATGGAGCAAGCTATATCTTTGGCTAAAGAAAATGCTCGTTACTCAGACTTAAAGAACTGCTACGCCACATTGGCAACTTATTTTTCAGCGCAAGGAAAGTTCTCATTGGCATTTCAATATCAACTAAAACAATTAGATGCACTCGAAGATGAAACAGGTTCTATCAAGCATATTTGGATGTCACAGTTAAAAGCTGATTTAAGCCGCAAAGAACAAATCGCCCCTACGACCCCTCTTATGATCGCGGCAACAATACCCAATGGGATGATACCCAGCTCTTTCTTTCCGATCGCAATAGTCATCATCGGCCTAATTATATTTGTCACCTGGTATCAAAGAAGGACACCACAACAGCAACCTGTGGAGCCTGTCATTGTTAATTTTGCAACAAGGGCCGATAACAACAACGCTCTTGAAAACCTGCTAAATCTCAGCAAGCAAGCGGGTTATCCTTTGTCGTTATTAGTCTTTAACCCCAAGTATATTTTGGCTGCCGATGTGCCCATTGTTATTGCGCAATTAAACACCAAGTTAAGAGAACAGGATGTGTTGTTACAGCAAGCGGATCAGCAGATCATTATCATGCTACCCCATACGTCAGAACAAGGTGCCATCAATGTGATCAATCAGCTCTCAAGCACTATTTCAGTGTGGCAAGAAGACATTAAAGTGAACATAGGTCTGTCATGTATGCAGCAATTCGATAATCTACAATCGATGCTCAAGCGCGCCAACATTAGCCAACTGCGGAAACTGAAAATCAGTTAAAACAGTCATCATTAACCTTCGGCTAAGTAGTTTTCGATCTCATCTAAAAACTCGCCACCAAAGCGCTCCAGTTTGCGCTCACCAACCCCGTTAACCGCCAGTAACTCGCCTGGACTGGTAGGTAAAATAGACGCCATCTCAGCTAAAGTGGCATCGTTAAATACCAGATACGGCGGCACATCTAGCTCCTCGGCCAAGGTTCGTCTTAATAACTTAAGTCTGGCAAAGAGTTTACGATCATAATTGATTGGTGCTTTAGGATTATGCCCACGACGCTTAGTGGTTTGAATAACGATTCGTGGTTCAGCCAGTAATAACTCAACCTCTCCTTTCAATACTGTTCGCGCTGAAGGGTTAAGGGTCACGGATGAGCCACGAGTGATATCTTGGTTAGCAAGGCCTAGATGAATAAGCTGGCGAATAACACTTAACCAATGTTCATGACTCTTCTCTTTGCCTATGCCCCAAGTTGATAGTTTGTTGTGTCCTCGCTCCATCACAGTGGCTGCCTTAGAGCCTCTGAGCACTTCAATTAGGTGATTCACCCCAAAACGTTGCCCTAGTCGATAGATGCACGACAGCACTTTTTGGGCATCTTGAATACCATTATACTTTTTAGGCGGGTCCAAACATATGTCGCAGTTACCGCAGGGTTCTAATGCGCTTTCATCGAAATAATGCAGCAACACTTGACGGCGGCATGTCTGCGCCTCGGCGAAGGCAGCCATAGTGTTGAGTTTATGAAACTCAACCTGCTGCTGCGGCCCAGGTTCCGATTGCTCAATAAGATGCCTAACCCTGCCGATATCAGCAGGGTCAAACAACATCAGCGCTTCGGAATCGAGACCGTCTCGGCCAGCTCGGCCGGTTTCTTGGTAATAAGCTTCAACACTTTTTGGAATATCGTAATGCACCACGTAACGCACATTGGACTTGTTGATCCCCATGCCGAACGCCACAGTTGCGACCACAATATCCAGTTGATCTTTTAGGAATCTATCTTGTACATCGGCGCGCTCTTCTTGAGTTCGACCGGCATGGTACGCTTCGGCCTGATGCCCCTGCAGACGCAAACGCTCGGCGACTTCGTCGACTCGGCGGCGACTGCTGCAGTAAACGATACCACTGTTACCATTTTGCGCATCAATGAACTGGCGTAACTGATTGACAGCATTTAGCTTTTCAGCAACGGTATAGCGAATATTGGGTCTATCAAAACTGGTGAGTAACGAGAATGGTTTGATTGTCAGTCGATCACAGATATCCACCCGCGTGGCATTATCCGCGGTGGCCGTTAATGCCATGATAGGCACTTGCGGAAACTGCTGCCGTAATCGACCAAGCGCCGCATACTCAGGCCTAAAATCATGTCCCCACTGTGAAATACAATGGGCTTCGTCAATGGCAAACAAGGAGATATTCAGCTCATGGAGTCGATCAATAAAACTGGCTTGCAGTAATCGCTCTGGTGAAACGTAAAGTAACTTAAGCTCGCCATAATGCATCTGCTGCAAAATCTGCTGGCTCACTTCCCGAGGTTGAGACGAGTTGAGATATGCCGCCGCCACCCCAGTCTGAATCAGGCTATCGACTTGATCTTTCATTAACGAGATCAGTGGTGATACCACTATCGTTAAACCAGACAGTTGCAATGCGGGCAGCTGATAACACAGGCTTTTCCCCCCTCCCGTCGGCATGATCACTAAGCAGTCTTGTCCAGCGCAGATCTGTTCAATGACCTCACGCTGACCCTCTCTAAAGGTGCGATATCCAAAGACAGACTGCAGGCTTGCAGATAACTGATCGACTGGTTGTTCGATTGCCGCCTGATCCATAGTAAACCTGTGTTAAATATAAGGCCGACCATTCTAATGGAGCGAACTGCTGTTGTCTCTCCCCAAACGTTTTATCGATTAAAATTTAAACTTGCAACATAGGCTCTATTAGCGATAGATTAAATGCTCTAAAACTAAGCGATTGATCCTAAAAGGAACTAGCAGGGAGCTATATGAGTAATATAATTCAACAAGAAACATTACGCAGGGTCGCTGAGGTTTTTGACAAACACGTGCCTTTTCACAATCTACTCGGCATGGATATCAAACGTTATGATGTCGATGGTATTGAAGTCGTCGTAAAAATGAAGTCGGAATTAATTGGCAATATCCATCAACAAATACTCCATGGCGGCGTCACGGCCACCGTACTGGACGTGGTAGGCGGGTTAACGGCTTTTTCTGGCCTAGTTGCCAGCCGTGATGATTGGAGCATTGAAGAGTTAGAGAAACGTATTCAAACCTTAGGCACTATCGATCTTAGAATCGACTATTTACGTCCAGGGCGAGGCGAGATCTTTACCGGTACCGGTACGGTCATTCGCGCGGGCAATCGGGTGTCAGTCTCCAGAATGGAACTGCACAATGAAAAAGGTGATCACATTGCTTTCGGTACAGGCACTTACATGGTGGGCTGATCAAAGCATGACAAGCGATGCGTACCATCTCACGCATCGCTTTTACGCTATCAAAATCCCCCTTGTCAACGCCGAGAGCAACAATTATGTCTTAAGATGATTTTCCGCCTGACTCAGCCTCATATGGAACTGTTTCTTTCCTCGCTGTCACTGTTTCCTAGCACGCTAGCACCTACATAAACACTAGGACTCGCTTGAGTCTGTGCTGCGACAGGATTACACTTGGCCTACCCCCTCCTTTTAGCACATTCCAATGCAAGATATAGAACACCGTAGAGGCATAGCATTTGCCATTTGCGCTTACACACTATGGGGCTTCGCTCCCCTGTACTTTAAACTGCTCACTGATGTGTCTTCAGCTGAGATCTTGCTGCACCGTGTACTTTGGTCATTTGTTTTCATGGGGCTGTTAATGAGCCTTTTTGGCGGCTTTAGTCGTGTCAGACAGCTATTAAAAAAACCCAAACAATTAATCGTTTTGTGTATAACCTCACTATTAATCGCCGCCAACTGGTTGTTATTTATATGGGCGGTCAATAACGACCATATGCTAGATGCCAGTTTAGGTTATTTTATTAATCCGCTGGTGAATGTATTTCTGGCCATGTTATTCCTCGGTGAGCGCTTACGTAAACTCCAGTGGGCAGCGGTTTCTTTAGCCGCCATTGGTGTGTCGGTGCAGCTCATATCATTTGGCTCTATACCGCTAGTGTCGCTTGCCTTAGCTGGCTCTTTTGCTTGTTATGGCTTACTGCGTAAAAAGGTCAACGTCGACGCCAAAACCGGCCTACTCGTTGAAACAGCCATTTTAATGCCGGTGGCACTGATTTACCTGCTGAGCAATATGGGTGATTCAATGACACATCTGCTAAACAACGATATGCATCTCAACCTATTGTTGTTGGCAGCAGGTATAGTGACCACGATACCCTTGTTATGCTTTGCCGCCGCAGCAGTACGGATCCCCTTCACGATGCTCGGATTTTTTCAGTACATAGGGCCCAGCATCATGTTTATCCTCGCGGTAAACTTGTTTAACGAACCCTTTGATATGGAGAAAGGCATTACCTTCGCCTTTATTTGGGCTGCATTAGCCCTGTTTACCATCGATATGTTCTATAAGCGCAAGCGAAAAAAATAGCCAACTGATAAAACGTAAAAAGCGAACCTCAATAGGTTCGCTTTTTACGTTTAACGCAGCGCTGGAGTTAACTCCCTATAAGTCCAAGGCTAAAATCTTAGATTTACGTTGATAGTTATACAGCTGCTGCTTTTTCCCCGGTAACTCATCAACTTCAACAATCTTAAAGCCGTGCTCTAAGAACCAATGAATACTGCGAGTCGTTAGGGCAAATAATCTTGAGTAGCCTCTCACACTGGCCTGACTAATGATATTTTGCAGCAGCAAGCTGCCACGGTCTGCATCTCGATATTCTGGATGCACCACTAAGCAGGCAAACTCGCCCGCATTGTCCTCCTCAAAAGGATAGAATGCAGCGCAGCCGATCACTAAACTATCGCGCTCGATCAGCATAAACTGCTCAATTTCCACTTCGAGCTGCTCACGGGAACGGCGTACTAAAATACCCTTCTCCTCGAGCGGACGAATGAGGTCTAAAATACCGCCGATATCTCTGATAGAAGCACGGCGCAAGCGCTCTGCACTTTCAGTGACAATTTGCGTTCCGATGCCGTCCCGAGAGAACAACTCTTGCAGTAGCGCACCATCATCTAAATAACTGACAAAATGACAACGACTCACCCCATTACGGCAGGCATCAATACTGGCCTGTAAAAATGCTTTAGCTCCTAAACAGAGCGGCGCTTGCTCAGGTAAGTTATTGAGGATGCTTTGGGCATCAGTCGGCATCAACTCCGCTAGCACCTCGCCCTTTTCATCCATAATCCCTTTGTGAGCACTAAAGCCAATCATCTTGTCAGCCTTTAACTTAACCGCTATTTGCGTCGCAACCTCTTCAGCCGTTAAGTTAAAGCTCTCTCCAGTGACTGAGGCCGCCACAGGGCCTAGTAAAACGATGCCACCACAGTCTAACTGCCGCTTGAGCCCCTGGGTGTCAATCCGCCTCACTCTGCCGCTAAGGCTGTAATCCACACCATCTTCAACCCCTAATGGCTGCGCAATGACAAAGTTGCCACTAACCACATTAATTTGTGCGCCCTGCATTGGGGTATTGCTCAAACTCATCGACAACCTTGCAGTAATGTCGAGCTGCAACGCCCCCACCACTTGCTTGATCACTTTTAAGGTATCTTCTTCGGTTATTCTCACACCATTGTAATATTCGGGAGTTAAGCGCTGCTGAGCTAGCGCTTCATCGATTTGTGGCCGAGCGCCATGCACAAGAACGATCTTGATCCCTAAGCTATGCAATAGCGCAATATCATTGATAATCGCTTTAAACTGCGGCTGCGCTAACGCTTCGCCACCCAGCATAACGACAAATGTTTTGCCTCTATGCGCGTTGACATAGGAAGCTGAGTGACGAAAACCATCGACAAGTTCTGTAGTACGCACGCTGAATCCACCTTCTAGTCTAAATAGACAGTCACAATAATTGACTTTATTGATAAACACTAACGATGATAGTGCATTTTAATTCACTAAAACAGCATTTATTGTCACTTTGGCGTATAAATATACTATCGCTAAGCAAGTGAATTTAAGAAATTTGATAGGATTTACGTTAACAATAAGGAGATTGAATATTCAGTCGTTGTCACAACAAAAGAGATGACGGCTGAAATAGGCGGAATTTTAGCCAAAAAAAAGCCTCTAAAAATAGAGGCTTTTAAGATGCTTAAAACAAGTTATTACTTGATTTTAGCTTCTTTGTACATAACGTGCTGACGAATAACAGGATCAAATTTCTTGATTTCCATTTTTTCAGGCATGTTACGCTTGTTCTTTTCAGTCGTATAGAAGTGACCAGTTTTAGCGCTAGATACTAGCTTGATCTTCTCACGATTACCTTTAGATTTAGCCATGGTTTATTATACCTTCTCGCCACGGGCACGAAGTTCAGCAATAACAACTTCGATACCTTTCTTATCAATGATACGCATACCCTTAGTAGAGATACGTAGCTTAACGAAACGTTTTTCAGTTTCTAACCAGAATCTGTGATTCTGTAGGTTAGGTAAAAAACGACGACGCGTAGAATTCTTTGCGTGCGAACGGTTGTTACCAACCATTGGTTTCTTGCCAGTTACTTGGCATATTCTTGACATGTCAAACTTCTCCAAAACAATATATATAACGCTCGAGCATTAATGTACCTCGAACACGGCCGTCGCCTGAGGCACACAACAGAGGGCGCATTTTATACAGGATCTAAAATCAAAGATCAAGGGTTAGATTAATCTATCCACCCTCGTTCAGCGAAAGAAACTATCTCTCGATCGCCTACAACCATATGGTCCAACAGGGAAACATCGATGGTTTGTAGTGCTTGTTTCAATCGCTCAGTAATTCGCCTGTCGGCTGTACTTGGCTCTGCAACTCCAGAGGGATGATTGTGACACACGATCACAGCCGCAGCTTTTTTCTCTAGCACCAAGCTCACCACATCTCGTGGATAAACGGATGCCGAATTTATTGTGCCCCTGAATAATTCAACGAATTGAATGACTCGATGTTGGCTATCTAATAGTAAAACAGCAAACACCTCATAGGCACGATCCCCTAATTGTCTCATTAAATAGTCCCGAGTTAAATCAGGATCCGATAAAATCTTGCCTCTTTTTAGATTTTCTTTCGAAATTCGGTTACCGATCTCAACGGCAGCCTGCAATTGGGCGAACTTAACTGGGCCAATACCATCTAATCGGCACACTTGTGCTTGAGAAGCCGTCAACAAGCTTCTAAGCCCTCCAAACTCGGTAATCATCATACGAGCTAACTCAACGGCACTTAATCCCTTAAGACCGACTCTGAGCAGTACAGCCAGCAACTCTGCATCCGATAGCTGCTGTGCACCATTAGTCAGTAATTTTTCTCTTGGCCCTTCACCTTGCGGCCAGTCTTTAATTGCCACAATAACCTCCTTGTCATTCGTTATAATTGAGTATGGTCGAGAATTTGCTAACTTGTTCATCAACTCGATTAGGATTGTGATATCTTAGGCCGCAACATCGACTGCACGGACAGCATTAAAATCCGTCAAAATGATCATGGAAATAGACCTATGGGTTTGAAAAACAAGAAAGTCCTTTTAGGGATCAGCGGCGGCATTGCAGCCTACAAATCTGCTGATTTAGTGCGCAAACTGAAAGACCGTGGCGCTGACGTAAGAGTCGTTATGAGCCAAAGTGCACAGCAATTCATCACGCCTCTCACCCTACAAGCTTTATCTGGTTACCCGGTGTCTACCGATCTACTCGATCCAACTGCTGAAGCGTCCATGGGACATATCGAATTAGCCCGCTGGGCTGACTTAGTCATTATCGCCCCCGCCACGGCAAACTTAATTGCCCGCATCAGTAATGGCATGGCAGATGAGCTCATCACCACCACATGCTTAGCCACAGAAGCCCCTATCGTGCTGTGCCCAGCGATGAATCAACAGATGTATCGCAATGCAGCGACACAAGCCAATTTGGAGACCGTAGCGCAACGCGGGATCGCCGTTTGGGGCCCTGATTCTGGTTCTCAGGCTTGTGGTGAAGTTGGCCCTGGTAGAATGTTAGAGCCTATTGCCATTGCAGAGCGATGCGAACAGTTCTTTGCTCCAAAGCTATTAGCGGGAGTCTCATTGTTGCTAACCGCAGGACCGACCCGTGAAGCCATCGATCCCGTAAGGTATATCTCAAATCATAGCTCAGGCAAGATGGGGTTTTCACTTGCTAGTGCCGCTGCCGAAATGGGCGCAAAAGTGACACTTGTTGCAGGGCCTGTTAATTTAGCCACTCCAGCGAATGTCACCCGCATTGATGTAGAGTCAGCACAAGAGATGCTTGATGCAGTGCTCCCCGAAGTCGAAAACCATCAAATTTTTATCGGTTGCGCAGCCGTCGCTGATTACCGAATAGCGGATATTGCCGAGAGTAAAATCAAAAAATCAGCGCAAGAAATGCAGCTTGCACTGGTGCGAAATCCTGATATCTTAGCCACCGTTGCCAGCCATGCTAAACGTCCGTTTACGGTTGGATTTGCAGCAGAAACAAACGATGTCGAACAATACGCCAAAGGTAAACTTGTACGTAAGAAACTCGACATGATCGCCGCCAATGATGTTTCAAACAGTAACATTGGCTTTAATAGCGACAATAATGCGCTCAGCGTGTTTTGGCACGGTGGTGCGACACACTTCCCCGCTGTCGACAAACACACTTTAGCCAAGCAATTACTCACTCTAATCGCAGAAAAAGTAAAAAAATAAATGAAAACACCGATTGAATTAAAGATTCTAGACTCGCGTATTGGTACCCAGTTTCCACTGCCAGCCTATGCGACGCCAGGCAGTGCAGGAATGGACTTGCGCGCTATCACTGACACTCAGCTCACCATACAACCAGGTGAAACAGTGCTTATTCCGACCGGTATTGCTGTACACGTGGCAGATCCAAGCTTAGCAGCGATAATATTACCTCGTTCAGGTCTAGGGCATAAGCACGGTATCGTACTCGGTAACCTAGTGGGATTAATCGACTCTGATTACCAAGGGCCATTAATGGTCTCTTGCTGGAATCGTGGTAGTGAACCCTTCACTATTGAGATTGGTGACCGTCTGGCGCAACTCGTGTTTGTTCCAGTCGTACAAGCCGAATTTAAACTTGTTGATGAATTTGATAGCTCAGACCGCGGTGCAGGCGGGTTTGGTCATTCAGGTACAAAATAATAAATTGCCGCGTTAAGCGCATCACTACATTTTATAGATAGCACGGAGCTACGTTTTCTTGCTGTCTCGCTCAGTAGTAATCGAGTGAAGGACTAACAAATGGCTGCAAGCCCAAAAATAAATCGCCGCGAACATATTCTTCAATGTTTGGCGATCATGCTAGAAACAAACCCAGGACAACGTATCACCACGGCGAAATTAGCCGCTGAAGTTGGCGTATCAGAGGCAGCCCTCTATCGTCACTTTCCGAGTAAAGCGCGGATGTTTGAAGGCCTGATTGAGTTTATCGAAGAGTCGCTGCTTTCTCGTATCAATCTCATCATGGATGAAGAGAAAGACACCATGAAACGCTGCCAACAGTTGTTACAACTGCTACTGGTTTTCGCTGAACGTAACCCCGGTATTTCACGAGTATTAAACGGTGATGCCCTGCTCGGTGAAAATGAGCGTTTACGTAGTCGTATTAACCAACTGTTCTCAAAAATTGAAACTCATCTTAAGCAAATTCTACGTGAGAAAAGCTTGCGTGAAGGGCAAGGATTTAACATCGACGAAGCCGTGCTGGCTAACTTACTGCTGGCTATCGCAGAGGGTAGAATCGCCCAGTTTGTACGTAGTGAATTCAAGATAAAGCCGACCAAGCACTTCAATGAACAGTGGGCATTTGTGCAGCAGCAACTACTGCAGAGCTAAGCTTTTAGGTCGATACGTATAGTTAAGTGACGGTTAACCCGTCACTTATTCCAATTTTAATTTATCTATTGAAACCCTCATCTATTTACCTTAACCTTTCAACTGTTTAAAAATGCAACAGATACAAATATAACAAGGAAGTAGTATGAAGATCTCCCCTCTTATCGGCCTAGTTGTGCTTATGGGCACAACACTGTCAGCTTTTGCTGAAGACACCCTATCAATTGCAAAAAAATTCAGCCGTGGCGCAGAGTTTAGTAATCTAAAAATATCTCCGGCCGGCGACTTTATCGGTGCAATAACCAGTCATGACGGCAAAGATAAATTGTTAATTTTAGATGCTAAAACCAAAAAACTTCATCACGTAGTGTTTTTCCCAGGTAATGCTCAAGTGGGTAATTATCAATGGGTAAATAACGACCGCCTGGTATTGCAAAAAGAATATCTGAAAGGCTGGCAGGATCACCCCGTCTATTATGGTGAGTTGTATGCCGTTAATGCCGATGGTTCTAAGTCTACTTATCTATTTGGCTATAACGGCGGCGAGCAGCAAACTGGCTCGCATATTAAGAAAAATAAGGCGATCCGCGCCACCGCCCATATTTTGGATCCTCTGCCAAATGATAACCAGTTTATGTTGGTTAACGCAGTTCGTTGGACTAACTCTAGAAATTTAGATTATGACTTAAAACAAGATGTTTACCGGGTTGACGTCTATAAAGGTAGACGTAAAAAGCTGATGCGCGCGCCCATCGGCCGGACACGTTTCCTCACCGATTATGATGGTGAAGTACGCTTTGCAGCCGGTGTGGATAAAACCAACACCACTAAAGCTTTTTACCGCAAGGACGGAGACTGGCACAATACAGATAAACTCAATCTAAATTTGGCCGACTTCGCACCCATTTCTTTTGCCGACGATAAAAACAGTATTTATGCTGCGGGACGAGCACAGGGTCAAACTTTAGGTGTGTTTAAAATCAACCTAGAAACAGGTGATAAAAAACAAATCATTCAAGATGATGTTGTCGATCCGAGCAATTATTGGATAAATCAGAAAACCAAACAATTGTATGCGGTAGAGTTTGAAAATGGTTATCCAAACTATGCCTTTGTTAACCCCGATGAACAACACTCTAAACTGCTAAAACAACTACTTGACGCCCTGCCTGGACACCAGGTCAGGATCGTCAGTGAGACCCGAGATTCATCCCAGCTGGTTATATTGGCTTTTAACGACCGAAACCCAGGTGATTACTATATTTTCGACACCGATAAGATGGGGCTGGAGTACTTGCTGTCGCAAAAAAAATGGCTCAACCCTGAGCTTATGGCAGAAGTTAAACCTATCCATTTTACTAGTCGTGATGGCGTCAAAATTAGCGGCTATTTAACTTTGCCACATGGTAAAGAAGCACAGAATTTACCTCTAGTCGTGACTCCTCATGGTGGCCCCCACGGTCCTCGAGATTGGTGGGGTTTTGATCCGCAAAACCAAATGCTCGCCGGCCAAGGGATCGCTGTGCTACAGGTCAACTTCCGTGGTTCCGGTGGTTACGGCAATAATTTTGAAGAGGCGGGGTATCAAAAATGGGGCACCGACATTCAATATGACATTATTGATGCTACGCGCTACGTTATTGAACAAGGCTTTGCCGATAAGAATAGGCTCTGTATAGCTGGCGGTAGTTTTGGCGGCTATAGCGCGTTACAAAGCGCCATTATCGAGCCCGAGTTATTTAAATGCGCCATCGGTTTTGCTGGTGTCTACGATTTGCCACTGTGGAAAGAAGATAGCGATGTAGCCGAATCTGGTTCAGGTCAAAGCTACCAAGATCAAGTCCTTGGTACTAACATCGCCCAGCTTAAAGCCATGTCTCCGGCGTACAATGTCGATAAGTTACAGGCCAATTTATTACTGGTCCATGGTGGTGATGATGAGCGGGTACCGATTGAGCAGCTTGAGTCACTTGAAAGCAGCCTTAAAAGCGTCAATTATCCATATAAGAAACTCGTCATGGATGACGAAGGTCACGGCTTTTATAACGACAGTCATAGAGCAAAATACTACAGCGAAATGCTGACCTTCCTGAAGACAAATCTTAAGCTGTAATTCATCAAATAGAAAAACCGACTAATTTGGTCGGTTTTTCTTATCGCAAGCTGGTTTTTGGTGTATGTTTGCAGCAAATCGCTGTATCCTCCCTGCTCTTATAGTCAAAGCAAAGTGTTAAACTCTACTATTATTGTTTAGCGACACCAGTCAGATTGTGAGTCGCAACGAAGAAAACCAGAGACAGCACCACTACCCGTTACAGTGGAGGAACTTATGACATCAAAAGAAGCTATCCTCAGTGAATCAGCACAATTAGTACAAGCTGCGCTACTTGAGCGCGGGCTTGAAACCCCGATGCTGCCATGCGAATTTACTCCTGAAGAGCGTAAGGACAAAATTGAGCATCATATGCGCGAAGTCTTAACGTTAATGTCGTTAGATCTGCGAGATGATAGCTTGGCCGATACTCCGCGTCGCATAGCCAAAATGTACGTTGATGAAATCTTTTCAGGTCTTGATTACGCCAACTTTCCCAAAATCACCGTCATTGAAAACAAGATGGGCTTCGACGAGATGGTCAAGGTTAATGACATTAGCCTCACCAGTACTTGTGAACACCACCTCGTCACCATTGATGGCCTAGCGCGAGTGGCTTATTTGCCGCGTAAAAATATTATTGGGCTGTCGAAAATCAACCGTATTGTACGCTTCTTCGCTCAGCGTCCCCAGGTACAAGAGCGCCTGACTCAACAAGTTTTAGTCGCACTACAAACCTTGCTGGAAACCAAAGACGTTGCCGTAAAGATGGATGC
Source organism: Shewanella abyssi (assembly GCF_023284025.1). Lineage (GTDB taxonomy): Bacteria > Pseudomonadota > Gammaproteobacteria > Enterobacterales > Shewanellaceae > Shewanella > Shewanella abyssi. The sequence continues at coordinate 7,767 of NZ_JAKIKR010000034.1, read as the reverse complement.
CGTACATTACTGCGTTAAATCCCGAGGCGTGATGGATTCAACCAGCTCAACCACCACCACAGCATTAGGCGGTATTTTTAAATCTAACCCAGCCACCCGCGCCGAGTTTCTTAGCAACTAGGTTCTAGGTTCTAAAATATTAAAGCAGATTCGAGAACGAGCCTTCGGCTCTTCTAGAACGCGGCAAACCGCTGCGAGAAACTGAAAACAAAAAAAGCAAAAGCCAACCTAATAGCTTTTGCTTTTTTCTAGAAGTGAACTTGTGAGCGCTCTCGAAGTGAGCCTGCGAACGCTCTAGTAATCTGAACTTATTTTTTAGATCCCGTATTGTTCACGGTAAGCACTCACTGACGCAAGCTCTGTTTCCATACCCGGTTTTTCTGACAGGTAGTTAATCAAGTCTTCAAGCTTAACAATCGACACGATTTCACAACCAAAATCACGCTCAACTTCTTGAATAGCAGATAACTCACCTTTGCCTTTCTCTTGGCGATCAAGTGCAATCAACACCCCCGCAAGCTTGGCATTGTGCGCGGCAATGATCTCCATTGATTCGCGAATGGCAGTGCCTGCAGTAATCACATCATCAACTAACATTACGCGGCCTTTTAGCTCGCTACCGACTAAGCTACCGCCTTCACCATGCTGTTTTTTCTCTTTACGGTTAAAGCAGTAAGGCACATCGATATCGTGATGATCACACAAGGCAATCGCTGTGGTGGTGGCGATAGGAATGCCCTTGTATGCAGGGCCAAACAGCAAGTCATGTTCAATAGCAGAATCGACCAATGCCGCCGCATAGAAGCGACCAAGGCGGGATAAATCACGACCCGTATTAAACAAGCCTGCATTGAAAAAGTAAGGGCTAATGCGGCCTGATTTTAACGTAAACTCGCCAAATTTAAGTACCTGACGCTCAAGAGCAAACTCAATAAACTCACGTTGATAGGCTTTCACAATATCTCCTTAAAAAAATGTAGGGGCAACTCTATTTATTTTAATCACTTCATTGATTATAAGTGCTGACAAAAAGCACTTACAAAAAGGACCCCGTAGGGCCCTTATAATAAAAATCTGATTTAGCTTAAAGACGCTTTTTGAATATCAACGATCTCGCGGATACCATGTTTCGCTAAATCTAATAAGCTTAATAGCTCTTCATGACTGAACGGCTCGCCTTCGGCGGTACCTTGAATTTCAATCATCTTACCGGTTTCAGTCATTACCACATTCATGTCAGTTTCAGCAGCACTGTCTTCGATATATTCTAGATCGCAGATAGGCTCGCCTTTATAGATACCAACACTAACAGCAGCAATCAGGAACTTAAGTGGGTTAGTCTTTAAAATGCCTTTACCACGAGCCCAGTTAAGCGCGTCAACCAGAGCAACACAAGCACCAGTAATAGCAGCAGTACGCGTACCACCGTCAGCTTGAATAACATCACAATCGATAACGATGGTGTTTTCACCCAAAAGCTTCATATCAACAGCAGCACGCAATGAACGGCCGATTAAACGCTGGATCTCTTGAGTACGACCAGACTGCTTACCACGAGCCGCTTCACGGTTCATGCGGCTATGCGTTGAACGTGGCAACATACCATATTCCGCGGTAACCCAACCTTGGCCCTGGCCTTTAAGGAAACGCGGTACACCCTCTTCAAAACTGGCGGTACACAGCACTTTAGTGTCGCCAAACTCAACTAAAACCGAACCTTCGGCATGAGCGGTAAACTGACGTGTAATAGTCACTGGACGAGATTGTGCTGGAGTTCTGTCGCTCGGGCGCATAGTGAATTCCTGTATTTAAAAACATTGGGGTAATTTGGCTGCATATTATAGGGATATGTGAGCCAGTATGCTATCTGAATAATAAAACTCACCTTAAAATCTCAACAGTAAATTACGGCTAGATCCTGCACCTTCGTGCTAATTGAGTATATAATCACAGCTCACTTAGACGAACTACACTGGAAATCATCCATGATCCAAAGCATGACAGCCTATGCTCGCATTGAGCACAAAGCAGATTGGGGCACCGCCTCTTGGGAAATCCGTTCAGTTAATCAGCGCTACCTTGAAACTTATTTGCGCCTGCCAGAACATTTTCGCAGCTTAGAGCCCGTGCTTAGAGATCGTCTTCGTAAACGTTTAAACCGCGGTAAAGTTGAAGTCAACCTGCGTTATGACCTAAATGAAGGTGGCAGTAGCGAACTGCAACTCAATAAAGAACTCGCTAAGCAGATCATCAACGCCGCTAACTGGGTAAAAGATCAAGCAGGCCAAGGCGAACTCAATGTTGTTGACGTACTGCGCTGGCCTGGCGTGATGTCTAGCTCAGAGCAGGACATGGACTCTTTAGGTAAAGAACTGCTAGTGGCATTCGATTCCGCTGTCGACCAATTTATTGAAGCGCGCGGCCGTGAAGGTGAAGCCATCAACGTTATGTTGCAAACTCGCCTTGATCAAATCGTTGATCTCGTCGCCGTCGTTCGCTCGCACATGCCTGTTGTTATGCAGTGGCAACGCGATAAGCTAACCAACCGTTTAGCCGAAATCACCGGCGAACTTGATCCAGCACGTATGGAGCAAGAGATGGTATTGATGGCACAAAAGATGGACGTTGCCGAAGAGATGGACCGACTAGACGCTCACGTCGCCGAGACTCGTCGCATCTTGAAAAAAGGTGGCGCACAGGGCCGCAGACTCGACTTTATGATGCAAGAATTTAACCGTGAATCAAACACGCTAGCCTCTAAATCTATCAGCGCAGAAGTCACTTCTGCCGCAGTCGATTTAAAAGTGCTTATCGAACAGATGCGTGAGCAGATCCAAAACGTAGAATAATGTAAAACCTAGTTATACAACGTTAGTTAAATATGACGAAGCCCCTATTATGGGGCTTTTTTGTTGCCTGCGGTAAATTAATGTATCACACTGTCACCTACCAACTGGTACCAAGAGTGGTACCATTTTGAATGAGAATTCTTAAACACTTGTTATTTTTCATTCTTGGTACCACTAAAAAGGTGCAGCTATGAACAACAAGCAATTAAACAAAATAATCAAGGATGGCGTCCCTGGTCGAACAGCTATTGGCGGAGGATTATACTTTCGGTTATCGACAAGTGGCACTTGTAGCTGGCAAGTCCGTTACACGATTAATAACAAACGTAAATGGTTTACCTTACTCGATAGCTATCCTCACTTATCCATCGCTGACGCGAAACATGATGCAGTATTACTACTCAGAGATATCAAACATGGAAAAGATCCAGCACTAGAAAAAAAGAATGCGCTACAGGAAGAGATAGTAACCGTCCACCAGCTATTTGATGATTGGTTTAAGACTGATATCAATAAGAGGCTTAAACACCCTGAGATCCCGCACCGAATTTATACCAAAGAGATCGCACCATTCATCGGCGAACTAAGACTTAAAGATGTAACAGCTCTTCAGGTTAGAGCTATCATCCACAAAGTGATTGAAAGCAGCCGACCAGCAACAGCTAATGATACGCTGATGTATACAAAGCAACTCTTCCGGCATGCTGCAAAACTGGGGTTAGTCGAAAACAATCCAGCCTTAGCCTTTACTATGTCCGATGCTGGTGGCGCAGAAAAAAGCAGAGACAGAGCCTTAGATTTAGATGAAATCAGCCGTATGTTCTCTGTATTGCGTTCTCAATCACATACATTCACCAGAGAAAACTATTTAGCTTGTGCACTCTTGATAACTCTTGGCGTACGAAAGGGTGAGCTAATCGCTGCACAGTGGCAAGAAATCGATTTCGATAATAAGGTTTGGCACCTCCCTTCTGAGCGCAGTAAAACTGGCATAGCAATATCAATCCCGTTACCTACAGCTGTCATAGGCTGGCTTAACGAACTTAAAGTCAGATCTGCTGGCTCAATCTACGTCTTCCCTTCACGTCGCGCGAGTGTCAGGCGTGGCTATATTTCTGACGATACGCTAAATCATGCTTTAGCTAAACTGTTTGGCAAAAAAGTGGATAGCAAAAAGCAGCCGACCAAGAATCACTTTGAAGAGCAAGGTGTCAGTCATTTCGTTGTGCATGATTTACGACGTACCTGTCGAAGTTTATTAGCCTACCTGGGCATCTCAAGCCATATTGCAGAACGATGCCTCAACCATAAGATTAAGGGCGTAGAGGGTATCTATAACCGCCATGATTATCTAGAAGAAAGAAGAGAGGCCTTGAATAAGCTATCGGCTCTCATATCACCTGAAATTAATACCAACTAGGCTTATCAATCTAATTTAGGCACGATAAATGACTAATAAAAATGACGAAATTCAGTGTTTAAGAGATCTAGACCCTAACGTACTGCGAGTTAAAAGTATTCTTAAGACGATGGCTGCTGAAGGCAACAATGAGGATGCCAAGTTCTTAGAAAATTACTTTGGTAATATTAGGTTAAATGCAGCCCTAAATAGAGCAGAAACACAGGAAGTCATTAATCAACAAAAGAAACAAGAGCTAAAGTTAAGTAAAAATCAACTTAAGTTCAACAACTTACAATCTGCTGCCAAAATGATTAAGTCTATAGCCAAAATATGCACTGGCCGGCTGATAAAAAGAAAGAACAGTGAATCATCTAATGGAAAAATGAACCAAAATGAACATAAAGAAGAGGCTATAGAAATCGCAAAGCTTACTCTGAAAAAGTACCCTAGGGTCTCAAAATCAGCTCTAGCAAAAGAATTATACATATATTTATGTCCAAGAAAAAACTCCCCAGAAGAACTAACAATCAGAACGGAATGGATGCCTCAAGCCTATAAAAATCACAATGAGAAATACAAGGTAGGCTGTTATTTCAAACTGATTCTACCTACAGCTTAGGTTAACATTTTAGACTTGAGGGGAAGCTCTTCCCCTCACCTATACCACTTTCCTTTTGCCATTATGCCCTCCGTTAGTTAAATACAACAACCGGAGGACATATGTCACCCCATAACACCACTCAAGAAACAAAAATCGAAAAAGATAGATTCATTCGCGAACCTGAGTGTGCTCACACATCAACCTTATCTCGCCAGCGCCGCTGGCTACTCGAAAAAGAGGGTAAATTCCCAAAACGTATCCATATAGGTGATAGAACCGTCGTATGGCGACTTTCTGAAGTCATGGCCTGGATTGATGAAGTATCTGCTGACAGAAATAGTGAGGTTTAATCATGACAGGACTTATACAGAAAGTTGTTTACTCAGCCAATGGTCAATGGCCATCCATCTTCTCACACTTAGGGATAGATGCCCCGAGCTCAGGCAAACATGGGCCATGTCCTGTATGCGGTGGTAAGGATAGGTTTCACTTCGATAATAAAGCTGGCAGAGGTACATGGTATTGCCGTCAGTGTGACGACCGAAACTTCGGAGACGGCTTAGACCTTGTAAGCAAAGTATTAAATATCACTTTATATAATGCGGCTAAAAAGATTGCGGAGCTACTCAATGTTGAGCCCTCTAGTTTAACCGCCGAAGAAGAGAACATGCATTCAATTAAGCTAAGTAGACAGAGAAAAATGGAAGCTAAAAAAGTACGCAATCAACGCAGAGCTGCTGCTAAAAGAGCAACCGAAATTTGGGAAAACTCTATACCAGCCTCTCCGGAACAGCTCTATTTAAGATTTAAAAAAATTAAACCTCACGGTATTAGGCAATTAGTAACTCCAGTACAAAATGGAGCAACCTGTTTTTCTCCGGGCACTCTGGTCATCCCAATAATGGATCATGAAAACAACTTGATCAGTTTAGAGTTTATCAGCTGTGGAATGAAACAAGGTCTAGCTGGTGGAATGAGAAAAAATGGCAGATATATACTTGGTGATATTGAGTCTGCAAAACACATTTGGATAGTAGAGGGGTTCGCTACAGGGGCAACAATATATGAGCTTACAGGCGAGCCCGTAGTTATTGCGTTTACTGCAAATAATTTAAATATAGTGACTACGTCAGTCTTCTGCTCTATGCGTGAGGCAATGATCTCTATTGCTGCAGATGATGATCCAGCAGGTATAAAATATGCTCGCTTAGCTGCAAGTGATGGCAATGCTAGGATTAAAATCCCTCCATTCAATCCAGAACACATGTTACCAGTGAGCTCCAGTGGAAAACGGGAGTTAACAGACTGGAATGATTATTTCGCAATTTATGGTGAAAGACGCACTTTAGAGGCGCTATATCTATGAAGCAATCATCTAGTGAAAATGAATTAGGCCAGCAAAGCGGTGAATTACCACATTTGACTAGCTACAACCCCACCACCCCCACCAGCACGAGTGTAACTAACTGTAATATCAGTGAAAGTAAAGAGGTGTTATGCAATGCTAACCCCACGCTAATGCCACCTGAATCCCACTCAATTATATCGACGTCGGACAGGGACAGTAAGATTGCCTCTTTTATAGCCAAAGAGCTCAAAGGTAAATATGCGATTAGTAGTGAGGAGTCAGAAATATACCGCTGGGATGACTCTGTTGGTTTTTGGGTACAGTATGGAACGCAAACAAGGTGCCTTGATAACATTACTTTCGAAGAGCTAAAGCGGCATTTGGGGAGCGAAGGATTCAACACAGCAAAAGTCGGCTCAGTAGCTAGTATGCTCCAATACACTTTAGAGAAAATACCGGAGTCCGACACCAGAAATATTATTTTCAAAAATGGCACGTTAGATCCATCTAACGGAGTATTTACTCCCTGTTCGGTTAAGAATATTTATGCAAGATACAGTACTGGTGTTGATTATATAGCTACAGATGGTAGTGCTGATTTTTGCCTTACATTCATGGACTACCTTAATTTTATTAGCGGAAGTTACGATCCAGATGTGCCATCCCAGAGGTCAGCGGATAGAGAGCTGATTCTAAAGGCAATACTCGTTATGGTTTTGCTAAGAAAATATGACTGGCAACTGTTCGTTGAAATAGTTGGTCCAGGGGGAACAAGTAAAAGTACATTTGCTGCAATGATTAGTTTGCTGGTGGGGCAATCAAGTGTAAAAACCATTGAGGCCAAAGACCTGGAAACACCAGAACGTCGTGTGGATATTTTAAACGCTGCACTACTGTACTTGCCCGATATGGAAACTTATCAAGGTGAGGGAGCGGGTCTCAAAAAGATCACTGGTGGTGATCCTGTGTCCTGTAGAAGATTATACGGACCTGCATTCTCTGCATACATTAGAGCCATTGTACTTGCCGTAAATAATACCCCAATGCGCTTTACTGATCATGGCGGTGCAATATCGCGTAGGAGAGTCCTGCTACTCTTAGGACAAGTTGTTCCAATCGGGAAACGAGATCCTAATTTTATTTCCAAATTAAGAAAAGAGATACCTGCCATCATTCAATACCTAACAGCATGGATACAAGAGGTTGGCGGAATAAGTGCGGTTAGAAAAATCCTTACCGATGCGACCAATGGCGATGATGCTAGAGATATTCTGACTGACTCAGATCCTATGACAGGTTTTGCCAAAGACCTCTATTATGCGGATGAAGCTAGGTGTCAGGTTGGGGGGTTCCCCAACTCCAAGCACCCAGCATCACCTCGAATTTACCTGTTTCACGCCTACCTGCAATATTGTGAGTTCTATAATTATGAAACCCGCATTACTCAGAGAACGTTGTAACCGTCCGGCCAAGTACATCTTCAGCTTACCGCTTTGAAGTTCTATCTTAACAACTGACTATTACATCAGGAGTTAATATGGCTAAACGTTCTCATGCGGATTGGACG
>NZ_JAKIKR010000033.1 GCF_023284025.1 Shewanella abyssi | reverse complement strand
ATAATACTCCTAGTAATAAAGACCTAACTGGGTCGGTACTAGTAAGTATTTAGGATGGGAGATAGAGATGGCTTTTATCTTTTCTGCCGCAGAGCGGCTTCGTTCAACAAGTCATTTAAAAGGACAAAAAACAGTTGGTTTTTGCTCCTTCGTCGCTTATTTTAACCAACTATTTTTAGCCTCTTAATGAGGCGTTATAAGGCAATGGATATTTCGTGAAAGCATCACTTATAGACTTTCCTTGCTATACAGGGAATCAAACATATATAGAGTCGTTATCTTATAATCTCGATGAACTGAAAATTATTGTAGTTGCAGATTCTGCGATACGCATTGAAGTTATATTTTATCAGCCTATTGGTTTCCGCTGTCTCGACGAAGGGGATATGCTTGAATACTGGGAGAACCCAGAAGTAACCAAAAACTGGATTCTTCAAATACATGATTCTGGTTGGCTGTCGCAAGAAAGTATGCGAAATGGTTTTCTTTCTAAAAGCTCAGAAGTAAAAGAATATCTTATAAAAGGTTTAAACGATTGCGTGAGTGTTCTAGACTCTGATTGTCCAAGTGTAAAGTTGTTGTAAAGCCTTATAATCGGGTAGCCAAGGGTATCTAACCCTCAGCCCCCATAAATAACCGTGCCATCCATAATATAACTATCAACAAATCCTTATTCAAAGTCGCAGCCGCACAATTTCTCCTGGTTGACCATTTTTTTAATGGCTATTGCAGCTTTGAGTCAAAACTATTGAATTTTAGAAGGTATATTGTGGATAAAACAACATTTCAAGCACAACGAATAGCTCAGAGTTGAGCACGAAACGTTAGCTGTATGATAGGGGCTTGTCGGCTATCCCTACGCTCTAGCAATCATCAAAGTGTCGGCACGACTGACTGTAGTGTCGTCGCCTTTTGTCTAAATGTTCACTATAAATAGTCACCTCTTGCAAGGTCCCTACTGGCCCCTTAAAGAGTTTACCAAATTCATTGGTGATTTTAAGCCAGTTTTCCACTGAGATATTTAGCCTAGTCAGAATCTGTTGGCTTTGCGCGCTGATGGCACCTCGCTTATCGTGCCTAATGATTCGTCCCGTTTCATCGACTAAGGTAAGGTAGTCTTTAACGTTGAACATCAAGCCTTTAGGCATATTGTTACGTTCATTACCCACAAACGGCAGCAAGCTATTAGGCTGCTCACCTTTTATCGCAGATTTTACACGCCTTTTAATACTGGTGTGTGCTGAACCTTCTGGCGTTTCTGCCATTTTTGCGCGAATGGGGTTTAAATCAACATAAGCCATACACGCTAGAATGGCCGCCTCATCAAGCAAGGCCTGTGATTTGAACCTGCCCTCCCAGAAACGGCCAGTACACTTATCTTCTTTGTTTGCCATGCGGGCGATAGGCTCATTGAGACAACGCATAAACCAAGATATATCACTCAGTCGACTTCGATACTCTGCAATTGAGTTTTTCAGCTGGCTGACCTCATGGCCTAAAATAACTTCACCACTAGCAAACTTCTGTGTGATGTCAGTACCTTTAAACAGTTGATGCCAGCGGATCACCACATCCATATCAGTCCAGCTATTTGCTTGATAGATATCGACCAGAAGTACGACATGTAAGTGATTAGACATCACAGCATAAGCTGCGATGTCTATTGCAAAAATACCACCAAGCTTAAGTAACTGTGACTCTACCCAACCTCGCCTGTGGTCATAGTTTTTGCCAGTGTACTTATCATCTCCAAAGAGGAAAGCACGTCTGGAAACTCTGCTGCAGCAATGGTATGCGGGCGTGTCTTCGATACTAACTTGAGTTCTTCTCGGACGCGGCATAACAACTCACCTATTACAAAATTCAACTGATAAAGTAAGCTTAGTCACCCTTGGCAATACCACAAATTATTATGGATGGCACCGTTAATTGTAGCACCGTTAATTTGTAGCACCGTTAATTTGTAGTAAACACCCAGGCATTGTTTCTCCGACTAAAAAAGACCCTATTTTTAACTGCAACGTGAGAAATAAACGATTTACAACAATAGTTTAGTAGTGCTACGTTTAACAAAATCAACACAGTTGCTAAGAACGTTATCGAGCGACTAATCAATAAGCTGTTAGCAGCTAGGGTACAGTGTCCTTAAAATATGTAGGAGTTATAATATTGGAAATATGTCAAACAGAAAGACTTAAAATTAGACGGGTCGAAGAAAGTGATTCAGCTTTTATTTTGAAACTTCTAAATGAAGAAGCATTTATTAAAAACATTACTGATAAGAATGTAAGAAGTCATCAAGATGCCATTCATTATTTGCGTGATGGCCCTATTTCTGATTATACAGAATTTGGATTCGGTCAATATATTGTGTCATTAAAAGACTCTGATATTCCCATTGGTATGTGTGGTTTTCTGAAAAGAGATGTATTGGAATATCATGACTTAGGCTATGCCTTTTTACATGAATTTTGGTCTAAAGGTTACGCGAGGGAGGCATCGGTAGCGGTGCTTAATGACGGGCATAAAAATCATGGCTTAAATATTGTGGTCGCGTTAACCTCGCTCGATAATAGAGGTTCTAACAATCTACTTAAAAAATTGGGGTTTTCATTAAAAGGCCGTAATGAAATGAATGGGAAGACATGTAATTTATACGAATATAGCTTTATGTGATAAGTATCTGCTAATCAGGTAGCCAGAGGTGTCTAGCCTCCAGCCCCATGCGGCTCCGCACAGGGCGGTTCAGCCGAATTCAAGATCTAAGTGCACCACATCAAATCATCTAAATACTTCTGCTGGTGTTTGGTAATTTAGTATCTTTCTTGGCCTGTTATTTATTAAGTTTACAATGGTTTCTTAGGAATGAGGGATGGTGCTACGACATAACAACAGTGGCCTAAGCTGGTTAAAAATCGATACACCTAGTAGCCACAAGGTCCCGCTTCATAAACAAAATGTAGTGTTGCTTGAGGATATTTAGACTCGAACTTTCTGGCAAGTTTCCGCAGTTGAACCTTGGTACTGGGCACTCGGCCAAGGTGTACAGGACTATTTTCTCGACCGTCTTCAGCATAGGCGACTTCAATAAATTCTTTATGAGTGTCTAAACCTATGAAAATTATGCTATGTTTTCTCATGCTAGCCTCCGGTGCAGTATTGTATGGTTACAGATACAGTATGGCTCTGGTGCACAATTTAACTATTTTGGACTAACCCTCGAACTTGGAGGCTAGCACCTCGTGGGAGTCATTATGTCTAGCACTATTGGAGCATCAATTGAGTTTAGGAAATCACATAACAGGCAAATTAAATAGCATAGAGGATTTTATCGAGAAATCTTCTATTTACTTATTTCCAGTGAAAGCTTTAGGTTGGATAGTATTACTTGTAGCTTTGATTGTTACTAATATTATCGCGATAGGTAAATGGCCTATATCCGCTATTTCCAAAAGACTCAATAAAAAAGACTCTGTTTTAGGGGAGCCAATGGATGTAACTTCCGATATTGAACTTAAAAAAATAGTTACAGAGCAAAGTATCGTTTTAGTCGACTTTTGGGCCGAGTGGTGTGGACCTTGCCTGTTAATGGATAAAACAATCAGTAACATTGCAAAAGAATACTGTGAAAATGTGGCAGTTGTTAAGATAGATGTATCATTAAACTCAACGCTAAGTAAATTATACGGTGTAAGAGGTTTACCAACAGTTATAGTGTTTAAAAATGGCGACGAAGTCATTAGAAAGAGTGGTTCACTAACAAAAAGTCAGTTGGTTAAACTAATAGAATAAAATAGTACAACGAATAAGGATAAAAACAGTTGGCTGTACTTACTCTGTTCAAAAAACTTAATCTGTTAACTAAGCGTTATATTTTTTCAGTGCTGGAGTAACCGAATGGCTCAAGGAAACAATAAGAAATTACTGACCAAAAAGATTCGAAAAGGTGACAAAGGTTACCCAATAGCAACGATAGCTTTCTATGGTCCCAACAATAATATTGCAACAAAAGTTGTTTGCGCAATCATAAGTGATGACGGCGCACAAGCTGAACCGATGAAAAAATGGTTTTCTTCATCTGACCTAAGAAAATCAGAAGAGATTTTGAGTGAGGTACTATGCTTCATTGATGAAAACGGGGCGAAGTCTGTGAGTATGGTCGAAGAGATCATAGGCTGTCCTCACGAAGAAGGAATTGATTACCCCGAAGGCGATTTTTGTCCGCAATGTCATTATTGGAAAGGCCGAGATAGATTCAGCGCCAAAATGGCGGATTAAAAATATAGCATGGCGTAATGAAGCAAAGCATGGATCGAGCTGATGCCTTAAAGCAAATTGTCACATATGGCTCAGAAAAAAAGGAAAGCGTACTCTGAACAGGTAAAGTTTGGATATGCTCCAAACGTTGAGTCCTTCGAAGTTACTAATAACACTCACTCCGTCAACATATTGCAACAACTAGCGGCAGCAAAATGTACAAGATTACGGCAATTTAGTCACCCTAATGTAGCCATGCTGAACCTAGGTTTACCGAACTGCTCAAGTAAGCCTGTTACTCTTTTTCCTTCATGGCTTGCATGCTAAACTCAAGCACACATTTATGCATTTTGAACTGACACTATCCTATGAAACAGTTGCTCGACTTTCTGCCTCTGGTTATCTTTTTTGCCGTCTACAAATTTTTTGATATTTACGTCGCCAGTGGCGCCTTGATTGCCGCTACCGCATTGCAGCTGATCATTAGCTACATGCTGTATAAAAAACTGGAGAAGATGCACCTCATTACCTTTGCAATGGTCACCGTATTTGGCTCGCTAACCTTAATTTTCCATGATGACTCATTCATTAAGTGGAAGGTCACCATAGTATACGCACTGTTTGCAATCGCGTTAGTGGTTAGCCAGTTTATGAATAAACCCATTTTGAAAAGCATGCTGGGCAAAGAGCTCGTTGTTGCAGATAAGATATGGGCTCATGTGACTTGGTATTGGGTACTGTTTTTTGTGGCATGTGCCATCGTCAACATCTACGTTGCTTTTAGCCTATCCCAAGAGACCTGGGTCAACTTTAAAGTGTTTGGCCTAACCGCTTTAACCTTGATTAATACCGTTCTCACTGTACTTTATCTATTTAAAAACATGTCTGAAGAAGATCGTAAGGAACTCAAATAATGTGGTACATGATTTCATCACAAGATATTGAAAATAGCTTAGAAAAACGTTTATCGGTTCGCGCAGACCATTTAGCTCGGCTGCAGCTTTTAGCTGATGAAGGTAAGCTACTCATCGCTGGCCCTCACCCTGCTATCGATAGTGAAAATCCAGGCGAAGCGGGTTTTACGGGCTCATTAGTGGTTGCTGACTTTCCATCACTTGAAGATGCACAGCGCTGGGCCGATGCCGACCCTTATATTGCCGCTGGCGTATATGAAAGTGTTATTGTAAAACCTTATAAGCTAGTATTGCCGTAAATAAAAGGAACTCAAAATTGAAGATAGTTTCATTTAATATCAATGGATTGCGAGCAAGACTGCATCAACTGCAAGCCTTAATCGATAGCCACCAGCCAGACGTCATCGGTTTACAAGAAACCAAGGTACATGACGAAGCCTTCCCACTTGCTGATGTTGAAGCTATGGGATACAAGGTGCATTTCCATGGTGGTAAAGCCCATTATGGTGTGGCTATGCTGTCAAAGGCTGAGCCAATAAAGCTTCAAAAAGGCTTCCCAACCGATGAAGACGACGCTCAGCGCCGTATGATTATGGGGACTTTTATGCAGGAAAATGGCCGTCCGCTTACCGTGCTAAATGGCTATTTCCCTCAAGGCGACAATGTTAGCCATGAGACTAAGTATCCCGCTAAGCGTAAGTTTTATAAAGACTTAATGGTATATTTAAATAAGTATCACACTGCAGATGAAGATATCGCTATCATTGGTGATATCAATATCTCTCCGGTCGATTTAGATATCGGTATTGGCGAGCCTAATGCTAAGCGCTGGTTACGAACAGGCAAGTGTAGTTTTCAACTTGAAGAGCGTGAGTGGCTTAAGACCCTGATGGACTGGGGCTTAGTTGATACTTTCCGTGAACTGCATCCAACGCGCACTGAGCGATACTCTTGGTTTGACTATCGCAGCAAGGGGTTTGTCGATAACCGCGGTCTGCGCATTGATGTCGTCTTAGCGAGCAAATCACTTGCTGAGCGTCTGCTTGAATCTGATATTGATTATGAGCTACGCGGTATTGAAAAGCCTTCAGATCACGCGCCGATTTGGAGCACTTTTAGTTAATCTAAACGGTGGTTTCATAAAATCAAAAATGCCAGCAATAGATGCTGGCATTTTTATGGGTTTATTTTGTGACTCAAAGCTACATGATTAGCGGCCTTGGTCTAACCGCAGTCTAGCGCCTCAATTCAATTAAGCTTAGTTATTAGTGAGTATCCTTTGCCAAAGTATATTGCTCTAATAGCTGATCTAATCCCTTTGAGGCGCTATTTAAGTCGGTTGCCAGACTAATTGAGTGTTCAGTGGTTTGCTTAATCGTTTCGGCTTGGCCTCGAATATCATGCAACTGCGATGCGATCTCGCGAGAGGCAACACTCTGCTCTTCAGATGATGCGGCTATTTGCGCGCTCATATCGAATACGGTACTGATAGATAACGCCATCTTATCAACGTCATTATTCACTGACACGATAGCTTCTCGACCCTTACTTGCTTGGGATACTATATCGCCAGTAATATTACTCAGATTATGGGTGCCCGATTGCAGGCCTTCAATCATGGATTGAATTTCAACCGTCGCCTGCTGTGTTCGGCTCGCTAAGGTTCTGACTTCATCAGCAACCACAGCAAAGCCTCTGCCCTGCTCGCCCGCCCTCGCAGCTTCAATCGCCGCGTTAAGTGCTAACAAATTAGTCTGCTCTGAAATACCATTAATGGTAGTCACCACATCACCGATTTGTGTCGCTGCGTGGGAGAGATCTTCAACCGAAGCGGACGCTTCTGCAATTTTCTCTGTTAATATGCCAATACTTGCCACTGCTGCAGTCAGTTGTACTTTGCTATTCGCTGCCTGCGATGAGTTAATTTCAGTTTGCTCTGATGTACTAGAGGCATTTTGCGCAACCTCTTCAACAGCTGCGGTCATCTGTGACATCGCTACCGCGACGGTATCCAGGAACTGATGCTGTGCTTGGGTTAACTGCTCATTTTGGCTTGCTTGTTGATGAAACTCTCCAGCAGCCTCTGCAAGCGTTTGAGCATTTCGTGCAATCGCTGACACCATTTCACTCATGTTATCCGCGCTACGGTCAATTTCACGGGCAATCAAACTGAAATCATCTTTACCAAAAAAGTTGAGTCTCAAACTAAGATCGCCATCAGCGAGTCTTTTTATCGCTTGATACATATCCCATAAGCCGCCACCAAGAGATGTTGACGTCCAATAACTGACTAGATATAGCGGCAATAACGATAAAAGAGCCAACCAAAACATGTTACTCGAATCAGATAACGCGACCTGTTCCCAGCGGCTGACATTTACGGTGTAATTAATGTACTCACCATCAATTGGAGTACTCACGCTAAGGCTATCGTTGCTGCGTGTCGACTCGCGAACAAAACCGATATTCAGTCCATTTTCGTTAGCAAAATCAGCTAAAGATGGCCCAGTCAGAGATAGGTTGGTGGCCACATTGGCATAAGCATCCACTGTCGCTTGAGCGCGCGCCATTGAAGCGGCTTCAATCTGCTGCTTACTAGTGATATAGCTGCCACCAGCTGCTGCTATGGTGAGCAACGTGACCATAGTACAGATGGCCCAGAACTTGCCATTGAGGCTAAGCTTGATGAGTACCGCATCGACGGTTCGAAAATTAATTTGTTTCATCGTGAAACTCCCTTGGCCTAGAGCCTTGACCATTTATAAACTTTTATCGACTCAACGGCAGTACAAACTAGGTTGAGTAGCGTTAACTTTTTGCATTTAAATTGCTGGTGACATTAGGCCCTAATTCTAATTAGGATTCTTTAGCGGTATTTGCTGCAATGATCGTTTGTAATTTTTGAGTCAAGCTGATGAGTTGAGTCGTCAATAGACTCATACTGTAACCAAGCACCGCGCCCAGCAGTAAAGGAGGTAATATTGCCGCGACATCGCCACCCATGGCAAAAGTGATACAGCAACCGATAAAAGCGCCTGGTATAAAGGCAAGTTTTTGATAGCTTGCTTGTAAACACATGGCAGCGGTTGCTATTCCGGTGAAGATATAGCCCATTATTGGAGAGACAAAAAAACTGCTTGCAGAAATAATTAGCCACCCCCAGAAGACACCAGAGACATTTGTTGTCATCGCCATCAGCATGCCCTTCACACCGGATTCGGTTTGTGCAAAAAAGGTGCTACAACCAAGAAAACCTATCCAGGTAACAAGTTGAAATACATCAGCAAAGCCAGCCCATACGGCTGCCAATAATCCTGCTGATATAGCGATTTGCCAACGATGCTCCATAAAGCCCTCTCTATTACGCGATATACACTTTTACAATGTCGATACACAACATTTAATATCAAGGTCGCTAAATTACCATCTTTTGTAGCCTAAAAAACACGATCTATGACAAAAAAGCGCTAATAAAGTGGACGATAGCGCACAAAACAAACGAAAACGTAACAAATATACAATATTCTAACTCTAGAATAACTAAATTGGAGTATTCAATAAGTGGTAATAATCGCCTCTGTCATGAAAATGACCTCAAACTGAGACGGCTCTGGCTAATTGAGCTAACCCCCTGACACAAAAAAAGCACCTCAAAACGAGATGCTCTTGTTAAACAGGGCTCACTCACAGACAAGCTCGCTAAGAAATCAATAACTCTTCTTGTTTCTGCGGGATGCGGTTTGCACCCCTTGGATCATTTTACCTAAGGCTTTATCTTTAGCTCTTCTCTCGGCCAGTGTCGCACCGTTCAGTGCCTGTTCACGCATCAATTTTCGATAACTGCTTAATCGACGCTCTGTCACGATGCCAGCATTTAGCGCTGCTTTAACCGCGCAACCGGGTTCGCTTTCATGACTACAATCTCCAAATCGGCACTGCTGGGCTAGTTCGGTGATTTCACTAAACGTGTCGCTGACACCCTGTTCGCAGTGGCTAAGCTGCAGCTCCCGCATTCCGGGAGTGTCCATCAGTAATCCGCCATGGGGTAACCACTTCAGCGCTCTTGAGGTGGTGGTGTGACGTCCTTTGCTATCATCTTCACGCACAGCGCTAGTGACTTGCGCCTCAACGCCCATTAAACCATTCACCAGTGTCGACTTGCCCACACCTGATGAGCCTAAGAACGCAATCGTTTTACCTGTTTGGCAATAGCCAGATAACGCTTTAAGCTGCTCACTATCGAGTGCATTAACCGAATGAACCATCATCATTGGATCGAGTTGTTGTACTTGTTGGCGCTTATCATCCACATCACTGCACTGATCGGCCTTAGTCAATACCACCACAGGCTCTACCTGCGCTTCTTTCGCTAGCGCGAGGTAACGCTCTATTCGGCTAAGGTTAAAATCGTGATTAAGCGAGCTGATAATCATGACGCTATCAATATTGGCAGCAATTAACTGCGTCGCCACTTTCGAGCCTGGCGCTTTTCGTTGGAACAAAGACTGACGTTCTAAATGACGATGCACCCTTTGTGACCCATCAAATAAAGCCCAATCACCAACGCATAAACGCTCAGCTTGCGCGGAGAAGGTTAATCTCACAGATCCTTGCTCACTCATCACCACCACGTGGCTTCTGTGCTGCTCGACTACACGGCCAATACTGAACAGGGTTAACTCTTCTAGGCTAAGTTGTTGCTGAAAAAAAGGGCGCCAGCCTAGTTGTGTTAACGTCGTCGTTGGGTTTTCCATGGTCTTTCTCCGTGCACGATGTGATGGCATCGTCCAGTCATTGATATTTTTAGTAGGCGAGTGTATTCAACTTCTTAGCTAGGGGAGCAATAGTAGCGACTTACTCAACGGGTTAATTGAATAAAAACGACAGATTGCTATGATTTTATACCTACGACATTAAATAGTGGTTTATTCAGGCGTGTTTCGCGCTACCTTCTACATCCTCCCTATATAGAGGGAGGAGATATCATATTTTGTATAGAATAAATTTGGCGTATATCGAAAGCCGCATGCGCTGCATTTCCATAGCCGAATTGAGGCTAGAGGTTATTACACCCTCAGTTGAATGGGGATTCTAATTCGATATAACCACTATTCAAACAGTTGATCGGCGACAAATGGGTTTTGTACTCGCTCTTCCCCAAATGTTGAGAGCGGACCGTGGCCTGGAATAAATTGCACCTCATTGCCCAAAGGCCAGAGCTTTTTAGTAATAGATTCAATTAAGTCTTGATGATTAGACTGGGGGAAATCAGTTCGGCCAATCGAGCCTCTAAACAACACATCACCAACCCATGCAATGTCTGCCGCCTTGGCAAAAAACACCACATGCCCCGGAGTGTGTCCAGGACAATGCAGTACCGACAAAAGCTGATCACCGACCTTAACTTCATCACCCTCTTGCAAGTAACGGCTTGGGGTAAATGGATCGCAATGGAGAAAACCAAAGTGCTGGCTCTGTTTTGGTAAACTTTCTAGCCAAAAACTATCGGCCACATGTGGACCAACAATGGGGATATTTAACTGTTCAGCAAGTGCTTTGGCAGCGCCCACATGATCGATATGACCATGGGTCAGCAATACCTGCTCAACCACTACATTGTTTTTATTTGCTTCTTCTACAATCCGTTCAAGATTCCCGCCCGGATCGACCACCGCTCCCTTTAAGGTTTGCTCACACCAAATTAAACTGCAATTTTGCTGAAATGGCGTGACTGGTATTAACTGATACTTCATCAAAACTCACCTAAGGATTCTTTAGCTGTGGAATGGTTAAAGATTACGCCAACTTGGGCGTTTCCTCTATTAATAATTGGTAGAACATGAACTAACGCTCACAAAAACGTCACATTTATCGTTTGCAAGATCCAAGTCACTAACGATAAGTTAATTAGCGATAAGCTGATAACGTTCACCTGCTCACTATTTGGTCTATACCCATCCTACTTGAATATGCCACTGAATCCTGCACCTTCAGGTAAGATGGGTATATAATCTCCAGCTCTGTTGCCCATAAAAATACTCAAAAAATCAGATAAGGTTTATCACATGACAACACAACTCACCTTTGCAGGCATGGTTGCTCGTAAACACACTTTCACATTACCGCTTGATTACCAGCAACCGAACGGTGAAACAATAGAGGTTTTTGCCCGCGAACTTGTCAGCCCTGATAACCAACATAAAGAACTGCCCTTTATTGTATTCTTTCAAGGTGGCCCCGGATTTGGTGCGGTAAGGCCTGCTGCTAATGGCGGTTGGATAAAACGTGCTTTACAGGAGTTTAGAGTGCTGTTACTTGACCAGCGAGGAACTGGACTGTCGACCCCTGTCAGTTCCGCTAGCCTGACACACCTAAATGCGACCCAGCAAAGTGAGTATCTGAGCCATTTTCGCGCTGACAACATCATTCGCGACGCTGAAGCCATTCGCAAACAACTTGTGGGTGAACAGACATGGTCTATTCTGGGGCAGAGCTTTGGCGGGTTTTGTGTTTTAAAATATCTTAATGATGCACCTGAGGGGCTTAAAGAAGCTTATATCACTGGTGGGATCCCCTCTCTGACTCGCAGCGCAGATGAAGTGTATCAAGCCACTTACCAGCGCGTTATCGCTAAGAACAATGACTTTTTCAAGCGCTTTAGTGATGCTCAAGAGTTGGTGCAAGCCTTAGCCCTGCACATCAGCGAACATGATGTAAAGCTGGCGACAGGCGAGCGACTCACCGTTGAGATGTTACAGCTGCTTGGGATCAACATCGGCATGGAACAAGGTCCTGAAAGCGTTTATTATTTACTCGAGCAAGCATTGATTAAAACCGACGGTAACACCATAGTTAACCCGCTATTTTTGGCCCATTTTTGTCAGATGTTAGATTACAATAGCAACCCTATTTTTGCGCTACTGCATGAGTCTATCTATTGTCAAAACAATGCGTCCAATTGGTCAGCTCATCGCGTTAGAGCGCAATACCCTCAGTTCAACTACACGTCTGACAAGCCCTTCCTCTTTACCGGAGAGATGGTCTACCCGTGGATGTTTGATCAGTTCAGCAATCTAAAACCGTTGCAAGAAGCAGCGACCGCTCTGGCGCAAAAAGATGATTGGCCTGCATTGTATCAAGAAGCTGTATTAGCACAGAACAGAGTACCCGTCGCTGCTGCTATCTACAGTGAAGACATGTTTGTAGAGATGCGTTACAGCCTAGAAACTGCTGCCAAAGTGGGTAACTTAAAGTACTGGCTAACGTCGGAATATGAGCACAATGGTATTCGGATGGATGGCGAGCATATTTTAGATAGATTAATTACAATTAATCGGGGGGAAAACTTGCGTTAATTAAGAAACAGTTAAGATTACCACGACATAATGTAATCTGTTCCTCACCCAATATCACCTTTTGCAAGCCTTTTAAGGCTTGCTTTTTTTTGCCTGCAAAACCATATTTAATAGCTACTCCCACTACTCGGTCATCGCTGATGGACATCACTCATCTTGAACAACTTAGTGCAGAGACATTGCTTGGGATCGTCAACGAAAAGTTGCGCTTAACCTGCGCAGATCAAGCCGCACTCTTTTATGAGCTGGATATCGATAAACAGTTGCTTGAATCTAAGCTTGCCAATATCGGCTTTCATTATAGTGCGCTAAGTAATCAGTATCGAAACCTAAAATAGACGATAGGGCGCGAGTCCCTATCGTCATATCATCTGCTATTGAATCGCACTGTGTTAGCAGTGCGACTTCATCTTTTATAAGCAGACTGTTTAAGCAGTCTATTTAAAAAGACTGTTTTAAGCAGAATCGGCACTGTCCTTTCGAGTATAGCGATACACCAATGCGTAAAGCACAGGTAAAATCACTAAGGTCAGCAGCGTCGACGAGATAATACCGCCAATCACTACGGTGGCTAAAGGTCGTTGCACCTCAGCGCCAGTACCAACATTCAATGCCATCGGCACAAAACCGAGACTTGCCACCAAGGCCGTCATCATCACCGGACGTAGACGTTGACTTGCACCTTGCTTAATCGCCTCAATCAGTTCAAGGCCTTGTTGTTTAAGCTCCTTAATAAAGCTCAACATCACCACCCCATTGAGAACCGCAATCCCCGATAGTGCAATAAAGCCAACGGCTGCCGATATTGATAATGGCATATCGCGCACCACCAATGCCAACACGCCGCCCGTCAGTGCTAAGGGTACGCCACTGAAGATAATCATCGAATCACGAACAGAACCAAAGGCACTGTATAATAAGCCGAAAATTAGCAGCAATGTCAGTGGTACCAAGATCATCAAGCGGTTTGATGCTGATTCTAACTGCTCAAAGGTGCCACCGTATTCACTCCAATAACCACTTGGCAGTGCGAGTTGCTTGGACATCACTTGCTTAGTGTCTTCAATAAACGAGCCTAAATCGCGGCCATCCACGTTAGCCGTCACCACCACATGACGTTTGCCGCTTTGGCGATTGATTTGGTTGGGGCCTATTTTGAAATTAAGTTCGGCCACCTCTCCCAGCGGCACATAACTTAAATCGGGATTGAGCTCCGCCGGCAGCGCTATCGGGATATTGGCGAGCTTGTCGAGATCTTGGCTGATGTTGTCAGCCATTCTAACGACCAGTTTAAAGCGCCTATCACCTTCATAGATAAGACCCACGGGCACACCAGCCACGGCGACTTGCAATGCCTGCTGCACATCCACAATCGTCAAACCTAGCAGCGCTAAATGGTCGCGGTTGGGCTCGACCGATAATGTGGGCAAACCAGACATCTGCTCAACGCGCACATCAGTTGCACCATCAATACCTTGGAATAATCCCACGGCGCGATCGCCGGCATCTTTTAAGGTATCGAGATCATCACCATAGATCCTCAATGCCACATCCGCTCGCACACCGGCGATGAGCTCATTGAAACGCATCTCAATGGGCTGGGTAAACTCATAATTATTACCCGGCACTTGCTCAACTTGCAAACGGAGCTCTTCAATAAACTGCGCCTTGGTTTTGCTTGGGTCGAGCCATTCAGATCTCGGTTTGATGATCAAGATAGTATCAGCAACACTCGGCGGCATAGGATCGGTCGCCACCTCGGGAGTACCGACTTTAGAGAACACTCGCTGCACTTCATCTAACTCGCCGATGATAATTTCCAGCTTTTTCTGCATCTCAATCGATTGCTCAAGCCCAGTGCCAGTGATCCGCATTGCATGCATTGCGATATCACCTTCATCGAGTTTAGGTAAGAACTCTGTACCTAAGCGACTAAGCTGAACTATGGTCACTATGATAAGGACAATAGCGCCTGCAAGAATAATGAAAGGACGTTTGAGTGAGAAAAACAGTACCGGCTCGTAGGCTTTACGCGCACCCGCCATCAACCAGTTTTCTTTCTCGTTCACTTTACCTTTAACGAATATTGCAATTGCTGCGGGGACAAAAGTCACTGAAAACAGTAATGCACCTATTAACGCCGCAACCACAGTAAAGGCCATTGGGTGGAACATCTTACCCTCTACGCCATTGAGCGCGAAAATAGGTAAGTACACCAACATAATGATCAATACACCGAATACCGCGGGGCGAAATACCTCTTTAGTGGCTTCAAAAACCACTTTAACACGCTCTTCGAGGACTAATAATCGACCGTGCTGATGCTGTGCCATACCGAGCCTGCGCAGCGCATTTTCAACAATGATCACTGCACCATCGACAATAATACCGAAATCGATCGCGCCCAGACTCATCAAGTTGCCTGAGACTCGGTTGGCAGTCATGCCGGTAATGGCAAACAACATACTGAGAGGAATAACCAGTGCCGCAATCAAGGCCGCGCGGAAATTACCTAACAGTGCAAACAGCACGACTATGACTAATACAGCGCCTTCAAATAGGTTTTTCTGCACTGTTTTTATCGCTTTATCCACTAAGGTGGTGCGATCGTAAACCGCTTCAGCAACAATACCTGGTGGCAGACTCGCATTAACCAGTTTAAGCTTCTCACCGACCTCTTTAGCGACGACGCGGCTGTTCTCGCCAAGTAACATAAACGCCGTACCGAGCACGGTCTCTTCACCGTCTTGACTGGCGGCTCCCGTTCGCAGCTGCTTACCGTAAAACACCTCTGCCACATCACCGATGCGCACCGGGGCATCATCACGCTTAGTCACCACCACTTGGCGAATTTCTTCCAAGTCTTTAAGTTGACCAGGGGATCTCACTAACCATTGCTCGCCGCTGCGCTCAATATAACCTGCGCCAGCATTGCGATTATTAAGATCTAACGCCTTGATGACATCATTAACAGTGACCTTAAAGGCCAGCAACTTTGCCGGATCTGGTGCAACTTGGTACTCGCGCTCATAACCGCCGAGGCTATTGATCTCAGTCACACCCTTAACTTTGACCAGTTGTGGACGAATGATCCAGTCTTGAATGGTGCGTAAGTCTTCGGCGTTATACTGGCTGCCGTCCTCTTTTAGCGCCCCATCGAGTGCACGAATAGAGTAAGTAAATACTTCCCCTAAACCACTACTCACAGGCCCAAGCGCAGGCTCGGCCTCGACAGGCAGTTCACTTCGCACCCCTTGCAGACGTTCGGTGATCTGCTGACGAGCCCAATAGATATCGGTGCCCTCTTCAAAAATCACCGTGACTTGCGATAAGCCATAGCGAGAGATAGAGCGGGTGTATGACAGGCTTGGGATCCCAGCCATGGCATTTTCAATCACATAGGTCAGCCGTTGCTCAGATTCGAGCGGTGAATATCCAGAGATTGCGGTATTGATTTGTACTTGTACGTTGGTAATGTCAGGCACTGCATCGATTGGCAGCTTAAGGGTGTTATAAACACCCAGCGCTGCAATGAGCAGTGTCATTGCTAATACCAGTAATCGCCGTTTAAGGGCGAAAGAGATAATAGTATCCATATCAGTGCGTCCTTAGTGTACGTGCTTTGCAGCGTTTTTCATGATGTCAGCTTTCAACAAATAGCTATTCTCGGTGACGTACTCGGCATTAGCCTCAAGCCCCGCTAGCACTTCAACAAACTGTCCATCGGTTTCACCGAGTGTCAGTAAACGCACCTCAAAGGTGTTGCCGTACTTAACAAAAACGGCGGGTTTGTCCATGAAGGTTTGCAATGCATCGGCACGTACAGCCAAAGGCACTTGCTTGGTGCGTGTCTCAACGTTAGCTTGAATATGCATCCCTGGACGCCAATGGCCCTCAGGGTTGGCAATCACAGCGCGCACTCTGGCGATATGCCCGCCTGTCATCACAGGTGCAATATAACTAATGGTACTGCTGGCACGGCCGTCACGGTGTTCTTCACTATTATCATGGTCATCATCACCAATAGTGACGGCTTGACCTAGCGCGATTCTACTCAAGTTTTTTGGAAACGCCGACATATCTATCCACACACTTGATAGATCGCTGATCAGCAGCAGTGCTTGATTAAAGGTACTGTCGCCTACAGAGAGCATCAGCTCGGTAACTTGACCATTTGCAGGGCTCTTTACGCTGTAGCGCTGCAATGTCGTGGAGTTACGAACTGTGGCAATCACTTGCCCTTTAACCACGTTATCGCCAATGGTGACATTGAGCTGTTCAACCACACCGGTGTAGGGTGCTGAAACACTAAACTGTTTATCGGTAATCGCCGCAACGACGCCAAAAAGATGGTCTACAAACCTAAGCTCCGCCGGGGTACTGAAACCGGTTTTGACACCTGATAGTGCCAGTAAGCGGTCATTGATGGTGACTCGGCCCATATGATTTTCATAATGAAAGTCATAATCTTTGCCTTTATAAGTCGCGTCTATTTCAACATCAAAAGAGTGCGGCTCAGCCACACTGTGCTGACTGACAAGATATCCCTCTTCAGCGATAAAACTCACACTGTCAATAACGCCGCCCAAACGGGTTAACGACAAGGTTAATTCAACCTCACTAGGGGCAACAGCCTCGCCCTTATAAAAAGCATAAACGCGCATCTCGGGTGGGATCCCCGACTCTGCCATGGTCATCTCTAACGCAAAATCATCATGTTTGAGCAAGCGACCACCGTGTGGCCCTTCTTCATCATCATGGTGCTCTTCCTCTTCGGCATGACCGTGGTCACTGCTAGCTTGAGCAACATTTACTGGGATAAAAATACCTGCAGCCAATATCGATAGAGACATTACAGTAGCGGCAAGTTTTGCTTGTAATGAGTTAACATTAATATTCATTATTGATTTTCCATTGCCACAACAGGCTTAATATTGGAGTTTGCAACCGTCATCGATTGCCCTGTGATCCGCTCTATTGCTAGCAGCTGCAGATAAACGGCTGTTTTAGCTTCAACCAACTCTCGTTCAATGCTAAAGAGTTCCGATTGAGCATCAGCGAGCTGCAGCACATTGGCTTGTCCTGTTTGGTAGGCGGTTTGAGTGTGGGAAAGTAACTGTTTGGCCAGTGGCAACACCTGCACATTGAGCTGTTGCACTTGTTTAGCGTTATTGACCATCGACTGATGCAACTCCAACAAGGTGAGTCTTAGCTGATCTCGCGCTAATCGTTGCTGCTCGTTGGCTTTATCTTCTTCGGCCTTGGCCGCCAGAATATTGCCTTGGTTAGGATTAGAGAATTGCAGCGGCATTGAAAAGTTCACCATCAAGGCCCCATCATCAAAACCGTCGTAGCTTTTTAGGCCTACGCCAACCGTAATATCGGCACGGGCTTTCGACTCTTCCATACGGCGCTTTGCAATTAGCATGCGTTCAACACTGAGTAACTCTAGGTATTGCGGCGCGGTTTCGATGGCATTGAGCACACTCGCAGCGGTAGGCAGTATGTGCAGCGCTTTAAGCTCATCATTCGCCATCGAGAACTGAACATCACTCGACCACATTGCCGCCAGCCTTTGCTTGGCAACGTTAAAATCGCCTTCAATACGCTGCTTTATCACCTTAGAACGCGATAATCGCAGCTGCATCTTACTGACATCAGCTTGAATAACAGCGCCCGCTTTAGCCCGTGTTTGGATCGCTTGCAGTGACTGCTGTTCCAGCTGAATTCGACGTTCAATCCATTGCTGTAATGCTTGTAGTCGTAATAGCTGATAATACCTTTCGGTGGTTTGTGCTAGCACCTCTAACCGCAGCATTTCATACTGGGTTAACGTCTGCCTTTGATTCGCATTGGCAAAATCAATGCGACGTTGGCGCTTGTCACCTAACTCGATAAGCTGGCTCAACGCCAAGGTGATCTCCGCGTTATCGACCCCCTGCTTATCACCTGTGCCGAGGATGTTTTCTACATTAACCGATAGCTCAGGGTTAGGCGTGATCCCTGCTTGTAAGGTTAATGCTTCACTTGCTCGAAGCGAGTATGGGTAGGCTTTTAATGCAATATTATGCAATAGGGCTTGCTCTAATGCCCACGGCAGCTTGATGCCACTGTCAACAGTAGATGTATGAGCATCTTGTTGCTGCGTTGCTGGCGCGGCCATAATTTGAGCGCAATAAAGCCCCAATATACAGATAGCCAAAGTGACCAATGCCCGCTGACATGCCACATAGAAGATATTTTTATCTCTAATCACGAGATTAAACTCCTGTTAATTCAGTCATTACTTATTGTCACTGCAATAACATGCAGTGCCCAACAGCGTATAGACTCATTGACTTGAGCTCAGGCTAACCGAGGTGACGAGTATGAACGCTATGGCACATAGATCTCGACACACTAAATAACCTAATGACTCAAAAACGATTTAATTAAACGGAACAGGAATTAACAATACGGGGGAGGAATAGGCGGCGCGTAGCTTCTGTCTTGATAGCTGATAATAAACTGGCTCTTATCTTCTACGCCACTCGATTGTGCAATAAAGCTCAACTGGGCGGGTGGATGGCAGGCAGTGTGGAAGTCGTTATCATGTTCAGCTTGGTCATTGACTTCGACCATATGGCTACAGCTAGTCGTGGCGGTGTGACAACAGTCTTGCTGCAGTTCTTGCGATAAACTGTTTTCTAAGTGATAAGGCTCACTTAGGCTCTGCTCAGCATAGTGAATCTCAGTGCTGTGGAGATCAGCAGCGACACAGGTGGGAAATAATTGCGACACAAATACCACCAGTAATAAAACTAGTGTCAATTTAGACTGAAACATCTGCATTGATAAATGTGAGTTAAACAACAATATTCCTAAACAACTAAAACAGATTAAGTAACGGCTTACCGATTAGCGGCTGATGATAACCGCTTTTATCTCAGGTAAATAGTACTCAGGACAAAAGTTTTTAAAAACTTGACCGTGATCGAAAGGATTTATGACTGCTAATGCCATCAAACTCACTTTAGGGTTAAGCTTTGCTCTTTGTTGTGCGTGGCTTTTTTGCCGTTTTTTTAGCTGTAGATGCTGTTTTAGTGCCTTTGCGCGCGTAGGATTTTTTCTTAAATGGCGTCGGACTCTTTACCCCCTGCAAGGCGGTAGGCAACACCGAACCCGCTTGGATAATCAACTCATCTAGTTTGCTTATTAGTGGCTGCATAAAGGCTTGATATTGGGTTTCCTTGCGACTCATGGAATCTAGGGTATTTTCCCATAGTGCGGTCATGTCGGGGGTCGTAGCGCTAAGAGGTAAGCTATTAATCAAGCCTTTGCCCACATCTGTCGCAATAATGGTTTTACCCTGCCTCACTAAAAAACTGCGTTTGAATAACAGTTCGATAATGCCGGCGCGAGTCGCTTCCGTCCCTAGTCCATCGGTATCTTTTAGTATTTTTCGAATATCAGGGTCGGTAACAAAGCGGTTTATTCCCGTCATAGCCCCAAGTAAGGTGGCATCGGTAAAGTGCTTCGGTGGTTGTGTTTGTTTTTCTAATAACTCGCCGCGCTGACAAAGTAAAGATTGCCCCTTGGTTAACGGCGGTATGGTGGCTAACGCCTCGTCATCGTTTTTGTCTGCGTCATTGCCAGCGCTACTCTTCGAATGAGTATTTGAACTAGTACTTAAATTAGATCGGCTCTGTTTTAGCAGCTGCTTCCAACCGAGCGCATTCTCTTGCTTGGCTTTGGTCTTAAACAAGCCACCAGCGATAACAATTTCTACCAGCGTCTCTTTATAGAGATAGGCGGGATAAAACTGCATTAAATATTGCCGAGCGACTTGCAGATAGATCTGCTTTTCTGCAGGACTTAAACTCGCTAGGTTAGCGACTTTCTCTGTGGGAATAATCGCATGGTGGGCATCGACCTTTTTGTCATTCCAAGCTTTTGACTTAAGTTTAGCGTTTGGTGCATCGATACCTTGCGTCAGCTCTGCTGCGCCTTTATTAACTGTCGCAATGACGCTGGGCGCCATCCCATGTTGCTCTACCGGTAGATAGCGACTGTCTGAACGCGGATAGGTGATCAGTTTATGGCGCTCATATAGCGACTGACAGGTATCGAGTACCGTTTTAGCGCTCATACCAAAGCGCTTGGCGGCATCTATTTGTAATGAGGATAGATTGTAAGGCAGCGGTGCATTTAGTTTTTTATCTTGCGCGGTGACTTTTTCAACTATTGCTTCTTTGCCCGTGATCCGCCCAACCACATTCTGCGCTAACCCTCTAGAGAGTACTCGACCATCTTCATCCATATAAGGCTGACACGCCTCGCTGGGTTGCCATTTGGCTGTGAACGTCTGTTGAGCATCGGTACTTAAATGCGCGACAACCTCATAGAATGGTTTTGAGACAAAGTTGCCGATCTCTTCATCACGCCTGACCACTAAGCCCAATAATGGCGTTTGTACTCGTCCGACAGACAGCACACCCTGATAACCCACCTTACGCCCTTGAATGGTGTAAGCCCGCGTCATGTTCATGCCATAGAGCCAGTCAGCGCGAGAGCGAGCTAAGGCCGATGTCGACAACGGGATGAATTCACGATTAAGCCGCAATTGCCCTAGGGCCCGAGTGACCGCTTGCGGATTTAAATCACTGATTAACAATCGTTTTGCTTGCTGTAATTTGGCACCTTTGACGCCTAAGTGAGCAATGATTTCGTCGACTAGCAACTGCCCTTCTCTATCAGGATCGCCCGCATTGACCAGTTGAGTCGCTTCTTTCACTAACCCTCTAAGCACGGCTATTTGACCGCGCATCTTATATTTTGGCTTCATCTTCCAAACATCTGGCACTATCGGAAGATGTTCAAACTTCCACGACTTATATTCTGGCGAATATGCATCCGGCTCAGCTTGCTCTAATAAATGGCCGACGCACCATGAAACACAGTCACCATTGGCTGCGCGTATAAAACCGTCACCTTTTTTTAAAGGTTTGGGTAATACGTCAGCGATGGCTCTACCAAGACTGGGTTTTTCTGCAATATATAAGATCATCAGTGCACATTTACTATTACTGTATAAATTAACAGTAACTGTAACCTGAGGTGAGCATAGGTGCAATCAAAAGCCGGTAACTGCTCAAAGATTGTAAACTTTATTGAGAATGATTCTCATCTGGGTTTTAATCTCTACTCTACTCGGAGGAATGATAATGTTGACGACGCTAAGCGCACCAGAAATTAGGCTAGACAGGTTACTACTATTTCATTTTCTACTGATCACTGCTTGGGTGATATTGTGCGCCCCATTATTGGCGCAAAGCCCCAGCGTAGAGCCGTTAGTATTGAGCAGTTTGGTCATTGTGCTGACGAGCGTGAGCACGATTTTGGGCCTGAAAGTTGGCCACAATCTTGGCAAAACAGCTTGTACGTTGCTTTTTGTCAGTTGGATGGCTGTGTGGGTATCACAACTGTTTAGCCTATGAGTTGTTAAAACACAAAAAAAGCCGAGCATTAGCTCGGCTGTTTTGTTTGCACTGTTCGTGCTGATATTTGTTTTCACATTCCTAAGGGCTGAGCCTTACTTATGGATGACAAACATTATGCATCTCTAAGTTAGTACCAATATCTTTGCTACGATTTGCTTTTGCATCATCGTTACGCAGTTGCGTTAGGTAATCTAAATATTCTTGGTCTACGTCATTAGTGACATATTTACCGTCAAATACCGAGGTTTCAAAACGCTTAATTGAAGGATTTTCTTTACGAACCGCTTCTATCAAATCAGGCAATGACTGGAATATCATCCCATCAGCGCCAATCAACTTTGTGATCTCTTCTACGTCACGGCCGTGAGCAATAAGCTCATTGGTCGTTGGCATATCAATACCATAGACGTTAGGGAAACGAATTTCCGGTGCCGCCGAAGCGAAGTATACTTTCTTAGCGCCTGCATCACGTGCCATCTGGATGATCTGCTCTGAGGTGGTACCACGTACGATTGAATCATCAACCAAGAGTACATTCTTGTCTTTAAATTCAGCCTTAATCGCATTCAGTTTACGACGCACAGATTTTTTACGCTCTTGCTGGCCTGGCATAATAAATGTGCGGCCGATATAACGGTTTTTAACGAAACCTTGGCGATATGGCAGATCCATATTGCGAGCGATTTCTAACGCTATATCACAAGATGTTTCAGGAATAGGGATCACCACGTCAATATCATGATCTTCCCACTCTTTCTTTATCTTTTCACCCAACATGGTGCCCATATTAACCCGGCTACCGTAAACAGATACCTTATCTATGGTTGAGTCTGGACGAGCAAAATAAACAAACTCAAAAATACAGGGTGCATAGCTTGGCGAGTGCGCACATTGACGGGTATAAAGCTCACCTTTAAGAGTGATATATACCGCTTCGCCAGGAGCGACGTCGCGCATAAATTCAAAACCAACCGCATCCAGTGCAACACTTTCAGAAGCCACCATGTACTCGGTGCCCGTTGGCGTTTCATGCTTACCTAACACCAATGGACGGATACCAAATGGGTCTCTAAAAGCGACCAGGCCTTGACCCAGAATCATCGCAACAACAGCGTAAGCACCGCGAGTGAGTTCATGCACCTTGGCGACACTATTGAATACATCGTCTGCAGTCAACTCATGGCTAGTCGTATGCTGCAGTTCATCGGCGAGCAAGTTAAGTAACACTTCTGAGTCAGAGGTGGTATTAACGTGACGACGCTGCTTAAGTAAGCGTTCATGCAACTCAACCGTATTGGTTAAGTTACCGTTGTGCGCTAATGAAATACCAAAAGGAGAGTTAACATAAAACGGCTGAGCTTCAGATGCACTAGAGCTCCCTGCCGTTGGATAACGCACATGACCAATACCTGCGTTGCCTTGTAGGCGTTGCATATGCTTTGGTTCAAAAACGTCTTTAACTAAGCCATTGGCTTTACGTAATCTAAACGCATATCCGTCTACGGTCACAATGCCAGCAGCATCCTGTCCACGATGCTGAAGCACGGTCAATGCATCATAAATGGTTTGATTAACCGATGACTGACCAACTATTCCGACAATACCACACATGGGTAAGCTTCCTCATTGTAAGATGTTCTATTATTTAAATATTTTTGCTTTAGCTAAGCTGTTACCTAGCTAAAGACCAAATAATGCTTTAGTGCATTTTATATTTTGGGTACAAAGCTTGAGGTATTTTCCAAGTAGTCAAAGAACCACTGGATCACAACTCCAAATTCGGGCACGAGCGTTGAACTCTGCCACCAATCTGTATTGGGCGCTCCGGTAAAAGCATCCAAGAAAAAAAGTATTGCGCTGACGATGAGTGCGCCTCGAAGCGCACCAAAGCACAAGCCGAGCACTCTATCGGTGCCAGACAAACCGGTCTTTGAGACCAATTGACCTACTAAATAGTTGACTAGCGCGCCAAGAATGAGAGTTGAGACGAATAGAATAGCGACCGCGACGCCATTGCGAACCAGTTCATCTTGCATCTGAGTAAGATGAGTGGCGAGTTTGAGGTAAAACTGACTGGCGATGAAAAATGCGGCAAACCACACTACCAGTGACATCGCTTCTTTTACAAAGCCACGTACTAAACTGATCAGCGTTGACAGTCCAATAACGATTAATATGGCGTAATCAATCCAAACCATTGAAGAGTATATCCGGCATAGGGTTTAAGACGGCGCGATTCTAACAGAGACAGAGTTATTTCACACGCTTTAGCCACGAAATAACGATTTCTCGGATAAGGACAATCACACCTTGTTATTTTTCGACAGGCTTGTATGCCACAATGCGGCCTTGCAACTTTGTCAGTTTTTCAATATCAGACTGCATTGCCACTAATTTGTCTTTGGCAATATTTGGCCCGACAAACACTTTGGTCAACTGGCCGTCAACGGGCTTGGTCGGCAAGGTGTATGCTGAAAAACCTTTACTGCGTAATCGTTTGACTAACGCTCTCACATTAGCTGCATTGTTAAAGCTACCGAGTTGAATCGTCCATGCTTTGGCGTTAGACACAACCTTCTTATTGCTGCTTGTGTCGAGAGTACTTTCCACTTTAACCATGGCTTTGTTAACGTTAGCTTTAGGCTCAACATTAGCCGTTGTTTGCTCTTGTTGCTTTGCTGGCTCAATTTTCCAACTATCATCACCATTTGAAGGCGCAGACTCTTCACTGCTGATCTCTAATGTTTCAATACTCTGTGGCGGTAATGCTGCGTCCTCGACCTCTGGTCTTAACGGGATCTCAGCAAACTGCTCCTCTTGACGCTGCTTTTTACCGTCAAGCACATCGGGTAAAAAAATCACTCCTAGCGCAACAATAACAATCACACCCACTAGACGATTTTGAAAATGACTAGACAAAACTCTCTCCCTTTAATCGCTCTTTAAAACTAGCAACTCTTTAAAGCTAATAGTTCTTTAAAACCAGCCACGGTATAAAATGAACCAAACACAATAACAACATCGTCTGCTTTGGCATCTTGTTTAACGGCATCCCAGGCAGCAGCTATGTTAGTAAAGCAACTCGCTTGGCTATCGGGCGGCAATAACGCTTTTAATGCTAACGCCGTAGCGCCGCGCGGAACATTTAAATCACTAAGATACCAATGTGTTATGTCTAATGATAACTCTGAAAGCACCGCAGTAGCATCTTTATCTTTTAACATGCCACAAATAGCAAATAAGCGCTGCTTACTGACTTTCCTTAAGCGAGAACGTAAATAGCGCGCCGCATGGGGGTTATGCGCCACATCCACCATCACTAGCGGTTTATCACATACCAGCTCTAAACGTCCTGCGAGCTGAGTATTACCGACGGCATCAGCAATAAAAGCTTTATCTATAGCCGGACATAAATGCTCTAGCACCGCAATTGCGGTTGCTGCATTGGGTTGCGGTAACTTTGGTAATGGTAGTGAGTTCAATTCGACATGCTGACCGCTATAATGCCAATCGGATTTGTCACACGCATAGCTAAACTCATGACCGACTCGATACAGGTTGGCTGAAATGCTTTGCGCATAGTCAATCAGAGTTTGTGGGCAATCTGGCTCACCGATAATAGCAGGGCGTCCAGCCCTGAATATTCCCGCTTTTTCAGCGGCGACTAACTCCCGTGTATCACCCAAATACTCTTGATGATCGAGATCTATCGAGGTCACCACACTGATATCGGCATCAATAATATTAGTGGCGTCGAGTCGTCCACCTAAGCCCACTTCGAGTAAAATAACATCGAGGTTTTCCCGTTTAAACAGGACTAGCCCTGCAAGGGTTGCGTACTCAAAAAAGCTTAATGATATCTCTGCACGGGCTGATTCGATAGCCTCAAAGGCACTAACAAGCGCCTCATCCGTAGCATCGACACCCTTGATCCGCACACGCTCATTGTAATGGAGCAGATGAGGCGAGCTGTATACTCCCACCGTTTTGCCCGTCAGTTGCAACGCTGCTTCAATCATGGCGCAGGTCGTTCCCTTGCCATTGGTCCCCGCAACAGTGACAACTTTAGTAATCCCAAGCTCAGTGAGCCCTAGACGCGAAGCAACCTCTGATACGCGCACAAGGCCCATATCAATCTCTGTTGGATGAATAGCCAACAGGTAATCGAGCCAAGTGTTCAATGCTGCTTGCGCTTTGGGGGCGACCTGTTTCATCGATTCAGTCACTGGGTTAGTCCAACATAAATAGCGGGCCTAGGGCCAACTTAGGCAATTCGAATTGTTCAGGGTAAGTCACATCAACTAAATACAAACCATTTGGCTTGGCGGTAGCAGCCGCTTTTGATCTGTCTTTTAATGCCAATAATGTATTAACCCATTCCTGGGGCTGATTACCTTTGCCAATTTCAAGCAAGGTGCCAACAATGTTGCGTACCATGTGATGTAAAAAAGCATTGGCTTTAATATCAACGCACAGATACATGCCTTGGCGAGTGACATTGACTTCATGAACTTTACGATATGGCGTTTTAGACTGGCATTGCAGCGCTCTAAAGCTGGTAAAATCATGTTCACCAACAAATAGCTGCGCCGCTGCATGCATCTTATTTTCATCAATCTCACCGCGGTAATGGCTTACACCACGCCTTAAAATACCGGGGCGGAGTTGATGGTTATAGATCATATAACGGTAGCGTCTAGCGGTGGCCGAAAAACGCGCATGAAACTCATCATCCACCACTTTAACCCAACGCACAGCAATATCATCTGGCAAATTGACATTGACGCCGAGTGTCCAGGCCGTCTCTTTTCGAATAGCATTGGTATCGAAGTGAACCACCTGCCCAGTACCATGTACGCCAGTGTCGGTTCTGCCGGCACATTGAACCGTAATCGGTTCGTTGGCCACTTTAGAGAGGGCTTTTTCTAACTGGGCTTGCACAGAGTCTACATCGAGTTGCCGTTGCCATCCGAAATATTGACTACCATCATACTCTATACCTAACGCAACCCGCATCACACACCTCTTAACTCGGTTCAACTATGTTTAAGCGACAATGCCAAAATATTGCTCGGCGGTGTCGATAAACGAAATCATTTAATAGGCGGCGATTCTAGCATAACCACTGCAAACGATAAGCATAAAAAAGGCGCCTTAGGCGCCGTTTTTAACTGATTATTTTACACTAACTCTTTTATCAATCCCGCCGCTTCCTCTTGCTGCCTATCATTGCCATCGAGCTCAACCTCTTTAAGCAGGGCGCGAGCGCTGTCATTGTCGTCAATTTCAATATAGGCGCGAGCTAGATCAAGTTTGGCATTTATCGAGTTTTCCGCGTCATCAACGTCAACCATTGAGGCATTGCCCATCAATGCATCAAGCTCACCCATATCGACGTCTAGCTCTTGATAAAGATCGGTTTCAACACTGTCTTCATCTGCTTCGTTGAGTAATAGGTCGATATCAATAAAGCCGTTATCTTTTTGGAAAGACGTTAAGTCATGCTCAGGAATATCACTCTCTGAAGCCTTCACTTCGTTAGCATCGAGTGCGGCTAATGCCTGATCGACAGTGAGTTTGTTATCATCATCGATAATAAACGAATTAATGTCATCTTCGTCATCAGCCTCAGCGCCTGATGACCCAGTAGCAGCAAGTGCACTGAGCAGTTCATCATCGGTTAGTGTTGAATCTGTCAATACAGTCGCTGCTGCGTCCCAATCAAGTGCTTCTGGCTCAATCTTTTTGGGGCCTTTTAGATCATCAAACAAACCACTGTCTTTTTCCGATGGTTCACTTGGCACTATTGGCGTCGAGCTAAACTCCAGCATGTTGTCATGCTCTTGCTTCGAGTCTTGTAGAGG
Organism: Shewanella abyssi; assembly: GCF_023284025.1. Taxonomy (GTDB): domain Bacteria; phylum Pseudomonadota; class Gammaproteobacteria; order Enterobacterales; family Shewanellaceae; genus Shewanella; species Shewanella abyssi. The sequence goes on along the minus strand of NZ_JAKIKR010000033.1, from coordinate 27,888 downwards.
CTCCTCATTAATATCACTATCAACGCCTAATTTGACATCCGATTCAACATGGTTTTTGAGCTCAGGAAACTCAGTCGTCTTTAGCTCAGTAGCATCAAAGTCCAAACTAAAATCGAGATCGGCTGCCTCATCGACGGCACTCATGCTGTTTTTGTCACTATCGAGTTCATTAAGCACGTCACCTGCTGATGACTCTGACAAATTAAACTCTGCTAATAAGTTATCGAGTTCATTCTCTTTTGCGGGTTGCTCTGGAACTTCTGTTTCTAACTCTGCTGCAATATCATCAATTAATGCGATTGACTCTTGCGGAAAATCAAGTGCATTTTCATCGACTGGAGCTTCCAGATCGGCAAGCAACGAATCCAATTCGTTATCTAACTCCGCGTCATTAGTACTGATGTCATCGACACTAAGATCAAGCTCTGCAGCAATTTCTAAAGGTAGTTCAAGTTCAGCTGCGACTTCGTCTGACAATGTATCTATATCAGCATCATTGACCAGCTCCTCTTGCTCATCAGCTTTAATATCAAACTCTGCAAGTAGTGAATCTAGGTCATCGTTGTTAGTAACTTGCTCCTCAACTTTAACCGCTGGGCTATTAGCGGCTATAAGCGCATCTAAGTCATCAAGTTCTGGCTCGCTGTTAACCACTTCATCTATAGACTGTTGATCTGTTGTGTCTTCATCAAAGCCCGCTAATAAAGCGTCAAGATCGTCTTCGTCAGCATCAGCCTCTTCGCCAAAGCCTGCTAATAATGCATCAAGGTCATCTTCTGCTGCGATGGCATCAGTCTTAGGCTCTTCGCCATCTTGCTCACCCATAGCTTCAGCCCATAGATCATCTAACGATTGACCTTCATCTGCCGCTTCTTCAACCACAAATTCAGCTGAGTCATTCGTCTTTGGCTGTTCAATCTCATTCATTGACTCAACAGGATCATTAGCCTGCTCAGTATCTAAATGTATTGCTAGGCTTTCATCTGCATCAGACTCCTCCAATGCTGCTATATCTTTTTCAGTCAATGCATCTGTTTGGCTGGCATCAGTAGTGTTATCAGTCTCAACAGATCCGTCATTGTCATTGCGGCGACGTATAAACATCCAGAAGAGGCCGAGTATAAGGAGCGCTGGAACCACAGCGCCTAAGATAAGCCACAGTGGGTTATCCATCAATGTTCGCCAAATCGTCGATGTCGGTTGCTCTTTGGGTTCAATCTGTACATCAATCTTTTCTTGCTTGGCAACAACATCACTCTTAAGCGCTGCAATCTCAGCATTTTTATCTTGCAGTGCTTGCTTTAACAGCGAATTTTCCGCTTGTAGTTCTGAGATCTCCTCTTGAAAAGATTCAGTATCTGTTGAGCCAATGGTAATTTCGTCGGTAGCACGAGCCAATTCGTCAGTCAGTGCTAAATTAAGCGTTTGTGCTTGTTCAAGCTCTTCAGTGAGTGATTTAATTTCAGCGGTGGTTTCGCTTGGCTTAGTAGTCGTTTTGACTGTGGACTCAACGGCAGGCTTAACAATATTTTTTGAGATGGTTTCACTAGGTTTGACATCTGTTTGCGCCGTAGACGACCAACCACGATCATTATTTTCAGCACGTTTTTTGGCAACAGATTTAGAGACCTGCTCCATGACGTCTTTTGACGGCACCAGCAAAATCATTCCGCGCTCTAGGCTATTGTAATTCTTACCACTAAAGGCATGAGGGTTGGCGTCAAATAACGCCGACATCACTTGATAAACAGTGACGCTATTATCCGGTTTTACCGTTTGTGCGATACTCCAGAAAGTATCTGATGATGTTGTAGGACCATATTGTCGCTTAACTAATTTAGTTTGGCCTTCAGGACCGGTGATCTTTAATGATTCTGCGGCTGCAGTATTAATCGAGGGTCCAACAGTGAAGCCCATTAAAACGACGGCAAAAATGCCAACAAGATGCGAAGTGCGAAAGTTCATCAATCCTTCCCTTTGAAGCGTAGGAGTCACTGTTTCAGTGACAAGCTTTAGGCAATTGTATTTATTGAGATTACTATAAACTAGATTAAGATGCCCTGCTACTGTTCACAACTCTAAAACATAAAAAGCCCACGTAATGCGGGCTTTTTAGACGATTATGCTCAATGCAAAATCTAATTAATAATAATCTCGGATCAAGACTTCAGCTATTTGAACACTGTTTAAGGCCGCACCTTTACGAATATTATCAGAGACAACCCAAAGGTTTATGCCATTGTCGTGAGAAATATCTTTTCTAACTCGACCAACATAGACAAGATCAGTCCCCGTGCCGTCAGTGATTGCCGTCGGGTAATCTTCATCAGACTCGAACAACTCAACGCCAGCAGCACCTCTCAACACAGCTTTAACATCTTCAGCATCAACAGGTTGTAATGTTTCTAGATGAATCGCTTCTGAGTGACCATAAAATACCGGTACACGTACAGCAGTTGGGTTTACTAAAATATTTTCGTCACCGAAGATTTTTTGTGTTTCCCACACCATCTTCATCTCTTCTTTGGTGTAACCATTATCCATAAACTTATCAATTTGCGGCAATACGTTAAACGCAATTTGCTTTGAATAGGTTTTGGGTTCAATAGGTAGACCTTGAAGCAATTTAGAACACTGCGTTGCTAACTCTTCGACTGACTTTTTACCTGAACCTGAAACAGACTGGTATGTGGCGACATTAATGCGCGAGATCCCAAAAGCATCATGAATGGGTTTAAGTGCGACCAACATTTGAATGGTCGAACAGTTAGGATTGGCAATAATATTGCGATTTCTAAAGTCGGCTATGGCTTCTGGATTCACTTCTGGGATAACCAGTGGCACATCGATGTCATATCTAAAATGAGAGGTGTTGTCGATAACAACGCAGCCCTGCTCTGCAGCAATGGGCGCCCATTTTTCAGATACATCACCACCAGCGGAGAAGAAGCCAATTTGAGCTTGCGACCAGTCAAAGGTATCCACGTCTAAAATCTCAACCTGTTTACCACGGAAGCTGACCGTATTACCGGCACTACGACTGCTGGCTAGAGGGTAAAAATTTGCGATCGGAAAATTGCGCTCTTCGAGGATCTCAATCATTGCTTGACCCACTGCGCCCGATGCACCTAATACGACAACATTAAATTCCTGCGACATAATTACAACTCGATTCCTGAAAAGCCTAATTTGGATAACCAATTTACATTAGTTTGGCCTATATTGCCTACCTTTAATGCGCTAAATTCACGTCTATGCTTGTGATTTTTTCTCATATGATCAAACCCATGGTTATTAAGAAAGTTTTTTCTGAATAACGCATCATCATCGCGCAAATCATATACAAATCTGGCCAACTGTAATAACGCTCTTTCGCTGGCGATTTCAGTCACAGAAACTTGCTCACTCCACAATACGGGTAACAAGCTATCCATTTTATTGGTAGCTTCGATGTTTAACACGTTAGCCAACTGCTGATAAAGCATGTAGGTTCCACGCGCTTTACCCTCTAATGAGTAGCCTGCAATGTGCGGTGTACAAAACTCTATATAAGGCACTAACTCTGGCATGGGGTTAGGTTCCCCCTCCCATACATCGAGGACAATTTTGATGTCTTCTCGTTGCTGTTTAAACTTAATCAAAGCACGATTATCAATGACCTCGCCGCGGCAACAGTTAACTAGCCAGGTGTTCTCACGTAGACTCTTTAAGCGGCTTTCATCGAAAAGGTACCATGTCTTATGCTGACCCGTTTTGGTAATAGGCACATGCAAACTAATCACATCGCATTTATCGATTAAGGTGTTTAACGAAACGAAATTACGAGGGTCGCCTTTGGCTTCTAGTACAGGATCGCAAAGCAGCACCTCAATCCCATAGGCTGCTAGGCATTTTGCCACTGCAGTACCGGTATTGCCTGCGCCAACGATACCGACCACTTTTCCTTTTAAAGGACTATTAAAGCGTTGAGCGAGTTCAAGCATGGCAATAAAGGCGAACTCCCCAACAGCAGTCGCATTGCAGCCTGGAGCATTAGAGAATGGAATATTACGGCGGGCTAAATAGTCTAAATCAATATGGTCAGTGCCAATGGTTGCGCTACCCACAAACTTAAGCTGGTTATTGCCTTGCAGTAATGCTTGATTCACTTGGGTCACTGAACGCACGAGTAGCACGTCTGCACTGCTAACTTGCTCTGCTGTTAACTCTCGGCCATTCACGGTTTCTATGGAGCCTAAATCGCCAAACAATTGTTGAACATAAGGCATGTTTTCATCGGCAATAATCTTCATAATGGTCCCTAAAACGTGTACAGAATCCGTAAACTAGCTATTCTAGCAAGATGCTCAGACCTTAGTACATAAAATACAGACACAAAAAAAGGAAGCCTAAGCTTCCTTTTTCGATGACAACACTTGGCTTACTTATACTTGCGCATAACCAAGGTGGCATTAGTGCCACCAAAACCAAAGCTATTGCTCATTACAGTGTTGAGCACTTGCTCTGTCATTTTAGTGACAATCGGCATACCCGCTGCTTTTTCATCTACCGTATCGATATTGATACTTGGTGCGATGAAGCTGTTTTCCATCATAATCAAGCTGTAGATCGCTTCATGAGCGCCAGCGGCACCTAAAGCATGACCAGTTAGCGATTTAGTGGATGCGATTGGCGGTAAGTCATCACCAAAGGTTTCACGTAACGCTTCAAGCTCACGCATATCACCTACTGGCGTTGAAGTGCCGTGTGTGTTGATATAATCAATTGGAGTATCAACATCGGCTAAAGCCATCTGCATACAACGTACAGCGCCCTCACCTGATGGAGCAACCATGTCATAGCCATCTGACGATGCGCCATAACCAACAATTTCAGCGTAGATTTTTGCACCACGTGCAAGTGCATGCTCTAGCTCTTCAACGACAACGATTCCGCCGCCACCAGAGATAACAAAACCATCTCGGTCAGCATCATAGGTGCGTGACGCTTTCTCTGGATTGTCATTGTACTTAGTAGACAATGCACCCATCGCGTCGAAGCCCATAGTCAACGTCCAGTCGACCTCTTCAGAACCACCCGCAAACACCATATCTTGCTTACCCATTTGGATAAGCTCAGCCGCATGGCCAATACAGTGTGCGCTAGTGGCACAAGCGGAACTAATTGAGTAGTTCATGCCTTTAATTTTGAATGGTGTTGCAAGGCAAGCACTTGCTGTGCTCGACATGATACGCGGCACAATATACGGCCCAACGCGCCTCACGCCTTTTTCTCGCAAAATATCGGCAGCCTGTACTTGGTTGGCTGAAGATGCTCCACCCGTACCCGCTATAATACCGACCCGAGGATCTGAATATTGTTCTTCAGTTAAACCCGCATCCTCAATCGCTTCTGCCATAGCGATATAAGCGTATGCTGCGGCATTGCCCATAAAGCGAAGTGCTTTACGATCAATGTGATCTTTAGGATCTAACTTGATATCGCCCCAAACATGGCTACGCAGCTTCATTTCTTCAAACTCGTCGGAGTGAGTAATACCACTACGACCAGCTTTCAATGATTCAGTGACTTCTTGCTTGTTGTTACCGATGCTTGAGACAATGCCAAGTCCGGTGATCACGACTCTTTTCATTATTAACTATCCATTCTGTACAGGTAGTACCCACTTTGCTATGCCAATGGTATCGCTTTTATTCCGTTAAAGTGGTCAGCTTTCCATGAAGAACGCAAAAATAATGTCTAATATGGGACATTGAGTAAAATCCTTGCCTACATTACATGATTAAAATGTACAATTTAATCCAAGCTCTGCAAACTCTACCCTGTTTTTATGAGGGTTTAATTTAACATTAAAGACGTAACCATGACAGTGAGTAAAATTATTCAATCCAACGTAACCGCTAAAAACACTCATGACATCACTATTGCTATGCTCGGACTAGATGCTGTAAACGGCATCATTGAGCTTGTTGAACAACAATCAGCATCGAACTCCCAGCTAACAGTCAAAATATTTAGCATGATAGATGAGCGGATTGAACAACTATTTGCATCACAATTGTTTAAAGACGTCTTGCAGATCCCGCCTGAAACTCATCTCGTTGCTATTGAAGGCTGTCAACGTGTCAAATTAAACCAGGGTGGCTTAATCATTGACTTTCATCTTGGGGATTATGAGCAGCAGTTACGGCAGATCCCCCTAGGCAACACCAACTTAATTATGCAGTGGATTTGTACTGCTGAGGTTGATCCGCGCTACATTAGCCAAGCATTATTCTGGCAAATGGCCAAACACAGCGAAGATAGCTGTGATTGTGTGATCTCAGCTAAGCTGACAGCAGACGTTCAGCAGCAACTGCTGCAACTTAGCCAGTCGGTTGGTTTTGCTCAGTTAGCATCAGCGATTGCAGATGCTGTGCCTTTGATGGAACGCCATGCCCTAAGAGCGCAGCAATTAACTCAACAAGCCCCCTACCCGATCCATGCAGCGGTAAACTCTGGCGAAATAGCTGTTATTGGTGGCGGTATTGCCAGTGCAAGTTTAGTGTTATCGCTGGCCGAACGTAAACAGAAAGTCACTGTATTTTGCGAAGATGGTGATCTTGCCCAAGCAGCATCCGGCAATCGACAAGGGGCGATATATCCGCTGCTGACACCTGATAATAATACCCTCAGCCAATATTTTCAGCAGGCCTATCTGTTTAGTCTGCATCGTTTAACTTCGCTTGCAAGTCAAAAGCATGTAATCGATTTTGACCTTTGCGGGGTGCTACATACCGGTCATGATGAGCGCAGTCGAAAACGAGTACAGAAGATCATTAACGGCCACCATTGGCATGCCGACATTGCACACGCAGTGACTGCCAAGCAATCCAGTCAACTGGCAAGCATCGAGATTGATGAAGCTGGGATATTCTATCCATTGGGCGGTTGGCTGGCGCCGCAAGATCTCACCAAAGCATCATTTGAGCAGGCACGTCAGTTATCAGACGTAATGATTCAGTTAAACACCCAGATAACCGCGCTTGAAAATAGCCAAGAAGGCTGGTTCCTAGTCAGCAATGGACAACGTTTAGGCCCTTACAAAACAGTCGTCGTCGCCAACGGTAAATCACTTACCCGATTCGAGCAAACGAAGCACCTACAAGTGACTGGGTTTCGAGGCCAAGTCAGCCATGCGCCAACAAGAGCGAAATTATCAAAGCTCAGTACGGTTTTGTGTGCTCATGGCTATATGACCCCGATGAACAATGCCTTACATTGCTTAGGCGCAAGTTATGTCAAAGATGCCGCCAACTTAGACTATAGCCCGCAAGAACAGCTGGATAACCTGCACAAAATTCAAGATAGTTATTTAAATAAAGATTGGAATCATGATATCGACATTTCCAAGCACAGTGCCCGAGTGGGCGTTCGAATGGTAACCCGTGACCACGCACCTATGATGGGGCCGGCTCCCGATCTAGAGGCAATGCTGTCACGTTATGAAGCACATCAACTCACTCCCGCCAGCAGAAAGTACTGGCAAAATACCCCAGCACCCGTGCATAAGGGGTTATATATACTAGGTGGGTTAGGCTCACGAGGCTTAAGTTCAGGTCCGTTAGCCGCTGAAGCACTTGCAGCGCAGATCTGTGGTGAAATAATGCCACTCAGCACTGACTTTATCGCACTTTTAAATCCAAACAGAATGTGGCTGCGAAAGCTGCTTAAGGGCAAAGCCATAGAGAGTGGCTCAGAGTAAAATAGCGCTAGCCGCAATGCAGGTTCAACATTTTCGAATGGTTTTTATATCTAGGATTGGTAAAGGTGTGGATGCTGTATTGATGCTAGCGAGGACTATCGTCTCCTTACTGCATTCTAGGACCTCACCGGTAACAAGCGATATATAACTCGTTTCTGGACGTAAACGAGAGTTAAAGCTTTAGATTTTACGGTGCACATTACAATTAGTATGGTTAGGATCTGTAGCAGTAAGGGAAACTGTAGTGCAAGACCTCTTATTAAATGACTAAACTCTGAGTACCACTACAGGGATAAGGACGCGGCTTCGCGCGGTCTATCCTTATCTGTTATACATAATTACTTAGACATGAAGCGTTTAATATAACTATTAAGAGAGTCTGTTCCTGTTACGCCATACAAAATAAAAACAATACCAAGTAATATCTGAGACACAATGCTTAATTTCTCTGTAAACGTATCGTATACGGGTACCACCAACATTAAAGTCCCCATAGCTATAAATGCAATACCAATTATTACACCCAGAGTTCGCAATATGATTTTTTTTGTACTCACTGGCTAGGCTAACTCCATTTATGTATAACATCTTGAACGGCGGCGAAAGCGCACAGTGCTTTTGACGTCCGACGGTTTCAACTGGTTAGGTGTCAAAATGTCTCTACCCGATGTGCACTGAAAGCAACCATTACATCATTTTCAAAATGTCCTACAACACCCATGGTTACATCAGTAGTTGAAAGGCCCTCTGACCAAGGTTTACCCGTGATTTGAGTAAGCTCTGCGGGCGTCAGCTTACGCACTGAAGAGAAAATACGACTGACAGTTTTTTTAGTGTTGGTTTGTAACGACATACCCATAACTCGCAAAAATTCATTTCTTCTCATGTCTAGGCTAATTCCAGCAAGGGATAAATTTCTTTCACTTGTGGGCAAAACTGCACAAGGAAAATCATTTGGGTTCCCTGAATTTATGGAAAAACCTAGTAACTCCCGTTCAGGACCACCGAACTCATGTCCTGAATTAAAAGTGATGGTTGTGTCACCATCTATCAAATAACAAATCGCAAACTCATGATGCCCATCCGGCACCTCAAACTGAATGGCGCTACCTAACTTTGCTTCGACCAAGCCCAAATCGGAGCGGTTAAGCTGAAACCCCAAAAGAGTGTCGAATTGTGCACCAGAATCAGCGTCGGCCTTAGCAGCCAACGCCAGCAGAAAGAACACAAGAAACCAGCTACGTTTCATTGACACCTAACCTTTGTATAGTGCGCATGCGCGTTTTCCAACTCTATAGTCTAAACCAGTACAACTCTAAACATCTAAAATGCACGATATTATATTAGGTCACAAGTGAAAAATGCGGACAGTTTATTATAAACAAAGCCACCCACAATAAATCAACAATATAGCGCTACAAACCAAAGCTTTCAACTCTCGCGGCTTCAATAGGCTCGACTCATCAGGCAAGGGCTTAGACTAAGGACTGAAAGCAGTGAATTTCAGCTATTCGATAAGAAAATGGGGATTTTCAGGCAAGGCTTGTGAACTCAAGTTTTTCATGAGGAAAAAGTAGTCGGAGGAAGTGCGAGTACAGCTAATGACTATCAGCCATCTTCTAGATACTTACAGCACCTAGCAAAATGACGACGCCGTTTCTGTAGATGTTCGCAGTAATTTGTAAGCTCTTGGGTTGTGCCTACAGGGCCATGGAATATCTTGCCGAATTCGGAGGTCAACTTAATCCAGTTTTCCGTTGATATATTCAATCGGTTTAATATCTTAGCTGAATTGCCTGAGATACTGCCCCGTTTGTCTTCACGCATTATTCTGCCCGTTTCGTCTACTAGCTGTAGGTAATCTCGTAGTTCGAAGTTTATCCCTTTTGCTTGATTCAACCGTTCATTACCGATAAAGGGCAGCAAGGACTTGGGCTGCTCACCATTAAGCGCCGCCTTTATACGGGCTTGAATACTGGTGTAATCTGATTGTTCGGCTGTTTGTGCCACTTTGGCTCGTATAGGGTTTAAGTCAACGTAAGCCATACAAGTCAGAACCGCGGCCTCATCCAGTAGCGCTTGGGACTTAAACCGCCCCTCCCAAAACCGGCCTGTACACTTATCTTCTTTGTTGGCCATGCGAGCGATAGGTTCATTTAAGCACCTCATAAACCAAGATATATCGCTTAATCGACTTCTGTACTGTGCAATTGAATGTCTTAATTGTGATAGATTTCGCTCTTCAACCAGCTCTCCTTTGGCAAACCTTTGTGTTAGCTCAGTTCCCTTAAACAGTTGATGCCACTGCTCAACGACCTCTCTATCTGTCCAGTTATTCGCTAACTCAATATCAATCCTCAGCACTAAGTGAAGGTGGTTACTCATTACCGCATAAGTTGCTATATCAATTGCAAAAATGCCACCGAGTAGAAGCAACTGAGACTCAACCCAATCACGTCGATGTTCGTAGGATTGCCCTGTATTGGGGTCGACTCCGGTCAACCATGCTTTACGTACGCACCTCGAGACGGCATGGTACCAAGGCGTATCTTCAATGCTAATTTGAGTTCTTCTGGGACGGGGCATAACAACCTCCTACTTCAGCAATACCTAAAGTTTAGTAAGAGGGTGTAAAATTTGCAATTAACTATGGATGGCTCGATTTCTTGCTTTACGTACACACCTTGAGACCGCATGGTACCAAGGCGTATCTTCAATACTAATTTGAGTTCTTCTGGGACGGGGCATAACAACCTCCTACTTCAGCAATACCTAAAGCTTAGTAAGAGCGGGCAAAATGTGCAATTAACTATGGATGGCTCGATTTACCCTCGTCTGGTGCGAATACGCCAAATTTCTTCAAGCCGAAAAGGTTTTTTGACGCCACTTCGTTTCCCACGGATTAGCTTGACCATGATGACCTCCTTTTTGGTTACTTGGTCATCACGATTGTAGTTAGTAAGATTTGGACAAATGTTGTTTAGTCCCGAAGTCCTAAATCACCAATGGCTCATAAGGAAAAATATTAATAGCCAAACCAGTTAAGCATGAACTGCATTAGATCTATTTCTGTGGTTTGGCACATAGCATCCTAATTATTGTTCCCTTCTTTCTGAAACAGGCCTGTCAAATAAAACTCGGCAAGGCTCAAATCGGTCACTCTGAACTAGTTGTTCGACATCTACATTGAGTCGTTTACCGGCCTCATACTCGCCGAGTGTTTCCATGTTACTTAACCAACCTTTGGCTAACTTTTCATTAGTAAACAAGAATAGATCTGTATAGGGAGGTCTACTAGAACGGGCATTTTGCATCATTTCATCGCTTTGCTGTTGCAGTGCAACCGCTGCTTTAACGTTGTTTTCATCCTCATGAACACGACTTTGTAATCCATAGCCAAGCATCTGATTCCAAAGGGTACTAGGCCTTTTTATCAAGTTCCGCCCAAGTGTAAGGCAAGCGCTGGACTTTTTTGCATCATTCACTTCATTCTTGCACCAAGTTACTATAAATGAGACAGGAAAAGAGATCGCTGCTTCAATACCAATGGCGTTGACTAAATTGGTGCCAAATTGACCGAATTGATTGTTCTCCGTTACCTGCATAAAAAGCTTGATACGTTTGGCATAGTTGTTAGCAAAGTAAGCACTTTCATCTAATTTTGTAATGGCGTCATATACTCGATCATCATCATTTTTAGCGGCGAAATAGGCCGTTGCGGCTAACCAGAAAGAACCATCACTTCTAACGGTCAGAGCCGCACGATCAATCAACTCTGCATTACATATTGGATTCTCTATATCGCTTGCGCACTCAGTTACAAGCGCTATCAGAGGTAGTGGTGCATCAGGATTGTTCAGGCTAAATTGATACAGATTATCTAACTTGGAACCATCTGCTGGGTCTGAAAATAATGCGTAAACCAGTTGTTCTTCAGCCAAACTAGACTCTACTAACCCGTCTACTATTGATTGAGGACTCTCATCTTGACTACTATTCAATACTTCAGCATCGATACCGCACTTCGCCAACAAACCTTTAACTTCCGATTCTGATAGCTGCTTATGCTCAGTTCTCTTTTTGGCAGCTTCTTTGGTTTCCTTTATGCCCTGCTTTGTTAACCTTTTTTTAGGCTGTTCGGCATGATGTTGGGTAGTAATTTCGGTTATATCAACCTTGTTCTCTACTGGATGAGATTGATGGTCAAAATGGTTGAACAGCATAATTGCTCCAGTAAGTATGATGACGATTACTGGTATTAAAGTTTTCATTTCGCAGCGAAGCTCCATTCGACTATAAAATAGGATTTAAATAGGAGACCCCAGCTTTGAAATCAAAGGATACAGAGGCATTCAATTCGAATCCTTTCACTTTGCTTCATTACAAAAACTTGGTCAAGCCAGAGGAACCTGAAACACGCATTGGGGCATAAACGCTTTAGCATTAGACCGAAGTGGTTCCCATAACCTGCGGTCGGTCTTATGGCAGAGGCTCTTGTTATGTCATCTAGCCTCTGCAAATATCACCATGCTATTTAGCTCCTGCTGCCATCAAAGCATTTTTAAAGTCATTTATCCAATGACGGTAAACCGTTTTAACGTCACCCCAGTTAAAGACGTCGACATTTTGTCGCCACTGATCAAAACTTTCTCCGCGATCAACAGCTTTTGCTAACACCTCTCCGCTCTGACCATCTTTGATCATTGCAAACAACATCATAGAGCCTGAATTTTGGGTATAGGTTCTGCCCATTGAATTATAGTTTCGTCTTGATGAACTAACGGGGGCGCTCAGACGAATATCGGTTATGGCAACTTCAATAACCAAGGTATCAGGCCCTGCTTTATCGACCAGTTCAAACGGTTGTTCCTCGTTGAATACACTTGCGACTATGGTGGCAAATTCAGTCGACATTCTTTTGAGTGCTTCATCCGGAAGCTCATAGGTGGCATTATAGCCATCCGTTCTTCGATCAATACGTGGTGGTTTATAATCAGCAGGATGATCGTTGGTCACTGTTGCCGCTTCAAAATACAACTTTCGATATTTCGACCAGTCTACATTAGGTCTGGCATATGATAGATCTAACACCGAGTTATCGATTTTGACCAAGCCCTCCTTGGTCACCTTTGCTTCTGGTCCTATTTGCAATGTAGGTGCTTGTGTCGCACACCCAATCGAGAGAATCAAAATGAGAAAGATCGAAAAACGCCTAATCAATAGCTCCATTTTATCAGTCCTTTAGTAAAATTAGTCTTGTTTAATATGCGTAGTGTTTGTGCATAGGTCAATGTTGTACTTAAAACAAACCCGAGCAGCTCGGTGTTGAAAGCTTAGTACATAAAAAAGCCACTGACTTAGCAGTGGCTTGATTGAATTTAAAATACTCTTTTGGCTAACGTTTTACTTTAACTCGGTTATTGTTATCTCTACTGTTCCGAATAAGATCATCGCCAGCAATAGATAAATCGGATTTAGCCAAACGGTCATAAAGCAGCACATTAACAGATGCCGCTAGGTTCATGCAGCCCACCGTGGGCACATAAACAACAGCATCGGCTCGATTGATAACTTGCTGGCTAATAGTGCCGTCTTCGGGGCCAAAAATGTACAATACTTTTTGTGGATGCTGAAAATCTGGCAGTGGTATTGCACCTTCCACTAGATCAACACAAACAATACTGACATCTACTTCAACCGAGTCAATTAAAGACTCTACGCCTGTTAACGCTATTGTTTCGCTAGCGGCTTGAGTATCGGTATTATATTGTGAATTGCCGTTGCTGGCTGCCAATGGATAGCGTCTGCCGGTATAAAATACATCATCGGCTTCGTAACAACCTGCTGCGCGCATTACGCCACCCACATTGGTTGGACTTTTAGGATTAACTAATCCAATTGCGCTATATCGTTCGCTACTCATACACTAAATCACTCAATCGAAAAACTAATCGCCGCATTAAGAACACGGCACAACACCAAACACTTTAAGCAGCTAACTGACGGCTTAACTGTAACCAAGCATCGTTGACCAATGCATAATCGTTATCATCAAGCTCTTCTCTTGCAAGCGCCAGACATTCAACCATTTTAGATTCTAGTGCTTGAGCACCTTGTTCATGTTCAACTTCTAACTTTGATAAAACAACGGCAAAATGGCCTTGCAGGTATCCGCTTGCAAATAAGGCGTCATCATCACCTTCAGCAACAATACTTTCAATCCAATCTTGAAGTGTTTGCTCATACTTCTCTATCATTGAGGGCTCCACATACTCAAACTATTGGAATCATTCCAACATACAATTAATAACGGTCAATCGACTCAGTGGTTGCAGTCGTGATTACTCGACTAGATCTGGGTTCGCGACCTGGTACATCACATAATCGTGATAACCCGTGACCACTTTATAGTAGCCAGTAAGTTCTTTATCTAATTCTGGGTCGCCACTATCCACAATTAAGGGACGACCTTCAAGTGCTTTCAACTTTGTTTTTGTCGCTAAAATAACAATATTGTGTTTACCCACTCGCCTTACGAGCTCGGGGGATAACTGTTGGTTCCCCCGGCCTAAGATGTGCCCTTGACCACCGATTAGCGTGATAAATAATTTAACAGATTGATTTTCAGTTAAATTTAGCAACTCATCTGCCGACAGATCACTGGCGACTAATTGTTGATGTTGCACCAGATCAACACCTAACAAGGTATTATCGAGTCCAAGCTCCTCCATCACTGCAGCAACAGTGCTGCCAGAACCAATGATAATCAGCTCATCTTCCATCAGTTCAACCGCTTCTGCAGCAATATCAGCAAGCACCAGTTCGTCGGTCTCTTTGCCACCCATTTTAACGGCTTGAATATAACGTGGCTCAGCGGGGACCAGCATTTCACCAAACCGCTTGGCTTTGACAACGCCGGCTCTAAAGGCGGCTTCATCAATATCCATCACATCAGCAGTCATTAGGCTAACCAACTCACCCTCTAGCAACATCTTGACCACAACCCCTGATGCATGTGGTGTTATGCCATAAACCCCGGAATGAATTTTTACCCCCGCTGGCACACCTAATACCGGAATATTGTCATCGGCAATGGCGAAGATATCCCTTGCGGTGCCATCTCCACCGGCAAATAACAGCAGGTCGAGCGTTTCATTCAACAGCTCTGCAACCACTTGTTGCGTGTCTTGCGCAGCAGTATCGGCTGGCGCGTGGTAAACAACGCGCACTTTAAAGCCCATTTCTCGTGCTAACGACTCGCCCATGTCACCCGAGGCGGTAATCACCTCAATCCTATCTTTATAAGGCAATATAACTTGCAACGTTTGTTGCATACGCAAATGTGATTTAGGCACAGCGCCTTTGGCCAGTGCTAATTCAGCAACACCATCGCTACCTTTTAAAGCAACGCTGCCCCCCAATCCCGCAAGAGGATTAATAATTAAACCAAGACGAAACCTGCTCACTTTATTTGCTCCATATTCAAGCGATTATTTACCTATGAGTTGGCCGTTCAAGCCACAGTGACCAAGGGTGTCGGTTCGCGCTTTGATGACGGAATAAATAACACTGCGATCATTGATAACACAGCGCAGAATGCGGCAAATATCCAAGTTGTAACGGCGCCAGAGCCATCGCCCCAGATCATCCCGCATAACCAAGTCCCCAATGCACCACCAACACCAAAACTTAAGCTGGCATAGAGCGCTTGTCCTTGGCTACGACGACTGATATCAAAGTGCTTGTGTACAAACTGAATTGAAGCGGCATGGGTTAAACCGAAAGTGAAAGCATGCAATATTTGACTTAAACTGAGCCACAATAAACTGTCGACCCCAAATGCGAGTAATAACCAACGTACAGCTGTTAACGCAATACTGATAAAGAGTAAAAACTTTATCCCAAAGCGTCCAAGCAGGCGAGGTGCATACATAAACATGATGATCTCTGCGACCACACCCAATGCAACAAAAATACCCGCTACCGCTTCGGTGTACCCGGCTTGTTTTAGGTATAAGACAAAAAAGCCATAGAATGGTCCAGCGCTCATTTGCAATAACATCGCTGAAATAAGAAACCAAACAACGGCCTTATTAAACGCTAACGGTGGACGCTTAACATCACGCTGCACTTTAGCTCGGTTAGCAGGCAGTGGCAGTGCGCTGGCCAACATACCGATAAACAATCCCATTCCTATATAAGGGAGGATCTGCGGCCCCCAATGCTCAATGGCAAAACCACCGCCGACCACCAGTACGATATACCCGACACTGCCCCAGCTGCGTATCGAACCATAGCGAGTCACATTATCACCCAGTGTTTCGAGCGTTATTACCTCCAACTGGGCTAAAATAGCATTCCAAAAAAAGGTATATACCGCGAGGCTGACAGCAAGATACGTCAAGCTACCATCATAGAAAAAGCTGAGGTAAGAAATGGCAGCGGCGCCAGCGCCTATCTTGATTAACTCTGCGCGCATTCCGGTTCTGTCTGCCACTATCGCCCACAAATTAGGAGCGATAATTCGAGTCCCCATGAGGATGGCTAATAAGAAGCCAATCTCTTGGGCATTAAAACCGCGACTATCAAAAAAGACGCCTAAATAAGGCACCATGACGCCAAGAATAGAGAAGAAAAAGAAATAACAAGCACAGAGCCAGCGCAGTTGCTGCTCTGTGTTTTTAGGTTGAAACATTAACGCATTCCGATGACAGGTGTACTGCTATTCACATCCATATTTTGAGCACGGTGACGAAGTAAATGATCCATCAATACTATGGCTAACATTGCTTCAGCAATGGGTACGGCACGAATACCTACACAAGGATCATGCCGGCCTTTAGTGATAACTTCAGCAGAGTCTCCCTGCGCTGTCATACTTTCGCCAGGCACACTAATGCTAGATGTTGGCTTCATTGCGATATGGGCAACGATAGGTTGACCTGAAGAGATCCCGCCTAAAATGCCACCAGCATGGTTAGAGGCAAAGCCTTCTGGCGACATTAAATCGCGATGCTCTGAGCCTTTTTGATTAACCACTTCAAAACCATCACCGATCTCAACACCTTTAACGGCATTGATCCCCATTAAGGCATGGGCAACTTCAGCGTCGAGTCGATCAAAAACTGGCTCACCTAATCCGACAGGCACGCCTGTAGCGACCACAGTGACTTTGGCGCCAATTGAATCACCACTTTTTATAAGGTCGCGCATATATTCATCTAAAGCATCTAGCTTTGATGCATCTGGGAAGAAAAAGGCGTTTTTTTCAATTTGACCGAAATCAACCGTTTCAGCCTTAATAGGACCGAGTTGCGACAAATATGCATTAATCTCTACACCGTGAACCTGTTTTAGATATTTCTTTGCCACAGCACCGGCAGCGACTCTCATTGCAGTTTCACGAGCAGACGCGCGTCCACCACCGCGATAATCTCTTACACCATATTTTTGCTGATAGGTATAGTCGGCATGCCCTGGGCGGAATAAGTCTTTAATATTCGAGTAATCTTTACTGCGCTGATCGGTGTTTTCAATCAAAAGACCGATTGAAGTACCCGTGGTTTGACCTTCAAACACACCAGATAAGATCCGCACTTCATCAGGCTCGCGGCGAGCAGTAGTATATCGAGAAGTCCCAGGGCGACGGCGGTCAAGATCATGCTGCATATCCGCTTCATTTAAATCAATCCCTGGAGGACAACCATCAATAATACAACCTAATGCGACTCCGTGACTCTCACCAAAGGTAGTGACTACAAAATTTTGCCCAATACTGTTTCCCGACATCCGCTTTCTACACCTCAATTACGCAAATTAGACGAGTACCTACGCATCAATGCAAAGTAGGTACACAAATTAAATTGCCACAACACCATAAGCATTGTGGCTAGTTGCTATTATTCACTATCTTTATAGATCGCGAATAGTGATTCATTTTCAACTATTTGATCACGAGTCAGAATAAATACACCATCACCGCCGTTCTCAAAACTAGCCCATGTAAATGGCACATCAGGGAACTGCTCGATTAAATGCACCATCGAATTACCCACTTCAACAACCAGTAAGCCGTCTTCAGTTAGATAATCCGCCGCATTGGCAAGAATACGCTTAGTGAGATCTAAACCGTCGCGGCCAGACGCTAGCCCTATTTCAGGTTCATGATGAAATTCATCTGGCATATCACCAATATCTTCGGCATCAACATAAGGTGGGTTTGATACGATCAAATCGTAGTGCGCCCCTTTAGGGATGGCAGAAAACATGTCTGATTCCATCGGAAAGACTCTGTCCATGACGCCAAGCGTCTCAATATTTATCTGCGCCACTTCTAATGCATCAACACTGATATCCAATGCATCGACTTCAGCGTTGTCAAATTCATAAGCACAGGCGATGGCAATACAACCACTACCGGTGCACAAGTCCATTACCCGATTGACTTGCTTGTTATATAACCATGGGCTGAAACGGTTAGCGATTAATTCAGCGATTGGCGAACGAGGCACTAATACCCGTTCATCAACATAAAACTCAAGACCGGCAAACATGGCTTTGTTAGTTAGATATGGGACGGGTAAACGCTCTCTTACACGGCGGATAATTAGCTCAACAATTTTGTGCTTTTCGCTAATAGTCAGATTAGAGTGAATGACTTGTTGACCCAGCTCTTCTGGTAAATGCAACGCATGAAAGACCAAAGCAATTGCTTCGTCCCACGCATTATCGGTACCGTGTCCGTAATATATATTCGCATCATTAAAACGACTGACACCCCAGCGCAACATATCACCGATAGTTCGTAGTTCAGTAACGGCTTCATCAACAAAAATCTTATCCAAAATTCACTCCAACGTTTTAATTCCGACTCATTGTAACTTAACTCTATTCATATGGCATCGGATTCAATAAAATACCCTTATGAATAAAAGAACCGATAAAGATGATTTGGCGCTATTTGCGGAGCTTACAAAGGGAATGAAACCTTTTGAGCAAAACAAACGCCACTTTAAATCAACGGCTAAAGACCGCAAAGTGATTGAAGAGAAAGAGCAACAGCTACATGCTGATAGCTACTTCTCTGATACCTATCAGCCACTGCTACCTGAAAATGGCCCAATGAAGTGGGCTAGAGACGACGTTGATAGCTTTGAGGTAAAGCGTTTACGCCGCGGTGACTACGTACCTGATCTTTTATTAGATCTACATGGTTTACGTCAATCAGAGGCGAAACTTGAACTCGCGGCATTAATCCAAGCCTGTATTAAGCAACAGAGCCATTGCTGCTGCATTATGCACGGCCATGGAACGGGAATTTTAAAGCAGAATATACCGATGTGGTTAGCGCAGCACCCTCACATAAAAGCCTTTCATCGAGCCACGAAAGAATGGGGTGGTGACGCGGCATTATTGGTACTCATTGACATCGGTGACCAACCCTATCGCCGTTAAGTGTTGCAACGGTATTGGTATTTTCATTCGTTTCGAACACAAAAAAAGTGAGTTTTAAAAAACTCACTTTTCATTATTCAACAAATCCAAATGCTGCTAACTAATCATATGTGGAGCATATTGCCATTCTATGCATGATTCTGTCGCTTGCTTATTAATAAGCGTTACACCCGAGGTAGAAAATAGCGGTGGCTCAACACCCGATACCAGTTCACTCACCAAGTAACCCAACAGTGGCATATGCGCCAAAACCAGTACATTTTCAGCTTCAAAATGTTCAGCGTAAGCAACAACCGCTTCCGCTGCTTTAGCAGGATCACCTGCCGGTACAAGATCATCTAACGTTAACCAATGACGAGGTTCTGGAAAATGCTTATGCATCTCTTGCCAACTTTGCTGGGCGCGTAGATACGGACTAACGAGCACCAAATCAAACTCGGTAATGCTCTGCCCTAACCAATTGCTCATTAGCAATGTGTGCTGGCGACCAATATCAGTTAATGTGCGTTCGCGATCTGAGTGGGCGTTAAAGCCTGCTTCGCCGTGGCGCATTAAAAATAGCTGCATACTACTTTGCTACTCCCAACCTTTTATTCTTATTAATTAATTGTAGTCTGAATCCTGATAGCAACATACCGTTTTTTTGTTATTAATTAGTCGAATACAACTTGTCAGAGTTTTCAGTTAAAGCATGTATCAGCAAAAACAGTTCAGCAAGCACCCAAATTGAGACAAAATTAGCCAAACGATAGAATATTTCTCTGTTTAGAGATCTTGTGTTTGAAGATAAGTAGAAATGATGGCAAGTTAAGTTATTACAGCAACCTAGAATCATTTTATACGCTAGTTTATCCACTCAAGTAAAAGATGTTAATTTGAGTGTTTTACGTGCTTTATCGGCAAGTGATTACTAAAGTTAAGTGTCTAGGTTAGATGCTGTTGATCAATTGGAGCCATGCTTTTGCTAAAAAACATAAAAGTTCTCACCAGTCCCAATGACCATCGCAAGTACCGTCATATCACCTTAGAAAATGGGTTATCGGTCCTATTGGTTGAAGATCTGCAATCAACAGAAGCAGCTGCATCTATGGCGGTGGCGGTAGGTCACTTTGACGATCCTGTTGCTCGTCCTGGTATGGCGCATTTTCTTGAGCATATGCTTTTTCTTGGTACTGAAAAATTCCCTGATTCAGGTGAATATTCTGCTTTTATCAACCAGCATGGTGGAACCAATAACGCCTGGACAGGCACTGAGCACACTAACTTTTTTTACAGTATCAATGCCGCGCAGTTTGAAGAATCTCTCGACCGTTTCAGCCAATTTTTCATCGCCCCATTATTTGATGTCGCGCTGGTTGATCGCGAGCGTCACGCCATCGAATCAGAATTTAGCATGAAGTTAAAAGATGATATTCGACGCGTCTATCAAGTACAAAAAGAAACGGTTAACCCCGCCCATCCCTTTTCCAAATTTTCCGTGGGTAATCTAGAAACATTAGCGGGCGAACAACAAATATTAAGGGAGGAGTTAGTTAGCTTCTATAAAGAGAAGTACTGCGCAAACATAATGACACTATGTATTGTAGCGCCCTCCTCTTTGGACGTTCTAGCCAAGCTTGCTCACAATTATTTTGCTGCAATTAGCCATCAGCAAGCCCACAGCCAGTACCCAGATACACCGATTTACCTATCAGAGCAAATACAAGCAAAAATAAACATCGTTCCTCTTAAAGAGCAACGCCGCGTGGCGATAACATTTGCCTTGCCGACGCTTGAACGCTTTTATAAGCGTAAGCCTTTAACCTTCATCAGCCATCTTCTCGGCTATGAGGGTAAAGGCAGCTTGCTGTCCTATTTAAAAGAGCGAGGCTTGGCCAATAACTTGTCGGCTGGCGGTGGCGTCAATGGCTACAATTTCAAAGATTATAATATTAGTATTCAACTAACAGACCGAGGTTTGAATAACCTTAAAGACGTTATTGATTGTGCTTTTGAGTACATAGCCTTAATCAAAGAGGCGGGGTTAAGCGACTGGCGATACAATGAAAGAGCCGCTTTACTCAAAGTCGCTTTTCAATACCAAGAACAAGTTAAGGCACTGGATTTAGCGAGTCATTTGAGCATTAATATGCATCATTATGACATTGAAGACGTGGTTTTTGGTGATTACCGCATGGATGGGCTTGACGTTATCGAGACTCAGCAGTTATTAGCAATGATGACTCCAACGAATATGCGCTTGCAGCTTATTGCTCCAGAGTTAGATACCGACAAACAGGCGGCTTGGTACCACTCTCCTTATCAGATCCGTAAAATTTCAGCGGAAGATATTAGTCGCTGGTCAACTCCGAAAGTGCGCAGCGAGCTCAGCTTACCCTCGCCTAATCCGTTTATTATCGACCATTGTGTCGCAAGAGCTGATAAAAGTAAGGGGCCAGTACCACAAGTGGTATCCCAGGAACCTGGCTATCGTATTTGGCATAGAAAAGATGATGAATTTAACGTACCTAAAGGGCACCTCTATCTTTCTTTGGACTCAGCTCAAGCTGCAGCATCAGCAAAACATGCTGCATTAACCCGACTTTACGTTGAAATGCTGCTTGATTACCTCACCGAATATACCTATCAAGCAGAAGTCGCAGGGCTGAGTTACAACATATATCCTCACCAAGGTGGCATCACCTTACATTTAACCGGTTTTACCGGTAAGCAACAAGCACTACTCTCACTTGTGATAGATAAAGCACGGGAGCGCAACTTTACTCAAAACCGCTTTGAATTGATAAAAAAGCAGATATTACGTAGCTGGTATAATCATACCCAAGCTAAGCCCATATCTCAGTTGTTTACTAGTTTGACCGTGACGCTGCAAAAGCGCAGCTTTGAGCCTGCAAGGATGGCTGAGCTGCTTGAAGAGATAACCTTAGAAGACTTACATGCACATGTTAAAAGTTTCTATGAGAAAATACATTTAGAAGGTTTAGTTTATGGCGATTGGCTAGAGAGTGAAGCTTGTGCCCTAGGACACAAGCTTAATAGAATTTTATCCTTGGTCTCCTCGCCGAGCTCTGAATCGTCGAGAGAGCTTATCGACCTCTCCAACAAAGGCACATTATTAAGGGAGGTTTCAGCCTCTCATCAAGACAGTGGCATTATTGTTTACTACCAATCTGATATTGCCACTCCTGAGAATATGGCCTTGTTTAGCCTGTTAAACCACACCATGTCATCGACGTTCTTTCACGAGCTTAGAACGCAAAAACAACTAGGTTATATGGTCGGTACAGGTTATCTACCATTGAACCGATACCCTGGTATTATTTTTTATATTCAATCGCCTAACTCTGGACCACAAACTCTACTAGAAGCGATAGATGAGTTCATTGCAGATTTTACCTACGCGATACTGCAAATCACCAATGAACAATGGGAATCGACTAAAATGGGCCTTATTAATCAAGTCATGGAGCATGATTCTAACCTTAAAACCCGCAGTCAACGTTACTGGTCAAGTATTGGCAACAAAGACTATGCCTTCGACCAAAGGGAAAGTGTTGTAGAACAAATAAAGACCTTAACTCGCTCTGATTTAATAAAATTCATAATGATGAAGATGCGGACTAAGCACTGTGACCGACTTGTCCTGTTTAGCACTGGTGAGTCCCATCAGGATCAAGCACCGCTAAAGTCCAATAATATGATCTTAGATCTACGAGCCTTCAAACTCAAAGCGGAACAATTTGATTACTAATCATCTATCATTGAGGTATAAATGATAATGCGCTGATGGCTACTGTATTGAAACAGATACGCATTATGTTTGAACAGTTTAGGGAAGTCATTTGTTCAACGAACACATATCGTACAGAAAAGGATGCCGACGATGATAATTAGCGACAAAAGACACGAAGGTTTTTGACAATGACTTCACTTTCTGAAAAGGTGAACATTACATACTGCTGCCTTAAGACATTGGTTAAAAATAAAATTATAAATATGCCTAAGACACTACTAAAACTTACACTATTTTTATTGTTGATCTGCTCGTCTATGCAGCCTGTTTTTGCATTCACGTTAAACTCTGTATCTCTAGGTGTTCCTGAAGGCCTATCCCAAAGCAATGTTACATCGATCGTCGAAGATGCTGATGGATTCGTGTGGGTTGGAACGGTCAATGGACTCAATCGATATGACGGAAAAGAGTTCCGCCATTATTTTCCCTCAAAGAGAAACGAGTTAGACAGTGCTTTTATCCGCAGCCTGTACATCAGCAAGTCAGGCTCAATGTTCGTTGGTACCGATAAAGGCTTGTCTGTATATGACCCGATACAAGATAAAATAGTATCTTCTAAAAAATTGGGTTTTGATATAAACGACGCCATATGGACCATATCAGAATATAAGAATAACATTTTCATTGGCACTGAGAATGCAATATATATCCTACGAGAGTTAGACAATAAGAAATTGTCTATAAAAAATAAATATACTGGAGATTTCGGAACGGTAAAGAACATACTATTCTTTCAGAATGAAATGTTCATTAGGAATTACTCAGGACAGATATATTCAATATCTAACGGAGTTAATTTAGTCACAGAAAATGCAACGTCAATAAAAGTTATTGATAATAAACTGTTAATATTTAAAGGCAATGGAACGTATAGATACACTGATGATGTATTGCTTCAGGTTAATAAGAGCCCTTACATTAGTGTAGCCGAAAATTCCCATTCGAACTTTGCTTTAAAAAACAACCACATCTTTAATGTAAACAATATAAACGAGCCAATACTCCTGGGTGTTCTACAAATATCAGAAAAAAACTTAGAACACCCACAAATTATTAGAGGACATACGAAAACCTTTATACTTAACCAGAATAAAGGCTTTATTATTATTGATGACAACAATAATTTAGTCAAAACTAAAATAATAACTGGTGGTAATGTTTGGTCAATTTCATCAAGTAGCACATCTGAATCAATAGTAGCTTCCGATGATACATTTATTCGACTCTATGACCAAAACCTTCAAATTATCAATCAATATGATTCGAAAGTTAAAGGCCCAAAATCAGCAGTGAAAATTGGTAAATATATATATATTGCAAGTTCCAAAGGATTTTTCTCTCTAAATATCGATAGTGGAGTTATAGAAAACATTCTAAATGGTACATTTTTTATTGCAAAAGCTAAAAAAGACGGCAGTAGTATCTTTGTTGGTTCAGCCTCGGGAATGGTTCAGCAATACTATATCGATACAGGTTTTGTTCAAGAATATGTTGTAGACGAAGGCAACCCTGTATTCGACATTAAGGAAAGTAGTAATACTTTATTAGTCGCTACTCAAGGTGGACTATTTAAGCTTGCAAATGATTTAGTCACCCCACTTTACACCAAACAGATGGTACTCAGCATTGATACTTTTGATGGTGACATATTATTCGGCACGGGTTCTAGCTTAGAATTGATTTCTAACAAAAGCGATGAAGCAAAAGTTATTTATAACAACAACAACCCTATATTTTCAATAATTCAAAATGAAGAAATGATTTTAGCATCCTCTGTTAATGAAATCATTATTAAATACAAAAAAAATGATGAACAATACATTTTAACGAAAGAACTAGGTATTCAAGATGAGTACAATACTCATGCTATATTAAAAAGAAATGACAGCGTATACATCGGTGGTATTTCTGGGGTTAGTGTTGTCTCACTAAAAAAACTAAAAAAGTATTTACCCGAGCGAAAACCTTTAAATGTAATATTAAATGAACTAATGATATTTAATGTCCCTGAACATCCAGGCGGAGGGGTGCTTAAAAACAAAATAGACAAAACAGACAAACTTCGTTTAAAGTACTCTGATTATCCATTTACATTGACATTCAATAGTCCAAAAAGCCCACTGCAAGATATAAATTATATCTACCAGATGCGAGGCCTTTCTGAGGCATTAATTAATTCAGAAGGTATAAACTCTGCGACTTACACAAATTTATCTCCTGGTGATTATGAATTTGCTGTTTATGCTATTGATCCCGTCTCCGGTAAACACGGTAAAGAAAAGACCTTAAGTATTGAGATAACTCCTCCCTGGTGGTCATCATTTCTCGCAAAAATAATTTACTTTATTCTAACCATACTTATCTCAATTATTATTATCAAAACATCACTAAAGCGACGTGAAATTCAAAGACAGATAGCAAAAAGCGAAGAACGCTTAAAGTTATCACTTTGGGGCAGCGGCGATGAAATGTGGGATTGGGATATCGAAACGGGTCAAATCTATCGATCTAACATTTGGGGTTCACTTGAATTCCCAAGAGATGGGCAGCGCTCTGGCCAGGAGGGTGAAGAGAGTAATATCCACCCAATGGACCAAATTCGCGTTCGTGATGCATTAAACAAACATTTTTACGGTGAAACCGATCACTTCGAAGCAGCATATCGAGTAAAAGGTAAATCTGACGACTGGGTATGGATCTTAGATCGAGCAAAAATTGTTGAGCGCGATGAGAATGATAATGCGCTACGTATGACGGGAACCATTAAGAATATTAGTAATTTCAAACAAGCAGAAGAACAACTACGCTTATTTGAGCGCGCAATTCAAAATATCTCTGAAGGTATGTTCATCTTAGATAATAATTTTAATTTCGTAGAGGTTAATGAAGCTTGCTGCGATCTATCTATGCTAAGCAAGAAGGACTTTATTGGTACTCTTTTCAATTTTGACCTATATCCCGATAGTTATTCAGATCAGATCCGCTCTATCTTGAAACAGCAAGGCCGCTGGAGTAACGAAGTTGAATCAGCAAGAGGTAACGGCACCAGTTTCTTGATGGAGTTGACCGTTGATGCAATATATGACGACCAAGGTGAGCTATCTCATTACGTCGGAGTATTCTCAGATATCAGCCGCCGAAAACAGCAAGAGGAAGAACTCAGAAAGCTGACCAATAACGACTTGCTAACTAATTTGCCAAACCGCTCAAACCTGATGGTCACCCTAGGTAACCTAGTGAAAAGAGATTCCCACCACACTTTGATGGTTTTAGATTTAGATAATTTTAAGAAGATTAATGACTCTTTAGGCCACCAAGTCGGTGATGAACTACTGATATTAGTGTCAGAGCGAATAAAAGCCGCAGTGCCAAACCATACCAGTATCTATCGTTTAGGCGGCGATGAGTTTGCTATCTTAATTGATAAAAATCCAGAGATTAGCGTCAGTGCCGTCATTGCAAAAAATGTCATACATGCCTTTGAAACAGCATTTCAATTATCAACGGAAAAAGTCGTGGTTGGCGTTAGTATTGGCATCGTTTTATATCCTGAAGATGATCAAAACGAACAGGCATTACTTCGAAAAGCCGATATTGCGATGTACCACGCAAAATCAGGTGGTGGCAATCGTTACCAGTTTTACTCAGAATCATTGAACAAAAATGCCATTAGGCAGCTGGAAGTTGAAAACCTGATCCGCGAAGGCATAAAAGATGATCTATTTGAGGTTTACTACCAGCCGAAGGTAAACTTAAAGTCTGGCCAGATGGCGGGCATGGAAGCGCTAGTTCGACTGAACCATCCTGAGCATGGACTCATACCCCCTAATAGCTTTATCCCACTAGCGGAAGAGAATGGTCTGATTGTTGAAATTGGTGATATTGTATTGAAGAAAGCCTGCTTTGCTGCGCAGAAATGGCGCTCATTAGGGCTGTTCGACGGACGAGTGGCCGTAAATTTATCCTCAAAACAGTTCGCATTACCCGATCTGCAACAGCGAATTGAGTCAATTTTACGTCTTACTCAGCTGCCCGCAGCAAATTTGGAACTTGAAATAACCGAAGGTACTGTTATCAGAGAACCCGAAAAAGCCATTAAAGTGATGCAGCAATTATCAAAAATGGGGGTGAGTTTAGCCTTAGATGATTTTGGTACCGGCTACTCCTCATTATCATATTTAAAACGTTTCCCTATTCATACGCTTAAAATCGATAAAGCATTTGTTGATGATATCGATAAGTCTGATCGCGACTTAAAGATGGTCGATTCGATCATCACTATTGCCCATAATATGGGGCTTTCAGTGGTTGGTGAAGGCGTTGAAGATGTATCTCAATTGAGTATTCTTCGAGCCTTAAATTGTGAAGAGATCCAAGGATATATATTTAGTAAAGCAGTAACAGAAGCAGAGTTTACAACACTGCTACACAACGATACTAATTCAAAACCATTAAAAGCTATTTCAATAAAAAATGGTTAGAAAAAAACACACTTAAAACATTGGCACAACACCTGCATATACCTTCTCAATAGTCAAAAATATAACTTTATATTTAATACTCAATGAGAAGGTTCAAGATGAAAAAGATAATTAAAGGATTAGTTACTACAGCAGCAATTGCATGTTCAATACCAGCGATGGCATCTGAGAATTCGGACCAACCTTACTTGAATCTTTATATCTCTAATACCGCAGAACAAGTTATCAGTTTAGCTGGCATTCCGCATATCAAGGTGAAGCCGCTACAAACTGCTGGTATCCCGCATATCAAGGTAAAGCCGCTACAAACCGCTGGTATCCCGCATATCAAGGTGAAGCCACTGCAAACCGCTGGTATCCCGCATATCAAGGTGAAGCCACTGCAAACCGCTGGTATCCCGCATATCAAGGTGAAG
>NZ_JAKIKR010000032.1 GCF_023284025.1 Shewanella abyssi | reverse complement strand
GAGGCATTATCTTATCAAGGTGCCTTGATGACATATTCAAATGTATTTTGGATTAGATCCTAGTGAAAGCTTGACCTCAATAAAGATCTCAGGCATATCTGTATAGATAACTTATAAAGGTTATCCACAGAATCTGTGGACAAGTGTGTTGAAGACTTTTTATTGGTTACTTAAGTCATTAATATATCAGCCTTAAATGGGTTGGTCATTTTTTGATGCATTTTGCTTGTGTACACAATTCGACCTTCTCGTTATTGCTTCACAAGCCTAAACAACGGCTAATGAGATCGCATCGATCGCAATTTGATTGATTTTAAAGCAAAAAAAAGCCTGCATTAAGCAGGCTTTTTTAGTATTGATACATTAGCTTTCGTTTTGTGCAGCTTGGATGGCCGTTAAGGCTATCGTGTAAACAATATCATCAACGAGGGCGCCCCGTGATAGATCGTTTACTGGCTTTCGCATGCCTTGCAGCATAGGACCGATAGATATCAGGTCTGCGCTTCGTTGAACCGCTTTGTACGTTGTATTACCCGTGTTGAGGTCCGGGAATACAAATACAGTTGCTTGACCCGCTACAGGGCTGTTTGGTGCTTTAGAGCGAGCAACGTTTGGCATCACGGCAGCGTCATACTGTAAAGGTCCATCAATGATTAAGTCTGGACGTTTCTCTTTGGCAATACGCGTCGCTTCACGGACTTTATCAACATCAGAACCGGTACCTGAACTACCTGTTGAGTAACTGATCATCGCAACACGTGGCTCAATACCAAACGCAATTGCAGACTCTGCTGATTGAATAGCGATGTCGGCCAATTGCTCTGCATTTGGATCTGGGTTAATCGCACAATCACCATAGACCAAGACTTGATCAGGCATCAGCATGAAGAAAATAGAAGAGACTAAATTTGAACCCGGTGCGGTTTTGATCAACTGTAGCGGTGGGCGAATCGTATTTGCGGTGGTGTTGACTGCACCAGACACGATACCATCAACTTCGCCTTGAGCTAACATCATAGTACCGAGTACCATGTTGTCTTCTAACTGCTCTTTAGCAACAACTTCAGTCAGTCCTTTATTACGACGAAGCTCAACCATAGGTTCGACATAACGGCTACGAACAGATTCTGGTTCAATGATCTCTACACCGTCACCTAAGGTGACGCCTTGCTGAGTGGCAATACGCTCAATCTCTTCGCGATTACCCAGTAGCACGCAACGGGCAATACCACGTGAAGCGCAAATGCTGGCGGCTTCGATTGTTCTCGGCTCATCACCCTCTGGTAGAACAACTGTTTTACGCGCAGCACGGGCGAGTTCTGTTAACTTGTAACGGAACGCAGGTGGCGATAAACGGTGCTCACGGGGTGAGTTCTTAGTAACACTCTCTACCCAGTTTTGATCGATATGGCCAGCAATGTATTCCTGAACCTGCTCAATACGAACGGCATCATCGACCGGAACTTCGTGATCGAAACGCTGAATGTTAAGCGAGGTTTGCCACGTATTGGAGTCAATAAGGAATACGGGTAAGCCGGTTTCGAATGCTTGTTCACAAAGCGCCATAATTTGCGGCTCTGGCTCGTATCCACCGGTTAGCAATAGTGCGCCAACTTTGATGCCATTCATTGAAGCAAGACAGGCTGAAACGATGACATCACTGCGGTCGCCTGAGGTGACGAGTAGCGAGTCGGTTTTAATATGGGTAACCATATTGGGAATACTACGGGCACAAAAGGTCACTTTACGCATGCGGCGAGTGTTCATTTCACCGGCGTTGATAATTTTGGCGCTTAAGTGCTTCGCAAGATCAGATGCACGCGGTGCTACTAGATCGAGGTTGTAAGGCACTGTGCCTAAAATACGTATTTTGCTCTTGCCTGGAAGCTGGAACATGCTTGCCGGATCAGGGCGCTGAATATCGTCATGATCGAACACTTCAGACAGATCAGGGCGTGCACGACCTTCGTCATCAACCGGAGCACCCACTTTGTTGATAATGGCACCAATGAGACGTTTGTTCTTACTCCCGCCCCATGAATTATGTGAGATCTCTAAGCGGTTCATCAGCGCTGTCGCACTTTCATTACCTGGAGTGGCTACAAAAATCACATCAGCATCTAATGCTTTAGCAATCGCATGGTTCACGTCGCTTGAGAAAGGATGGTTGCGGGTTTGCACTAATCCTTCGACGATGATGGTTTCAGTATCGTCAGTGCATTCAGTTGCACGAGCGATAATCTGCTCCATTAACACGTCAGTTTGATCAGCACGAATAAGGTTCTCAGCATGATCCATATCGAATGGTTCGAGCGGGTTAACTGTCGGTGATTTGCTTAAAATGGTGGTTGAACGTTCAGGTCCACGATCGGTTGGGCGTTGTTGGGCTATTGGCTTAAAAAAGCGCACCTTAACACCGTGACGCTCAAGCGCACGAACCATACCTAAACTAATAGATGTTAACCCTACACCGGTCCCTATAGGGATGAGCATAATGTTGCGAGACATAAATACCTCTTAAAACTCGAGAAAGCCACAAAAGTATGGCATTAGAAACATTGTTTCGAGCCGCTAACTTATTTAGTTAGCAGCTCGCAATAGATAGGTTTTACTATTTAATGAGTGCCACAGCGTCTTGTGCGATAACCCACTCTTCATTGGTTGGGATCACCATCGCGACAGGACCTTCGTCTTTGGTAATTTTGCCTTGCTTACCAAAACGTGCTGCGGCGTTACGCTCTTTGTCGACTTTAAAGTTGAAAATAGCCAATGAGTTAAGCACTTTTTCACGGATAAGATCTGAGTTCTCACCAATGCCGCCAGTAAATACTAGTGCATCAAGACGCTCTAAAGGTACAGTGTAAGAAGCGATATACTTGGCTAAGCGATAGCAGAAAATCTCAAGTGCAAGTGTTGCCCCCTTGTGACCTTTCTCATATCCCTCTTCAATGCCACGGCAATCGTTAGTTAGCTCAGATATACCCAAAAGACCACTTTGTTTGTTCATCAGGTTGTTCACTTCTTCAAGTGTATAACCAAGACGATTAACCAAATGGTAGATAATTGATGGGTCAATGTCACCACAACGGGTGCCCATCACCAGACCTTCTAGCGGCGTCAGTCCCATTGAAGTATCAACGCTCTTGCCACCTTTAATAGCCGTTACTGACGCGCCATTACCAAGATGTGCGCAAATAATATTGGTATCGGCTTCATCTTTACCTAGAGCAGCTGCCGTTTCACGGCTGATGAATAGGTGACTTGTGCCGTGCATGCCATAACGACGGATTGCATTTTCTCTATATAGCTTATACGGAAGGGCATAGATAAAGGCTTTTTCTGGCATTGTTTGGTGGAAAGCGGTATCAAAAACAGCAACCTGAGGGAGTTTAGGAAACGATGCCTGAGCGGCTCGTATACCAATAAGGTGTGCTGGATTATGCAATGGCGCCAATGTGGCACAATCTTCGATGCCTTGAACCACGCTCTCATCGATAATGACTGAGTGAGTAAATTTTTCCCCACCATGTACGACGCGATGACCAATGGCTTGGATCTTTTCAGCAATTAGCGGATGAGCAACCAAGATTTTGTTAACAATATATTCCACAGCTTCTCTGTGTGCAGTAAATGCACCTAGGCTAGCATCGTGCTTGGCACCGTTTACTTTCCATTTAATTCGAGAGTCTTCAAGCCCAAAACACTCGGCTAGACCAGAAATTTGATCATCACCGGTGAGCGCATCAATAACCGCAAACTTAAGAGATGAACTACCACAGTTAAGCACCAATACCAGTTTGTTTGACATGTTTAAACCTTTCGCAATAAGTAATGAAATCGTTT
The DNA here is from genome assembly GCF_023284025.1 of Shewanella abyssi. Lineage (GTDB taxonomy): Bacteria > Pseudomonadota > Gammaproteobacteria > Enterobacterales > Shewanellaceae > Shewanella > Shewanella abyssi. The sequence goes on along the minus strand of NZ_JAKIKR010000032.1, from coordinate 52,406 downwards.
GATTCACTGAATAACAATAACTTCTATGGCAACTATAGGCCGAAGTCGTAAAGTGTGCCCTGTAAAAGGGCGGAAATCTGTTGCTTCCCTGGCATAGAGCCTTGGGGCAAGCTGAGTGTTTGTGCTAAAGTTAGGCTTGTTATTGATTCTTATTAGGTGCCATTTTTGAGCATTTTCGTTCTCAAAACCTTAGGTGAAGGTCGTCGTTATATGAAGACGTGGCCTATGGTTAGACAACTCAGTTTTTACTTTCCTGAGTATCGCGTTATGCGCGCGACTCAAATTGCTTTGCCATTAATGCCGCTGTTGGCAATATTGGCGGCTGCAAGTCAGTTATACCTGCACGGTTGGGATCACCTACCTCAGGCAATCACCATTGCGTTGTTCTTTATTAGCTTACCTATCCAAGGTCTACTCTGGTTAGGCTGGCGCTCCGCTCACCCATTGCCGTTATCGTTACTCGACTGGGGTAATCAGTTATCCACAAAACTGGCGCAAATGGGGGTTAATTGTCGACCCTTAGGTGCTAAAGCTTGCTACTTCGATATGGCACTTATTTTAAAAGCGGCATTCGAATGTTTGGATGCAAGTTACTGGGAAGAGCTTTAGCCGTTATCTACAGTTGCTGTATAACTTAACAACACTTAGTAAATAGCGTTAATCCCCATATCGATGAAGACTTGCTTTATCTGTTCCATGGTGTCAGCGCTTGGAGGTGAGATTTTGTTGAGTTGATACTCTTCACCCATCGCTTGCCATTTATGTTTGCCTAACTCGTGGTAGGGCAGTAGTTCCACTTTCTCGACATTGTTCATTGGCTTGATAAATTCGGCCAACGCCTGTGCCGATGAAATGTCGTCGGTGAATCCACCGACAACCACATAACGAATCCAGGTCTTTTGACCACGCTGGTGCAAATGCTCGGCAAACTGCAACGTACGTTGGTTACTGACCTTGGTTAAGTCGATATGCTTTTCGTCGTTCATCTGTTTGATATCGAGTAACACCAGATCGGTATTATCAAGTAACTCGTCAATGACCGGCGTATATTTACGCACAAAACCATTGGTGTCTAAGCAGGTATGAATACCCTCTTTTTTGCAGGCTTGAAAAAGTTCGGCAACGAACTCTGCTTGCAATACAGCTTCACCACCACTGGCCGTGACACCGCCGCCACTGGCTTCAAGAAAAGGCCGATAGCTAATGATTTGACTCATTAACTCATCGACTTTAATCTCTTTGCCGCCGTGTAGATCCCAAGTATCGCGGTTATGGCAGTACTGACACCGCATTAAACAACCTTGCATAAAGGTGATAAACCTTATGCCGGGTCCGTCTACGGTACCAAAGGACTCTAAAGAATGAATCCGACCTGTTACTGCCATTTCTGCTCCTTGAGAGGCTGGTGCAACGTTGTGCTACGCCAGCCTATTCGACACTAAGTGACTAACGTTGCTTACAGACCTTTAGTAAAGGTACGGGTAATTACGTCTTGCTGTTGCTCAGGTGTGAGCGAGTTAAAGCGCACAGCATAACCAGAAACACGGATGGTTAGCTGTGGATACTTATCAGGGTTAACCACAGCATCTTCAAGCATTTCACGGTTCATCACGTTAACGTTGAGGTGTTGACCACCTTCACGGCTATCGTTATGGGCAAAATAACCATCCATTAGTGCAGCAAGGTTGGCTTTACGACCATCATCATCTTTACCTAACGCGTTAGGAACGATAGAGAAAGTGTAAGATATGCCATCTTGTGCATGAGCAAATGGTAGTTTAGCAACTGATGTTAAAGAAGCAATCGCTCCTTTCTCGTCACGACCATGCATTGGGTTTGCGCCTGGAGCAAAAGGTGCGCCAGCTGGACGGCCATCAGGTGTGTTACCTGTTTTCTTACCGTAAACCACGTTAGAGGTAATGGTTAAGATAGACTGCGTTGGTATCGCATCACGGTACATCTTCATGGCACGGATCTTAGCCATAAAGCGTTCAACAAGCTCAGTGGCTAAATCATCAACACGTGCGTCGTTGTTACCAAACTTAGGGTAATCACCACTGATATCGAAATCGATAGCGATGCCGTTTTCGTCACGGATGGGTTTAACTGTGCCGAACTTAATCGCAGACAGTGAATCAGCAGCAATTGATAGACCTGCAATACCACATGCCATAGTACGACGAACATCTCTGTCATGAAGTGCCATAAGGGCTGCTTCGTAAGAGTACTTGTCATGCATGAAGTGAATGGCGTTCAATGCAGATACATATTGCGTTGCAAGCCAGTCCATCATGGTGTCTAAGCGACCCATAACGTCATCAAAATCTAAAACGTCATCAGTGATAGGGGCAGACTTAGGACCGATTTGAGTCTTAAGCTTTTCATCAACACCACCATTGATGGCATAAAGCATAGTCTTAGCAAGGTTGGCACGCGCACCGAAGAACTGCATGTGCTTACCAACAACCATAGGGCTAACACAACATGCGATAGCATAATCGTCAGATTCAAAATCTGGACGCATTAGGTCATCGTTCTCGTATTGGATAGAGCTAGTATCAATCGATACTTTAGCCGCATACTTTTTGAAGCTCAGTGGTAATTTCTCTGACCATAGAACCGTAATGTTTGGCTCTGGGCTAGGGCCCATGTTGTACAAGGTGTGTAAGAAACGGAAGCTAGATTTAGTCACTAGTGTACGGCCATCAAGACCCATACCTGCAATTGACTCTGTTGCCCAGATTGGGTCGCCAGAGAATAGCTCATCGTATTCTGGTGTACGTAGGAAACGCACCATACGCAGCTTCATCACGAAATGGTCAACCATTTCCTGAGACTCTTGCTCAGTTAAAATGCCTGCTTTGATATCACGTTCGATAAAGATATCGAGGAAGCTTGAAGTACGACCAAGTGACATTGCCGCGCCATTTTGGCTCTTAACGGCAGCAAGGTAACCAAAGTAGGTCCACTGGATCGCTTCTTTAGCGTTAGTCGCAGGCTTTGAGATGTCAAAGCCATAACTAGCGGCCATCTTCTTCATTTGACCAAGCGCTTTATGCTGCTCTGCAATCTCTTCACGAAGTTGCATAGTGTAAGACAAGTTTTCACCGGTTTCGAAGTCAGCTTGTAGCGAACCGAATTGAGCAAACTTATCTTGCATAAGGTAGTCAATACCATATAGCGCGATACGACGGTAATCACCAATGATACGACCACGGCCGTAGGCATCAGGTAAACCAGTTAAAATGCCAGACTTACGACAGCCCATAATTTCAGGGGTATAGATGTCAAAAACACCTTGGTTGTGCGTTTTACGTAACTCTGAGTAAACATACTTGATGTTTGGGTCCAGCTCACGGCCATAAGCGGCGCAAGAACCTTCAACCATGCGAATACCACCGTTGGGTAACATTGCACGCTTAAGTGGCGCTTCTGTTTGCAGACCAACAATCGTTTCCAAATCTTTAGTGATATAGCCCGCTTCGTGAGAAGTGATTGTTGATACTTTGTCGGTATCAAAATCAACAGGGGCGTGAGTACGGTTTTCTTGCTTAACGCCAACCATCACTTTATCCCAAAGTTCAGTCGTCGCTTCAGTCGCTTCAGCTAAGAACGATTCGTCGCCCTCGTAAGGAGTGTAGTTAGCTTGAATAAAATCACGCACATTGACTTCAGTTTTCCAATCGCCTGACGTGAAACCATCCCACGCGTTTGCAAACTGTTCAGTTTTTTCGGTCATCGTACTTTTACCTTCTGTTTGGGATAAAGGTTATTGGGTATCGGCTCTGCCTTATACACCAATAGCTATGTCTTAAACGCCTCTTCAACTCTTTCATCAAGAAGCGTGTGGAAGTGAGTGCACTTCGCTGTAATTCGTTTGGACTTTCTCAACCGCTAACATCTTAATGCTGTGGATGTTAACTTGAGGGAATTGGTAAGACCAATTAACCAGTCGTATATTAGCATAGCAGGCTTTGTGCTGCACCTTTATCAAAGTGGAATTGGTCCATAAATCCTAAAACTGTTAACAAAGTAGCATTTTTTGAACAATTTAATATTTGGACCCTGTTGCTATGTCAGGTATTTACCTGTTGGTATGATTTTCGCAGGTGGATTTGTAACCCACATATTTGCTTTGATGCTACTGGCTGATATAACAAATGATGAGTATCAAAGATATTGATAAGAATTATAGAAGAGAAAATGACGAAGAGAGCGCGGGTCTCTCTTCGTCATTATATACTCACTGAATCCACCATTTTCAGGTAGAACGGCTCTATATTAAAGCAGTGCCGGGATACCGGTGATCATACCTACCGCTAGCATTGCTGCTAGGCAGATAACAAAAGCTAATCCTGGGATCACTATTCGATCAGTGACTGATAGTGATTTGGCGCGCTCTTTATCACCGATCAGACCGTTGTTGTCCAAGAACATGGTGAGTGCCCAAGCTAACACTGGGTTTGCCACAAAAGCGGCGAAGATACATATACCCGCAGCCTGACTATTTTTAGTGTCTTTTACCATCTGCATACCCGCTTCAAGCAGTGGTAAAAATACGCCAACTAGCAGTGCAATTGACATGACCGGACGCCAAACCGTGACATCCATTGGATAGCCAATAACGGCAACTGCGATACACATAATACCGAGTAAAATGGCGCCTGCTGGAATAGGACGTTTAGCAATAGCAGCAGGGATCATGTAGGTTCCCCAAGATGAGGTAATGTTACCGCCACCGACTGCCGTTCCGACAATTTGACGAAGAGAACAGGTCGTCATTGTGTCATCAACATCCATCAATACTTTCTCTGAACCCTTTGGATAGTTAAGTTCTTGGAAAATACGGTGTCCCAGAAAATCGGGTGACCACATCGCCACCGCGAGAATCGCGAATGGCAGTGACGCAATGAAATGCTCGAGGTTAGGTAAGCCTAACTGCCAGCCATATTCAGTTGAACCCCACCAGTACATTGGGTTTAAATTCGGGATACCAGGTTCAGTGATAAACTTAAGATCGAGCCCAGCGCCAAGTGCAAAAGCCAGAACGATAGCGGCAATAGAACACAGTGGAATGGCTAACCAGCGTTTACCTATTTTTGCTAGGTAAGCGTAGATAATGACGTTGGCCAATAAAATAAAGAAGGCAACATAGCCTAAGCTGTAATCCAGAGCATGCTTGGCTTCAAGGCCGCCAGCCCAATCAAATAATGACGTTATTTGACTTTTGGCACCCATAAAACCTAAGAAAACAAGTAAGCCACCGGCCACACCACTGCTGGTCAAGTTGACTAACTTTGAGCCCCCTTTGAAGTAACTTAAGATGAGGCCGAATATCCCGAGCAATATGGCTAATGCGAGTGGGTGAGCGCCTGCTAGCGCGATAGCGCCAATCAGAGGGATCATTGGACCATGGTTACCGGCGAGGTTGGCTCGGGGATTAATAAAACCGGAACTGATAATACAAAAGAGTAGGGCGGGAATGAGCATTTCAACACGCACGACTTGGATAGCAAATTCTGCCCCCAAGTTTACGTGTTCCCAACGTTCAGATAGTCCAGAGGCCCAAGCAGCCATAACGGCTGAATACATCACTGTGATACCTATGGTACCCGCAATGGCAGGGACTAAGTCTTCCCATTCGAATCTAAAATCTCTACCTGGGAGGTTGAGTCCCCAACGTTTTGGCTTCATTATTTTCAGCTCGTTATCCAAATACTCCTCGCGGGTATTGAACTCAGATGCTGGGCGGTGAAGTGCTTGGTAGCTCTGATCAGAGCCTTCTACTTCATTTTTTACTGTTTCAGGCATAATTTCTCATTCTCCGAAAAGAATTTAGGTGATTCATCGGAATTCGTGACAGCTTTTGGGTGTTCCCTGTGAATTAACAACTGGTGTCGCCATAAGTGTAGTCGACTTCAAGCCTTTGTTAACGCTTCTGTAACCGTAAATTATCAGCCATTTTTGCCGCTAAATGCCGGTTACAGTAGTATTCCATTACACTCTATAAATTGGTCAGACCAATTTACCTTAAAGATATTAACATAGTCACCAAGGTACAACACCAAGTATCAAAGTTATTGAATGTGCTGTTTAGATAATTTGAGATCAACTTAACAACTTATACAGTGATGACTAAATAATCTAATAATAGGCATGTAATTTGCCTTAGTGTCTAGATCAATAAACACGACAAAAACGTCTGATTTATGACCATCAGTAAACATTTATTGTGGTGTTGCATCCGTGGTCACAATAATGTGGCGTTTGTCACACCAAACTTAAAGCTTAGTGTGATCTGGATCTTTTTGTTTGCAGGCGCGGGAGCGCTTAAGAGATCGCTGTAGTCGCACAATCACTTCTATATTTACTATCAATTAACTCAAATCAAGTGAATTGATAGTACTGCTTAACCATTTATTCATCCCCTTGTTAATCGATAATCATCGGTCGTGGAGTCTCTTCACCTTCGTCGCTGATCTTTATCAGCCTCTTTAAAATAACACGTAGATATGTTAAATTATTTTAAAAACAGGTACTTATAGCTCGTTTTGTGTCGACCTTCTAAATTTAACAACTCTATCTCCTTGCTTTTTAATATCAATAATAATGATGTTAACCATCATTATTATCAGATTTCATTGCCTTGGAAGTTGGGTTAATTTTGCTGTTAGAGCGAGCGCAGTTATCGACTAACAGGAGAATTTAATGAATGTAGGGCGTATTAAGCTTAGTGACGTAAAGGCTAGGGGGAAGAATGACTGGACATAGTCAAGCAAACCTCATCCCTTTAACCCGACAAACGGAGCAAACAGCAGGGCCCATTAATGCGGCAATGCCGAGTTTGTACCAGCAGGCTGAGGGGTACGGTACAGATAAAGTGATCAAAGCGACTTGGCAATCTTTTGGTTTGGCAATTTTTGCTGGTGCATTTATTGCGTTGGCATTTGTATTCTATATTACGGTCACCACTGGGAACAGTGGGCCATGGGGACTTATTAGGCTCGCCGGGGGACTAGCTTTTAGCCTTGGTTTAATGCTGGTGGTGATCTGTGGTGGTGAGCTATTTACCAGCACCGTGTTGAGCAGTGTGGCCTGGGCACAGAGAAAAGTATCAAGTAAAGAGCTGCTTAAATGCTGGCTGCGAGTCTACGCAGGAAACTTTGTCGGAGCGATGCTGATGTTGGCCATGATCGTCATTGCCGGCATGCAACATTTGAACGACGGGCAATGGGGACTCAACGCCCTTAATATTGCGCAACACAAGCTACACCACGGTTGGTGGCAAGCATTTGTACTGGGTATGTTGTGTAACATGCTGGTTTGCCTTGGCGTTTGGATGACATTCGCCAGTAAAGACGCATTAACTAAAGCCATTTTGTTGATGTTGCCAGTTGCCATGTTTGTCAGCAGTGGCTTTGAACACAGCATTGCTAATCTGTTTATGGTGCCATTAGGGATTGTTATTGCCCAATTCTCAGAGCCTAGCTGGTTCGAAGCACTGAATGTAACGCAAAACCAATTTGCAGATCTTACTGTCAGTCATTTTGTTATCAATAATTTAATTCCAGTCACGCTGGGCAATATTGTCGGTGGTGGTCTATTTGTGGGCTTGGGATATTGGTTAATAGAAAAAGCTAAGCCAACAACATACCAAAAGAAACCACGTTCAAATAAAGGGGGCAGCCTAGCGGAAGTCATTTCGTTATCGACTCTCGATAGTCAAATCGACACCCCATTAGCAAAGCAAACAGATCCTCAAACTGCACTTATTCAGAACAATAGCCGTTCTCAACCTTTTCCCGGAGTAAAAACAATGCCAAAAACAATTCAAAGACTAAACGTAAGCGATCTCATGAACCCAACTCCATTCACACTGACTGCCGATCTATCTGTCTATGAAGGGCTTAAACGACTGTCAGACGCTGCTAGTCGCGGCGCGCCGGTGGTAAACGACAAGCAGCAGCTACTAGGGTTTATTTCACAGCAGGACCTATTACGCAGTTTGTGGTCTGAGGAGTTTGTCCGCGGTATTGGCTATAAAGTGGGTGACTTAATGCAAACGCAAGTATTAACTGTCACGCCTTTGGATGCTGTCGCTGATTTGATTGAGTTAATGGTGGTAGATAGAAATAAGCTATTCCCTGTGAGTGATAGCGGTATGTTGATAGGAAACACCTTTAAAAGTTATGAAGAGCGTCTGCGTGGGGCAAACGCCAGCAAGCCGAGTGTCTTCCCTGTGGTAGATGAGGGCGTGTTATGCGGGGTTATCACACGAGAAGATATCAGCCAAAAAATATGTGAGCTGTACAAGTTCTAAGTTGGCACTGGTTAACAGGTGCAATGTGGCATTGCACCTGTTAGTCGTTAACGGCTATTTTTCGATACAAGCTTGTGACGACTTAGGCGCCTAGCTTCAGTGATCACGCAGTCTCTTAAGGGGTTTTCCCCTGAATCATTGCGCCAAACAAAGGAAAGATGACGCTGCATATTTAATTCAGGTGTTAATAGAACAACCAACTCGCCATTAGCAATCTCTTTCTCTACATCTAAGTAGGGCAGACTGCTTAAATAAGGGCCATTTTTAACCAGAGCCTTGAGCACTGATACATACTCATACTCCTTCCACACATGCAGTTTTTCAATAATCCCATGAATAGCACCTTCGAAAATACGCCGAGTACCGGCACCTTGCTCGCGAAGCACCCATTTAGCTTGTTCTAGTTGCGCTAAGCTGGCTGATTTGGATTTTGCGTATGGGTGATGCGGCGATGAAACCACCACCAGGTGATCATCTAGCCATTGTTCTTGGTGGAGTCGGCTATCATCGTTTCGACCTTCGATTATGCCAAAATCGTATTCGTAATTAAGTAGGCCTTCGATCACGTTTTCGGTGTTCTCTACCGTTAAGTCAATTCGAAGTTCTGGGAAGTCAGCATCAATTTTACTGATAAGCTCAGGAAGCAGATGCTCTGCAGCTGTTTGACTCGAACAAATTCTAAATCTTCCACTGATAAGGTGCTGTTCGTGAAGACCTAATTCTATCTGTTGTGCGTCTTGTAATAAACGTCGGGCCTTGGGCCTGAGCCAGTTGCCCCAATGGCTTAAGGTAAGTCGGTTTCCTTGGCGAATGAAGAGTGGCCGATCAAGCAAATTCTCTAACTGTCCCAGCGACATACTCACAGCCGATTGTGTCATAGACAATTTTCTCGCAGCCGCGCTGACGCTTTCTAAACTGGCAACGGCATCAAAAACTATGATCTGCTTAAGAGAGTACTTCATTATGGGTATTGTTTTCCCTAACTAAAAAATCGTTAAATGGAAACTATCAATTTAATTGATGGTTTATAAATCTGATTTTAGGGGGAGATCTTGAGCTAAACAAGCAAAGTTGGTTAACTAATAGAAGAACTTAGAGGCTGCTCACCCTTCTATATATAGTGTGCACCGAAATAGATCAGCTTGATTAATTTTGTGTGTGTTTTATCGTAGACTAAAGTTAGCTAGTTGTATTTTTAACGGTTTTATATTGAGTGTTTTTACAGCTGTAGATTATCGGTTTAAACATTTATCAAGATCAGGGTTTACTAACTCGTCTATCCGACTGGTGCCGATAGCCAATATTGATTAGAATCGGCAGCAGCTGTTTTTAGTATTATCCCCTATTTTATCGTTAACTCAGGCTGTGCTTTCATGAGATCGTTATCAACCACTGCATTGTTATTGACCCTTGGTTATTTTGTTTTATGGTGCCTAGGACCTGTGTTGTTAGCAGACCAAGGCTACTGGTTTAGCTTACCTATTTGGTTTTGGTTTTCCTGCATTCTGGCACCTCTGCTGCTCATTATTGTTTTAGTAAGAGCATTAGGTGATACCCGTGACTAGCTTATTCCCCGTTTTGCTTTACCTAACACTGAGCTTATTAATGACGCGGCTTTGGAGTGCTCGTCAATCACGTAAAACCGATGAGAGCAATGGACTGCATACTGACAAGGCTAAGCGATTTTTTATTGGAGGCACATTTCTCGGTGGGCCGTTGCTGGCGTTAACATTAGTGGCCACTTATACCAGTGCGGGGTCATTTATCGGTGGCTCTGGCGCGGCTTATAAGTATGGGCTTGGCTGGGTGTGGTTAGCCCTGATCCAAGTGCCAGTGGTGCTGTTAACCTTAGGCGTGCTGGGGAGTCGCTTTTTGGCGATAAGGCGACATCAACATGCAACGCTCATTGAGTGGTTGGATGCGCGTTTTCAAAATCGATACTTAAGTACTTTTGCCATGGTGAGCTTGGTGGTCGGTTTTATTGCCATGATATCCGTTCAATTCATTGGCGGAGCTAGGTTACTCTCTGGGGTGACGGGAATAAGCTATGAGCTTGGCTTAGTTATCTTTGTTGGCACGGTATTGGCCTATACACTAACGGGGGGATTTAGGGCGGTAGTCATGACTGACGCCTTGCAAGGGATTGTGATGTTGTTAGGGCTGTTTATTTTGTTGCTGGTGATATTATCGCAACCCGAATTATCCGAGAAGATGCAGCAGCTATCGCAGCAAACTCCGGCGCTATTTACTCCCCACAGCATTGATGGCTTTTTATCTTGGCCAATGATGTTGTCGTTTTGGTTATTAATCTGTTTTGGCACTATGGGCTTGCCTCATACCGTGGTGCGACTGTTGGCCGTTAAAGACAAAGCCTCACTAAAAACGGGCATTATTTGGGGGACTATCATCTGTTTCTTGATGACGCTTATACCGCATTTATGTGGCGTGCTTGGCCGTGCGTTATTTCCCGATTTAACCGTACCAGATAAGATCATGCCAATGCTCATGTCGGGTTTATTACCGCCGTTAATAGCCGGAACACTGCTGGCCGCACCCATTGCAGCGGTGATGTCGTCGGTTGACTCGATGTTACTGCAATCAGCAAGCAGTATTGTTCGCGATGGAGTGGTTAAAGTGTTGCCAAGTCTAACCGGGTCTAAGCAAGTCTGGTTGACTCGGTTAGTGATGCTTATTATCACCCTCAGTGCTTGTTACTTTGCATTGAGCCCACCGGATATGATTGTTTGGATTAACTTAGCGGCATTTGGTGCCTTGCAAGCGGTATTTTTGTGGCCGATTATCGCAGGGCTCTATTGGCCCTCAATCACTGGGAATAGTGCACTTGCTGCAATGGTGAGTGGCATGTTGAGTTATCTTTTAATGCAAAGCCAAACACCTTTGCCATATCAGATCCATCCGATAGTGCCGGCTTTGTTATGTTCATTAATTTGCATGCTAATAGTCCAACAATTAGCTCGCTATTTTGCGCAAGCGCATTCGACGGCATGATAATGTATTAGTCAATTGCAGATAACTACGCTGCTGATGCGTAGATAAAGCCCCAACATTGGTTTATATTTGCTGCCATATAACAATAATATGGCAGCAAAATGAATCCAGTTTCTTCGTCGAACCAACTCAATCCCATTCCCGCACCCGCATCAGAGCTTAATAACAGTAGTGATCATACGCTGAACAGATCTTGGCAGATGCCAGATACCTTAGTCATTATTTTCTTTGTAGCACTTGCTGCGGCGCTGCTGACCTATTTTATCCCCGTTGGCTCGTTTCAAACCCAAGAGGTCAGTTACGTTATTGATGGCGTGGAGAAGAGCCGTAGTGTTATCGACCCAAGTTCCTTTGCATATGAAGTAGATGAAAGTGGTGAGCCCATACTTAACCCCGTCAGCTTATTCGAAGGAGGCGGCGGCGCGGGCTTCTTTAATTTTGCGTTTGAGGGGCTGGTCTCTGGGTCCAAATGGGGCAGTGCGATTGGCGTCATCATGTTCATGCTCGTCATCGGCGGCGCTTTTGGCATTGTGATGGCAACAGGCACCATTGATAACGGCATATTAAAGTTAATCGATAAAACCCGTGGCAACGAAACTCTGTTTATTCCAGTGATATTCAGCCTGTTCTCCTTAGGCGGCGCTGTTTTTGGCATGGGGGAGGAGGCCATTGCTTTCGCGATAATTATTTGCCCATTAATGATAAGGCTTGGCTATGACGGCATTACCACTGTGATGGTGACCTATGTGGCGACCCAAATTGGTTTCGCCAGTTCCTGGATGAACCCTTTTAGTGTTGCGATTGCACAAGGTATTGCAGATGTGCCGGTTTTGTCGGGTTCAAGCATGCGCGTCGTGATGTGGCTCGGCTTCACCTTAATGGGCTTGGTTTTCACTATGCGTTATGCCGCAAAAATTAAAGCCAAGCCAACGCTTTCTTATAGTCACAGTAGTGACCAATATTTTCGTGACAATGCCAGTGAGTCAAAGCTTGATAGCCGTTTTAATGTGGGTGATATATTGGTGCTATTGACGATTGTAGCGACGATAGCGTGGATAATCTGGGGGGTGATCGCCAAAGCGTGGTTTATTCCTGAAATAGCCAGTCAATTTTTTACCATGGGGATCATCGTCGGTATCATAGGGGTGGTGTTTAAGCTTAACAACATGAGCGTTAATAAGGTTGCAGTGAGCTTTAAACAAGGCGCTGCAACAATGTTGGAACCTGCGGTATTAGTGGGTTGTGCATCAGGGATTTTACTGTTGTTAGGGGGCAGTAATGCCGCGAATCCAAGTGTGTTGAACACCATGTTGAGTGTGTCTGGTGAGTTTATCGGTCAATTACCAAGTGTGATGTCGGCTTGGTTTATGCTGCTGTTTCAATCGGTATTTAACTTTTTTGTGACCTCGGGTTCAGGTCAAGCCGCCTTGACTATGCCTTTGATGGCACCTTTAGCTGATATCGTTGGGGTTACCCGTCAAGTCGCCGTGCTAGCCTTTCAATTAGGTGATGGTTTTACCAATGTATTAGTGCCAACGTCAGCATCGCTTATGGCCACGCTCGGGGTGTGCCGAGTGGATTGGGGGCAGTGGCTTAAGTTTATCTGGCGCTTTATGGTGGCGCTGTTTTGTGTGTCCAGTGTGATTGTCATCACTGCTCACTACTTGGGGTTTAGTTAATTTCTTATAGTGTTACGTTAAGGTTTCGAGGTCTTTCGATGAAAAGTTAGCATATTGCGATAACAGATCAGGGCGAGACATTAAATAAAAAGCCAGTTGGGCTACCAACTGGCTTAATGTACATAATCACTCTACTTTGGAACTCTAATCAACTTAGAATTTTTGCGTATAACTTGCTGTGTAAGTACGACCATATAAGTTATACAATGCAGCGTCATAATTTAAGTAAGAATCTAATACTGGGTCTTCGTTAGTTATATTACGAACACCTACATTAAACTTACCATTCCAGTCAGTCATATAGGAATAACTAGCATCGAATGTGGTTTGAGAGTCCAAGCTACCTATATTCTCATAGGTATTTGGATCAGTATTTTCAGCTTGGCCGTCAATGTATTGAGTGAGAAGTGATGCGTTGTGATCGCCATATGACCAATCAATTACCCATGTAAAGCGGTATTCAGGTAAGCCATTACGACCAGCCATGTCATTCACAGGGCCATCAAAGTATTCTTCATCTTCATAGGAAAGCACATAGGTAAGATCGAATGTTGAACCAAAATCACCGACAGCAGTTTCAAAGCCAGTGTATGTTAGGTTGAAATCGATACCTGTTGTATCAAAACCATTACCGTTAACAAGTGGGGTAGTGGCTTCAATTAGCGCGCCATCGGCACTGTCACCAGCACGAACAAGTTCACCACTTGTGTTACCGTAACCGACGTTTTGCTCTTCTCTTAATAAAGAGTTTAAAGAGATGAATGTGATTACATCATCAATACTTAGGTTGTAGTATTCAACTTTAGTGCTGAAATTATCTGTAATGTTCCAAATGGCACCTAAATTGTAAAAATCAGAAGTTTCAGGCTTAAGATTTTCATTAGATGTTCTTGTTACATCATACTGTTCTTCTTTGCAATCACCGGTCGAAATGCCGTTTATATCACAGTAGCGATAATCAGTAGCATCATCAGCACTGAATGAGTTTGGTGAATACAAATCAGATAAAGCAGGAGCGCGGAAACCTTGTCCCCATGACGCTCTAAGTACTACATCATCCAATACCTGATAGCGTAGTGCCACTTTAGGCGTTGTTGCAGTACCGAAATCTGAATAGTCATCATAACGGAAGGCTACGTTTAATTCTAAATCATCAGTAACTGGAATGATCGATTCAGCGAAGAATGCAAACACATCACGATCACCGGCCGAACCACCACCTGATGAGCCAATAACTTCGCCCGCAGAAGACTCTGCATCATAGTGAGATACATATTTATACTGTGAAAATTCAGTACCAATATACCAACCAACTATACCTGCTGGAAGCTCAATTACTTCAAAGTTTATGCCAGCGTTTAGGCTTTGGAAGTCCATCGTATCTTGTGCAAGAGTATCATGGGAAATAGCAGCGATAACCTCATCACTATTACCTTCTGGACCGAAGTTGAACTCACCACTTTCAACTAACGCTTCAACAGTAGGGCGATGTACATAGCCAGAACCATAGTTACTGTTTTCAGCTAAGTTGTAGTGGTATGTCACATCCCAACCAAAGTCATCATGCTCGCCAACCAAGCCAATTTGAATGTCGGTGCTGTAATCGATAGTGGTTGAGTCACGAGTACCCACATCAGTAAAGCGATAGTATGCACGACCTGCTTTTTCATTCAGGCCTGATGTAAAACCACCATTTCCGTCTGAAGTCAGAATTTCAACTTGACCAGCACCGACAGTGAAGTAGCCTGCAGCGGGTGCATAGCGACCAAATGTTTCATTACGAGAGAAAAGCCCTTGGCCTTCAAAAATAATTTCGTCAGTTAACTCATAGTTAGCTGATATATAGCCAGCGGTGTAATCACGGCCAGCGTGATCGGCGGCTTCAGCAGTGTAGTCGTAACCACATGCATAGCCATCTTTATAGCTGTATATTTGTCCACCATTGGCCATGTCTTCATTGTCACAGGCTGCCATTGGGCTGAATGTGCCGGTGTCAAGATCACGGAAGTTTCTTGCGTAAGTTGAAACACCTGTAGTGTCTGTTAAATCAGACGCACCTAGATTAGTTGAACTTGAGAACCAGCGATCTGCTTGGTAAATGATTTCACGACTTTGGTGTTCAAACGAGAATGTTAAGCTACCTTTATCGCTGCTTGTGCCACCGATAACATGGGCTTTCCATTCTTCACCACCATCTTGTTCAGGAAGGCTACCAGATGCTGAAACTTCTAATCCTTCATAATCTTTCTTAGTGATGATGTTTACTACACCGGCAACCGCATCTGAACCATAAACCGCAGAAGCACCATCAGACAAAATTTCAATACGCTCAATTGCAGCAGTTGGAATAGTATTCAGGTTTACGGCTGTGCCACCCATTGTTGGTGAGCCAGGCATACGTTTGCCATTTAATAGCACCAAGGTTCTATCTGCACCGGCGCCACGTAACGAAATATTGGATTGACTCTGCCATGAACTACCTGATGATTCAGCGGTTGAACCAAATGTGTTCAAGTTGCTGCGGCGTAATACGTCTGCAACTGACATTTCGCCCGTTTTTTCCATATCCGCTGCTGTAATCGTTGTGACAGGTGAAGAGCCTTCCATATCGGTTCTTTTGATACGAGAACCGGTAACTTGAATGCGTTCAACATTTCCCATTTCCTCAGCGTCTGCCGCAAGAACAACTGGCGAGCTAAGCGCGGCAGTTGCAGCAGCACCACTTACTAACGCAAAGCGTATCGCTTTGGCCAACTTCAAATTTACGTGCATTGTATTACTCCCTTGGAACCTATATTAGTTATATGTTTTATTTTAATTAGCTTTGTCTTTTTTAGGTGGCGAGAATGTAAATAAAAAAGCATTTCTCAGTTGGATAAAACCATAATAAAATAACTGTGGCAACATGCTCATCACAGGGTTTTCAGCTTAAAGGTCAGCTTGAGGTACTATTCTTATCACATAGTAATTATCAGTATGGTTACATTTTGTTTACTTGTAAGGTTGTAATTTGTAATATTGGTAACTCTGGGTTAATTAATAAACTACAAATGGCTAGCTTGTTATTTACATGTTGCGCCTAGGGGATCTTGATGTAAGCTCGGTACGCGATATTAATTAACGCACACTTAACATTGAAAGGTGTTTAAAAGTTTTTAATTAGTAAATAAATAATGAGAATAGAGAGCTGGATCACACTGCTGTAGCCATTGTATTTATTGATTTGTTGCGTACATATGGTGTTACATGCGCTTTTATTTATGACTTCAGAGGGCTGAAATCATTTTTTACAGGGCGGAATAGCTAATTTATTTGCGGGAATAGCTTTATTTTTGTTCGCTAAGTTTGGCTTGTAGCGGCTTAAAGGTCTCACTGTGACGTAAGTAGCAATAATAGTTGCGGCTATTAATTAAAATTTTTATATAAGTTAACAGTAATCTTGCTTTCTCCGTAGGAGTTAATAACCAAGTAACCGTTTTAAACATAGCCGTTGCACCAATAACCATTGAGAAGGTGAATGCAGCTTTAATAAGTTAAAGAAGGCTAAATAAATAATACTGCTCATTAATATCGCTAATGTTAGTAATATGCTAACTCAGCATACCGAAGTTAACAATCGCGTTGGCAATCCAGTGGTATTGCACTTGGAATAGTTCGTCTTGTAGAAAAAGCTAGATCTCAGCAACAATCATTCCAATGGGCGGAAAAAACCAACTAGGTACAATATGGCTAAGTTTAAAGTCGACTGCTCTGTTGTATATAAACATTGATAAGAAAATTAGCTGAATGACTATAGCTGCTCATTATAGGGGGGGGTAGTTAATCGGCTTAAGTATAGTGAGCGTAGATCTAAAATGGCTTGGCGGCTATGAGTCGAGTCGAGCTTGCATCGATAACTCGCTGATGTGCAGCTTATTGCCGCTGATTGCAATAACCCAAACAAAAAAAGGTAGCTCATAGGCTACCTTTTTAATCTCACTTGCAAAACGCTTTGGCGCTTAGGCAAACTTCTTATCTAAGAAGCCGATGATCTCAGATGACTCATACATCCAAATAGCTTGGCCTGCATCTTCAACTTTCATGCAAGGTACCTGCAACTTACCACCCTCGGTAAGTAAAGTGCTTTTATGTGGCTCCTGCTTTGCATCAAGGGTCACTATGTTAAGACCTTGACGGCGCAGTGAGCGGCGCACTTTCACACAGAAAGGACAAGCTTTGTACTCGTAGATGGTCATATTTTTAGTGGCATCATCTACTTTTTGCTGTTCAGCGATAGGACGCTTAAGCTTTTTTGGAGTGAAAATAAAGTTAAAAAACAAAATGATCCGGCCTAGCACCCAACGAATAACAAACATTTACTGCCCTTAATGTGTTTTGATCCGCGAAGATTTTACCCCATGCGCTGCTGGGTTAACAGCCTTGATTAGAAATCGTTTATTTAACACTAATTTTTAACTAACCGCGGTTGGCCGAATATCACTAATTTATCCCCTGCGAGTAACAGCGCGTCATCGTCACCACAGAGGTACGCAGCACTTTTAAGTGATCTAAGCTGTTGGTTGAAATTGGCATGGTTTAATTGAGCTATTTCAAAGTGTGGCACTATATGAAAGGGGACCAGGTTTAATGCTGTGAGCGCGGCGTGCGGCCCTTTTATTTGGTCGCCACAAAGTACGGCACTGGCGATTGACGGTGTTAACAACATTGCACCTGCGCTCACTCCCACTATTGCACCGCCATTCACGGCAAACTCTTTAAGAGGCTCAATGAGTTGTCGCTGCTTTATCGCTTGCAAAAACCGCTGTGTGTCGCCACCTGAAAGATGAATAACATCACAGGTTAATAGGGTATCAAGTGCTTGCTGACTAAACTCTGACTCAAGCTCTAAATAAACCGTCATCTCAGCATTGAGCTCAGCATAAAGTTGTTGGCTTTGTTGGTAATATTCGCGCTGTGGATCAGGCATTGATGCGATGTAACCTATTTTCGGCGTGGTACTGGTGAATGTTGACAGTAATTCACTGATGGCTAAGTGTGCATTTGGCGAAGTCGGCTGACTTATAAGGGCGAGGAGCATAAATCTTAATCCTTTAAAACGTGGAGTCCGTGATTACATTGTAAAATAATACCTTAGCTAAGGGTTTTGTCGGGGTAACCGCTAGGTGTTACTTAGTTAATTGCTGTTGTACTGTGTCTGTTGTTTGAAAGAAATCATAAAAAGGCACCTAAACTCAAGATCCTGAGCTTAGGTGCCTAATATTATACGTCTTGCCGTTAAGTTCTAATCAGTATTAGTTAGCCGTTAACGTCATTAACGCTTGGCTGGCGCCGGTATTTAGATCGACTTTGCTATCGAGCAAAAAGACTCTTTCAGGGGCAACGGTTTTATTGTCTGCTAAGAAAGTCTTCACTGCTATGGCTCGCTGCTGTGCTAGATCGCCTAATGCATCATTAGAGATCCGCTGACCGCCTAAGCTGAAATTGTATAATGCAATATGCCAACGGGTCGCTAACTCCTCAGCGGTCAGAGCATTATCGCCTTGGTGATCGGCTGCAATTGCTATTTTTACATCCATGGCCAGACCGGCAATTTCAGTTTCATAAAGTAATTTTAGCGCAGCAGATAATGCGCCTGATGTTGGATAAGTACTGGCGGTTAACGCCGCTGGCATCTGGTCAATCTCTATTTGAGCTAACTGCGCAAGCTTTTGTCGTAATTGCATTTCGGCCAATGCACGATTGTCTTCAGCGACATTAACGGCACCTTCTACATTCAATCTTAGCATAGGTCTATCGGCTAAGCCCTTGGCGAGCATCTCTAAGGTTGCTTTGGCATTTTCGTCTAGCTCAGCGGTACCTGCTGAAAAGTTTACTTTATCGAGTTCATCATCATCGCCGCCCAATAAATTGGCTAGCAGTGAAAAGGGGGCGGTAACGGCTTTGGTGATGATGTTTGTAAATGCGGTCATCACAATACTGCCGACACTGAAACTTGGCTCGTCTAAATCCCCCGATACTTGTAAGCCTAAATCAATAACGCCATGCCTATCTTGTAAGAGGGCGATAGCGAGAGTGACAGGCAAGGTGGTTGCTAAGCTACTGTTGCTTGGCTTACCCAGTTGCAGTTGATCGACCACTAAGTGATTCTCGCCCACCAATTGGTTGTTCTCGAGTCGGTATTTAAGATCTAACGATAATTGGCCTTTATCAATATAGTAACCCGCGTAAGTTCCCGAATAAGGGTTTACTGAGGTGAGCTCTACATGTTTGAAGCCCAGTGCTAAATCTAAAAATGGTTGTTCGAGTAAGGGGTTGATATCGCCTTTTAATGTGACCGGAGCATAGCGATCAATCTTACCCTTTATATCAACCGATGCTGCCTGTTTACTCGATGATGATAGCTTAGTAATTTGCCCATCAACTTGTTCGATACTGGCGGCAAAGTTAGGGGTCAGTGAATTATCGGCAAAGAAGGTAGAACCGTCTTCAATACTGATTTTATTGATGCTAATTGCCATCGAAGCGGATTTAGCTTTATCTGTTTCGCTGGTTAATGGCGCTGATACTTTTTGTTCTACTCGTGGCTTTTCGGGCATATCTGTGGCAATAACTTGCTTGTTGTTACTGACCATTAACTCGCCAAAGTTGGTGCTTTTGTCTTCAGCGATAATGATGCGGCCATAGGGCTGCTTTAGCGCGATATGATCTATTTCAATGCTGTTGGCTGCTCTATCGAAGCCAAATTGGTTTATATCGACGCTTTTCCACTTAAGCAGTGTCTTTTTTTGCACCGTATCTTTAATGAGCAAGTCGTCAATGTTGATCGCACCATTATAGCTAAGTTGCTCGGCTTCATTGTTAAGCAGCAGCGTCCCTTGGGTAGAGAGCTGACCCTTTTTTAGATCTATATTGAGATAGGGGCTGAGATAGTTCTGAAACTGGCTTAAGCCTAGCTCTGTCAGTGCTAGCTGATTAACTGATTTTTGCTGCTTAATATCGATGCTGCCATTTGATGATAATGCACCTTGCTGATTAATATTGAGCGAGAGTTGGTAATCAATCGGGCTTGATAGGTCGGCATTAATTTTGTCGGTAAGCAGCTTAATATCGCTTATCTGCCACAAGGTTCCCTGGGTGACTATTTTCTCGGTAAGATTGACTCGGTAATTCTCTAGCTCAATAGCATTTAAAATGGCTGTCCAAGGCAAGCTTTCTTTGCTGCTATCAAGAGTATTGTTAGACGCAACTTTCTGTTTCGCCGCCGTTGATATTTGTGCTAGCTTTGGTTGTAATAGCCTTTGTAGGTTACTGCCTTTTTGGTCGAGCGTCGTGTTAACAACCAAGCCTTGAGAATGTATTTTTTCGGCTGTTACTGTTTTTTTATGTAGATCAAAGTGAATGCCTTCAACCGCAAAAATGGGCAGAGTTGCAATAATGGCATCACTATTTTTAAGGGCGATACCTTCGAGTTTTACCACCCCATTACTGGTGGTTACTTGAAAATAGTCGGCCTTTTCTTCGAGTCGATATTGGCTGTCGACACTGAGTTGACCCGTCGCGAGATTGGCAATAAACAACTTATCTACAAATGACCAAAACTGCGGCAGTTGGATATTGGTTAATTGAATATCACCTACAACTGATAGTGGTTCTAATTGAACGATACCCTGAGTCGCAATTTCTCCGCCGTTATTACCGACAAGATGGATTGCATAGTGATTACTTTGCTCCCCCTTTTGGGTCTGCATTGATGCTTCAATGGCATTTTGAGAATCAAAGGACTTAATATTGAGGTTCACTTGTGGGTAGAGCAGTTTCCCTTGAGTGATATTGTCGATAAAGCGTAAGTCAGCATCAAGGATAGCCAAGTTCTGCAGCATAAAGTGTGGCAGACCAGTCGACGCGGCAGAGGTTTGCTCTGTGGTTGATGCGTTATTTTGCGCTAGAGTATCGATAATATCGCTGAAGTTGAACGTCATAGCGTTATCCGCTTTGAGCCTTTCAACATTGACAGACGGCTTTAGTAAGGTGACATCGGCAATGCTAAAAGCGCCGTTGAAAATAGAATGCCAAAAACGAAACTCAAAAGTCAGCTGTTCAAACCCAACAAATTCATTACTGTTTAGGTTAGTCTTGGCTTCTTGTATTTGAAATTGATCGATAGCCACTTTCAAGGTAAAGGGGTTTATATGGACATCGCTTAATGTCACAGTGCGCTGTAGCATTGTTGTTAACTGCTTCGGTACTTGCTTAACGGCGATATAGGGTATTAGCAAGCCTAAAATGGCGGTAAAAATAACATAAAGCGTAACCGCGAGCATGAGCAAGCGCTGATAGCGTGGTCGTTGGCGGTATTTATCTCTAAACCCTGTGAGTGTTTTGGCAATAAGCATGCTGACCTTAACTTCTTTTAAATGAATGAGCACTGTTTCTGCAGCTGGTGAGAACTTGGTTTATGCTGAATTGTCACAAGAGTGTTACAAAGCAGAAGTGGGCTTCTATAATTTTAGCTACATTATTATGGAAGTGCGGCTGATATCATAATATTTTTTGTTATTAATTGAGAATAAATGTTCGCCAATGACAACTTTCTTTTTAGATGGCCAAGCTTTTGATTCCGCTGAAGATGAATCAGTACTAGAGACCCTCATTCGCAGTGGTAGCTCGATAAACTATTCCTGTAAAAAAGGCGCTTGTAAAACGTGCTTGGTGCAGCACGTCTCAGGGGAGCTTAGTGCGGGATCACAGCGAGGTTTAACTGCGCGGCTAAAAGCAAATCATTACCTTTGTGCTTGCCAGTGCCAACCGGTGGAAGGACTCAAACTAAAAACGGTGTTTGAGCAAGACTTGTTTGTGTCCGCGCAGCTGCTTGAGCGAGTGTTTTTGACTGAAAGTGTACTGAAAGTGTACTGAAGGTGCTGATTAAGTTGTCTGAAAACCTTCATTGTTATGCAGGACAATATATCAACCTCAGACGGTTTGATGGACTGACACGCAGTTATGCAGTCGCTAAGGTCTTTGAT
The DNA here is from genome assembly GCF_023284025.1 of Shewanella abyssi. Classification (GTDB taxonomy): domain Bacteria; phylum Pseudomonadota; class Gammaproteobacteria; order Enterobacterales; family Shewanellaceae; genus Shewanella; species Shewanella abyssi. The sequence continues at coordinate 30,375 of NZ_JAKIKR010000032.1, read as the reverse complement.
GGCAATGTTATTGAGCTGCACATTAGCCGAAAATATAATGGTCTATTGAGCGGTTGGCTATTTGGCACCGTCAGTATTGGTGAGCAGCTCCTCATTCAAGGGCCTTTAGGCCAATGTATCTATAAAGCAGCGTACCAACAGGATAAACTTATCTTAATAGGTCATGGGACGGGGTTCGGCGCTGTGATGGGTATTGTAGAGCAGGCGCTAGCAATGTCCCATCAAGCTGAGATCCATCTTTATCATGGTGCTCGCACAGTCGATGAGCTTTACCTTCATAAAAAGTCCCTGTCCTTGATGTTGGCGCATAAAAATGTCCACTATCGTGCCTGCATCACTGCTAAAGCCCAAGTTGATTTGGTTGATAAGCGTTACTTGCAAATTCAACCCTTTGAGCTTGCAGCTAAAGAACACCCGATTAATCGCCATAATCGGGTGTTTCTTTGCGGTGACGCGGAGGCTGTGGTTAACGCACAGCAACAGGCTTTTTTAGATGGATTTGAATACGCGAAAATTCACGTATTGCCATTTGAATACAAAGATTTGCGCTCGGTTAAACGAAGGTGAATTGAATGCTGTATTGATCATTTAGCGGCTTGTAGGTAACTGATGGCAGCGATAATGGCCCCTTGGGGATCTTTTAACCAACAAAAACGACCAATGCCAACGATATCTTCTGGGCCAAATAGAATGTCAGCGCCTAATTCAAGGGCTTTTTCGGCTACAGCATCCACATTTGTCACCGTGATATATCCGGTCCAATTACTCGGCATTGCAGGTGCTGGACTTTGCACTATGCCACCGATATCGATGCCGTCATTGATAATAATATGATAGGGGGCATTGGCAACGACAATGGGCTTAAATCGCCAACCAAATACTTCACTATAAAAGGCCATCGCTTCTTCACTGCTGCTGGCGGTTAGTTCATGCCAACTCAAAGAGCCCGAACTGCTTGATGTGGGGTTCATCAGCTTTCCTTGGTAGGTACTGCTTGAATAAGTGTAGCTTCTAAGATTGCGTTGTCTGCCTCGATTTGTAGTAACGGATAAATTATTGTGTTGCTTAGTGTCTTTAACGGGAGGTAACATAGCCCGTTTTCAATCATGCTCATGGGGAATTAGCTTGAATAAAAGTGTTGTTACCAATTTAATTGCTGCGATAGCGGTGTTAGCCGGCTACCTGCTGGCGTCGCCCATTTTATTGACGGTAGGGCTGTTTGCATTGTCTGGCGCAATAACCAATTGGCTTGCAATCCATATGCTTTTTGAGAAAGTGCCCGGGCTTTATGGTTCTGGTGTGGTGCCTTCGCGTTTTGAAGAGTTTAAAGAGGGGATCTCTCATCTAATGATGAAGCAGTTCTTTACCGAAGAAAATATTGAGCGATTCCTGTCGCAGCAAGGCGGCGCTGAAAAGCATATTGATTTGGCTCCGGTCATTGAAAAACTCGATCTTTCGCCCGCTTTTGATGCTCTGGTTAGCACTATTTCACAATCTTCATTCGGTGGTATGTTAGAGATGTTTGGTGGAACAGAGGCGATACAGCCAATGCGTGAACCTTTCATTGATAAAATGAAGGCGTCGCTCAGTGACATATCACAATCAGATCAGTTTTATGAATTGCTGAAAGCCGAGCTTGAACAGAGTGATGTGATTGATGATATGCGGGTTAAAATCGAAGAGATTGTCAGCCAGCGTTTAAATGAGTTAACACCTCAGCTGGTTAAAGAGATCGTGCAAGACATGATTAAGAAGCACTTAGGTTGGCTCGTTGTTTGGGGCGGCATTTTTGGTGGTTTAATAGGCTTAGCTGCGGCGCTGGTTCAAGGCTGATTTAACTTAGGTTAATGGCAAGTAATAGATGATGAAAGGGAGCTTAGGCTCCCTTTTTTGTGGCCAGCGTTCTATAGCCTTATGGTAGAACGTGATATTGTCTTAGCGATAAAGCTAATTTCGTTATAGGGAGCCATCGATGAGCCAGCATCACACGATTAACTATTTGGAAATGCCTGTGAGTAATATTCAGGCGAGCAAGGATTTTTTCAGCCAGGTTTTTGCTTGGGAATTTGTTGATTACGGACCGGAATATACCTGTTTTTTAAATGCCGGGATCAGCGGTGGTTTTTACTTGTCTGAGCAAGACTTTACCTTAGCGAAAGGCTCACCATTAGTGGTGCTCTATTCAAATGATTTAAGTCTATCATTGCAAAATGTTGTTGCTGCGGGTGGAGTGGTGAGCAAAGACATATTTTCGTTTCCGGGTGGGCGTCGATTTCACTTTCTCGATCCTAATGGGAATGAATTTGCTGTATGGTCTGAATAATAACGAGCATAAGAACGAGTACTAACACTATAAATAAAAACAAGGGCTGAACATGCCGCATTGTGTTATCGAGTACGCTAAACCGTTGAAGCACGTTATATCAATAGAAGCGATGGTCGAAGCCATACATCAAGCTTTGATTGATTCCGACCTATTTGAAGCAACGGCCGTTAAAACCCGCGCTCATGGCGTAGAGCACTTTAGAGTAGGTGAAGATGAAGCTAACACCTTCGTGCATATTCATATGGCCATTATGCCTGGACGCAGCGACCAGGAAAAAGCGCTATTGCTTGAGCGGGTATTTGAGTCTATTTCGCTGATCACTAATGTAGTTAGCAGCGTGACCATGGAAATTGTCGATATTAACAAGCAGCATTACTTAAAGGTGATCAACTAAAAGTACTTAACTAACGATGCTAATCACTTTTTGTTAAGGAAAGAAAAGCCACTCAATCGAGTGGCTTTTTATTGAATAACTCCCATTAGCTTATATAAGCGCTGTCGTGAACAGACTGTACAGCGCGTCCAGATGGGTCGATGATGCCTTGTAGACTTTCATCCCAAGCTAGTGCTTCTGGAGTTGAACAGGCTACCGACTTTCCGCCAGGGACTGTTTCAGCTGCGCTGGTCAGCGGGAATAGCTCTTCAAAGAAGGTACGATAGAAGTAGCCTTCTTTGGTCTCTGGCGTGTTGTACGGGAACCTAAATTTTGCATTTGCCAGTTGCAGATCGTCAACGTGCTTGGCAGCATGCTCTTTTAGACCATCAATCCAAGAGTAACCAACGCCATCACTGAACTGCTCCTTTTGGCGCCAAGTAACTTCTTTTGGCAATTTGTGCTCAAACGCTTTGCGCAAAATGTGCTTTTCAATCTTACCATTTTTTGACATTTTAGCTTCTGGGTTAATACGCATTGCGACGTCTATAAACTCTTTGTCGAGGAAGGGTACCCGAGCTTCAAGCCCCCACGCTGCCATGGCTTTGTTGGCACGCAGGCAATCAAATAGGTGCAACTTATCGAGCTTACGGACTAGCTCTTCATGAAAGGCTTGTGCATTGGGGGCTTTGTGGAAGTATAAGTAGCCGCCAAATAACTCATCAGCCCCTTCACCCGATAGCACCATCTTAATGCCCATGGCTTTAATTTTACGCGCCATTAGGTACATAGGTGTCGCGGCGCGAATAGTGGTCACGTCATAGGTTTCAAGATGATAAATCACATCTTTAATGGCATCGATGCCATCTTGAAAGGTAAAGGTGATTTCGTGGTGGATAGTACCTATCACGTCAGCGACTTTCTTTGCTGCGATAAGATCTGGTGCGCCCTCAAGGCCTACTGCAAATGAATGTAATTGCGGCCACCATGCACTGGTTTCGCCATCATCTTCAATGCGTCGCTTGGCAAATGTCTGGGTAATTGCTGAAATGACCGATGAGTCTAAACCGCCGGAAAGTAGCACGCCGTAGGGGACATCTGACATCAATTGACGCTTAACGGCAGCTTCTAGTGCTTCACGTACCTCTTCGCTGCTGGCTGGGTTGTTTTGAACTGCGGAAAACTCACGCCAATCACGTTGATAGTATTGAGTAAGCTCACCTATTTCGCTCGATAAAAAATGACCTGGGGAGAAAGTTTCAACGGTTTTACATACTGGCATCAGCGCTTTCATTTCTGAAGACACATAGAAGTTACCTTCGCTATCACGACCCGTATAGAGCGGGATGATGCCCATATGGTCGCGGCCGATTAGATAAGTATCTTTAGCTTTGTCGTATAAAACGAAGGCGAAGATGCCGTTGAGCTTATCTAAAAATGCCGTGCCGTATTCCTGATATAGAGCCAGAATGACTTCGCAATCAGAGTTCGTTTGATAGCTGTATTTATCACCGAGCTCCGCTTTAAGCTCTTTGTGGTTATAGATCTCGCCATTGACAGCCAAAACAATACTTTCATCTTGGCTTAGCAACGGCTGTGCGCCGTGCTCAATATCGACAATGGCTAAGCGCTCATGGGCCAGAATGGCTTTATCACTGCTATAGATCCCTGACCAATCAGGTCCACGGTGACGTAACAGTTTTGACATTTCGAGTGCGACTTGGCGCAGTGGCATTGCGTCAGATTGAATATCTAAAATAGCGAAAATTGAACACATAGGTCACTCCAAAAAAATGTCAGTCTTAATCTCAATTGAGTATTACTCTGCCATTGAAAACGAATAAGCACAAATCTAAAAATAGAGTTTCATCTGTGAATCGCTGCTTTGACTGTGTTAATCGCTATTAATTTAGTTATTAAATTATGTAATGTTCATCTTGTTGCTGGTTATGGTGTGTAATCCTTATTTTGATGTCGGGTAGTGCGGCTTCTACTGGAGATATGATAATGCACTGCAGATAATGACAACAATGAGAGGAATTTGGTTAATTTAGTGATATTGGGCACAAAATGATGAACTGATGGGGTTAATTAATGCAGCGGAAAAATCATTTTGGATTAAGGTCATCCATAAAAAACGCTCGCAAGCGGATAGCTTACGAGCGTTATACGTTATATCGACAGCTACTGACTATTTGCTATCAGCTTTTGCGGGCCTAAGTGAGTGAAACTCAGTACCGCTGAAATAGCCTGGCCAGTCGTTATTATTGCCCAATGCTGTTGCTGCATTGTAGTAGATGGCTAAATCTTCTAGCGCCCCACTCAAGTCCCAATCCTCTCGGTACTCGTCACAAACGTTGTGATAACAGCCTTTCATCTTCAGCTTCATCATCACTTTGTATTGCGCTGTGGCTTCATCAATCGGTTGGCTGCCGCCGCCAGCGAATACTGCTGGGACCCCATGTTTGGCGAAACTGAAGTGATCAGAGCGGAAGAAGCCGCCAGACTCTGGGTGTTTTTCACTGGTTGCTGTGCGGTTTTGCCCTGCAACAGCCGCAATTAAATAGTTTTCCAACTCAGATTTACCTTTACCTACGATGGTGTAATCTGTTGTGCGACCATAAATGTTGGTGCTATCTAAGTTAAAGACGGCAACGGTTTTTTCCAATGGATATACCGGATTTGAGGCGTAGTAACGCGAGCCGAGTAAGCCTTGCTCTTCACCTGTCGTCGCCACAAAGGTGACTGAACGGGCAAGTGGATTGCCGTTCTTTGCCTGCTTGGCGAATTGGCGGGCAATCTCTAATATACCCGCCGTACCTGAAGCATTGTCTAGTGCGCCGTTGTAAATTTGATCGCCATCTTTGCTGGGGTCTAAGCCTATGTGGTCCCAGTGAGCGGTAAATAGGATCTGCTCATCAGCACGGCTGCTACCTGGTAACGTGGCAACAACATTATAGCTGTTGGCATATTCGGTTTTATTCTCGAACGCGATAGAGGCCGTTTGGTTAAGCGCTATGTTGATAGCACTACTCGCGGCGCGATCCGAGACTGTGTTTAGAGAAAGACCTGCTTTTTCAAATAATTTGCTGGCGACATCAAGGGTCATCCAACCTTCAACTTCTATCCATTTCGCTTGCTCTTCTTTACTGCGCACGAGATCTTGCTGTGCACCAGTCCAGCTACTTTCGACAACGGACCAAGGATAAGAGGCTGGCTTGGTATCATGAATGATAATGGCACCTAACGCGCCTTGACGGCTGGCTTCTTCGAACTTATAACTCCAGCGACCATAGTAAGTCATCGCTTTACCGTCGAATTTTCCTGATGTTGGTAGAGCAAATCCTGGGTCGTTGACTAAAATAACCGCAATTTTGCCCGTCATGTCAACATCTTGGTAATCGTTCCATTGATACTCGGGAGCGTTGATCCCATAACCAACAAATACTAGTGGTGCATTAGCAATATCAACCTTAGTAATATCATGACGACTGCCTACAACCACATCTTGACGATGCTGTAATTGCATATCACCGAAACGGATAGATTGCTGTTCTGATGCGGTATAAGTCACCATCGGTACCGCTTGCAGGTAATCTTTGCCATTGGGCTTGGTTAGCCCCATTTCAGCAAATGCCTTGCTAAGGTAGTCCAAGGTTAGCTGTTCGCCTTTGGTTGTTGGTGCGCGCCCTTCAAACTCATCTGAAGCGAGGACTCTTATGTCTTGGCGGAAACGAGATTCGTCAAAGGAGATTTTTTCTGGGGTGACTACATCTGTTGTATGTTGGCTGCAAGCACTGAGCAGAGCAAGTGCACAGATTGGAAGTATAGTGCGCATCAATATGTCCTATTATTGTTGTTTTAGGCTTTTGTATTGTTTTCGATAATTCATTGAGAATTTTAGCTGGCAATAATGGCGGAAACTTACCCATGATGACAAGCGGTAGAGAGCCTGAAAGTGTTACTTGATATTGCATAATCGACCTATTCTGCTAATGAGCGCGGTTCCTCAAAGGTTTTAAAGGGCGGCTAGCGAGTGCTACTGACGCAGAGCTTCCAACGTAAGTATGAGATATTTTTGCCCTCCACTGTTTAGATTGAGTAAACGGCAATGCCGGCACCGGTTTTCATTTTAAATGCATTTAGTGCTTTTGGCATGTTACTTAGCTCTTGTAGCACTCTTAGTTATCAGTCAATTAACGCAGTCATTTAACGTTAAATTTCCCGCGGGGCATTATTCTGCATGCGTAAGGGCTATAGAGGAGGTATTGCAAATATTTTCTTTCACCTTTGCTTAAAGACTGAGCCAAGAATATCTTTTGTTAAATAAACACTTAGCTGAGGTGGAGATTAGTTTGTGTCCAGTCCCCCTCCATCTACAATCACAAAAAACAAATTGGCGCTTGTGTGTACACATGTGTGTAGCTACTATTGCAGTCCAATTTTGATTTGTTGTTTGCCCATGGGGTAGGTGAGTGCTAATAACAATTGCTACGAGTTAAAGAGAGTCCAAAATAGTTAGATTGTTTCCAGCGAATATTTTTTCACGTTGATCATTACTAAATACATCTGCACTGATCCGATAATTTATTATTTATTATTTATTATTTATTTTTGCATCTCGGATTACCTATCTAGGCAAGCCGTTATGTACACTTTCTTAAGAGGCTATATGTCACTTTTCCGTAAAAGAACACCTTGGTACAAAAAGAAACAAAAACACAAACTAGAGAAAGGGCTGTCTTTGTTTTGCCTTACAGTCATAGTTGTGATGTTAAATCTGTAAGCAGAATCAAAATACTCGGACAAAACTGAACGTCTACTGAGTTAATTTTGATTGAGTTTATACCGCAAGTTAACTTGACTATTTTTTTAGTCCACTTTCAAAACCTATCTCCAGCTAATGGTCTATTTCTGGCTGACATAAGTGATTACCCTACAGTAAGTGAAAAATGACTTTCTAAGACTGTATCAACTTGCAGATAGTCAGTCGTTAGTGCTGTTAATATTGATTTTGCGGTATAAATTATATAGGCAGTGTGAATTGTGTTACCTATAGATAGAACATCTTCTGTTACTTCGATATCTTATTGCAATTATCAAGTCATGGGAACTGGCTAGCTTAAGATTGTGCCAATCAGCTCATGAGTGGAAATGATGGTAAGTTGCTTGATATCGCTCTATTTAGCTTTCTATTACAAGCAGTTTCATTAACAAATAATCAGGGATTGATATTTTATGAAAAATCGTAAGCGTGTAGGGAAAACGATGAAAAGACACAAAAACAAATTGGAGAAGCTACTGTCCGCATTCTGCCTAATTGTCATTTTATTTATGCTGTTTTTATAGATTTCAATATCGGGCAAATAACAATGTGATAGCAAACTTCTAAGACCCTAAAACTAAGTTCACAGTCCTTATATACAGTGGCGGTCGTTAACAGGGACGCGGGAGTGATCCTTGTATCAATTGTAAGTAATTTGTTTGTAAATGTTGTGTAAGTGCATTGATTTCCTTTTCCATATGTAAATAATAGTCGTTCTCATTTACATATGGAAAGACAAGTGAAATTAAGTATTTTAGGATTGGCAGTATTGAGTGCTTTGGCAATGACAACGGCTCAAGCAAAAGAAAATACACCATCGACAGCGGAAGATGATGCTATAGAGCACATTTTAGTTTCGGCTTCTCCATTTGCACAGAAGTTAAGTGATACCCCCAATTCGGTGTTTATCGTGTCTGAGGCCGATCTCGATCTTCAACGTGTGGTTGCACGTAACCTGTCTGAAATGATCTCTAATTTGGTGCCTGGCTTTTCGCCGAGTACTGAAACCATGTCGACGTTTGGGCAAAACTTTCGTGGTGGTAAAGCGATAGTGATGATTGACGGTGTGTTGATTTCAACGACGCTGCGTGCGGGTGGACGCGATCTACAATCTATTTCAGTTGATGTCATTCAAAGTATCGAAGTGATTAAAGGCGCTAGCGCCATGTATGGCAATGGTGAAGCGGGTGCCATCATCAATGTTATCACTAAGAAGCCTACGGTTAATTTTGAAATGCAGACGCGAGTGGGCGTTGAAGCATTTGCAGATGAATTATCTGATGCTGGCTACAGTGTGTCACAGAGCTTTTCCGGTACCACTGACTTTGACCTCGGTTACTTGCTGAACTTGTCGGGTAAAGATCGTGGCAATTTATATGATTCAGATGGTAACCAGCTACCTGGAGCTCCCAATAGCCAAGGTGGAATGGGCGATGCCGATGAATATGATGTGCTATTCAAATTAGAGCAGGAGATGGATGATGGCCGTTTTGCATTGCTGGCACATCACTATAACATTGAGAATAAGCTGCACTACAAGCGCACTGTTAACGATGAAAACGGTTTAGTTGAAATAGACAAAAGCGCGCCATATACCGGCGCTAACCCTAAAACCAAGCTAAGCACCATTCAGCTGACCTACGACAATGACGATGTACTGAACCAGCAGTTAAGCCTGTCTACCTATTACAGTAAAGTCAACGTAGGTTACGAGTCAGATTCTGAGATTGTATCAAAGCGCAGTGGCTTTAAAGCGGCGATGCAGTGGACGATTAATAACAGCAGTCGTCTGGCCTATGGCTTTGAATATGGTCGAGATAATACTGAGCAAGGTAGAGTTCGCGATGTAAATGTGGGACAGGATGTTGACGGTAACCTGCAAACACAGTCGCAGTATATCTGCTCGGTGTGTGATTTAACTGAAACCAAGTTAAGCCCTTTTGCGCAGTACTGGAATCAAATTACTGATGACTTGACGCTACAAATTGGTTTGCGATATGAAAATTTTGAAATAGAAGTACCAGATTACCAACGTTATAAAAGAGGCGTGTTGTCAGACAAACAAGGCGATACCTTAAAGTATGATAAACCACTGGTTAATCTAGGTTTAGTATACCGAGTTGCTGATAACACAGATCTATTTGCGAGTTTCTCGCAGGGATATTCTCATGCCGATATGCGTATGCTCAGAGACATGCCAGTGGATAGTGTTAGCGAATTTGCAGTTGATATTCCGGCCACTCAGACCAATTACTATGAAACAGGTCTGCGTTATGGCGGTGAAAGCTTACAAGCCAGCTTATCTTTCTTCTATTCTGACATTACAGACGGTTATGCCTACGACTACAACGTTGACGCCGAGCTAGTCAAACGAGTGGCAGCGGTCATCGTTGCAGATGAAGAAATATGGGGCTTTGAAGCAACATTGGATTATCAAATCAATGATGCAATCAAAGTAGGCACTAGTGTTTCGCAGTCGGAAGGCCAACGTACTAACGGCGAAACCGGTGTTGATTACTGGATGAATGGCACGCGTATCACGCCGATTAAAGCGACATTGTATGGTGATTATCGCTTTAATGAGATAGCGTCACTGCACCTACAAGCCAACTACGTTGGTGACAGAGACAAAAACAGTCCAGAAAGTGAAGCGGGTTATAGTTACTACGAATCACCTTATGATGGTTATACCTTAGTGGATCTAGTGACTAGCTTTGATACTGATTACGGCCGGTTAACCTTGGGTATCGATAACTTACTCAATGAAGATTATCAGCCGCTAGTGTCGCAAATGAACAAAGAGGTTGTTTGGGAGCAGTATCGTAATCAATTCTCTGGTTATGGTCGTCGCTTGGCACTGGAATACAGTATCAACTATTAGTGAGTGACTATGGTGAGTCGCTGAGATGATTTTCGAGATCTGAAAATTATCTTTAGCTGTTCAGCCAAACTCAATCAGTTCCGCAGGCTTTGTCTAGTGGTTGGCACTCAAGGTGTTATCTCTAGTGGGTATAAATAAAATAAGGGGCTGAAATTAGCCCCTTATTGATAACGGCAGTTTAGTGGCGTTTAGCCACGAGTACACTCTTCGAGCAGATAGGCCAGGTGACGATAAGGGATGCCGCTATGTTGAGTCAGACCGACTTCACACATACGGTTAGCGTAATACCCTTCATTCACATCAACTGGGATCAGCTTCTTAATATTACGCAGAGCACTGGCATTTATCTCAGGCTTATAGAGGCCTTTTTCACCTGAATAACCACAGCATTCGATCCCCGCTGGACGAATAACCTGGTTACAACAGGCATCCGCTATTGCGGTCATTTTAGCTTCAACCTTCATTGTTTTAGCGCTACAACCAAGATGCAGTGCGGCATGAGATTTCTTGTTAATGGTCAGTTTAGGCAACAATTTGTCATGCATAAACTCAACCAGATCAACTATCTCTACTTTCTCAATTAAAGCCGCATCACCCGCTAAAGTTCGCTTAGTACATGACAGCGCATCGACGATAACTGGCAACTTTCCGCCTTGGGTCATGGCTGAAACAGCTTGAATCAACTCGAGACGCTTTGCATCGGCATTTTTAAAGTCTCCCTTAGATTCCCACATCTGGCCACAGCACAGATCGCGCGTCTTCTCTGGAGTGATAACGTTATAACCCGCTCGCTCCAGTAACGTGACCACAACTTCCGGCAGCGGTCGCTTATCGGTATCGACCGGCGTAGGACCGAAGGTGCGACCACCACAGGCTGGGAAGTAAACCACAGTTTCCTGTCCAGGCTTAGGTGCCGAAACCTTGGGGAGTTTGCCGCCTTTAGGGAAGGAAGGATTCCAGTAGGGAACTTCACTGCTGAGCAATCGTCCGGCCTTCATCATAGTACCGGTGATGCCGTTGCCGGTGATCTTGTGGATGACGCCCAACATATCGAAACCGGTACTGATCACGCCGTTTACCACGCCGAAGTGATTAGCCTGGAAATCGAGGAACTTTTGTTGACCACTGCTGATGGACGGGGTTCTTAATTTACGCACCAGCTGGCCCATTTTATTATCCACGGGGCAGGCTATGGTGCACATCTGACAAGCGGCGCAAGTATCGATAACATCATACTTAGCGGCGGCGCGCATGGTATCGGCAGCCTGCTGATCACCGCTTTGCTCCAGACGAGCGATCTCACGCAAGGTCGCAATACGCTGACGAGGGGTGAGGTTCAGAGCCGATGTCGGGCAGGTCTTCTCACAGAAACCACACTCAAGACATTTATCGATAAAGTCATCGACTACCGGGCAAGGTTTGATGTTCTTGACGTGGATTTTGGGATCATCGTTTAAGATGACCCCGGGATTCAGGATCCCCTGGGGATCGAATAGCTGTTTGATGCTCTTCATCAGAGTATAGGCGTCCTGCCCCCACTCCATCTCAACATAAGGTGCGACCGCGCGACCGGTACCATGTTCGGCTTTCATCGAGCCGTCATACTTGTTGATCACCATGTCGGCAATTTCATCCATAAAGGCATGGAAATTGTCAATATCAGTCTGAGTCGAGAAGGTCGGCGTGATGATAAAATGAAAGTTACCGGCCAATGCATGGCCATAGATGCAGCCTTCAGGATAACCAAATTTGTGCATTAGGGTAGTAATATCACTCGCGGCGCTGGCTAAGTGTTCAAGCTCGAACGCCACGTCTTCGATAATTACCGACGTGCCTTTGGGACGTTCACCGGCAACGATAGGGAACAAGCCCTTACGCATAGCCCAGTACTCGCCATATACCGCAGCGTCGCTGGTAAAGTTGATGGGACGTAGAAAATCAAATCCTTCGAGCTTAGCGATCACATCCTTGGTGTAGGCATCTAAAGTATCGGCATCATCGGCACGGGATTCGATCAGCAGAATAGCTGACAGCGGTGGCAACTCGGATAACCACTCAGGCATCCCGGGTTTGCCGGTAACGGCCTTGATGGATGGCCAGTCGAGTAGTTCGGCCGCGGCAACACTGCCGCCGTTAATTAACGGAATTGAGCGGGCTGCATCTTCCATGTTGTGGTAAACAGCTAAGGCAGACGCTTTAAATTTTTCTTCATTGACTGTGTGGTAGGTGACTTCGTTGATGAAAGCCAATGTACCTTCCATGCCGACCATCAGGTGATTGATGATATCAAATGGATCGCTGAAATCGACTAAGGCATTGATGCCGTAACCTGTGGTGTTTTTTATGGAAAACTTCTTACGAATTTTGTCGGCAAGCACTATGTTGTGGCGCGTCTTATGCGCCAGTCCATGCACCTCCTCAAGCATTTTGCCATGAGACTTGGCGAATGCGACCTTAGATTTTTTACAGCCGGTGTCGAGCTCGGTACCATCGGCGAACAGTAACTTGGCCGACGCTATGGTCTGATAACTGTTTTGTGCGGTGCCGCAGCACATGCCCGAGGCATTGTTAGCCACAATACCCCCTACCATGGCCGAGGCAATCGTCGCCGGATCTGGGCCAATTTTACGGTTATGCGGCGCTAACGCTGCGTTGGCATCGGCACCTATGACGGCGGAGCCAAGGGTGATCTGTTTAGCATCGTCGCTGACTTCAATCTTTCTGAAACCATCATGGCCAAGAATAAGCAAAATCCCTTCACCAAGGGCCTGACCGGCTAGGCTGGTGCCCGCCGCACGAAAAGTCACCGCTGCATTATGCTCTCGGGCAACGGCTAGAGTACGCTTAACTTGTTCCATGGTTTCGGCATGAACAACGACTTCAGGAACAATTCTGAAGTAACTGGCATCGGTTGACCAAGCGAAGCGACGAACATACTCATCCGTCACAGGTTTTTCACCCAGTTGCGTACGTAAATCACTTATTACAGCTTTATAGTTTATCGACATGGACATATCTCTTTACTCGCGATGATTAAGTTCAATCAGCACCGGAATGTGCGGTTCTGATTGATTGAGTATCACTTTTTAGAAGCCACCCCAAAGGAAGGCGATGGTGCCTGCGATCATGGCGTAGGCCAGAGCGACCGGCATAGTCTTACGAATAATTTCTGATTCTCTCCCCGCCATACCGACTACGGTCGCGGCGGCAACGACGTTCATCACACACATCATGTTACCGGCGTTGGCGCCAATGCCCTGAAGTGCCAGAACCATAGCTTGGTTCATGCCAATGCTATCGGCGACGCTGTACTGCAGGCCGGAGAACATCATGTTGGAGAAGGTGGCACTGCCTGATAGGAAGGCACCGAAAATACCGACGATAGGGGAAACCCAAGACCATACCGCCCCCATGCTGCCAGCTAAGGTATCAGCCAAAGCAACAGGCATAGATGTCAAACCCGCCGCATTTTCGCCTGAGTTAAGAAAGATCTTCACCATAGGCACTGAAGCGCCGAGGGAAATGATGGTTGGAACCATAGAGCGGCACGATACCGTAATAGACTCACTGATGGCTTTCTTGTTCATTCTGAACAGGAAGAACCCTAGGATACACACGATTATGAAGAAGGCACCTGGTGCATACAGGGTCTTGAATCCGGCCCCCAGTTCGGTACCTAACAGGCCGGTCCATTTGATGTTAAAACTCAGCAACCAAGATTTTAGCGGGCCAATAACACGAGACAGCACCAACAAGGCCGCCATGATGATATAGGGAGTCCAGGCTGCAATTTGTGAGAACTTCGCCGTGGAAGCGACTTTAGTCTCTTTTTGGACGTCGTTTTCGGCAAAATCATTCCAGGGAGTCTTAGGCAGCATAATGCCTTTTTTGGCAACCGGGATAACGATAGCCATACCCACAAGGGCACCGATGACCGATGGAAACTCGGGGCCGGCAACGAAGTTAATGATCCAGGCCGGAACCGTGAATGCCAGTCCGGCAAACAGAGCAAACTTCCAGATGGCAAAGCCTTCGGCGAATGACTTGTTACGACCGAAGAAGCCGGTCAGCAAGGACACCATAACCAGAGGAATGAGGGTACCGGTTACAAGATCTATGGTGATCATGTGCATGGCAATGAACTGAGCATAATCGGCAAAGCTGCCGCCATGCTGAGCAATCTGCTCGGCCGCCATGTTAACGCCACCAGAAGTTAGACCCTGTTCCATACCAAACAGTACCGGTAGACCAATTGCACCGAAGGATACGGACGCAGAGTCAGCAATCAGGGCAACAACCGCAGCGGCAATGGGTGGAATACCCAGCAGTACCAGCAAAGGGGCGCCGATAGCAGCCGGTGTACCGAAGCCGGCACTACCTTCGATGAATGAGCCAAACAGCCAACAGATAATGATGACCTGCACACGTGCATCGGCACTGATATTGGTGAAGCCTGCGCGAATGGTATCCATCGCGCCTGAATACTTCAGGGTATTAAGCAGGAACACGGCACCGAAGATGATACTCAAGGGTGTCAATGCAGCCAGCAATCCTTCGACGACGGATGCCGCCAAAAAGGTGGTATCCATCTGCCAGACAAACACGGCGGCTAGGCCGGTTAAGATTGCAGAAATGGGCATAGCCCGTGATGCGGGCATCTTCAGCAATACTAAAAATAGCATTACGCTGATCACCGGCGTTAGACTTGCGAGTAGTTGAATAAAGGTCATGCTTGCCTCTTATTATCTAATTTTTACTTAGAGTTATTTCTAGTTAATAGTAGATTTGTTGACTCGTTGGTTACTGTCGTTTGCCTTGAGCGCTGACCTAGGGTCAGATGCCCGGCAAATGCATTATTTATCTACAGCGAATCATATGGCTTTATCGGGGTTTTTTTTATCCGTGTTTGCACCTAATACAACTAAGGGTTTACACGTAGAAAGGTCAGTTTTCTGGTGTTGATATCTGCACTTTTTGGGGGGGGAATCGAGGGGGTGTTGTTTTTAACCAATTAATACAGCTGGTTACACGTTCAGGCTCGAGTTTTAGTTAAAAGACTACAGAGCCCTATTCTAGGTGACTGGCGATATGATATAGATCAACTTTGTCACGATTAACCGTGAAATGTGTTATCGATGAGTGTCGAGACACGGTCGCAAGACGGGTAAATGACACCGAAGCAGCAGCGGAAAATTAACAGGACTATTTATTCCGATTGTAAAGCTGAATTTATTGTGTTTTCTAATTAATCTGACGACATATTTTAAATATTAATGACCCTGAGTGTTTGGTCGCGCAGCTGTCATCAAGATGAGTTATTTGCCCTTCCTTTGATTTAACCCCTATATATTTGGGGATTTGTTGCGACGATTTAGTTGATTAACTGTTAATATACCCCCGTTTTTGCGGGGCGAGCCCTGATATAGCGGAGTATTAATCAGCGATGAATATCAACCATAAGTTACAGCTAATCACCGTACTTCCACTCATTATATCCTTGATGCTAGTGCTGTTTGTGACTCAAATGCAGTATAGAGATCTCTCCCAGCAGGTGGTTGATGTTTATCGGCAGAGTATTATCGATCACCGCAAAGAGGAGCTGAAAAATTATCTGGCGATCGCCAACGTGGCTATCAAGCATCTCTATCAAAATAAGAGCGATGACAAGCAACAAACCCAGCAAGAAGTTAAGTCCATGCTGGCCAATATGCGCTTCGGTGAAAACGGATACTTCTTCGCCTACGATCTGAATGGCAACAGTCTGGTCTTACCGGATCAGGAGTGGCGGGTCGGTAAGAACTGGTTAGATTTGGCTGACGACAACGGGGTCCACTTTATCCAAGAGTTAATCTCAGGAGCGAGGAAAGGCGGCGGTTATCTCAGCTATCTATTCAATCAGCCCGCTAATGACGGACAACTGGGACAAAAACTTGCCTATGCCGAGGTATTGGGACAATGGGAGTGGATGTTTGGTACTGGCGTCTATATTGATGATATTGATAAGGAGGCGGCGTTATTGAGCACCTCTATAAGTCGTCATATCCGCAACACCTCCCTAATGACTCTGGCGATAGGTTTTTTAGCGGTCAGCGCCGTGTTTATCGGTGGCATCTTTATGCGTGTGGGTGAAAAACGACTCGCAAATGCTAAGCTCAGAACGCTTAACGAGCGGATTTATCAGACTCAGGAAGAGGAGTGCAAGCGGGTTTCCAGAGAGTTGCACGATGGCGTTAGCCAAACCATTGCCGCGGCCCTGTTTGCTATGGAAACCGCCCAATTGAAACAAGAATATGGTGACGATTCCAGTCCTGAACTGGAGAAGTCGATTACACTGACGCGGCAGATCATGCTCGATATCCGTAATATCTCCCATCAATTACATCCGGCCATCCTCGAGGACTATGGCTTGGGCGCTGCGTTAAAAGAGTTGGGCAGGGAGTTTTCGTTGCGTACGGGTATCGAGGTCAAGGTGCAACGATTATCGGTGCGCAAGATCCTGTCAACCGAGCTTAGCTGTGCGCTTTACCGCATTGTGCAGGAGTCGCTGACCAATATTGAGCGTCACTCTGAGGCAAAAAATGTGTTTATTTCACTGGGACTGACGCCGGGATGGTTGATCTTGGAAGTTCATGATGATGGTAAGGGGTTTAACTATGAATGCTTTGAGAAAAAATCGACCCCGTTTGAGGGAATAGGCCTGAGGAATATGAAGGAAAGAGTGAGTTTTTATAATGGTGAGCTCAAGGTGGAGTCAACTATTGGCAAAGGAGTGACGCTGGTGGCACGTATACCCCAGAGTGAGTTGCGTTATCGAGCCGATAGTGCCACCGGGGGATTGTCATGATCCGTGTGCTACTGGTGGACGATCATCCCCTGTTTCGCGAAGGGTTACGCTATCGTCTGAGCCTAGACAGTGACATTGAGGTGATAGCTGAAGCCGACAATGGCCTCCAGGCACTGGAAATCCTCAAGGAGTTGCCGATCGATCTGGTGTTGACGGATATCAATATGCCGCAAATGGATGGTATGTATCTGCTTGAACTGATTAAGGAGCAGGAGATCTCATGCAAGGTGGTGATGTTGAGCATGCATGACAACAGAGAATATATTATGGCGGCAATGCGCTACGGTGCTGATGGCTATATTCTCAAGGATGTACCCGGTAAGGAACTGATTGAAGCCATAAAAAAAGTTGCCTCCGGCAAGCGCTATTTCAGTGCCGAAGTCGTAGACACCTTGTCCCAGGAGCTGGCCAGTGGCAAGCAAGTGCTGGTAACCCAGCGGGAACAGTTGGTGTTACGGTTGATATCGCTGGGGATGAATAATAAACGCATTGCGCTGGAGATGAATGTCAGTGTACGCACGGTCGAGACCCACAAGCGTAATATCAAACAGAAACTGGCGATAGACAGTACGGCCGGCCTGGTGCGTTATGCCATCGATCATGGCTTGGATAGGTAACACTATTTACGCCGTATTTTCAGATGGCTGCCGTATTGAAAAAATACCCGAAGCGGGGTCATGCTTCGGGTAAAAGGCTAGCAAACTATGCATAAAAGACCAACAGTTCGCCGCAAAATAACCCTAAAAGGCCTCCTGCAGCCCGAGGGAAACCGGCGACATAAATTAGCTTATGCCGCGTTGTTATTAGAGTACGTACTTGGCCGAAAGCTGGATGTAATCAGAGTCGGCGCTGTCAGTGGCAGAGATATCAGCATCATAGTTGCCGAATTCAACGCCCACGCTTAACTGTTTATTAAGCTGTTGGATCAGGTTGACGCCGTAATGATTACGATCTGAGTCAGCACCCACGCCATTGAAATCTTCAACTTCAGAGTGACCGTAGTAAACGCTAGAGCGCAAGTCGTCAGTCCAGAAGTGGCGATAAGCAACGGTATAGGCTTGTGTTGTCAGCAGCTCACCACTGCCATCAGCATTGACCTTGTCGCCAGCGTTGTGGCCAGGCGAAATATAACGACCTGCAGCGCCAGCGTTGTAGGCGAAGCGGAAGTCATCTTTACCGAAGGTATTGATTTTACCGCTTATGCTGTAAGCCAACTGAGTGCCGTCGGCATGACCTTGCACACCGTTGTCATCGAAGGTGCGAGCCAGGGCGGCAACAGCCACCTGGCCAAAATCGCCCTTGTAAGTGTAACGAGCCACTGCATCGGGGATACTTTGGTTGGCATCGGTAGCATTGGCTGGGTTTTCCAATGCCAGTTGTAGACCACCATTGGTATAACGGATCTGGGTTTGACGAATGAATACCTGACCGACGTGCGCTCCTCCAAAGTCCAGTGCCTCGGCGATAGAAGCCAGTGGCATAAAGGTTGACCAGGTCTGGCCGACTTTCCAGTTCTTGTAAGCAATAAAGGCATGACGCATACGCGGTGTGTATGAGTTAGAAACCAATGCGTTACCACCACCGCCAAAGAAATCATACTCGAGGAATCCAGTCACGTCGCCATGAGTGAACTTTACATTGAAGCGCGACTCTTTGGCCTGGAGGCTGGTTTGATTGGTATCTGGCGCGCTGGTGCTGGTACCAATCCAGTAGTCACGATAAGCCTGGTCGCCGCTGACATTACGCAAGTCGGCTTTGAAGTAGCCGCCGAAGGTTAACTTCGAGCTTTCGTCGATTATGACTTCGTAGCCCGCAAAAGAAGATGCTGAGAAAAATGCAGCTACCACTAACGCCGTTTTAGTTATTCTATTCATCAAGGTGCCTTTTTTGTATTTGTTGATTTGTTGGTTATTGTCGTTTGTCTTGAGCGCTGGCCTAGGAGGCGCTGCCCGGCAAACTTATGGTTTATCTGCGGCTAACCATATGGCTTTGTAGGTGCTTTTTTAATCCGTGTTTACACCTAAGACGACTAAGGGTTTACCCGTAGAAATGCTGGGTTTCTAGTGTTCAGACTTGCGGTTTCTTTGGAGAGGTAACGGGTGGATGTTAGTTTTAATGAATAAATACAGTCTGTTGTGCAATGACTTCTCGGGTGTAAGTTAATGGGTTGCAAGGAAGAGTTGTAGGCTGCTAGAGATATGATGTAGATCAACTTTGTAACGATTAGTCATTAAGTGTGTTACTGGTGAGTGACGAGGTGGTCACGGATAGGATTAGGGGGTCGAAGTGAATAAGGTCAAATATCTTTGTTTGTATCCGCTTTAATTTACTTGACGGCACAGGATACTAGAGGGTAACTCTTGAAAAATCCTCTATATTGAATAAGTGCATGAGGCAGCCTCAGGGCTGAAAATAAAAAAGGCGCTTTAAGCGCCTTTTATCGGTTTGAACTAGCCTTTATGCTAAGAGCTTAATCTGCAGCGTAGCCATGGATATCGAGTACTTTGCTATCAAGTACAGCGGCACCGGCTACCATTTCCAATCGTTGTTGGCTAAACCATTTTACGACGAGAGGATAGATAGCATGCTCTTGTTCGTGAACACGTTCTGCAAGAACCTCAACAGAATCATCTTCATAAACCGGCACCTTAGCTTGTAAGATCACCGGACCTGAATCTAGCTCGGGTGTCACAAAATGCACACTGGCGCCATGTTCACTGTCTTTTGCATCAATAGCACGTTGATGAGTATTCAAACCAGGATATTTTGGCAGCAGAGAAGGGTGGATATTAATCATCTTCCCTTCAAATCGCATGACAAAATCATCACTCAATATGCGCATAAAGCCAGCCAAGACAATGAGATCTGGCTGATACTTTGCTATCGCACTAAAGAGTCTCTCATCATAGTCTGGTCTCGTTTCGCCTTTATGAGCGATGACGCAGCTGGTATCAATTTCATTCTGGTGAGCACGAGTCAAGCCATAAGCATCGGGCTTATTACTAATAACACCAATAACTTCTGCTTGTACGTTATCATCACAGCCATCAATAATGGCCTGTAGATTACTGCCATTACCAGAAATTAATACTAAAACGCGACAGCTCTGAGACATTACAAGATCTCCACTTGCTCTTCGTCGTCGTTACGCTTGGCAATGTTACCGATTAACCATGCGTTTTCGCCTTCAGCATTTAATAATTCAAGTGCTGAACTGACTTTGTCTGCAGGTAATGCGATGACCATGCCCACGCCACAGTTAAAGGTGCGGTACATCTCAAATTCAGTGATGTTGCCGTTTTCCATTATCCAATTGAAAATAACAGGCCACTGCCAAGAGTCACTTTTAACCACGGCTTTGCAATCTTCTGGTAGTACACGGGGGATATTTTCCCAGAATCCACCACCAGTAATGTGCGACATTGCGTGAACGTCATGCTGTTCAATCAACTTAAGCAGTGATTTTACATAAATTTTTGTCGGTTCTAATAAGTGGTCAATCAGCGGCTTGCCAGCGAGTTCTTGCTCTGGGTCAGCTTTGCTTACTTCTAATACCTTACGAATTAGAGAGAAACCATTTGAATGCGGGCCGCTTGAACCAAGCGCAATCAGCGCATCACCGTCTTGCACTTTGGTGCCGTCAATGATCTCTTCTTTTTCAACAACGCCGACGCAGAATCCTGCTAGGTCATAATCGTCGCCTTCATACATGCCTGGCATTTCAGCGGTTTCACCACCAATTAATGCACAACCAGATTGAACGCAACCTTCGGCGATACCTTTAACAACAGCAGTGGCAACTTCAACATCGAGTTTGCCTGTTGCATAGTAGTCGAGAAAGAATAATGGCTCAGCACCAGACACGATTAAATCGTTTGAGCACATTGCAACGAGGTCAATACCAACGTTGTCATGCTTCTTATAATCAATAGCAAGGCGTAGCTTAGTGCCGACGCCATCAGTACCAGAAACCAGTACTGGATGCTTATACTTAGTTGGTAGCTCACAAAGTGCCCCAAACCCACCTAGGTTGCCCATAACTTCTGGACGACGGGTACGTTTAACGGCTGACTTGATGTTGTTAACTAGTGCATTTCCGGCATCAATATCAACGCCTGCATCTTTATAGCTTAGTGGGGTAGTAGGAGTGCTCACGGAGATCCTCTCGGGTACGGGTCGATTGTTATTGGATTTTATGCGGCGCTATTCTACCAGTTTGTCGGTAGCCTCGAAAGCTTAGTTTTTCAATAAAGTTCGCGACAGGGGTCACGATTTAACGTCTTTTTAAAACTTTAAGTTTTCCTATGCGAACAAATCTACTAGAATCGTTAAAATTTACTGTAAAAAATACGTTAGAAAATCAGGAGAACAAGATGAAAGTCGTTGAAGTTAAACATCCTCTAGTCCGTCATAAAATTGGGTTAATGCGTGAAGGTGACGTGAGCACTAAGCGTTTCCGTGAGCTAGCGGCCGAAGTAGGGAGCCTACTGACGTATGAGGCAACGGCTGACTTCCAAACAGAGAAAGTCACCATCGAAGGTTGGAATGGCCCGGTTGAGATCGAACAGATCAAAGGTAAAAAAGTCACTGTAGTGCCTATTTTACGTGCGGGTCTTGGCATGATGGACGGTGTATTGGAAAACGTACCAAGTGCACGTATTTCAGTTGTTGGTATGTACCGCGATGAAGAGACACTTGAGCCTGTGCCTTACTTTGAAAAACTTGCCAGTGATATGCCAAGCCGTATCGCGTTAGTGGTCGATCCGATGCTAGCCACCGGTGGCTCGATGATCTCAACTATCGACCTGCTTAAATCTCGTGGCTGTACTGCAATTAAAGCCCTTGTGTTAGTGGCTGCGCCAGAAGGTGTTGCTGCACTAGAGAAAGCCCATCCAGATATTGAGCTATATACAGCATCAATTGATGACTGCCTAAACGAGCAAGGCTATATTTTGCCTGGTCTTGGTGATGCGGGTGATAAGATTTTTGGTACTAAGTAATACACAGAATCGTTGTGCTCTGAGTCAATGAACTGATTCAAATGCAAACATTAAAAAAGGAGCTAAATAGCTCCTTTTTTGTTTTTATCCTTCCTAGCACCCTAGCACCCTAGCACCCTAGCACCCTAGCACCCTAGCACCCTAGCACCCTAGCACCCTAGCACCCTAGCACCTAGAGCACCATGGCGGCAATCCAACCAAACACGAGTAGCGGAATGTTGTAGTGAATGAATGTTGGAATAACACTGTCTCTAATATGGTCGTGTTGGCCATCAGCATTCAGACCCGCCGTCGGGCCCAAGGTTGAGTCGGACGCTGGAGAACCTGCATCACCTAACGCTGCTGCTGTGCCCACTAAGGCAATCGTTGCTGCAACAGAGAAACCAAAAGTCAGTGCTAACGGCACGTATATAGTGGCAATAATCGGGATCGTTGAGAAAGACGAGCCTATCCCCATGGTAATAAGCAGTCCCACCAGTAACATTAAGAAAGCAGCGAGTGCTTTATTATCACCGATGATGTCGCTAAGAGATGTCACCAATGTACTCACATCCCCCGTCTCTTTTACTACCGCGGCAAAACCTGCAGCAGAGATCATGATAAAGCCGATATTGGCCATCATGCGCACGCCTTGGTTAAATACATCTTGGTCGGCGACATGTTTAAGCGCACCTGAGAAGCTAAAGATAATAAAGCCGACTAGTGCACCGAAAATCATTGAGTTCGTATAAAGTTGAGTGACCAAGGTGGCGGCAATCGCAATCATCGCGATGGCGATATTACGCTTATTGACCCCTTCCTCTGGCTCTGCAATGAGGATTAACTGCTCTTTATATTCTCTTGGTTTTCTATAAGTGATAAACACCGCAATCAATAGACCAGTGATCATGCCTAAAGCGGGCAGTAACATTGCCTGTGGGATCTGAGAACGAACCGCTTCTAAGCCATTATTGTTAAGATTTGCTAGCAATATATCGTTGAGGAAAATGCCGCCAAAACCCACTGGTAATATCATATAGGTGGTTACTAGGCCGAATGTCAGTACACAAGCAACCAAACGTCTATCGAGCGACAGTTTTGACATCAAGTGTAATAATGGCGGGATCAAAATAGGAATGAACGCAATGTGAATAGGCAAAATATTCTGTGATGATATTGCCATCGTTAAAATGGCTAATAGCAATGCCCAACGCACTATTTTGATGTTTTGGCTAGATTGTTCTTTACCTAAAGCGCTAATCATCTTGCGAGAGATAAGCGTAGTGAGCCCAGAATGAGACAAGGCTACCGCGAAAGCGCCCAGCAATGCGTAGCTAAGGGCAATTTGAGCTCCCCCACCTAAACCGGTATTAAAGGCATCAACAGTTTGTTGTAATCCCATCCCACCCACTAAACCTGCAACGAGTGCACTAATGGTAAGAGCGATAACTACATTTACTCGAGCCAGGCTTAAGCCCAGCATTAAGCAAACGGCAATGACGACAGCGTTCATAATATGGTTAATCTTTTTCTTATATTTAAAGTTGTGGCTATTTTTGCCTGTTAACAGCACGGATGTCCAGTACCACTGTGCTATATCTTGATTTCGATGTGAATTGTGAACTCGCTGTAGCCTTAATTGCGTATAAAGTGTAAATATCAGCACCGCTAATAAGGAGATGCTGGCGGCATAGTAGTCAGTTAACAGAATAATGATCTAAAAAGGTGATATTGATCTCAAATAGCTTGTGTGAACTAAAACACTGCCTATAATGCCTTTAGATTTAAAACGAACCAGCGTTTTTAGCAATCCATAGATGGAGAAATAAAATGAGTGTATTAGTAGGCCGTCCGGCTCCTGATTTTACTGCTGCTGCGGTACTTGGTAATGGTGAAATTGTAGATACCTTTAACTTGTCTGAAGCAATCAAGGGTAAGCCAACCGTCTTATTCTTCTACCCACTAGACTTTACATTTGTATGTCCTTCAGAGTTGATCGCTTTCGATCACCGCATGGACGAGTTCAAAAAGCGTGGCGTTGAAGTGATTGGTGTTTCTATCGATTCTCAGTTTACTCATAATGCATGGCGTAACACTCCTATCGACAAAGGTGGTATTGGCCAAGTTCAGTACACCTTGGTTGCAGATGTTAAGCACGAAATCTGTAAAGCATACGATGTTGAGCATCCAGAAGCCGGTGTTGCCTTCCGTGGTTCTTTCCTTATCGACAAAGAAGGTCAAGTTCGTCATCAAGTGGTTAACGATCTTCCACTAGGTCGTAACGTTGATGAAATGCTTCGTATGATCGATGCACTTCAATTCCACGAAGAGCACGGTGATGTTTGTCCTGCTGGTTGGGAAAAAGGCGACAAGGGCATGGACGCAACAGCAGAAGGTGTAGCGTCTTACCTAAGCGACAATGCAGATAAGCTATAATATTTGCGTTTAGCTGTTAGTTGTTAGCTATTAGTTGTTAGAGAAGCCGCGATTAAACGCGGCTTTTTTGTGTCTGCGATTTATGACTCATGTTTGGCTATTAGTGTTAGCCATTTTTATCAAACTTCGTTTTTGATGTTTTGCCTAAAGGTAGTTAGTTGCTGACTCAATATGATTTGGCTGCTATATCAGCTTGTAGTTTTTAAAGTCAAAACAGAAATTAAAGTCGTGGTGCTTCGCCCACACCCGAGCCAAGGGGTAAAGCGCTTGTACCCCTTGACAATCCCTCAGCGCCCCGGCGCTTCTTCTGAGAAGCGAAACTTCCAACGGGGGAGATTGGTGTCTGCACATTTGGCTTGTTAACTCTTGATTCCGATATGCACTGATTGTTATTGACTTTTTTATCTGCACGGCTGTATGAGCCGTGCTACGAGTGTAGTGAGATATCAGGGACGCTGTACTCGTAAAGGCATATAAATAGGTGCTAAAAGGTGTAAACACTCATCACAGATGTTAAAGAGGGCCAATTGAGCGAGCAAACTTCAAATCATATCAAGTAATTATCATCATACAGCTTAAAAAAACGACTACCGAAAAAAAGCAAACTCCTATAGCATAAGGCATATCAACTCATCTGGATGTGGCAGCGGCCAATGTCTTGCAGACAGCACAACTCATAAATACTAAGATGTTATGTTTTCATCCGAGGGAGCGTATGACTGAAACTTATCACGATTGTAAACACTGTTCTGGAACTGGTACTTGTGAAAATGGTATAGATGATAGCTCTTGCGCTATTTGTGCACGCCGGAATTTCATATTAAAACATAGTCCTGCGCATGGATTGGTGTGTTCGGTATGTAAAGGGCATTGTAAAATTGAGCCTATGTCATCAAGACTTAAAAATAGAACAGGCCCTTTGTTGGCTATTTATATAATGGCTACAGCTATCATGATGGTAACTACAGGCAGTAGTGAACATTTCAGCGAAGTATTGGCATTTATTGGTACATTGACAGGTGCAATAACTGGATTCTATTTCAGCGGTAAAAATAAAACATAATAGTTAAGGATAGACCGCGCGTAGTAAATCAAGGCATACCTAATTGCACATTATACCCCTCTTACTAAGCTTTAAGTTATTGCTGAAGTAGGAGGTTGTTATGCCCGTACCTGAATAACTCAAATATATGCCCTGGCTCAGGTAGTGATCATGCGTTAGCCCTGACAGTACGGGAGCGTCCATATATGTCTTCGTTGTCTTTATAAAAATTGATATGGTTTATATATGAGCTAATAAATAATTAGCTCATACCTTTATTTTTTTAAATCAGATGTTTTAAAGATCATTCCTGCACTTCCATGGCTCCTTCCATGGACAGTGTTCAGTATTTTGAATATTATAGTTAGTATCTTTAGCAATTGCCCTGTCGCTAATAAACGCGCTGCCAATTATAGCAACAAACAATAAAGAGATTAGACTTACTGAAATTTTCATTACACTATCCTTAGTTAAATAAAATTAGATCCTTCGCACTACTTTATCAAAAGATACAGCCAGTATTTCATAGAAAATCAAAAAGGTAAACCGCTCAACTTATATCCAGCAGAAACTAGAAAAGAAAGAATAATAACTCTAGATCTCAACAGTAAGCTACATGCGTTTTTTCGTAAAAAGCTCATGCGGTAAAGGGGCTGAGCTTGATGTTGCTCCACGAAATATCAATTCTAAACAATAAGATATAAAGTAGAAGGGAAGGTTCATGGTATTTGGTGAACAAATCTATCGTCAAACAAAAATAACCACGGATTAATGCCATGAATGCGAAACTAGTTTTATCAAAATGCCTATCGCTTGTCACCCCGTTAATGCACAAAACTCGCCGGCAGAGTTTATTTTCAGCAATCGAAAGCTCAATGAATGGTGGCTCCCTATCAATTACAGGTCTTGGCCTCGACGGAGTAAATCGAGCCATCTATACCTAATTGTATTGTTGGTTTATTGTGGATGGCTTCATTTATCACGCGATTGATTCCAACGTATTTCGGCAACTTCGATGGGGAGTTGATGTTTTCTGTTACTTAAGAAGTCAGCTTCCAAATCAGTGTTTTAAAATTAAAAGCACAAATGCCGATAATTTACGCTTTTCAAACCCAGTGTAGATACGGTTGAGGCCGTCGAAAACAGGGACGTTTTCGTTGAGCCCACAAGGATGTGCTTGCGGCGAGTCTCAGCTGTATCTACACATACGCCTGCCGCAGGCAATTGGAACCACTTTGGGTTAAGTTATCACTGAATGACTTGATTTCATAAGAGTCAATTCCTCAGCGCCCCGTTAGAAATTTCTGAGAAGCTAAATTTCCAATGGGGGAGATTGCTGTCATTCCCAGGTTTTAATATTAATGAGAAATGGCACAAATTTATAAACACAGCCAAATTTTACTACTGATCCAGTTTACTGGGGTTTACCGCATTTAAGATCCAAAGGTCCCATGCCGTATATTAAAAAAGTTGCAGCTGGTATGACCTCTGCTGTAGTGTTGTTAAAATGTTACGATCTTTAACGGGCTTGAAATGAATGATTTTTCCATCGATGACGTAGAGGTTTATTGCCAAGACGATTACAAACTTGCTGCCACCCTATTTAAACCCAGCGGTAAGGTGAAAGCGGCGATATTGATCGGCCCTGCCACTGGGATCTCGCAGCAGTTTTACAAAGGTTTTGCTGAGTTTTTAGCTGCGCATGGATATGCCGTAATCACTTTTGATAACCGCGGTATTGGACTGTCATTATCGGGTAAAGTTAGTGCTAGCAATGCTACATTGCAGTGTTGGGGCGAACAAGATATGCCTGCCATTCTTGAGTTCCTCAAAACAAGGTATCCAGATAGTGCTTATCATTTAATTGGTCACAGTGCGGGTGGGCAATTGGTTGGTTTAATGCACAATGCCAGAGATCTCAATTCAATCTTCACTTTTGCGAGCTCTTCCGGTCAGTTAAAAAACATGAAAATGCCTTACGCCTTAAAAGCTTATTTTTTTATGAATCTATTTATCCCTGTGAGTAACTTGCTTTTTGGTCATACTAAATCGCAGTTGCTTGGCATGGGAGAGCCTCTACCTAAAGGCGTTGCCCAACAATGGCGCCATTGGTGCAATGGTCAGGGTTATGTAAAAACAGCTTTTGGAAAATCGATACATACTCACCTGTACAATACGCTTTCGACACCGTCATTGTGGGTGAATGCAACCGATGATGATATTGCTATTGATATCAACGTGGCAGATATGTTGGCTGTGTTTGAAAATATGAATGCTGCAACAATGACCTTATCGCCTGAAGCAAACAATTTAGGTGAAATAGGGCATATGAAGTTTTTTAGTCGCAAAGCGAGTCATTTGTGGCAGCATCCCTTAACGTGGTTAGAAAATCATACGCCTTCGTCATGAATATGCGGGAAGAGTAGACTTTATTCTGTTGTGATGTTCGCTCACTCCTACCTAAGAGGTTAGCTCACCTCTATATTTCAAACATAAAAAAGCCGCACTATTTGCGGCTTTTAAATTTGGCGATGAAAACTAACTTTACGATTAGGCTGCAGGCTTAGCTTCTACTTCCGCCACATCTTCTGACTCAGTCTCAGACTCATCGGCGATGTATGGCCAGCCGCCGAGTGACTTCCAGCGGTTGACGATTAAGCAAAATAGTTCCGCAGTGCGCTCTGTGTCATATAACGCTGAGTGTGCTTCACGGTTATCAAACGGAATGCCTGCCATGGCGCAAGCCTTCGCTAATACTGTTTGGCCGATGGCTAGACCTGCGAGTGCGGCAGTGTCGAACGTGGCGAAAGGGTGGAACGGGGTGCGTTTTAGGCCATTACGCTCGATGGCTTGGCTGACAAAACCATGATCGAATGCGGCATTATGGGCAACAATAATACTGCGATGACACTCAGAGGCTTTTTGGGCTTTTTTAACCTCTTTGAAGATCTCTAAAAAGGCTTCTTTTTCACTTACAGCGCCACGAAGCGGGTTAGTCGGATCTATACCGTTAAATGCCAAGGCTTCAGGTTCGAGGTTAGCGCCTTCGAACGGTTCTATGTGATAATGCAGCGTCTTATCTAAACCGATTACGCCGTCGTCATCCATCTTTAACATAGTGACTGCAATTTCTAGTAGCGCGTCGGTCTTTGAATTGAACCCGGCTGTTTCAACATCGATAACCACTGGGAAGTATCCTCGAAAGCGGTTTTTCAATTTGTTGGGGTCGAAAGTGTCAGTCATTAAATTATCCAAAAAGTTAGCAGGTGCCTATTATGGGGCAATGGATAATGACTGTCATGTGCGTTTGGTCGTTTTATGGGCTAAAGAAAGATAATTTTGTGCCGATAGAGTGTAGTGACTCAATTATAGAGAGTAGTTTTATGCGGCTTAGCGTTCTTTTTGCGACATTATTATGCTTCCCCTTTTTTGCTAGTGCTGATCTAAAGCAATATGTGGCTTCATTAGAAGAGTCACAGTGGCGCGTGAGCGGCAATAATCCGGTAATGTGTCGTCTTGAGCACGATATTCCATCCTACGGGAAAGCTGTTTTTACCAGTATCGCGGGTAAAAATCATAATTTGAACTTTACTCTCGATATGTGGGTTAAACCTGATCAAGTCACTGAGGCCAAGTTGATGAGCATGGCACCGCCATGGCGACCTGGTGTGGTGTCTAAAGAGATCACTGAGTTGACCTATCAGAAGTATTTTAGTGGTGAAGTGCCGCGTAATACTGCTTGGTCTATGTTGGCCGAACTTGAGAGCGGCATGCAACCGACTTTTTATTATGCTGATTGGTACAACGAGAGTAATAAAATAGCGGTTGGCTTGTCTGCGGTGAATTTTAGGCGCCAATACGCGCAGTTTAAATCTTGCTTGTCGACGCTACTGCCTTACTCTTTTGAAGATATCGCCTTTACAGTACTCACTTACGAGTCGGGTGGCACGGAGTTAACGCGTTATGCCAAGGCACAAATTAGCAAGGTAAAAGAATATTTAGCCTACGACCAAAACGTTGATCTTGTATTAATCGATGCTTACACCGATAGCTATGGTGGCCGCAGCGCTAATGAAAAGGTGTCGCTGCAGCGTGCTGATTCAGTGAAAGAGTTGTTTGTGGCTAGCGGTATTCCACAAAGTCGTATTCACACCATGGGTCATGGCGAGCGCAGACATGTGGCATCAAACCTGAGCATTGATGAGCGCGCAAGAAACCGCAGAGTAGTGATTAGAATAAGTAAACCGCTCTAAGCATTCATATAGCCATATCACGATCCTAAGCCCTGTTTAAATAGCAGGGCTTTTGTTATTAAGCTGTGGCAAAAATGAGATAAAAAAAAGCCCGCTTACAAAAGTAAGCGGGCTGCAAAAATATATGATTTGCAATCAACAAATTGAAGGAAGGAAGTCAAGCTAAGAACCAGGGATGTAACTTCCGTGGATAACCACCAAAGTTTAAGAGTTCTTTGTTTCCGAATCTGCTAGGCAGACACTTCCTGAAAACGAGACGAATTATAGGGCGAGAATGCGAAGCTGACAAACTAGAATAATTCAACGCATTCATTAGTAAAACTAATGAATGCGTTGAATTATTCTAGTTTGTCAGCTTCGCATTCTCGCCCTATAATTCGTCTCGTTTTCAGGAAGTGTCTGCCTAGCAGATTCGG
>NZ_JAKIKR010000031.1 GCF_023284025.1 Shewanella abyssi | reverse complement strand
GGTACTAGGACGTTCGCCAGCTCACTGCTAGGACAGACTACGTCCTGCTAGGAAATCAACAGAAAACACCCTTTGGCTTTTGATGTTGATTTTATGCTTTGCTAGAACCTATCTGAAAGCTGAGAAGGTCCTAGGTACTAGGACGTTCGCCAGCTCACTGCTAGGACGGACTACGTCCTGCTAGGAAATCAACAGCAAACACCCTTTAGCTTTTGATGTTGATTTTCTGCTTTGCTAGAACCTATCTGAAAGCTGAGAAGGTACTAGGTACTAGGACGTTCGCCAGCTCACTGCTAGGACAGACTACGTCCTGCTAGGAAATCAACAGAAAACACCCTTTGGCTTTTGATGTTGATTTTATGCTTTGCTAGAACCTAGAACCTTCTTTTAAAGTAGGTCGGCGTTTATGCCGTCGCTTTGCTCTTTTCTAGTTTTTACCGTAAGCGAAGCGTTCCGTAAGGCCGTTCGTCTATGATTTTACCGTCTTAGCTCCTCTCGGCTTAAGCATCTCAGCTCGAACCGTTCTTAAGCTCTTAAATTATTCCCTAAGCTTGAGATACTGGAGGTACGGCCTTTACCATCATAGGTGAGGCTGGCGGAATTACGACTGGCCTGCAGTGCCTGAGAGAAGCGATTTAAGCTGGCTAAGCTCAATTCTATTAAAGACTCGTTCTCAGCATTGAGCTGTTGGCACTCCGCTAGCAAGGCTTTTGCTGCGCTAACTTGCTGAGATAATGTGGCGTCGGTCTCTAATATACTTTTATCAGGCTGTGTGGCTATCATCTCATCGTTATGTTTTAAGCTATCAAGTAAGGTCGCTTTAGTACTGGCAAGTGACAGCAGAGTGTCTGCATCTTGCGACTGTAGCGCCTGTTTCTCTTGGCTAATAACGGCTTTAAGCTCAGTCAACACGGTATGTTGTGAGCTCAATAGATGAGATAAATTTGTCATAATGGCCTTATCTTTTATGCCTTAATCCGCTAATTGCGGCGACATTTATATTAATCGCTAAGTTCATTCTCGAAGTTTGCGATATTAGTTGCAAGCTTTTCTGGATCGATTTTGTAACGACCTTCAGCAATTGCGGCTTTAATTTCATCAACTTTCTTTTGGTCAATATCTGGCATGTCGGCCATCTTAGTTTGCACGTTTTGCAGCTGTTGAGCCTGTGGCGTAATCGACACAGAGTCGGCTTTTTGTGCAACCGCTGTTTGCACTGGGGCCGCTGGAGCGCTTTGCGTTGCAGCACCTTTACCGGTGTTACTGCTGTTTATGCGCGCTGTGGCAGCACTATTTACTTGTTTAATATCCATAGCCATTTTGGTATCCAACATTGAATAAAGAGACTTTCTTATACACGCTATCGGCGCGATAGCGGTTAACTTTAATCTTATTTTACATTCTTACTTCAACTTGGCCAACCGCGGTGACTTTCGCGTTTAAGGTTTTCTGTGAATAGCTGTTTTTAACCCGTATCTTATCGCCTAAATTACCATCGTGTAGGGCTTCACCAACGGTTTTTATCTCGAAGTTTTCAGACTTGGCAAATATCGACACTGTGTCTCCCTTACAAACAATACACAGATGATTATTAAAAATGGGTTGCTGTGGTGCGACTCGACGCTTAAGCCTTGCGCCGACCACTTCGTTTAGTTGGTCAAATTGTTGACCTCTGAGCGTCGTTTGCTCGACGTAATCAATGGCAACATCGCTACGTGAGATCAGATCTCCAGGACCTAATGTTGCTTTAGCGACCACCACAGGGTAAAGAATGTCGACTCTCACCGATAAAAATATCTGCCATGGATAGCTTAAGTCGGGGCTGTCACAGCTTATTTTGACTGTATTGTTGCGCCTTATTGCACGATCGCTGGCGATCTCTGCCTTTATCGGAAGAAAGCAATTAGGTATTCTGACACGGGTATCTAAGCTTTGGGGAGTGATATTAATCTTAGCTTTTTCAGGAGCTTCTATTTTTTCTTCAACTGCCGCTATAGCTAATCGAGAAATGGTCGATAAAGAGGGTACACTCGCAACTTGATCCGTATTGGCGCTAGTGGTAACGGGGAAACAAAGTACGGTAAAAAGTAGCCAAAAATTTATTTTCATAATGAATACACCAGCTTGATTCGCTAGAATGCACCTAAGTCGTGTTAATTGGAGAATGTTAATAGCGAACTCATTAAATCGTTGGACGTCATAAAGTTGACTGATATCGCAACGTTAGAATCAGATAGTGCTAACTAAGCAAGTAACATGCCTAAATGTAGAGGTAACATTATATTGTTCTGTATTGACAGCATTGATGCGCAAAATCAACGTAATCAGCGTTAACTAAAATTACATTTAATCTATTAGATTTAACCGATAAAAATAAGTACAAGGCAAATTTTCATGTCGAACATTCTTGAATCAGTAAATAAGCGCACCCAGTTGGTTGGACAAAACCGACTCGAGTTATTGTTATTTAAACTTAATGGACGTCAACGATTCGGCATTAACGTATTTAAGGTCAAGGAGGTGCTGCAATGCCCTCCGTTAACCAGATTGCCTAGGCTCAACTCTAGTGTGCGTGGCATAGTGCATGTGCGCGGCATGACCATTTCAGTGATCGATTTGAGCGCAGCAACCGGCGGTCGCCCAATTGAGGACTTAGCGAGCAGCTTTATTATCATTTCTGAGTACAACCGCAGTGTGCAAGGTTTCTTGGTGAGTTCAGTTGAGCGTATTATCAATATGAACTGGGAAGCCATCATGCCACCGCCACAAGGTTCGGGTCGTGGCTCATATTTAACGGCTGTCACAGAGATAGAAAATGAGTTAGTGGAGATTTTGGATGTTGAGAAGATCCTCGATGAGATCTCACCCGTCAATACCAACATTAGTAAAGAGCTTGATGACAAGCTGACAATTGATAGAGATAAGCACTATCACATTATGGTCATCGACGACTCATCAGTTGCCCGCAAACAGATTATTCGTGCGTTATCCTCTCTTGATCTGCAAATCGATACCGCCAAAGACGGTAAAGAGGCGTTAAATAAATTACGGGCAATGGCGACTGAGCTTGACGACGTGGCGACTGAAATCCCATTGATTATTTCAGACATTGAGATGCCTGAAATGGATGGTTATACCTTAACGGCTGAAATACGTGATGATCCAAAACTTAGGAACATAAAAGTGGTATTACATACCTCGCTCAGTGGTGTATTTAACCAAGCGATGGTGCAGAAGGTTGGCGCAAATGATTTTATTGCTAAATTTAATCCTGATGAGTTAGCAGCCGCTGTAAACAAGCACTTAAGTCTATAAAAGCAGGTTTATGTTGCAATGCCCAAGCCAGAGGGAACCAAGTCTAACTTGTGTTTCCTAGGTGGCTAATGTATAACCCAGCGATTGTGGTAAAGTCGCGCCTTTTATGCGGCTTGTTTTATAGATATTTAGGATATTAAGAGTGCCAAATAAATCACTTGCTGAAAACGAGTACCATCAGTTCAGGCTCTTTCTAGAGCAGCACAGCGGTATTGTGCTAGGTGAGAACAAACAATATCTGGTGCGTAGTAGATTAGCGCCGCTGATGGGGAAATATAATCTTCCCTCTTTATCGGATGTGGTAAAGCATTCAATGAAGCCCACAGAGCGTCAACTTCGCACTGAAGTCATCGATGCCATGACGACTAACGAAACACTGTGGTTTCGTGATCGTTATCCTTTCGAGTTGCTGTTTAATGCTATTTTGCCTAATTACAGTCGACTGGGTCGGCCGCTAAAAATATGGTCAGCAGCATGTTCATCTGGGCAAGAGCCATACTCTTTAGGCATGACACTTCTTGAGTATCAACAGCGAAAACCCGGGACACTGCCCAGTGGTGCAAATATATTGGCGACGGATCTGTCGCCGTCGATGCTTGAGCGCTGTAAAAAAGCGGAGTATGACAACCTAGCGTTAGGTCGTGGTTTATCTGATGAACGCAAACGTCAGTTTTTTGATGCCTTGCCCTCCGGCAATATGGTGGTTAAAAATAATGTAAAGCAACTGGTTAATTTTAGAGCACATAACTTGCTTGAAAGTTATACCTTGCTCGGTAAGTTCGATATTATTTTTTGCCGCAATGTATTGATCTATTTCTCGCCAGAGGCAAAGCGGAAAATATTGCGGCAATTTGCTGCCGCACTGAACCCTAAAGGGATCCTTTTTCTTGGCGCGTCAGAGTCTATCGCCGGTTTGTCTGCTGAGTTTGATATGGTGCGTTGTAATCCAGGGATCTATTACCAGAAGAAAGTCTAAGCCTATTACATAGTGGGTGTTGAAGTGCCGTTAACGCAATTTTGACACCCCGTTTTCCCATCTAAACCCGCCCTCTATAGCGCCATTTCCCCGCTAAAGCGCCTATTTTCATTCTTTTAGACTAATTTGGCACACCAATTGCTTTATCTCAGATACCAAGCTGAGGAGGCAATTTTATGGCGATTAGTTTTGATAAAGCATTAGGGGTTCATCAATACACTTTGGGCGTACGCTCTCAACGTGCAGAAGTCCTATCTTCAAATATTGCCAATGCCGACACACCAAACTACAAATCACGTGATGTAGATTTTGCCAAAGCGATGAATTCAGCGCAGTCACGTCAGTCGGGTTTAGCCATGGTAAAGAGTGATGTTAAACACTTCGATTTGGCTGCCTTATCGCAGCAACATGTGGGTTATCGTGTGCCGAATCAGCCCGACACCGGTGACGGTAACACGGTCGACATCCAGCAGGAGCAGTCTGCGTTCATGCAAAATGCCCTCGAGTATCAAATGTCGCTCGGTTTTCTCGACAGTAAGTTTTCCGGCATGAAAAAAGCGATTAGAGGCGATTAATTATGAGTTTATTCAATATCTTTAACGTCGCAGGTTCGGGTATGTCTGCGCAATCGGTCAGACTGAATACCACGGCCAGTAATATTGCCAACGCAGATTCCGTATCAAGCAGTGTTGGTGAGACTTATCGTGCTCGTCATCCTATTTTCGAAGCTGCAATGAGCAAAGCACAACAGCATCAAAGCGCCTCTCAAGGCGTTGCAGTTAAGGGCATCGTTGAAAGTGACTTACCGTTAAATAAAGAATACTCGCCAGGTCATCCAATGGCAGACACTGAGGGTTTTATTTATAAACCTAATGTCAATGTGATGGAGGAGATGGCCAATATGATCTCTGCCTCTCGCTCATATCAGATGAATGTACAAGTGGCTGAAGCTGCAAAATCGATGCTTCAGCAAACCCTTAGAATTGGTAAATAAACTCAGTGAAAGCTGGAGGTAAATTTTGAGCCTAATTAACTCGCTCAATAACACGCAATCGACAACGGCCCAGTCACAGCAGGCTGGCACTGTTACGCCGCAAGCTTCGACGCAAAGTAGTGCGTCAACAACCCAGACGCTAACAACGGGTAATCCGTTTCTAGACAGTTTGCGCTTGCCGGTAGCGGATTCAATACCTGAAGCAAATAGTCAGGATCTATCCCAAGAAGATTTCTTCTCCTTATTGAGTCAACAGTTATCGATGCAAGATCCGTTTAAACCGGTCGACAATGATCAAATGATCCAGCAGATGGCATCGTTCTCAACCGTTGATGGTATTAGCAAGCTTAACGAAGAGATTATTAACCTCAATGCGCTAACAACATCGAGCCAAGCGCTGCAGGCATCAGGTCTGGTTGGCCAGAAAGTGCTTATTCCATCCGATACCGGTTATATATCAGCTGAAGAGCCGACCATGAAAGGCATCGTCAGTACGCCTGAAACGATTCAAGATTTAACCGTGCGAGTGGAAGATGAAACCGGCCAGCTGATATCGACTTTTCAAGTGGATGGCAGTGCCGGTGGTAACGTTGATATCACCTGGGATGGTCTGGGTAAAAATGGCGAGCCCGTTGCAGAAGGGAGTTACATCCTTAAAGTGAGCGGTAAAGTCGATGGCAAGAGCGAAGAGTTACCCGTTTCAACCTATGCCCACGTGACAAGTGTGTCGTTAGGCACCGCCGCGACCGGCGCCATTTTGAACTTGCGCGGTGTTGGCGGCATTAAGATTAGTGACGTGTTAGCAGTTTCAGAATCGTAAACCCACGACAGATATTAATGAGAGAGGCGGATAAAGCCTCTTCTAAAACGAATTGAACAAGGATTGAGGTGAATTATGTCATTTAACATTGCTCTGAGCGGTATATCGTCTGCGCAAAAAGATCTAAATACAACCGCAAACAATATCGCTAACGTCAACACCACGGGTTTTAAAGAATCACGTGCCGAGTTTGCCGATGTTTACGCCAGCTCGATTTTTGCCAACAGCAAAACTACAGTCGGTGGCGGCGTGGCAACAAGCCAAGTAGCGCAGCAGTTCCATCAAGGCAGCTTGCAGTTCACCAATAACTCACTTGATATGGCGATTAACGGTGGCGGCTTCTTCGTCACTTCATCCGAAGTGGGTTCACAAGATCACTCCTTCACCCGTGCGGGTGCGTTTAAGTTTGACTCGAATAACTACATGGTCGATTCAGCCGGTAATTTCCTGCAAACTTTTCCAGTAGACAAAGACGGTAACTCAACCTCAGTGAGCTTGACCACGACTCAGCCAGTGCAAATACCCGATACGGCAGGTAGCCCGGTAAAGACCGATAATATTGGCATGCAGATGAACCTAAATGCCGGCGATAAAACATTCGATCCAGCAAGTTTTGATCCCGATGACCCTGATACATTCAACAATTCAACCTCAGTGACCATGTACGACTCATTAGGTGAGCCGCATATCATGACCACTTACTTTGTGCGTCCACCCGATGCTGCCCATACCGGTGAAAGCAACTGGGTTGCGTTTTACGCGGTTGATGGCAAAAAAGTGAACGTCGATCCCGCTTCAGGGACCTACGATGTCGATACTGATGGTGATGGTATCGTAGATGGAAGCAGAAACGCTGAAACAACGGGTGGTGCTTGGAAAGGCGCTTCAGTCTCTTTTAACGATACCGGTGCTTATACCGGCAGTAATCCAGCGACTATTCAAACTGAAGCGCTTGGCGTTGGCGGCGCCAATGTACTCGGCGCTGGCGCCGATGGTACACAAACATTAAACCTTACCTTTAATAACCCGACTCAGTACGCATCACCCTTTGAAGTGACTGAATTGACACAAGATGGTACCACTGTCGGTCGCTTAACTAACGTTGAAGTAGGTGCCGATGGCCTTATCAATGCCAGTTATAGTAACGGCTCAACAGTGCCTTTAGCCCGGGTTGCATTAGTACGCTTTGCCAACGAACAAGGTTTGTCGCAGGCGGGTAATACCTCTTGGAGAGCCAGTATTGATTCAGGTCCAGCATTAGCCGGTGAGGCTAATAGCGGTACTTTTGGTAGTATTCGTTCGTCAGCACTAGAGCAATCAAACGTGGATTTGACCACCGAGTTGGTTGACCTTATCTCTGCTCAACGTAACTTCCAAGCTAACTCTAGAACGCTGGAAGTCAACAATACCCTACAACAAACGATACTGCAGATCCGTTAATTGACAGGCTAAGAAGGGCGCTTCACTTCGAGGTTGCCCTTTGGGCTGTTAGGTCGTTCGCAGGCTCACTGCGAGGAAGACCATAGGCAACAAATGTCCCCATAAGCGGTACTTTGTTGCCTTTATTTTGCTAGCACCTTCTTTTAAAGTAGGTCGGCATTTATGCCGTCGCTTTGCTCTTTTCTAGTTTTCACCGTAAGAGAAGGTCCTAGGTACTAGGGCGTTCGCCAGCTCACTGCTAGGACGGACTACGTCCTGCTAGGAAATCAACAGCAAACACCCATTGGCTTTTGATGTTGATTTTATGCTTTGCTAGCACCTAGAACCTAGAACCTAGAACCTAGAACCTAGCACCTTCTTATAAAGTAGGTCGGCATTTATGCCGTCGGTTAGCATGGTCGATTGCAATGATTGATGGGCTAAAGCCCAACCTACAGCGGTGTTGTAATGTTTATGTTGGTGTTTACGATTATCTTTTGTAGGTCGGCATTTATGCCGTCGCTTTGTTCTTTTCGAGTTTTTACCGTAAGCGAAGATCCTAGGTACTAGGGCGTTCGCCAGCTCACTGCTAGGACGGACTCCGTCCTGCTAGGAAATCAACAGCAAACACCCTTTGGCTTTTGATGTTGATTTTCTGCTTTGCTAGAACCTGCTCTTCCTCGAACCTAGGACCTTTTTTCGCTTATCTTGGCACGATGCTTGCTAATTAATACGTTAGACGGAAGTTTGACGGAGCGTTAAGTGGACAAGTTACTCTATGTCGCCATGAGCGGCGCGAAACAGAATATGAATGCGTTGGCGATTAGCGCCAACAATTTGGCAAACGCTAGTACAGATGGTTTTAAATCGGATTTCGCTCAGGCGCGTTCGATGCAAGCCTTTGGTGATGGTTTGCCAACGCGTGTGTTCGCCATGACAGAGAACCCGTCAGCTAACTTTGCAAGTGGCCCAATAAAGACCACGGGTCGAGATCTTGATATTGCCGTCAAAGGCGATGGCTGGATTGCGGTTCAAACGCAAGACGGCGGCGAAGCTTACACTCGCTCAGGCAGCTTAAGCTTCGATAGCACCGGCGTATTACGCAATGATAGAGGCGCCGCGGTGATGGGCGACAATGGCCCCATCGTGTTGCCATTGCCGATCGAAAAAATTGAAATATCTCAAGATGGCATCATCTCCGTCCGTCCATCGGGTGCCACCGCTGAGGTTATTGAAGAGGTGGGCCGCATTAAGCTGGTCAACCCAGGTAATGAAAATTTAATGCGTGGCCAAGATGGTTTATTCCGTCAAATGTCAGGCGAAATAGCCGCCGCGGATCCAAGCGTCGGCCTACTTAGCGGCGCTGTTGAAGGCAGTAACGTTAATGCAGTACATGAAATGGTATCGATGATTGGCATACAGCGTCAGTTTGAGATGCAGGTCAAAATGATGAAAACAGCTGAAGAAATTGATAAAGCTTCCGCTTCATTAATGCGCATAAGCTAGGAGATATAATATGCATCCCGCTTTATGGATAAGTAAAACTGGTTTAGACGCTCAGCAAACAGACATCTCTGTTATTTCAAATAACGTGGCCAACGCCAGCACCATTGGTTTTAAAAAGAGCCGTGCCGTTTTTGAAGACTTGCTCTATCAAAATGTCAATCAAGCTGGCGGTGTGAGTGCGTCAGATACCAAATTGCCTAACGGCTTGAATATTGGTGCCGGTACCAAGGTGGTGGCGACGCAAAAAGTCTTTACCCAAGGCAACATGTTGACCACCGATAACTCATTAGACTTGATGATCGAAGGCCCTGGATTTTTCGAAGTGCAGATGCCAGACGGCACTGCCGCTTATACCCGTACCGGTCAATTTAGCTTGGACGAGACGGGGCAGATCGTCACGCCAGGTTCTGGTTATGTGGTGCAACCGGCAATAACCATCCCAGATGACGCCAGCAGTATTACCGTATCGGCTGAAGGCGAAGTGTCGGTCAAAACCGCAGGAAATGCTGAAAACCAAGTGGTGGGTCAGCTGTCAATGTCTGACTTTATTAACCCTGCAGGCCTAGATCCTATGGGGCAAAACCTCTATATGGAAACCGGCGCCAGCGGCACCCCTATCCAAGGCACTGCATCACTCGACGGCATGGGCGCAATCCGCCAAGGGGCATTAGAAACCTCCAACGTTAACGTGACAGAGGAGCTCGTGAACCTGATTGAAAGCCAGCGTATTTATGAGATGAACTCCAAGGTTATCTCTGCTGTTGATCAGATGCTGTCCTACGTGAACCAGAATTTATAAGTGTAAGGTCAATTTTGCTGGTATAGGCGTGTTACTCGCCATTGTCAATTTTATCGTATATGGCACTTAATATGCCTTTCAATGTGAAGAGAGTTTTGTATGAGTCGTTACTGGATATTAATCGTTATTGCTGCGCTATCAGGTTGTACTTCAACCAATAAAAAGCCGATTGCTGACGATCCGTATTACGCCCCAGTGTACCCGGAAGCGCCGCCAACAAAAATTGCTGCTACAGGATCTCTGTATCAAGACAGTCAAGCTGCAAGCCTTTACTCCGATATTAAAGCATTGAAAGTGGGCGATATTATTACTGTCATTCTGATGGAATCGACCCAAGCGAAAAAGAGCGCTAATAACGAGATTTCACGGGGGACTGACCTGTCTCTTGACCCTATCTACGCTGGCGGCGGTAACGTCACCATTGGCGGTAACCCAATTGATCTGCGTTACAAAGACAGCATGAACACTAAGCGTGAGTCTGATGCTGACCAAAGCAACAGTTTGTCCGGCAGCATTTCTGCCAACGTGATGAAAGTGCTTAATAACGGCAACTTAGTTATTCGTGGTGAGAAATGGATAAGCATCAATAACGGCGATGAGTTTGTGCGTATTACCGGTATTGTGCGCGCTCAGGATATTCGCCCTGATAACACCATCGACTCGCCGCGAGTCGCTAATGCGCGTATTCAGTACAGTGGTACCGGGACTTTTGCTGAAGTACAAAAAGTGGGCTGGCTCAGCTCATTCTTTTTGGGCAGTTGGTGGCCGTTTTAGTTCATGGCCCTGATTAACCAATAAAAAATAGCAAAAATAACAATAAGCCAATGTGTCGCGCGGACTGCGACACCTAACCGCCTGCTAGGGCAGCTTTTTAGCGGCGATAAGCTCGTCGACTAAGCTAAGGACTTTTCATGATGAAAATAAAACTGGCAATACTTTGCGCGATAATGGTAATCGCTGCGCCGGTAAATGCACAGCGCATTAAAGATATTGCCAATGTCCAAGGGGTGCGCAGTAACCAATTGATTGGTTATGGCTTAGTGGTGGGTCTGCCAGGCACCGGTGAAAAAACCCGTTATACCGAACAAACATTCAAAACCATGTTGAAGAACTTTGGCATTAATTTGCCAGATAACTTCAGACCGAAAATTAAAAACATCGCTGTGGTCGCTGTTAGCGCCATTATGCCCCCCTTTATTAAACCCGGTCAGACATTAGACATTACCGTGTCAAGTCTAGGTGAAGCTAAAAGTTTACGTGGCGGCATGCTACTACAGACCTTCCTTAAAGGTGTCGATGGTAATGTGTACGCGATTGCACAGGGCAGTATGGTCGTCAGTGGTTTTAGCGCTGAAGGGCTAGATGGCTCTAAAGTGATTCAAAATACGCCCACAGTGGGTCGTATTCCCAATGGCGCGATTATCGAACGCACCGTCGCTACGCCATTTTCAACCGGTGATTACCTTACCTTTAACCTGCGCCGGGCTGACTTTTCAACGGCCAAAAGGTTGTCTGATGCTATCAATGAGTTATTAGGCCCTGGAATGGCAAGACCGCTAGATGCTGCATCGGTGCAGGTGAGTGCGCCGCGTGACGTATCCCAGCGAGTGTCATTTTTAGCCACGCTTGAAAATATCGAAATTGAACCTGCAACAGAATCAGCCAAAGTGATTGTTAATTCGCGCACCGGCACCATTGTCGTCGGTCAAAACGTCAAATTATTGCCAGCGGCAGTCACTCATGGCGGCTTAACGGTGACGATTGCTGAAGCAACCCGAGTATCTCAACCTAACCCCTTCGGCAATGGTCAAACCGTCGTCACTTCTGATAGCACCATTGATGTATCTGAAGACGATAGTCGCATGTTTATGTTTAACCCTGGCACCACGCTAGATGAGCTAGTACGGGCGGTTAACCTTGTTGGAGCAGCCCCTTCAGATGTACTCGCGATACTTGAAGCGTTAAAGATGGCAGGCGCTTTGCATGGTGAACTGATAATAATATAAAATTTGTCGGTCTGAGTGGGAAGAAGTCATGGATAAGCTGTCGAATGCATCGCAATTTTTGGATATTGGGGGATTAGATTCACTCAGATCCAAAGCCCAGAAAGGTGAAAGCGGTGCGCTAAAAGAAGTGGCGCAGCAGTTTGAAGGTATTTTCGTACAGATGCTAATGACTAGCATGCGAGACGCCAACGCAGTGTTTGAATCCGACAGCCCAATGAACAGCCAATACACCAAATTTTACGAGCAGATGCACGACCAGCAGATGTCTTTGAACCTCTCTGGCGAAGGTATGCTCGGGCTAGCCGATTTGATGGTGCAGCAATTAGACCCAGCCAATAGCCCAATGACCCCCGCGTCGGTACTCAGAGGCGACAGTAACACTTCAGCCAGAGCCAACAGTTTTACACTTGGCGATGCACATTCAATGCAGATGCCAACCGCGCGTGCAACGGCGTCGACTCCTGTTGATATAGCCACTAGCGCTGGCGTTGCGCCGCAAACATTAGATTCTCTGTTAAGTGGCAAGGTTTTGCCGTCGGCGGCGCTCAATGCGGACAAGTCACAAGCAGACTTTACCAGCCAAGATGAATTTGTCAGTCGTCTATACCCTCATGCCGAAAAGGCCGCCAAAGAGTTAGGTACCACCGCTGAAGTGTTAATCGCACAGTCGGCACTTGAAACCGGTTGGGGCCAAAAAATGGTCAAGGGCGTTGCTGGACAGCAAAGTAATAATTTATTCAATATTAAAGCGGATAACCGCTGGCAGGGCGACAAAGCCCAAGTAAATACCCTTGAATACGAGCAAGGCATAGCGGTAAAGCAAAAAGCAGATTTTAGAGTATATGACGACATTGGCCAGAGTTTTAACGATTTCGTGTCGTTTGTCTCTAATAGCGAACGTTACCAAGAAGCGATGAAAAAGGCCGCCAATCCACAAGCCTTTGTGCAGTCACTGCAAGATGCGGGGTACGCCACGGATCCAAAGTATACCGACAAAGTCATGCAGGTAATGAAAACCATCACTAGAGATTTTAAAGATGTTTTACAAGGGGCGAAGCAATGATAAATCCAGTTGTGCAACCGTTTGTAATGGGGAGTGGTAACTAATGTCAATGGACTTGCTCAGTATTGCTCGCACCGGAGTGCTAGCGTCACAATCTCAGCTGGCGATCACCAGTAACAACATCGCCAATGCCAATACCGAAGGCTATAACCGTCAGGTTGTTTCACAATCGAGTCTCGAGTCACAGAAGTTAGGCAGCAGCTTTTACGGTACGGGGACTTATGTCTCAGACGTAAAACGGGTGTATAACGATTACGCTGCACGTGAGTTACGCATCGGTCAAACTGCAGTAAGCGAAGCGCAAACGACCTACAGCAAAATGTCTGAACTCGACCAACTATTTTCGCAGATAGGCTCGGCAGTTCCCGCATCACTCAACAGTTTCTTTGCCGGTATCAACAGTCTGGCTGATATTCCTGACGATTTGGGGCTGCGCGATTCTTTACTGTCTAACGCTGAGCAGCTGGCCAACAACGTTAATCAGCTGCAACTGCAACTTGATGGGCAGATGGGTCAAACTAACGACCAGATCTCGGCTGTCACCGATCGCATCAATGAGATCAGTAACGAGCTTGGCAACATCAACCGTGAGCTAATGAAGTCTCAGGGGCAAGATATGCAGTTGCTTGATAAGCAAGATGCACTGATCCTTGAGCTAAGTGAATATGCCGAAGTCAATGTGGTGCCACTGGAATCTGGCTCCAAAAGTATCATGCTCGGTGGCTCAATCATGCTGGTGTCTGGTGAAGTATCAATGCAAATTGGCACTAAACCGGGTGATCCTCACGCCAATGAACTGCAAATAACCGCGTCTTCAGGCGGCAAAAGTCTAGTGGTTGATGCCTCTAAAGTCGGCGGTCAGCTCGGTGCATTGGTCGATTATCGTGATGACACCTTAATTCCTGCACAACTTGAGCTGGGT
Organism: Shewanella abyssi; assembly: GCF_023284025.1. Lineage (GTDB taxonomy): Bacteria > Pseudomonadota > Gammaproteobacteria > Enterobacterales > Shewanellaceae > Shewanella > Shewanella abyssi. The sequence continues at coordinate 43,263 of NZ_JAKIKR010000031.1, read as the reverse complement.
CAATTTGCTCTCGGTGTGGCGGATGCATTTAATCAGGCCCAGTCACAAGGTTTTGATCTCAATGGGCAGGTGGGCGCCAATATCTTTACCGATATTAACGACCCTTCAATGCAGCTGGGCCGCGTCGGTGCGTTTTCAAGCAATAGCGGCAATGCCAATCTAGGCGTCAACATCGATGATGTTAGTTCACTGACGGGCAGCAGCTATGAACTTAGCTTTACCGCGCCATCGAGCTACCAGTTAAAAGACAGCAGCAGCGGCAATATCACGCCACTGACGCTTAATGGTAATACGCTAGAGGGAGCGGATGGTTTTAGCATCGACATCGCAAGCGGCGTATTAGCCTCCGGTGATAAATTCGAGATCCGTCCCACTTCAAGTGCAGCCACCGCGTTATCGGTCACCATGACCGACGGCAAGGGTATTGCTGCCGCCGGGACCAGTATTACCAGCGATGCGGCAAACTCTGGCAATAGTAATATTAATTTAATCAGTATTGATAACCGCAACGCCCCAGGCTTTCCGACCACGGGCGCCGAGCTGACCTTCGAGATTGACCCATCTGCATTGCCACCGACCTTTGAAGTCTTCGACGCTCAAGGCAATTCTATGGGGCCAGCGGCAGCTTATACTCCACCGAGCATCAGTGCCAATGGCTTTACCTTTGAAATTAACTCCACTGCAGTCACCAAAGATAAGTTTACTTTCGATCTGTCTTTCGCCGAGGGTGACAACAGTAATCTGGTTAATATGGCGCAGTTAAACGAAACCAAAATGATGAACGGCGGTAGCACCACCCTGACGGATGTTTTTGAAAACACCAAGCTCGATGTTGGCGGTAAAACCAAGTCAGCTGAAATATCAATGGGCTCTGCGGGGGCTATTTATAACCAAGCTTATACCCGAGTTCAAAGTGTATCAGGAGTCAATCTTGATGAAGAAGCGGCCAATTTAATGCGCTTTCAGCAATCCTATCAAGCGTCGGCGCGGATCATGACCACCGCGACGGAAATATTTAATACCCTGTTTAGCTCACTGCGCTAACTCGGCATTAAAGAATAGAGCAAGGAAAACAGCATGAGAATCTCAACGGCGCAAATGTTTACCCAAACCACGACCAACATGATGAAAGGCCAGTCAGCGACGAGCAAAATCATGGAGCAGTTGGCGACGGGTAAAAAGGTCAGTACGGCAGGTGATGATCCCGTTGCCGCTATCGGCATCGATAATCTTAAGCAGCAGGGCGCAGTGGTCGATCAATTTCTAAAGAACATTGATTACGCCTCAAATCGTTTGGCTGTTAGCGAAAGTAAAATTGGTAATGCAGAAACGGTCGTCTCTAGCATGCGCGAGCAGATGCTTCGTTCAGTCAACGGCACACTAAGTGATGCCGATCGGCAAACAATTGCCGATGATATGCGTGGCAGCCTAGAAGAGCTGCTTTCCATTGCCAACAGTAAAGATGAATCCGGTAACAGTTTATTCGCTGGCTTCAAAACCAATTCAGAACCGTTTGCTTTTGATAATAATGGCAAGGTGATTTACCGCGGCGACTCAGGTGTTAGGGATTCAGTGGTCGCGTCTGGTGTCACTGTTGGCAGTAATCTCCCTGGCGACAGCGTGTTCTTGAATGCCGCGAATGCCACGGGCGATTACAGCGTCAATTATTCGTCGACACAGCAAGGCAGCTTTAGTGTTGAAGGTGCCACCATCACAGATCCAACCCTGCCAGTGGCGGGTAACTATACTTTTGACTTTGCAGATAATGGTGCTGGTGGACTCGATCTCAACGTGACCGATTCTGCAGGGACTGTGACTACCATCCCCAATTTTGATGCCGCCAACCCTGTAACCGTTGATGGTATTGAGCTGCAACTTAAAGGTACACCTGTAGCAGGTGATACATTTGAGTTGGCGCCTGAACAAAATTCCAACATATTCGATACCCTAAACAGCGCCATAGCACTGCTTGAAGATGGTAGTAAGTTAAATACACCCCAAGGTCAGTCAGAAATGGCACAGTTATTGAATAATGTTAGCAGTGGCCAAGAACAGATGGGGACCAGCCGCAGTGTGGCAGGCAATAGTTTAAAGAGCTTAGAAAACTATACCAGCACACATAAAGAGGAGCAGTTGGTTAACCAGTCGGCACTGTCTTTGCTTGAAGACTTAGATTACGCCGAAGCGATAACAGAGTTTGAAAAGCAACAGATGTCGCTCAACGCGGTATCGAGTGTGTTTAGTAAAGTTGGCTCTATGTCGCTGTTTGATTACTTATAGAAATTGGCGACTTAAAAAGTCTTTATTGCGGCGCTATGGAAGCATTTAGTTTGCAGAATGTAGAAAAATTTCAGTTTTACAAACATTGGCACAAAAAAAGCATTATAAATTTTAGTTTTAAAGCATTAACGACACAAGACAAAAAATTGACAGTTAAGCTCTTGGTAATGTTAATTGAAAGTAATTAGCAGTGACATAGCTACAGAGTCAAATAAAAAACACTTTGCCGTTATCAACGGTATTAAATGATATGAATTCAGTTTGAATATTGAAATATTAACAATTTTAGCCGAGTAACCAATCTTGGCAAACCCACTAAGAAGAGGATTACACCATGGCTATTAGCGTTAATACTAATGTCACATCAATGAAAGCCCAAACCAACATGAACCGAGCTAGCACTGATCAGCAGACATCAATGGAGCGTTTGTCTTCAGGTCTACGCATTAACAGTGCCAAAGATGATGCTGCCGGTCTACAAATTTCTAACCGTATGACCAGCCAGATCAACGGTATAGGTGTGGCCATGCGTAACGCCAATGACGGTATCTCTATTGCACAAACAGCTGAAGGCGCAATGCAGGAGTCGACAAACATCCTCCAGCGTATGCGTGACTTGTCACTGCAATCGGCTAACGGTTCAAACTCAGTTGAAGATCGCGGCGCAATGCAAAAAGAGATGTCATCACTACAATCTGAATTAACCCGTATTGCTGACACAACCTCTTTTGGTGGCCAAAAACTAATAGATGGTAGCTATGGTACTCAGAATTTCCAAGTAGGCTCTGAAGCGAATCAAACAATTTCCTTATCACTTAATGACGTGTCGTCTAATGCTATTGGGCAGAATCAAAAAACCGGTGCAGGTTCTGTATTTGGTGCTGCAGCGGCTGCTGGTACAGCATATGGCACCGCGACGGCTGCAACGGATATTATTTTAAGTGGCCCGACAGGCACATCGGTAGCGACCGATATCTCCGCTATGGATGCAAAAGCGGCTTCTGAAGCACTAAATGCACTGGGTACCGGTGTTGAAGTTTCAACAAAGACAACGGTTGAGATTGCTGGTATGACTGCGGCCGACAACGGTACGCTTGAAATTGGCACCGATTCATACGACTTAAGCAAATTCAACGGTAGCATGGAAGATTTAGCCACTGCGATCGGGAAAGATGGTCACTCAGCTAGCTTTGATTCAGGCACTGGTAAGCTAAGTATTTCTGCAGATGATGTTGCTGGGATAAAAGCCGTTGGCCCTGCCGGTGGTACAATGACCATTGCGACTGTGACTAATGGTACGGCAGGCGTTGCAGACACCGTTGACGTGGGTGGTGTAGTTGTCAATGCAGAGCTTAAGTTCTCATCAACCGACGCATTTACAGTAGCTGGTACCAGCGGTGCAATTACTGGGGCGGGAACGACATCTAGCTTATCAACAATACGTGATGTTGATATCACTAGTGAGCAAGGTGCACAAGATGCGCTAGCTGTTATCGACTCTGCAATTGCAAGCATCGATAGTAATCGTGCCGATCTAGGTGCAGTTCAAAACCGGATGAACTTTACCATCAACAACTTGAGCAACGTACAAACCAACGTGTCTGATGCGCGTAGCCGTATTCAAGATGTGGATTTTGCCAAGGAAACTGCCGAGCTAACTAAGCAGCAAATTCTATCGCAAACCTCTTCAGCAATGCTTGCACAGGCTAACCAGTTACCACAAGCTGCGCTATCGCTATTGGGTTAATTGTTGGCGGGTTGAGTTAGTGGTGGTTTTTGCATGGCCTTAATAGATGCAGGTAAAACTAAAAAGCTTCGATGATCTCATCGAAGCTTTTTTTGTTGTAGGAAAACCGAAGGTTGTCTTGATTGACTGTGTTTATTTCTGCTTATTATCCTATTTCTCCTTCTGATTTGTGCTATCTCAAGTTCAACAGCTTAGGTCAAAGCGTGATCATCATAATATCTAATATTAGTTATATCGTTGTTTTATATCGTTTTAAATATTTTTTTTGTAAAATTCAAAATAAAGGCTAAAGGTTAAAAAGAAGGTGCCGTTATAGATACTGTAACCAACATGATTCGCCTGGCTTTAGATAGACAGGCACTAATATAAGTACTGTTGTTTAGTACAGTCTAAAGCAAGGTAAGAGGGAATTAATAATGGCTATTTCAGTAAACACTAACGTTACGTCAATGAAAGCGCAAAGTAACTTAAACAGCGCGGGAAGCAATCAAAAAACCTCTATGGAGCGTTTGGCATCAGGTCTACGCATTAACAGTGCAAAAGATGATGCAGCGGGCCTACAAATTTCTAACCGTATGACTAGCCAAATCAACGGTATTGGTGTCGCTATGCGTAACGCCAATGACGGTATCTCTATCGCACAAACAGCTGAAGGCGCGATGCAGGAGTCGACTAACATCCTCCAGCGTATGCGTGACCTTTCACTACAATCAGCTAACGGTTCAAACTCAACTGAAGATCGTGGCGCAATGCAAAAAGAGATGTCTTCTTTACAAAGTGAGTTGACGCGTATTGCTGACCAAACATCATTTGGTGGCCAAAAATTACTAGACGGTAGCTACGGTACGCAAAATTTCCAAGTGGGTTCAGAAGCTAACCAAACTATCTCGCTGTCACTTAGCGATGTATCAGCTAACGCCATTGGGCAAAATCAGAAAACAGGTGCTGGTTCTGTATTCGGTAGCGCTGCAGCAGCAGGTCTTGCATTTGGCGCGGCTACAGGTGCTTCTGACGTCGTAGTGAGCGGCCCAAGTGGTACATCTGTTGCGACTGATATTTCGGGTATGGATGCTAAAGCAGCATCTGAAGCTCTTAATGCGCTGGGTACAGGGGTTGAAGTCTCAACTAAAGCTTCTGTTGAAATTGCAGGTATGACTGCTGCGGATAATGGCACACTTGAAATTGGCACTGATTCATACGACTTAAGCAAGTTCAACGGTAGCATGGAAGATCTAGCCACGGCGATTGGTAAAGATGGTCACTCTGCTAGCTTTGATTCAGGTACTGGTAAGCTAAGTATTACCGCTGATGATGTTGCTGGTATTAAAGCGGTTGGTCCAGCAGGTGGCACTATGACTATGGCTACCGTGACTAACGGTACAGCTGGTGCAGCTGCTACTGTTGACGCTGCTGGTGTCGTAGTTAACTCTGAGCTTGAATTTTCATCAACTGATGCATTCACTGTCAGTGGTACAACAGGTGCGATAACTGCTGCAGGTACAAATTCTGCATTATCTACTATACGTGATGTTGATATCACTAGTGAGCAAGGTGCACAAGATGCGCTAGCAGTCATTGACTCCGCTATTGCAAGTATCGATAGTAACCGTGCTGACTTAGGTGCGGTACAAAACCGAATGAACTTTACCATTAATAACTTGAATAACGTACAAACTAACGTGTCAGATGCCCGTAGCCGTATTCAAGATGTGGACTTTGCTAAAGAGACTGCTGAGCTAACTAAGCAGCAAATTCTATCGCAAACATCTTCAGCAATGCTTGCACAGGCTAACCAGTTACCACAAGCTGCATTGTCACTGCTGTAAACCTTAAGTCACTAACTTAAGTAAAGCTAAGGTTTGACCTTATGTTAATAAACAAAGCTGAACATTAGCTAATTGATTAAAGGGAGGGTCGGCAACGACTCTCCCTTTAATGTTTTAAATTGCTAGAAAGGCCGTTCTAATGAGTCCTTTAAGAGAGTTCAAAGGGCTGGTTTAACAAGGTGTGATGTCAGCGGAGCTTTCAGGCAATATAGTGGTTCTCGCAACTATCTAGCCGACTTATAATAATGAAAGACAGGAGTGGTGAAAATGGAACTTAACTTATCCAGCAGCTCTGCAGCGCAGATAGCAATTGAGATAACTAAAACTCAGAGCCAGTTACCAAGTCAGAAACAAGAGTCGAGTCATGCATTATCCAGGGCTGAGACCGTCAATAAACTGCAAGATGGCAATACCGTTAATGTCATTGAGCAATCCGTAAAAGCGCAGGAGTTAGCGAAGCTTGAAGAGGCAGAGCAAGCGACTGAGTCACTTGAAGAGATGGAAGAGGTTGCAGCCAAACTTTCTGATATGATGGCCATGTTACGCAAAGGCCTCACTTTTAAGGTCGATGACTCACTGGGGACTCAGGTCGTTAGTGTACTGGATATAGACACGGGTGAGCTCATCAGACAGATCCCCAACGAAGAAGCATTAGAGTTGGCCATTAAATTGCATGAAAAAATGGCTGAGATGGATGGCTTACTGATGTCTACCCAAGTGTAGGTAGAGTTGCTGTTGTCTATTTTTTTCATATTTGTTCATGTTTTTTGTATTAGCGTATTGAGGTTGTCATGGGATTAACATCGGTTGGTATAGGCTCGGGAATGGACATTAATGGCATTGTGTCGGCATTGGTACAAGCCGAAAGTGCGCCCAAGGTGGCTAAATTTGATGCTGATGAGGGCAAGCTTAGTACGGAAATATCAGCAATGGGTACACTTAAAAGTGCTCTAACAGCATTTCAAGACAGCCTAGAAAAATTAACCGACCCAGATACCTTTATCGCTCGAAAAGTCAAACTGTCGAACAATGATTTTATCAGTGCTACCGCGGATGCAAATGCAGTCGCCGGTAGTTACAAAGTTGAAGTAGAGCAGTTAGCTGAGAGTCAAAAACTTGGCTCTGCGCCTGTTGCCGATGCGACCGCTGCGTTGGGTGAAGGCTCATTAACCTTTGGGGTTGATGGTGCTGACTTTAGTATTGATGTCGTTGCGGGCGACTCCCTTGAAACCGTGATGCAAAAAATCAACGATGCTGAAGATAATGTTGGCGTAACTGCCACCATCATTAACGGTGACAATGGTCCACAACTGGTGATGACATCAGACAAAACCGGAACGGATAAGCTGATTACAGTGACCGCAGCAGACACTGATGGCGGCACTGGCCTAGTTGATACCTTTACCATGACAGAATTAAGTGCAGCCAAAGATGCGGTACTTTATGTCGATGGCCTTAAAGTGACCTCTAGCAGTAATACGGTAGAAGATGTCATTACCGGTGTCAGCATCACAATATCAGATGCAGATCTGAGTAAAAGTACCCAATTAACTGTGTCTGCAGACACCGCATCTGTCGAGAAAAGCGTTGAAGCATTTGTCGAGTCATACAATGCTTTGATGGAGACAGTGTCGAATCTATCGGGTTATGATGCGGATACAAAAAAGGCGGGTGTTTTACAGGGCGACTCGATGATCCGCAGTATTCAGAGTCAGCTTCGTGGTGTTTTATCGAGTAGTTTTGATTCTGAAGATGGTGCCACCATGTTAGCCAATATTGGTGTTAAAACTACTCAACAGGGCACATTGGAGATTGATGATGAAATCCTTAAAACTGCGTTAGAGAACGACATGACACAGATTAAGGATATGTTTAGCGCCGAGGATACCGGGCTAGCAGCAAGGCTTGATGGTTTAGTCGAAACCTACGTGCAAACAGGTGGCACCATCGACAGTCGTGACGAGACCTTAGATAATCAGATATTACGTATTACCGAAAGCCGTGAGCAGCTTGCACGCAAAATGGGTTCTTATGAAGCAAGACTGCTAAAGCAGTTTAATGCAATGGACTTAATCGTGGCTAACTTGAGTGCACAGTCTGCCGACTTAGCTACTCGCTTAGCGTCACTGCCTGGTGTGGTTCCACAAAAGTAGCTGTGCATTAACCATTAAGAGTTGATTCAATTTTCGATGATCCTAACGGCAATAATCTTTTGCTGCAAAAGAGCTATGTAAAATAGTGTGCCGTTATTATTTGATAATGCTAAAAAAAGAAACCGATGAAGTGAATGCCTTATGATTACCCCAACTATCCCCGCGACTGAAATTAATCCTCAACTAGCTACAGTCGATACCGCCATGACTGAATTACTCGAAAAACTAGAGAATATTCAGTTCGAAGATGATATTAGTGACACTTTGGTACTTAAATTGCAGGAGGTCATTAGTGCGCGTCAAATTTTGATAGGTCAAATAGTGGCCGATAGTCAGTTCGAAGACCGAACTTACCTGCAAGCACTGGTGGACAAAACGTTGGAATTTGAACGTCGGGCAGAAAAAGTCTTAGCCGATCGCGAAGCCTTATTACGAGGCATGCGTAAAGGTAAACACCAAACTAACTTATATAAAACAATAGATTCAAATAGGTAGGTAGTTATGAGAGGTTCGCTTCAATCATATAGAAAGGTTTCGCTAGATAGCAGTATTGCAGTTGCTTCACCCCATAAAGTGATCCAAATGATGTTTGCAGGTGCATTAGAGCGCCTAGCACAGGGACGTTATGCCATAGAGCAAAACAACTTGGAGTTTAAAGGCGTGAGTCTAGGCAAAGCCGTTAGCATAGTTGCTGGGCTTAACAGCAGTCTTAATATGGAAGCTGAAGGTGATGTTGCCAATAACCTAAACTCGCTCTATGACTTTATGCTGCAGAGAATATCTGATGCAAACATCAATAACGATGTACAAGCCATTGATGATGCAGCAGGTATTTTACGCACGATTAAGGAAGCTTGGGATGCAATCCCAATTGAACTACATGAGTTATCTTCTGAAAGCTAATGATTGTCGTGAGGTTTATTTGGGGCTAAAAGAGGGGGGGTGGTTGGTCACTCCTTTTTGACATTTGTCAAAAACTTGTCACCGCTAAATTAGCTGTTGCTGAGTTTTTAATCAAAATGGATCCAGTTTCTCATAAAGTTCATCGGAGGCTTGCTTATGGCGAGCCGATAATACACTATTCAATTTGGTAGTGAATTTGATAAGATTTCTTTGAAAGAAGCTATCGGCTTGAAATAAGCAACGAACACTAATAATTAATGCGCTGATACATATACGCCTTAACGGCCTTCGGAATGATGCAAACAGATCAACGAATTTTACTTGTGGGTAACCAGTCAGAGCGAATTAATCGCTTGTCATGTGTCTTTGAGTTTTTAGGTGAGCAAGTCGAGTTGATCGGTTTCGATAAACTTGAACTGCATACTAAACATACGCGTTTTCGCGCGATTGTTTTACCTGCTGAGAACCAATCAAAAGAACTTATCCAGTCTTTGGCCGGAGCACTTCCGTGGCAGCCATTTTTGCAGTTGGGTGAAGTCGATGGCTTGAAAGCCTCGAATATTCTTGGCTGTATCGAAGAACCACTAAATTATCCTCAGCTCACTGAGTTACTTCACTTCTGCCAAGTCTATGGCCAAGTGAAGCGTCCCGAAGTGCCCACCAGTGCCAATCAAACTAAACTGTTTCGTAGCCTCGTCGGCCGCAGTGAAGGTATTGCCAGTGTGCGTCACCTCATAAGCCAAGTTGCCAGTTCTGAAGCCACAGTGTTAATCCTTGGACAATCAGGTACCGGCAAAGAGGTTGTTGCACGAAATATTCATTATATTTCAGATCGCCGTGATGGTCCTTTTATTCCCGTTAACTGTGGTGCAATACCTGCCGAGTTATTAGAAAGCGAACTGTTTGGCCACGAAAAAGGTTCATTTACCGGCGCGATAAGTGCCCGTAAAGGTCGATTCGAATTAGCAGAAAAAGGCACGTTGTTTCTTGATGAAATAGGCGATATGCCACTGCAAATGCAGGTTAAGCTGCTGCGTGTATTGCAAGAACGAATGTTCGAACGTGTTGGTGGTAGCAAGTCTATTGCAGCTGACGTGAGAGTCGTTGCGGCGACACACAGAAATCTTGAAACCATGATTGTAGAGGGCAGCTTTAGAGAAGATCTCTATTACCGCTTGAATGTTTTTCCAATAGAGATGCCAGCTTTGTGTGAACGCAAAGAAGATATCCCATTATTATTGCAAGAACTGATTAGCCGAGTTTATAACGAAGGCCGCGGCCGAGTTCGTTTTACACAGCGTGCGATAGAGTCGCTTAAAGAGCATGCTTGGGCTGGTAATGTTCGTGAGTTATCTAACTTAGTCGAGCGCTTAACGATCTTATATCCTGGTGGCTTGGTTGATGTTAATGACTTGCCGGTTAAGTATCGTCATATCGATGTGCCAGAATATTGTATAGAAGTCAGTGAAGAGGAGCTTGAGCGTGATGCGCTAGCCTCTATCTTTAATGATGACGAGCCAATCGATATCCCAGAGTCTCGCTTCCCAAGTGAGTTACCTCCAGAAGGGGTAAACCTAAAAGATTTGTTAGCTGAACTTGAAATCGACATGATTAGACAAGCATTAGATCAACAAGACAGTGTGGTTGCTCGCGCAGCAGAAATGCTGGGTATTCGTCGTACCACTCTGGTCGAGAAAATGCGTAAATATGGTTTAGGGAAAGACTAGTTTTAGACTAATGCTTTCTGGAGAAACAATGCGACACTTCTGGTGTCGCATTTTTTTTGCGCTATTTTTGTGTAGTTCTAAAGGAACGTAGGTATTAGGTTCTAGCAAAGCATAAAATCAACATCAACATCAACATCAACATCAAAAGCCAAAGGGTGTTTTCTGTTGATTTCCTAGCAGGACGTAGTCCGTCCTAGTACCTAGGACCTTCTCAGCTTTCAGATACGGTAAAATCTTAGACGAACGGCCTAGGGCCTTACGGCACGCTTCGCTTACGGTAAAACTAGAAAAGAGCAAAGCGACGGCATAAATGCCGACCTACAAAAGATAATCGTGAACACCAACATAAGCATTACAACACCGCTGTAGGTTGGGCTTTAGCCCATCAATCATTGCAATCGACCATGCTAACCGACGGCATAAATGCCGACCTACTTTAAAAGAAGGTTCTAGCAAAGCATAAAATCAACATCAACATAAAAGCCAAAGAGTGTTTTCTGTTGATTTCCTAGCAGGACGTAGTCCGTCCTAGCAGTGAGCTGGCGAACGCCCTAGTACCTTCTCAGCTTTCAGATACGGTAAAATCTTAGACGAACGGCCTAGGGCCTTACGGCGCGCGACTTCGTCACTACGGAACGCTTCGCTTACGGTGAAAAATAGAAAAGAGCAAAGCGACGGCATAAATGCCGACCTACTTTAAAAGAAGGTTCTAACAAAGCATAAAATCAACATCAAAAGCCAAAGGGTGTTTTCTGTTGATTTCCTAGCAGGACGTAGTCCGTCCTAGCAGTGAGCTGGCGAACGTCCTAGTAGCGAAGCGTCCTCGCAATGGCGCAGCCATGATCTAGGGCCTATGTTCTTATTGTGGCACGAAACCTGCTTTATCCCGTCAAATGCAGTTTTTTTGACGGAGTCATTATGTCCGCAGTCCCCCAGCCACAATTTGATGCGCTAACAGCCAGTCGTCCGCAATTGGTCGATGTTCAGCAAGCGGCAAATATGTCCAACCGTATGGAGCATATTCTGCAGGCGATGCCGTCGGGAGTGGTGATCATTAATGGCGACGGTATAGTGACCGACGCAAATCCGGTCGCGATAGAGTTGCTTGGCGGACCGCTTGAAGGGCTGCGCTGGTTTAAAGTGATCAATCAAGCATTCTCACCAAAAGATGATGATGGTCATGAGGTGTCACTGCGTAATGGCCGCCGCGTTAAGTTGGCGATTACGCCATTAACCCCAGAGCCGGGACAGTTAATTGTATTAACTGATTTGACTGAAACGCGTTTACTGCAAAAGAACTTATCACACCTGCAAAGGTTGTCAGCGTTAGGCAAAATGGTGGCGACATTGGCACATCAAGTACGTACGCCACTGAGTGCCGCCTTGTTGTATGCCTCAAACCTTGCCAGCCCAAAAATATCAGATACGGCTAGAAAACGTTTTCAAGGCAAGTTGGTCGATAGACTCAACGAGCTGGAACATCAAGTAAATGACATGCTGCTAATGGCAAAAGGTCGTCAGCAGGAGCTGGATGTTATCGTCTCGATTGAAGAGGTGATTGATAGTGTGCTCAATAACTGTGAACCCATTTCGGCGCAAAAAGGCTGCCAACTTAGTTTTGATAATCAGTCAACTCAGCGCATTCGAGCCAATGACTCTGCGTTAAGTTCCGCGATAAATAATCTAGTGGTTAATAGTATTGAAGCTGGCGCGACACAGATAGAGATAAAGGCCTTTGATACGGCCACCGCGCTGCATGTGGATGTGATCGATAACGGTAAAGGGTTAGATGCTGATATGCAGCAACAAGTGCTTGAACCTTTTTTTACGACTAAGCCCCAAGGCACAGGACTCGGGCTCGCAGTCGTGCAATCGGTGGTAAACAATCATGGTGGTCTTATGCAGTTTAGTTGTCATGGTGGCGAAGGTTGTACCGCCTCGCTTAAATTCCCTTTAGTGACTGCGCAAGAGTTCACTGACACTGTTGGCGGAGCATAAGCGCATGTCTGAAGGTAAATTACTGTTAGTTGAAGATGATGCATCATTACGTGAAGCATTGTTGGACACGCTTATGCTAGCGCAATATGAGTGCGTCGATGTCGGCTCGGCTGAAGCGGGCATTTTAGCGTTAAAAAGTGACACATTTGATATGGTTATAAGCGATGTGCAAATGGAGGGGATTGGTGGTTTAGGCTTGCTCAATTACCTACAACAGCATCACCCGAAAGTGCCTATGTTATTAATGACGGCCTATGCGACTATCGACAATGCGGTTAACGCGATGAAGCTAGGAGCTGTCGATTACTTAGCAAAACCATTTTCGCCAGAAGTGCTTCTTAATCAGGTATCACGATACCTGCCTGCAAAATCTACGACAGGCAACCCTGTCGTCGCGGATGAAAAGAGTTTAGCGTTATTGGCGTTGGCGCAGCGAGTGGCGGTATCTGATGCATCGGTTATGATCATGGGCCCTAGTGGCAGCGGTAAAGAGGTGCTAGCGCGCTATATTCATCAACACAGTCGTCGTGCTACAGAGCCCTTTGTCGCGATAAACTGCGCCGCCATTCCTGAAAACATGCTCGAAGCCACGCTATTTGGTTATGAGAAAGGCGCTTTTACTGGCGCTTATCAAGCTTGCCCTGGTAAATTTGAACAGGCCCAAGGCGGTACGTTACTGCTTGATGAAATTTCAGAGATGGAAGTAGGCTTACAAGCCAAGCTACTGCGGGTACTGCAAGAGCGCGAAGTGGAGCGATTAGGTGGCCGTAAAACCATCAAACTTAATGTACGGGTATTAGCTACTTCAAATCGCGACTTAAAAGCGTTGGCGGCATCGGGAGAGTTTAGAGAAGACCTTTATTATCGCATCAACGTATTTCCATTAACTTGGCCAGCGCTAAATCAGCGTCCAGCAGACATTTTACCTTTAGCGAGACACTTGATTCATCGTCACTCTTTAGCGATGAATAAACCAGAAGTCCCGGTACTGGCTGAGTGTGCTACGCGGCGCTTATTAACTCATCGTTGGCCGGGCAATGTACGTGAACTGGACAACGTGGTGCAGCGAGCGCTTATTCTAAGTGTTTCAAACGAAATAACGGTTGCTGACATTATTATCGATTCTTGTGACATTCAGCTGACAGCGGAAGCGGTAGCGGTTGAAGAGGTTAAGTCTGTAGAGCTTGATGGATTAGGCGATGAGCTTAAAGCACAGGAACATGTGATTATTTTGGAAACCTTGACTCAGTGTAATGGCAGTCGCAAAGCGGTCGCCGAAAAGTTGGGGATCAGCGCCCGCACCTTACGTTATAAGATGGCAAAAATGCGCGACTCAGGAATTCAAATACCGGCTTAAAACAGGGCGCTTCGCTTCGAGACCTTCTTTTACAGTAGGTCGGCATTTATGCCGTCGCTTTGCTCTTTTCTAGTGTTCACCGTAAGCGAAGCGTTCCGTAGTGACGCAGTCGCGTGCCGTAAGGCCGCAGGCAGTTCGTCTAAGATTTTACCTTATCTAAAAGCTGAGAAGGTCCTAGGTACAAGGACGTTCGCCAGCTCACTGCTAGGACGGACTCCGTCCTGCTAGGAAATCAACAGAAAACACCCTTTGGCTTTGATGTTGATTTTATGTTTTGCTAGCACCTTCTTTTAAAGTAGGTCGGCATTTATGCCGTTGGTTAGCATGGTCGATTGCAATGATTGATGGGCTAAAGCCCAACCTACAGCGGTGTTGTAATGCTTATGTTGGTGTTTACGATTATCTTTTGTAGGTCGGCATTTATGCCGTCGCTTTGCTCTTTTCTAGTTTTTACCGTCAGCGAAGCGTTCCGTAGTGACGCAGTCGCGTGCCGTAAGGCCGCAGGCAGTTCGTCTAAGATTTTACCTTATCTAAAAGCTGAGAAGGTCCTAGGTACAAGGACGTTCGCCAGCTCACTGCTAGGACGGACTCCGTCCTGCTAGGAAATCAACAGAAAACACCCTTTGGCTTTGATGTTGATTTTAGGCTTTGCTAGAACCTTCTTTTAAAGTAGGTCGGCATTTATGCCGTTGGTTAGCATGGTCGATTGCAATGATTGATGGGCTAAAGCCCAACCTACAGCAGTGTTGTAATGCTTATGTTGGTGTTTACGATTATCTTTTGTAGGTCGGCATTTATGCCGTCGCTTTGCTCTTTTCTAGTTTTTACCGTCAGCGAAGCGTTCCGTAGTGACGCAGTCGCGTGCCGTAAGGCCGCAGGCAGTTCGTCTAAGATTTTACCTTATCTAAAAGCTGAGAAGGTCCTAGGTACAAGGACGTTCGCCAGCTCACTGCTAGGACGGACTCCGTCCTGCTAGGAAATCAACAGCAAACACCCTTTGGCTTTTGATGTTGATTTTAGGCTTTGCTAGCACCTTCTTTTAAAGTAGGTCGGCATTTATGCCGTCGGTTAGCATGGTCGATTGCAATGATTGATGGGCTAAAGCCCAACCTACAGCGGTGTTGTAATGCTTATGTTGGTGTTTACGATTATCTTTTGTAGGTCGGCATTTATGCCGTCGCTTTGCTCTTTTCTAGTGTTCACCGTAAGCGAAGCATTCCGTAGTGACGCAGTCGCGTGCCGTAAGGCCCTAGGCCGTTCGTCTAAGATGTTACCGTCTTTGCTAGAACCTAGAACCTAGAACCTAGAACCTAGAACCTAGAACCTAATACCTAATACCTAATACCTTTCTCCTACCTTCCCACAATCTGGCACGATTTCTGCTTTAGCTAGTTCAATATAAGTTTTTCGTCAAGAAAACGACATTGGGAGATAGTTATGCAAATCGGCGCTAATTCTTTACTGCAAGAGATGCAGTCACTTAACGGCCAAATTGGTACTCAAGGGATCCAAACAGGTATTGCTCGCCAAGTGAATAACACTTCCGGTGCTGATTTTGGACAACTTCTCTCTCAAGCTGTTGGAAATGTGAGCGAACTTCAATCAAGTGCAGCTAATTTGGCCACTCGCCTAGATATGGGCGACACCACAGTGACATTATCTGATACCGTGATTGCACGTGAGAAGTCTAGCGTTGCTTTTGAAGCAACAGTGCAAGTGCGCAATAAGCTGGTAGAGGCTTATAAAGACATTATGAGTATGCCTGTTTAGGCCTTAATCACTAACAACAGGTAGCAATTGTGAGTACAGAAATGGTCGTAGGAACAGGTTCAAGTGTCGCTGCTGGTGGGCAGTCCGGTGGTGTTCAAGAGGAACATAAACCGGGTGTGATGGGATCTATCGGTAATATTGATATGTTACGTCAAGTGACAATGATATTGGCGTTAGCTATCTGCTTGGCATTGGCTGTTTTTGTGATGATATGGGCGCAAGAGCCTGAATATCGGCCTTTGGGTCAGATGAGTACCCAAGAGATGGTACAAGTACTCGACGAACTTGATAAGAATAATATCAAATACCAGATCCAAGGCGATGTGGTTAAAGTCGCTGAAGACAAATACCAAGATGTAAAAATGATGCTAAGCCGAGCGGGTTTAGATCAGACGACTGCAAACGACGACTATTTGAGTAAAGACAGCGGTTTTGGTGTTAGCCAGCGAATGGAACAAGCTCGCCTTAAACATAGCCAAGAGCAAAACCTGGCAAGAACTATCGAAGAGTTAAAAAGTGTTAGCCGCGCCAAAGTTATCTTAGCGTTACCAAAAGAGAATGTTTTTGCGCGCAATCGCTCAAAGCCGAGTGCAACAGTGGTCGTCAATGTAAGACGTGGCGGTCTTGGCCAAGAAGAGGTCGATTCGATTGTTGATATTGTGGCCTCTGCAGTGCATAACTTAGCACCCAATAAAGTCACCGTGACTGACTCAAACGGCCGTCTACTTAACTCTGGCAGCCAAGATGGTGTCTCCGCTATCGCCCGTCGCGAGCTTGAAATCGTGCAGCAAAAAGAGTCTGAATATCGTAACAAGGTTGAGTCTATTTTGATGCCTATCTTAGGGCCTGAGAATTTCACCTCTCAAGTTGACGTTAGCATGGACTTTACTGCAGTAGAGCAAACAGCCAAGCGTTATAACCCCGACCTGCCCGCACTTCGCAGCGAGATGATCGTTGAAAACAATTCAAACGGCGGCACTAGCGGCGGCATTCCTGGGGCGTTATCGAACCAGCCACCAATGAATGCAGATATTCCACAAGAGGTGGGTACTGAATCGACAACCGTTCGCTCTGGCAATAGTCATAAAGAAGCGACCCGAAACTATGAACTCAATGAAACCATAAGTCATACCCGCCAGCAAGTTGGCACCCTAAAACGCGTGAGTGTGTCCGTCGCCATTGATTTCAAAAATGCCCCGGTTGCTGAAGATGGTAGTGTGACTAGAGTGCCTCGAACCGAACTGGAACTGGCTAATATTCGCCGGCTGATCGAAGGCGCTGTAGGTTTTAATACTCAACGTGGTGACATGATTGAAGTCGTCACGGTACCGTTTATGGATCAGCTCATTGAAGAGGCTCCAGCACCTGAAGTATGGGAGCAACCTTGGTTCTGGCGTGGGATTAAGTTAGGGCTTGGTACGTTAGTTGCGTTAGTGATAGTGATTTTTGTTATCAGCCCAATGCTGAAACGTATCGTTTACCCTGATAGCACAAAAATGCCTGACGAGCCAAAAATGGGTGATGAACTCGCTGAGATTGAAGACCAATATGCTGCTGATACATTAGGCATGCTCGAGCGGCCCGAAGCTGAATATAGTTATGCAGATGATGGGTCTATTTTAATTCCCGATCTGCATAAAGATGATGACATGATTAAAGCCATCCGCGCTATTGTCGCGAATGAACCTGAACTATCGACTCAAGTCGTGAAAAATTGGTTACTAGACGATGAAAAATAATGTTAGCCCTGAGGTGCAAGCCGTTGCACCTGCTGCAGGCTTTAAAGTTGAAGATTTAAGCGGTACTGATAAAACGGCTATTTTGCTGCTGAGTCTAAGCGAAAGTGATGCCGCCTCTATCTTGAAACACCTTGAGCCGAAGCAGGTGCAAAAGGTGGGCATGGCCATGGCTGCGATGCAAGATTTTGGTCAAGAGAAGGTCATCGGTGTACATAAGATGTTTTTAGATGATATCCAAAAGTACTCCTCTATTGGCTTTAACAGTGAAGAGTTTGTTCGCAAAGCGCTAACCGCGGCCTTGGGTGAAGACAAAGCTGGCAATCTTATCGAACAGATTATTATGGGCAGCGGAGCTAAGGGGCTAGATTCCCTTAAGTGGATGGACGCGCGCCAGGTGGCGACCATTATCCAAAACGAACACCCTCAAATTCAAACCATAGTGTTGTCTTATCTTGAACCCGACCAAGCGGCAGAGATCTTTGCCCAGTTCCCAGAAAATACTCGTTTGGACTTAATGATGCGAATTGCCAACCTTGAAGAGGTGCAACCTGCAGCGCTGCAAGAGCTTAACGATATTATGGAGAAACAGTTTGCCGGCCAAGGTGGCGCACAAGCCGCTAAGATGGGTGGTCTCAAAGCTGCCGCTAACATCATGAATTACCTCGATACTGGCGTTGAAAGTCACCTGATGGAAACCATGCGCGAATCTGACGAAGAGATGGCGCAACAGATCCAAGACTTAATGTTTGTCTTCGAAAACCTCAGTGATGTTGACGATATGGGTATTCAGGTCCTACTGAGAGAAGTCCAGCAAGATGTGTTGATGAAGGCGCTAAAAGGTGCTGACGACCAACTCAAAGAGAAGTTACTGAGCAATATGTCTAAACGCGCAGCTGAACTACTACGTGATGATCTAGAGGCAATGGGACCGATTCGAATTAGTGAAGTGGAAGTGGCCCAAAAAGAGATCCTCTCTATTGCACGTCGCCTTAGTGAAAGTGGTGAGCTGATACTCGGCGGCGGCAGCGGTGAAGAGTTCTTATAATGGCAGATCCAAAAGAGCCCAAAGGGGTAACGGTAAATACCACTGATGAATTTGATCATTGGGAACTTCCTGATATTACAGAAGAGATTGATAGTTCATCGTTGAATATGTTTGGCCGTCATGGCTTGCATGTTGACGTTAAAGATGAGAGCGAAGCGGAAGCTATTTTGCCGCCGACGCTGACAGAGATTGAAGATATTCGCGCTCATGCTGAGCAAGAAGGTTTTGTACAGGGGCAAGAGAGCGGCCATGCCGAAGGACTGGAAAAAGGTCGTTTGCAGGGGCTGGAACAAGGCCATACAGAGGGATTTGAGCAGGGAAAAGAACAAGGGGTTGAAGCGGGACTACAAGCATCCGCTGAGATGCTGCAACGGTTCGAAACACTGCTGAGCCAATTTGAGCAACCGCTGAGTATCTTAGATACCGAAATCGAAAAAGAGCTGTTGTCGACAGCAATGAGTCTGGCCAAAGCCGTGATTGGTCATGAGCTTAAGACCCACCCTGAACATATTTTAAGCGCACTGCGTCAAGGTGTTGACTCTCTACCGATAAAAGAACAAAAAGTGAATATTAGACTGTCACCAGATGACGAATCCTTAGTTAGCAATTTATACACTGCGGCTCAGTTGGAGCGTAATCGCTGGGATATTGAAGCCGACCCAAGCTTGTCGGCGGGTGACTGCATCATCACTAGTGGCCGCAGTCATATTGATATGACTGTCGATACACGTATCCAACATGTCTTTTTTGAGTTGGAGAAAAGCCAGCAAGATCTGCTGCAGCTCAAAGAGCAGCAGGAGGCGCTACTCAATCAAAGTGAAAGTAATCAACGCCAGAGCAATCAATCTACTGCAGATGAAGTGGCTACTGCTAATGCCGCGGCGGTGGAACCTTCACCCGTAAAGCCTCCAATAACCGAAGGTGAACATGCCGACACGCCAACACCGACTGCGTAGCAAACTGGCGCAGCATCATAAAAAGGTAAACCCTTTTGTGGCCGAAGCTAGCGGGCAATTAGTCCGAGTGGTGGGCCTCACGCTCGAAGCTACAGGTTGTCGAGCCTCGGTTGGCAGTCTTTGCTCCATCGAAACCATGTCAGGTGATCTAGTTGCCGAAGTGATAGGTTTTGATGATGAACTACTTTACTTGATGCCAATCGAAGAGTTAAACGGTGTATTGCCTGGCGCTAAAGTGACGCCACTCGGGCAACAGTCTGGACTGAGTGTGGGTTTAGCATTGTTAGGCCGAGTACTCGATGGTAGCGGTCTGCCAATCGATGGCTTAGGTAATTTACAAACGGATCAAAAAGCGCCCACCCACACAACCGCAATCAACCCGCTAGCCAGACGCGCAATTAGCGAGCCGCTAGATGTTGGCGTGCGCGCGATTAACGCGATGTTGACCGTGGGCAAAGGTCAACGAATGGGCTTGTTCGCAGGCTCTGGAGTGGGTAAGAGTGTGCTGCTGGGCATGATGACTCGCGGCACGACCGCCGACATTATTGTGGTGGGATTAGTCGGTGAACGTGGCCGAGAAGTCAAAGAGTTTATTGAAGAGATTTTAGGTCCAGAAGGACGAGCGCGCTCGGTTGTCGTGGCTGCGCCGGCAGATACTTCCCCCTTGATGCGACTTCGTGCTTGTGAAACCTCGACTCGAATTGCCGAGTACTTTCGTGATCTGGGCTATAGCGTTCTATTACTCATGGATAGCTTAACCCGCTACGCACAAGCGCAGCGAGAGATCGCGCTGGCTGTGGGGGAACCGCCGGCCACTAAAGGTTATCCGCCTTCAGTATTCGCTAAACTGCCGAAACTGGTGGAACGTGCCGGCAACGGTAGCGGCAAGCAGGGCTCTATTACCGCATTTTACACCGTGCTGACAGAGGGCGATGATCTACAAGATCCTATCGCCGATGCATCCCGGGCAATTCTTGATGGCCATATTGTATTATCACGATCACTGGCGGATTCTGGGCATTACCCAGCGATTGATATTGAAGCATCAATTAGCCGTGTCGCGCCGATGGTGATTAGCACTGAGCATTTAGAAGCCATGCGCCGGGTCAAGCAGATCTACTCGCTTTATCAACAGAATAAAGATCTGATTTCAATTGGGGCTTATACCCAAGGAAGCGATCCTAAAGTCGATAATGCCATCCGTTTACAACCTGCCATGAATGCGTTTTTACGCCAAACGATGAAAGATACCATTACCTTCGACAGCAGTGCGTTAATGTTGAGTCAATTAGGTGCGCAATGCCATGTTTAGCGCTGAAGAGTAAATCGTAAAATGGCTAAAACAGATCCTTTAATTACCGTGCTTAAACTCAGCAAAGATGCGGAAGAGCAGGCATCGCTGCAACTGCGTAGCGCTCAGTTAGAGCTGCAGCGTAGGCAATCGCAGTTAAAAGCGTTGCAGGACTATCGTTTGGATTACATGAAGCAGATGGAGCAGCAGCAGGGTCAACAAATTAGCGCTAGCTATTACCATCAATTTCACCAGTTTGTACGTCAAGTTGATAACGCGATTGTACAGCAGGTTAACACAGTGCAGGAAGCGCTGACTCAACAGCTACACCGACAAAACCATTGGCAAGAGAAGCAACAAAAGCGAAAAGCAGTAGAGTTACTGCTGGCTAAAAAAGCGGAAGCAGCTCAACTTGCAGAGCAACGCAAAGAGCAAAAAATGGTCGATGAATTTGCATCGCAACAGTTTTACCGAAAATCCCGCCGATAGTTTTTTCTCTGTCACATTTATTGGCATCATAATTGCTTTGAATGGCTATAGGTGTCAGCTATCAAGCCGATATTTTGACGCCCAATACCGGACCAATACCCGGCTAATACCAGATTTTGATAGCCATTTTGTGCTTGTTTAGGCAACGCTGACGGAGAAGTTATGCAGCAGATGACCCATGTTTTACTCAGTAATGCTGATGCAGTCGCCGCAAAAAAGGCAACGACTAACAGTAAGCCAGAAGCGACAGCTAACGGCGACAATTTCTCTGCTGCCCTAGAAAAAGCCCGCAACAGCGATTCAGCGCTAAAAACTGAGCAAACTAATCAACAAGCCATTAAGCAAGCGAATAAGCAGAGCAGTGCTGGCACTACGGCAAACCATTTTAATACTCAAAACACCGCAGCTGCACGGTCAAGCGGCAAGACAGCAACGGCTGATGCTAAAGGATCCGTTAGCAGTGATGACGTAAGCCAAGTCCTAGCACAAATTAATCTCGCCAATAACTTCCCTACCGATGCAGAGAGTGGATCTACCATTGCCGCTGACGGCGAAAGCTTGCCGTTAGACGATGATATGGCTTTAGAGCAAAGTGATGCAAAGCGGGTTAAAGAGGGCGAACTATCGACCGATGCCGCCAACACTGAGTTGTCAGATGAAATCTTACAAGCATTAAGCTTTCAAAGCGGTATTGCAGAACAAGCCCTTAGCAATATGCCAGCAGATGAACTCAAGACCCTGTTAGCACAAAGTAAAATACTGGATGCTAATGGTGAGCTTCTAACTCAATATGCCATTACATCGGCCCCACAGGCGGCCAGCGCTGAGTCATTAGTCAAAACCAATGCCGCAGCATCACCGCTAAATGGCAGCATCAATGATCCCAAGGTCCAACATACTGCGGTTGCAGGCAATGAACCAACCGATACAAACAGTAAACTTGATAGCCGTGATATTTTAGGCAAAGAAGCGGCGATGCAAGCAGGCGCTTCTCAAACTAAAGCTCAAGCACAAGCTCAAGCTCAAGCAAACGACATCGAAAACGGTGCTAGTGCGACTAAATCTGTAGCCGTTAATGCTAACCAGATGGCAGCAGAGCAGTTAAAAGGCGCAGAACTGTCGGTACGGCTAACCCCAATTCAGATGGGACTAGAGGCCAATCTAGCCAGTGGTAATCAAGAGTTATCGACGCAAGAGATTAAGACTGTTGCAGGCTTACAAGCCCATAATTTACAAATTCAGCAGAGTTTAACCCGCACAGAGCCTCAGCAAATACAACTGTCACTCAAGCAATATGCCGACCAAGCGACGCAGATGCAGGAGATGATCCAGCGCTTCTCTCCGTTGATGAAACAACAGTTAATGACCATGGTGAGCCAAGGCGTTCAACACGCTGAAATTCGCTTAGACCCGGCTGAACTCGGCAGTATGGTGGTGCGTATTCAGGTGCAAGGTGATTCCACACAAGTGCAGTTCCAAGTCTCACAGCATCAAACCCGCGATCTCGTTGAGCAAGCAATGCCAAGGTTACGGGAAATGCTGGCTGAACAGGGACTGCAATTAACCGATGGCCAAGTGTCCCAAGGTAATGGTGGCAATGAGCAGTCTTTTAACGGTGATGGAGACGGCCAGGGCCAAAGTCACGCTGAAATGGACGAAATTCCAGCAGAAGAGCTGGTTGTAGGCGCAAATCTGGCAACAAGTCGCGCTTCAGGTATAGATTATTATGCATAAGCAGGTAACCTATAGTGCAATAGGCAATTTGGCTTGATGGGTTGCTCAATAATCGGTTAAGCAACAGCATTGGTGCTCCAGTTAGGGAAAGCAGATGGCAGAAGAACAATCATTAGAGCTCGAGGTCAGTAACGAGCCAAAAAGTAACAAAAAGTTAATCATGTTTGGCAGTATCGCAGCCGTGCTTATCATCATCATCCTTGTGACGTTATGGATGTTATTCAGTGGTGATGACGCCTCTGATCAGGCCGATGGTCAATCTACGGTTGCGACAGAGACTGCAAATCAGGGAGAAGCCTTTTACGCTGCTATGCCGCGGCCTTTTCTGTTTAACTTGCCAAGTAATGGCCGCACTCGACTCGTTGAAATAAAAGTGCAGCTAATGGTGCGTGGCAAGGACGATGACATATTGATTAAAAAGCATATACCCCTGCTTGAAGATGCGCTATTGACCACATTTAGTGGCTCAGATGTGCAAAAACTCAGCACACTAGCAGGCAAGGATGAGGTGCGTCTTTTAGCGCTGCTGAATGTGCAAAACACCTTACAGCCTATTATTGGTCGTAAAGTGGTTGAAAAAGTATTATTTACCGGCTTTGTGATGCAGTAAGTGTGCACGGCTTTTTGTAAACCAAACGTTTTTATATAGGCAAAGGCAATATCGTGAGTGATTTATTAAGCCAAGACGAAATTGATGCGCTACTACACGGTGTAGATGACGTTGAAGAGGATATGATTGAGGACGACGAACTTGACGCTCGTTCTTATGATTTCTCTTCCCAAGACCGTATTGTACGTGGCCGAATGCCAACGCTTGAGATTGTTAACGAGCGCTTTGCTCGCCACTTGCGTATTAGCATGTTTAACATGATGCGCCGCGCGGCTGAAGTGTCAATCAACGGCGTACAAATGCTCAAGTTTGGTGAATACGTTCATACCCTGTTCGTCCCAACCAGCTTAAACATGGTGCGCTTTAGTCCTTTAAAAGGCACGGCGCTGATCACCATGGAAGCGAGACTGGTGTTTATCTTGGTCGATAACTTTTTTGGTGGTGATGGGCGTTTCCACGCCAAAATTGAAGGCCGAGAATTTACCCCTACTGAGCGCCGTATTGTTCAACTGCTACTAAAAATCATTTTTGAAGATTATAAAGAAGCTTGGGCACCGGTGATGGATGTTGAGTTTGATTATCTCGACTCTGAAGTTAACCCAGCGATGGCGAACATTGTTAGCCCGACCGAAGTGGTGGTGGTAAGTTCATTCCATATCGAAGTCGACGGTGGTGGCGGCGATTTCCATATCACCATGCCGTACTCGATGATTGAGCCTATCCGCGAGTTACTCGATGCGGGTGTACAAAGTGATACCCAAGATACGGATATGCGTTGGTCACTGGCATTACGAGACGAGATCATGGATGTCGATGTTGGTATTGATGCCACGGTCGTTGAACATAAACTGACCTTGCGTGAAGTGCTTGCGTTTAAAGCGGGCGATGTTATTCCCGTTGAACTGCCCGAACATATTATTCTTAAAGTAGAAGATCTTCCCACTTATCGTTGTAAGATGGGGAAAACAAAAGAGAATCTTGCATTAAAAATTTGTGAAAAAATTCCTCGACCGGAGACGGTTAAGTCAGAGTTGCAGTTGGTTACGCACAAAGGCAAGCCACGCGAACGTTCTGAGATATAAGGTGATAAGTTAATGAGTACAGATACAGGTGATGATTGGGCTGCAGCAATGGCTGAACAAGCAATTGAAGAAGCACAAGCGGTAGAACTCGATGAGTTTAGTAGTGATCCTTCTCCGTTCAGCGAATCGGAAGCGTCAAAACTGGATGCGATAATGGATATTCCAGTGACCATCTCGATGGAAGTGGGCCGTAGTTTTATCAATATTCGAAACTTACTGCAGTTGAATCAAGGCTCAGTGGTTGAGTTAGATCGCGTCGCTGGCGAGCCACTTGATGTTATGGTCAATGGCACCTTAATCGCCCATGGTGAGGTGGTGGTGGTTAATGACAAGTTTGGTATTCGTTTAACCGACGTTATCAGTCAAACCGAGCGTATTAAAAAGCTTAAATAAAAGGATTAGCAATGAGTTTTCAGCTGGTATTCGCTAGCCTTAGCACTGTTGCCGCCACTGCAGAAAAGTCGGCGGCACCCTCGAGTATTGCCACTCTTGCCAGTATGGTCGGAGGGCTAATCGTCGTTTTGCTACTCATTTTTGCCTTAGCTTATATGGTTAAGCGACTTAATTTAGTGCCAAGCAGTCAAGGGGTGCTCAAAACACTCGCCGTAACCCCACTCGGGCAGAAAGAAAAGCTGGTATTAGTCGAAGTCGACGGCCAGCAATATCTGCTTGGCGTCACGCCACATCAAGTCAATGTGGTCGATAAACTCACCACACCGGTACAATTATCTAAAGACTCTTTTGCGAGTCGTTTACGTCAAGCGAAGACGTCACAATGATAAAATGGATTATGTTATTTGCTGGACTTACGCTGTCTTTGCTCTCTCCGACGGCCCTCGCTGCAACGGGTATTTTACCCGCGGTGACGGTATCGACCGGGGCTGATGGCTCAACGCAGTATTCAGTAACCATGCAGATTTTGCTGTTGATGACGGCGCTGAGCTTTATTCCCGCCGCCGTCATTATGTTGACCTCATTCACCCGAATTATCGTGGTACTGTCTATTTTGCGACAAGCGATTGGACTGCAGCAGGCACCGTCTAACCAAATTTTAATCGGCATCAGCATGTTTATGACGTTTTTTATCATGTCGCCGGTGTTTGACAAAATCTATGAGCAAGCGGTTAAACCCTATATTGAACAGGGAATGCCGATCGAACAGGCGTTCAATACCGGTAAAGGCCCGTTGAAAGCATTTATGCTGTCACAAACCCGCTTGACTGATTTAGATACCTTTATCGAAATCTCTGGCTATCAGAACATTAATGAGCCTGAAGATGCGCCGATGAGCGTGATCATTCCCGCTTTTATCACCAGTGAGCTTAAGACGGCATTCCAAATTGGCTTTATGTTGTTCGTGCCATTTTTGGTATTAGATCTCGTGGTGGCCAGTATTTTGATGGCGATGGGTATGATGATGCTGTCGCCGATGATTGTCTCCTTGCCGTTTAAGATAATGCTGTTCGTACTGGTTGATGGCTGGAGCTTAGTCATGGGCACCTTAGCCAATAGCTTCGGATTATAGGTAGGCTATGACTCCTGAAAGGTTAGCAGCCACAGTTTCTCGCTTGTTTATTGGAGATAGGCTATGACTCCAGAAGCCCTCATTGATATTTTTCGTGAAGCGCTAGCCGTTATTGTCACCATGGTCTCGATGATTATTGTGCCAGGTTTGATAGTCGGTTTGGTTGTGGCAGTTTTTCAGGCGGCGACTTCAATTAACGAGCAAACATTGAGTTTCTTACCGCGACTACTGACGACGTTATTGGGCTTGATGTTCATGGGCCATTTACTGGTGCAAACCATGATGGAGTTTTTTCTACAGATGGTAAATATGATCCCGCAGGTTATCGGCTAGTGATGCACTGCATGGGGCTACCGCTCCAAGAGCCATTCTATTCGTGCAAAGATGCGGCGCTGTAACGATGGATATCTTACTGGATACTATCATGAGCGGAATTGCTGGCTACATGTGGCCACTAACACGCATATCGAGCATGTTTATGGTGATGGCTGTTTTTGGTGCCAATACCACACCATCTCGAGTCAGATTAATGTTATCACTGGCGGTTACCGCCGCCATAGTGCCTGTTTTACCGCCAATGCCTAATATTGAATTGTTCTCCTTAAGTGCCGTTTTTGTGACGTTTCAGCAGATCATTATTGGCGTGTCGATGGGCTTTGCCACTCTATTGTTAATGCAAACCTTTGTATTAACAGGGCAGATCATTGGTATGCAAACAAGTTTGGGTTTTGCCTCTATGATCGATCCCAGCTCCGGTCAACAAACCCCGGTAGTCGCCAACTTTTTCTTACTACTGACGACATTGATATTTCTCGCCGTAGATGGGCACCTAGTGCTGATAAAAATGGTGGTGGCCAGTTTTGACTCCATTCCGGTGTCGATGGAGGGCCTTAGCCTATCCAGTTACCGCTTGTTCAGCGAATTTGTTGGCTACATGTTTGGCGCAGCGTTAACCATGTCGTTGTCGGCGATTGTGGCACTGCTAACCATTAACCTCTCATTTGGGGTAATGACACGCGCCTCCCCCCAGTTGAACATCTTCTCCATTGGTTTCCCTGTCACCATGGTCAGTGGCCTGTTTATTCTATGGCTTACGTTGACGCCGATCATGGCTCATTTCGGTGAGGTATGGCGTGAAACGCAGATCTTGCTGTGTAACGTACTCGAGCTACAGTGTACTTTGGATGGCGGGCTTTATTAATGGCTGAGAATGACAGCAGTCAAGAAAAAACCGAGCAAGCAACCTCCAGAAAGTTGCAACAGGCCAAAGACAAAGGGCAGGTTGCACGCTCCAAAGATTTAGGCACCTCCGCGGTGCTTATTGCGGCTTCGGTAGGGTTAGTCATGACTGGCCCCAGCATTGCCAAGGCGTTGCACACTATTATGATCAACTTGTTTGTCATGACCCGCGAGGAGATTTTTGACACCCGGCAGATGATGAATATTTGGAGCATGGTCGGTAACGAGTTAGCGGCACCGCTGTTGGGGTTTATCGCCTTTCTCGCTCTCATTGCTTTCGTGGGTAACATCGCGCTCGGGGGCATGTCTTTTTCTGGCAAAGCCTGCATGCCAAAATCCAGTAAAATGAACCCAGCTAAAGGCTTAAAACGCATGTTCGGTGTGCAAGCTGTGGTGGAACTGACCAAAGGTATTGCTAAGTTCTCTGTGGTGGCGATAACGGCTTATTCAGTGCTTAACATCTATCTCGATGATATTTTGATGCTGTCGCAGGATCACCTGCCCGGTAATATCTATCATGCTCTTGATCTCGTCTCGTGGATTTTCATCTTACTGTGCGCATCAACATTCTTAATCGTTGCCATCGATGTTCCCTATCAAATTTGGAATCACAGCAAAGAGTTGAAGATGACCAAGCAAGAGGTGAAAGACGAATATAAGGATACCGAAGGTAAACCAGAGGTTAAGGGCCGTATCCGTCAGTTGCAGCAAGAGATGGCTCAGCGACGCATGATGGGGGAGGTGCCCAATGCCGATGTCATTGTGGTTAACCCCGAACATTACGCCGTAGCCGTTAAATATGATGCGGCTAAATCTACCGCGCCTTTTGTGGTGGCTAAAGGGGTCGATGAGGTGGCATTTAAGATCCGTGAAATAGCCCGCGAGCATGATGTAGCGATTGTGACTGCCGCGCCGTTAGCCCGTGCTATTTACCATACTACGAAAATCGACCAAGAGATCCCCGAAGGGCTATTTACCGCCGTCGCTCAGGTGCTTGCCTATGTATTTCAGCTGCGACAATTCCAAAAAGGTAAAGGGCGACGCCCCAATGCCGTCCCGACAAAACAGCCCATTCCCGATGAGTTAAAACACTAAGCTAGCGTATCGACTCAGTGTCTAAAAATATTTGCCTAGTCTTGATTAGGGGATTGTGGCGTACCGTTTGTCGCTAGTTCGCATTTATTGCATTATACAGTATGAAAAACAGTCAGTTGTTTAGCTATCCATTCTTTGGTTATTGGTTTCAGGTTATAGTGTCCGACGCTCTACGATGTGAGCAGATTGAGCTTGTTTATTTTATTTTTTCTACTATTGGTACTGATTTTGCAGTACAGCTAACAAGCGTCAAAGATTGGACTCAGGGTGAATGGAACTTAAAGCAAGTTTAGGGCAATTAAAACAATTAAAGCCCGCACAATTTAAAGGATTGGGTACTCCCATATTGGTTTTAGCCGCCCTGGCTATGATCACTTTGCCCATGCCTGCCTTTCTGCTGGATATTCTGTTTGCCTTTAACATTGCACTCGCCTTAGTGGTGTTACTTGTGGCTATTTATAGTGACCGGCCACTGGATTTTGCTGCCTTCCCTACCGTCCTCCTCATCGCCACACTGCTGCGACTGGCACTTAACGTAGCCTCTACTCGAGTGGTGTTACTCGAGGGCCACAATGGTGGTGATGCCGCGGGTAAAGTGATTGAAGCCTTTGGCTCGGTGGTGATCGGTGGCAACTATGCCGTCGGTCTAGTGGTGTTTTTAATTCTAATTATCATTAACTTCGCGGTTGTGACCAAGGGTGCTGGTCGTATCTCTGAAGTTAGTGCTCGCTTTACGCTTGATGCGATGCCAGGTAAGCAGATGGCGATTGATGCCGACCTCAATGCCGGCCTGTTAAGCCAAGAAGAAGCACGTACAAGACGCGCCGAAGTGACCCGTGAAGCCGATTTTTATGGTGCGATGGATGGTGCGTCAAAATTTGTAAAGGGTGATGCGATTGCCGGCATATTGATTCTGGTGATCAATATCCTCGGCGGTTTTGTTATCGGTATGGCTCAGCACGGCCTCAGTTTTTCAGATGCCATCGAAATTTATACACTGCTGACCATTGGTGACGGCCTCGTTGCGCAAATCCCTGGTCTTTTGTTGTCAATTGCCGCTGCCTTAATGGTGACTCGCCAGAATGAATCGGGCGATATGGGCGATATGATGATGAGCCAGATGTTTGACAGCCCCAAAGCACTGGCCATTGCCGCCGCGGTTATGTTTGTGATGGGTATCGTGCCTGGAATGCCACATTTTGTCTTTATATCGCTTGCCGCTATTGCTGGCGGTTCTGCTTATTTGATTAACAAAAAGAAAGCGACAGACCGCGAACGGGCATTGGAACTGGCAAAATCAGGCCCGGTTGAGAAGCGTGATACTCAACCTAAAGAGTTAAGTTGGGATGATGTTCAACATGTTGACACCATAGGTCTTGAAGTGGGTTATCGGTTAATCCCCTTGGTGGACAAAGGTCAGGGCGGCGAGCTACTGGGCAGAATTAAAGGCGTGCGCAAAAAATTATCGCAAGAGTTAGGTTTCTTAGTCCCTGCTGTGCATATTCGCGACAACTTGGATTTATCACCCAATGCTTATCGGATCTCGTTAATGGGGGTGTCTTCGGGTGAAGGCGAAATTCGCCACGATTGCGAGCTGGCGATTAACCCCGGACAGGTGTTTGGCAAGCTTGATGGTATTGAAACCACCGATCCTGCCTTTGGTTTAGAAGCGGTATGGATTGCACCTGAGCTTAGAGAACATGCGCAGACCTTAGGCTATACCGTTGTCGACTCTGCCACGGTAGTGGCCACTCACATCAGCCAACTGCTCACCAATAACGCGTCTAAATTACTGGGCTATGAAGAGGTTCAGCAGTTACTGGATATGTTAGCTAAAAATGCGCCCAAGTTGGTTGATGGCTTTATTCCCGATGTTATGCCGCTGGGTACCGTGGTTAAGGTGATGCAAAACTTACTTAACGAAGGTGTGTCGATTCGAGACATGAAGACCATAGTACAAACATTATTAGAGTACGGACCAAAGAGTGCTGATACCGAAGTGCTTACCGCCGCCGTGCGAATAGCGTTAAAGAGAATGATCATACAAGAGATCAGCGGACCTGAATTAGAGATCCCTGTCATTACTTTGGCGCCAGAGTTGGAACAGATGTTGCATCAGTCTATGCAAGCGACGGGAGGCGACGGTCCTAATATAGAACCAAGCCTCGCAGAGCGTATGCAGAAGTCATTGGTTGATGCCACACAGCGGCAAGAAATGGTCGGCCAACCAGCAATATTACTCACATCCGGCATGCTACGTTCAACGTTGTCGAGATTTGTTAAGCATACGATTCCAAATCTGAGGGTGATCTCCTACCAAGAGGTTCCTGATGAAAAACAGATACGCATCGTATCCGCTGTTGGGCAGTAGAGGGCGAATAATTGAAGATTAAGAGATTTTTAGCAAAAGATATGCGCTCGGCCCTAGCCCAAGTCAAAGAAACTTTGGGCTCAGACGCTGTCATCATGTCGAATAAGAAAGTGACTGGCGGGATTGAAATTGTTGCGGCGGTGGATTATGACGATCCAAAACCACAGATCCCAGCTGCAGCGCCGTCACCAGCAGCCTTTACTGACCTTAGCGATGAAAAAGTCACCCTAGGGTCGCGTGCCAATGTGAAGACAGAAACTCGCGCTAAAACAACGCCAGCACCTGATTCACTACAAGCATTACTTGAGCGCCAACAAAGCCGCCTCAGCCAGCACACATCGGCAACGCGCAGCGACGAGCTCGATATGCCTCAATGGGCTAAGGGCTTGCAAGCACAGGTACCACAAACCAAGCAAGCGGCTAAAGCTGAATTTACGCCTAACAGAGCGCCAGACAGTTTTAGCCCACACAAGCAAAATAACAGTGCTGAAATGGAGGCGATGAAGGAGGAGTTGGCGTCAATCCGTAGTTTATTGACTCATCAAGTCAGCACCTTGATGTCTGAACAAAAGAAACGTATCGACCCCGTGGGTGCGATGTTAGAAAGCAAACTGCTTGAGGCTGAGTTTTCGCCAGCCATCGCCAAAAAGTTGTCGAGTTTGAGTGAACATTATGGCCCGGCAGAACTGGTTGCTTCCTTGCCACGCAGTTTAGCCAATTTACTCGACAATCAAGGTGACGATATTGTGCGTCAAGGTGGTGTGGTCGCCTTTGTGGGTCCAACAGGGGTGGGAAAAACCACCACGGTTGCCAAATTAGCGGCCAGATTTGCTGCGCATCATGGCTCAGATCAAGTCGCATTGATAACAACCGACCATTATCGCATTGGAGCCTTTGAGCAATTGGCAACTTATGGCAAAATAATGGGGTGCCCCGTTAAGCAGGCTCATGATTTTAATGAGTTAGAACAGATTTTGTATCAGTTTAGGAATCGTAAGTTGGTTTTGATTGATACAGCAGGCATGGGGCAGCGAGATCTACGCTTGTTCCAACAACTTGATAATTTAACTGCAAATAGCAGAATACCTATTCGTAGTTATCTGGTAATGTCTGCTACAGGTCAGCGTCGAGTACTAGAAGAGGCTGTAAAACAGTTTACTCGTATCCCGCTTTCAGGCGCGGTACTGACGAAGTTAGATGAATCAGTGTCATTGGCGCCAGCGCTAAGTGTATTGATTCAAAGTGGGTTACCTTTAAGTTATGTGACGGATGGACAACGCGTTCCTGAAGATATCCAAGTGGCTGACACGTTAGCTTTAGCCAATCGAGCATTAGCGGTGTTAGATAACGAACAATTAGAACCATTACAGAATAGTGAACGGTCACACGAGATGACCTATGCATTTGAGTGAAAACATGACTCCCGATCAAGCAAGCGGTTTACGTATGATGAATCAGCCAAATAATGAAAAAGTAAAAGTTATCGCCGTATCAGGTGGTAAAGGTGGCGTTGGTAAAACCAGCGTGTCTATTAACACTGCTGTCGCGTTAGCCGAGAAAGGCAAACGGGTACTGGTTTTGGACGCGGATCTGGGCCTAGCGAACGTCGATGTGATGCTAGGATTGCGCGCCGATAAAAATTTATCTCATGTTTTGTCTGGAGATGCCGAATTAGATGATGTCATCTTAAGAGGACCAAAGGGCATTGGGATCATTCCAGCGACGTCTGGCACGCAATCGATGGTCGAGCTGACTCAGGCACAACATGCAGGTCTTATTCGTGCATTTAGTGAAATGAGAACCCAGTTTGACATCTTAATCGTGGATACAGCAGCCGGTATTTCGGATATGGTGCTGAGTTTTTCTCGTGCATCACAAGATGTATTAATTGTGGTTTGTGATGAACCTACGTCGATTACCGATGCTTACGCATTGATTAAAATTTTGAGCCGTGAACATGGTGTGTTCCGTTTTAAGATTGTCGCCAATATGGTGCGTAGTTTACGGGAAGGGATGGAGCTATTCGCCAAGCTGAGTAAAGTAACGGATAGATTTCTTGATGTTGCATTAGAGCTGGTTGCAACCGTACCTTTCGATGAGAATTTACGTAAGTCTGTTAGAAAGCAAAAGTTGATTGTAGAGATGTTTCCTAAGTCTCCAGCGGCCATTGCTTACCATGGACTGGCGAATAAAATACTCAGCTGGCCTATCCCCTCTCAACCAGGTGGACACTTGGAGTTCTTTGTTGAACGATTAGTGCAACGTCCTAGTTATCAAGAGGATAATTCTGGTGAATAAAGCGGCCGCGTATACTCGTTTTGATAATAAGACCTCTATCGTTGAACAGTATGCACCGCTAGTTAAAAGAATTGCCCATCACTTATTGGCGCGCTTACCGGCGTCAGTGCAGCTAGATGATTTGCTGCAAGCGGGTATGATGGGGCTGTTAGAGGCGTCATCGAAGTTTGATGGTACTAAAGGCGCGAAATTTGAAACCTTTGCTGGGATCAGAATTCGTGGCTCTATGTTAGATGAGATAAGACGTGGCGATTGGGTACCCAGATCGGTACATCGTAATCAACGCCGCGTTGCACAAGTGATTGATGAACTTGGGCAAGAGCTTGGTCGTGATGCACGGGATCCAGAGATTGCTGAGCGACTAGAGATGTCGCTCGACGACTACTACAGCATTTTAAATGATGTGTCTGTGGGTAAAGTTGTTGGGATAGAAGACCTAGGGGTTGCTGTTGATGTGGTTAATCACGACGGTAACCATGATGACGTTGCTTATGAATCGTTAGCTAAAGTCGAATTTCATTCAGCATTAGTGGCGGGAATAAAGCTATTACCAGAGCGAGATGCTCTGGTATTGTCACTGTATTACGATGAAGCGCTAAATTTAAAAGAGATTGGGGCCATTCTTGAGGTCAGTGAGTCTAGAGTCAGCCAGATCCATAGTCAGGCGATGCTAAGACTCAAAGGTAAACTCAAGCACTGGACGCAAACATAACAATAAACGAACACTAAAAATTAAGCTCCGTGGAGGAAACCTTGGACAAGAATATGAAGATTCTTGTTGTTGATGACTTTTCAACAATGAGACGTATCATCAAGAACTTGTTGCGAGACTTGGGATTCAACAACACTCAAGAAGCAGACGATGGTTCGACAGCTTTACCTATGTTACAGAAGGGCGATTTTGATTTTGTCGTCACCGACTGGAACATGCCTGGAATGCAAGGTATTGATTTATTAAAGGCGATTCGTGCCGATGATAATCTAAAGCATCTGCCTGTGCTGATGGTAACAGCGGAAGCTAAACGTGAGCAGATTATTGCTGCCGCGCAAGCTGGCGTTAATGGTTACGTAGTCAAACCGTTTACCGCAGCAACGCTAAAAGAAAAGTTAGAGAAAATTTTCGAGCGATTAGGCTAAGCAGGGATGAGCAATGCAGCAAGATACTTCAGGGCTCATTACTCTCGAGCAAGCTGAGAGCCTCGTCGCGTTACTTCGCGATGGCGAGCAAGCACAAGCCGATGAATTGGTGAGAGAAATTGCTTCACCTATTCAAAAAGAACTCTTTGATGAAGTGGGTCGTTTAACGCGCCAGCTTCACAGTGCAATAGTTGACTTTCAAGTGGATAACCGCTTGGTAGAGCTAGCCAATACCGAAATTCCAGATGCCGAAGAGCGCTTAACCTACGTTATTGATATGACGGAGCAAGCGGCTAATAAGACTATGGATGCGGTTGAAGAGTGTTTACCTTTAGCAAATGCACTAAGCGATAATATTCAAGCGGTGAAACCAGCATGGGGTAAACTCATGCGCCGTGAACTGCCTTTAACTGAATTTAAAGCACTGTGCCATAATATTCAGCAATTTGTAGAAAGAAGCGAATCGGACGCAAACCGAGTTAAAGAACTTCTTAATCAAATATTGCTAGCACAAGACTTCCAAGACCTAACGGGGCAAATGATCCGTCGAGTGATTGAACTCGTCAGAGAAGTTGAGACCAGTTTAGTGTCTATGTTGACGGTCTTTGGTGAGCAGCCTGCATCCATTGCAGCAAGCACACCCTTGCTAGATGTTGAAGCCGAAGGTCCTATTATGAATGCAGAAAAACGTCATGATGTTGTGACGGGTCAAG
The DNA here is from genome assembly GCF_023284025.1 of Shewanella abyssi. GTDB lineage: Bacteria > Pseudomonadota > Gammaproteobacteria > Enterobacterales > Shewanellaceae > Shewanella > Shewanella abyssi. The sequence continues at coordinate 8,178 of NZ_JAKIKR010000031.1, read as the reverse complement.
ATGAAGTTGACGATCTGCTTTCGAGTTTAGGTTTTTAAGGGAGTCAAGAGAATGTCCTTTGATGTTGATGAAGAGATACTGCAGGACTTTTTGATCGAAGCTGGTGAGATTATCGAGCTTCTACAAGAACAACTAGTAACGTTAGAGAATAACCCTGACGATAGCGAACTGCTCAATGCCATTTTTAGAGGGTTCCACACTGTAAAAGGTGGTGCGGGTTTCCTCAGTTTGACTCCAATGGTAGATGTCTGCCATGAAGCCGAAAATACCTTCGATCTTTTACGTACCGGTAAGCGGCAAGTCAATGCCAATCTTATGGATGTCATTTTACAAGCTGTCGACGCCATCAATTTTATGTTTACCGAAACTCAGGCGGGACAAACCCAGTCTGCAGCCGATGGGAACTTGTTAGCGCAGCTTAAAACCTTGAGTGCAGGGCAATTGTTACCTTCAGAGATAACGGATGCCCAAGCGAGTCAACAAAGTGACGCGATCATAGAAGCTGCGAGGATTGAACCCGCTAGCGTCGACATAATCACTGGCGGCAGTATTGACGACATCAACGACGCTGAGTTCGAAGCCTTGCTTGATGCTTTACATGGCAATGGTAACAGCCCAGGTGCTGCAGCTGATAATGCAAATGTAGTGACGACCAGCTCCAACGATATTACCGACGATGAATTTGAATCGTTACTTGATGAACTTCATGGTTCCGGTCAGTTTAAAGCACCAGCACCAGCAGCCGCTGTTGTAACGGCAGCTACGCACGTCGTCGATTCCGATGAAATCACTGATGCTGAGTTTGAGCGTTTACTCGATGAACTCCATGGTTCAGGCAGTAGCCCAAGCGCATCGGCTGCAGCGGAAACGACACCAACTAATGTCAGCGCAGCCCCGGTTGTACAAGCCATCATTACATCACAGCAAGCGCCAGTAGCAAAGCCTGAGATCAAGCCAGAGTTAAAACCAGTCGCCCCTGTGCAAGCCAAGCCAAAGCCTAAAGCGGCTGCTAATAATATGCCCCAGGCGGAAACAACAGTTCGAGTCGATACCTCAAGGCTTGATCAGATCATGAACATGGTCGGAGAGTTGGTGCTGGTACGTAATCGCTTGTTGAGTCTTGGGGTATCCCGAGATGACGAAGAGATGTCAAAGGCACTGGCAAACTTAGATTTGGTTACCGCTGATCTGCAAGGTGCGGTAATGAAAACGCGCATGCAGCCGATTAAGAAAGTCTTTGGCCGTTTTCCGCGAGTGGTGAGAGATTTAGCCCGTAGCCTAAATAAAGAGATTGACCTTATTATGGTGGGTGAAGACACCGACCTTGATAAGAACTTAGTGGAAGCATTAGCCGATCCGTTGGTGCATTTGGTCAGAAACTCGGTTGATCATGGTATTGAAATGCCTGATGAACGTGAAGCAAGCGGCAAGGCTCGTTCTGGTACGATTACCCTTTCTGCAAGTCAAGAAGGCGACCATATCCTGCTTAAAATCGAGGATGATGGTGCCGGGATGGATCCTGGCAAGCTGAAAGATATTGCCATCAGCCGCGGTGTGCTTGATGAAGAAGCTGCTGCGAGAATGAGTGATGAAGAAGCCTATAATCTGATTTTTGCCCCAGGTTTCTCTACCAAAGTAGAGGTCTCGGACATATCAGGGCGTGGTGTTGGCATGGACGTTGTCAAAACCCGTATTGCCCAGTTGAACGGCACGGTTTTCATCGACTCCCATAAAGGCAAAGGGACACGTTTAGAAATTAAAGTACCGCTAACCTTAGCCATTATGCCGACGCTCATGGTCGAAGTGGCCGAACAAGTATTTGCATTACCATTGTCTAGTGTGAATGAAATATTCCACTTAGACCTGACTAAAACCCATGTGGTTGATGGTCAACTAACGGTCATAGTGCGTGATAAAGCGGTACCACTGTTTTATTTAGAGCATTGGCTGGCACGCAGTCGCTCGACGTTGACCCATGGTGACAAACAGCACGGACATGTGGTGATAGTGCAGCTGGGAACAATGCAAATAGGATTTGTGGTTGATTCATTAATAGGACAGGAAGAGGTGGTCATTAAGCCACTAGGCACCCTGTTACATGGTACGCCGGGAATGGCGGGGGCAACAATTACCTCCGACGGCGGTATCGCGCTGATTTTGGACGTTCCAGGTCTACTAAAGCACTACGCTCGCAATAAAAGTTAGCGTTTCAATAAGGGAGTAAGGAGAAAGTATACTTTCAACTTATTCCTTTTTGCGTAGTGGCAAAAGCAGGAACCCCATGCGTTATAGGAATTTAAATGGGTATTAAAGTACTAGTTGTCGATGATTCGAGTTTTTTTCGGCGACGTGTTAGCGAAATAGTCAGCCAAGATCCAGAGCTGGAAGTGGTGGGAACCGCAGTTAATGGTGCCGAGGCCGTTAAGCTCGCTGCAGAGTTAAATCCGCAAGTGATCACCATGGATATTGAGATGCCCGTCATGGATGGGATCACTGCGGTTAAGCAGATCATGGCCAGTCGGCCAGTGCCCATTTTGATGTTTTCATCATTAACTCACGACGGCGCAAAAGCGACATTAGATGCGCTTGAAGCGGGGGCACTTGATTTTCTTCCCAAACGTTTTGAAGACATCGCCACCAATAAAGATGATGCGATTGCGTTATTACAGCAACGGATCAAAACCTTAGGGCGTCGACGTTTATTTAGACCCGCCGTGCGGCCACAAGCTGCTGCCACAAGAGCGCGCACTAGCATAGCGCAACCCTCAGCGCCTGCACGTACTGGCATTGCAGCAAGTGCCTCATCGCAAGCGCTAGCAGAGCGACCATGCAGCCGTGCAACGGTTGTAGCGCGTGCGAGTGGTAAGAGATACAAAGCCTTGCTTATCGGCACCTCAACCGGTGGACCGGTAGCGCTGCAGAAAGTGCTAACGCAACTGCCAGCAAATTATCCACACCCAATCATCCTTATTCAGCATATGCCAGCGGCGTTTACACCGACGTTTGCAACCCGACTCAATAGCTTGTGTAAGATAGAGGTTAAAGAGGCGCAAAGTGGCGATCAGTTGCGAGCAGGTTGTGCCTATTTGGCTCCCGGCGGTATGCAGATGATGCTGGAACGTGGTGGCAGTTTCGGTCGAATTAAAGTGCTAGCAGGTAAACCTGAGATGAATTACAAGCCAAGCGTCGATATTACCTTCGCCTCAGCGTCTAAGGTCTTTGGCGGCGATGTATTAGCAGTGGTATTAACCGGTATGGGCGCCGATGGCCGAGAAGGTGCGCGCATGCTCAAAACGGCGGGCGCCAATATTTGGGCACAGGATGAAGCGAGTTGTGTGGTTTACGGCATGCCTCAGGCTGTGACCAATGCTGGTATCTCGAGTAAATCCATAGGTATAGAGCAAATGGCCGAGTCCATTCTTAAAGAGACCTTACATGGCTAGTCATATGCAGCAACGAGCGGGTAAAACAAGCATCAAAGGCGCAGTCAATACTGTGTCACTGTTGCTGATATTTTTACTGAGCATTGCTGCATTTAGCTTAGGCTCGCTCTATTTTGAACTCAGGTATAAGCATCAGCTGCTAGTTGCAGAAGTTGCCCAGCTAAAAGACAGCCAAATTTTGTTTATGGTGCCTGATGAACAAGCTGAGGTTATGGCTAATTGGATGGCAGAGAACCCGGTATTTGTACAGTCCTTTATAGCGCGAGCCCGCAAAGGCGAGATAACGACCATGCCAATCGGCGATGGCAGTGTTGAACAAAATATCGCTAAGCAAGCAGTTCAAACGGTCATCAATGCCGCAGTCAATATGGATAGCACGCCCCCCACGTCAGCCTCAAATGAAGTCAGTAATGAAGTCAGTAATGAAACTGCAACAGTGGTGTTGGACGCCGCAGCAGTTGTTATCCCGGCAAAAGTGCAGATGGTCACCGTCGCCGCAAATGACGTCAATAATGAAACTAATATTGAAACTGCAACAGTGGTGTTGGACGCTGCAGCAGTTGTTATCCCGGTAAAAGCACAGATGGTCACCGTCGCCGCAAATGACGTCAATAATGACGTTAATAATGAAACTGCAACAGTGGTATTGGACGCAGCAGCAGTTGTTATCCCGGTAAAAGCGCAGATGGTCGCCGTCGCCGCAAATGAAGTCAGTAATGACGTTAATAATGAAACTGCAACAGTGGTATTGGACGCAGCAGCCGTTGTTATCCCGGTAAAAGCACAGATGCTCACCGTCGCTGCAGATGGAGTGAACTTGATAAGTCTCCCCCATGGTGGGATCAGGATCACAACTCGAACGTTAGAAGAGTAACAGCCGGCTAAGCGCGAGTTAAAGTACCTCTAAGGCGATGGCTAACCCATCATAAGGATCATTTTGAAAATTTGGACCATAGCAAACCAGAAAGGCGGTGTTGGTAAAACAACCACGGTCGCGAGTTTAGCTGGCGCGTTTACCAAGCGAGGTAAACGCGTGTTGATGGTTGATACCGATCCACATGCTTCTTTGGGTTATTATTTGGGGATCGATAGCGAAGAGCTACCTAGCTCTCTATATGATCTGTTCTTAGCAAACAAAAGCTTAAGTAAAGAAAGTATTGGCAATTATATTGTGCCAACCAATGTCCCTGGGCTCGACTTAATACCGTCAACAATGGCATTAGCGACCCTAGACCGCAGTTTGGGTCATCAAGAGGGGATGGGGTTGATTTTAACCAAGGCACTGGCACTGCTAGAAGCGCAATACGATGTGGTATTAATCGATTGCCCACCGGTATTGGGCGTATTAATGGTCAATGCCTTAGCCGCGAGTCAACATATCATTGTGCCAGTACAAACCGAATTTCTAGCGATTAAAGGGCTAGATCGCATGGTGAAAACCATGATCCTTATGGGGCGATCTAAAAAAGTCCACTATAGCTACTCAATTGTGCCAACCATGTTTGATAAACGTACCCGTGCCAGCAATGCCGCGTTGTTACAATTGAATCAAGACTACCAAGACAACTTGTGGTCAGACGTTATTCCCGTAGACACCAAATTCAGAGATGCAAGTTTGAGCCATTTACCCGCTTCACATTACGCGCCGCGCAGCCGCGGCGTAAAAGCTTACGAGCGATTGCTTGATTATTTGCTCGCCAAGGATCTATCTCATGTCAAAATTGGTTGATGACGCGGTATGTGATTATTTCTCTTCGCTGCTTAATGAAACGCCGGTAGCTCAGCGCGTTAACACTGATGAAGCAACAGGATTAAACCATGGCACCTTGAGTGCAGAACTCCGTCCGCAGCAAGGTAACAGTGCTGTGCAGGTTAAAGAGTTTGCCACGGCAGAGGTCGAGGAGCGGATTAATCCCCAGGCGCTAGCTCAGCTATTAGCGCCGGTGTCGGCGCCAGTAGAGCCCAAGCCGGCAGTGACTGCGGTTGCAGAAAAACAGCTAGCAGCAGTAGCGCAAAAACCAGCGTTAATAGCAGCAACGGATCTCAATTCAACGCCAGAAAGTGTCAATAGTGAGCAAATTAATGTTGTGGCGGCGCAGTCATCAGCGACAGCGAAAAGTATGACTAAAGACTTGATTGAGCAGCTAGACGAGGAGTTTCAGGTACTGTTTTTTAAAGTCGCCGGGCTGACGTTAGCGGTACCGTTAGTGAGTTTAGGCGGCATTGTCAATCTTGAACGCATTAGTCATTTGATGGGTCGGCCGAGCTGGTATTTAGGTGTGCAGCAACATCGACAGTCTCAACTTAATGTGGTGGATACTTGCGCTTGGGTAATGCCTGAAAAATATGACCAAACCTTAGCGCAAAATGTGTCCTATAAATACATTGTGCTACTACAAGACAGCAATTGGGGCTTAACCTGTGAATCATTGGTCAACACCTTTAAAATTCATAAGTCTCAAGTTAATTGGCGCAGCCAAGCAGGAAAAAGACCGTGGTTAGCGGGCGTGGTAAAAGAGCAAATGTGCGGCATTTTAAATGTCGATGCATTAATCGCGATGCTAGATTCAGGTCTTGGCAGCCAAGGCTAGGCAGCGGCTAAAACGGTTGGACTGGCATTATTTTGAAATGCCAGTTTAGAAATAGTACAAATAGCCGATAAAAGGCTTAGGTTTGTATTATTTCGATATTAAATTGATTGGTTTGAAGCGCATAGAAAGATATGCTTATTGTGAAATTTAAATAGATAGTCATAGAACTATTGATTGAGGCGATTATGACAAGTTCAAATAGTGTAGCCGTACCGGGCAGTAATGACGATGCGGTATTACAATGGGTGACTTTTAAGTTAGATAATGAAACTTATGGCATCAATGTAATGCAGGTACAAGAAGTGCTGCGTTATACCGATATCGCTCCAGTGCCTGGTGCACCGCACTATGTCCTCGGGATCATTAATCTACGTGGTAATGTGGTTACTGTTATCGATACCCGCTCACGTTTTGGTCTAGCATCGGCAGACGTAAACGACTCTACCCGTATTGTGATTATCGAAGCTGAAAAGCAAGTGATTGGCATCTTGGTCGATAGCGTTGCTGAAGTTGTTTATCTACGCCGTTCAGAGATTGATAATGCACCGAACGTGGGTACTGAAGAGAGTGCTAAGTTTATCCAAGGTGTCAGCAACCGCGATGGCGAGCTATTGATCTTAGTAGATCTTGATAAGCTACTGTCTGATGAAGAGTGGATGGAACTGACACAGATTTAGTCGCGATGGTTTAGAGCCGGCTAAGAGCCGAATAAGCTGAGTCGGTTAAGAGCCGGTTAAGGGCCGAATAAGCTAAGACGGTTTAAGCCGAGAGTAGCTGAGAAGATCCTAGGTACTAGGACGTTCGCCAGCTCACTGCTAGGATGGACTGCGTCCTGCTAGGAAATCAACAGAAAACACCCTTTGGCTTTTGATGTTGATGTTATGCTTTGCTAGCACCTTCTTTTAAAGTAGGTCGGCATTTATGCCGTCGGTTAGCATGGTCGATTGCAATGATTGATGGGCTAAAGCCCAACCTACAGCAGTGTTGTAATGCTTATGTTGGTGTTTACGATTATCTTTTGTAGGTCGGCATTTATGCCGTCGCTTTGCTCTTTTCTAGTTTTCACCGTAAGCGAAGCGTTCCGTAGTGACGAAGTCGCGTGCCGTAAGGCCGCAGACCGTTCGTCTAAGATTTTATACTTTGCTAGAACCTAGAACCTAGAACCTAGAACCTCTAATACTTAATCCCTTTTATTAAAAGAGCCATAAATGATTACTGATGAAGTGTTTATTGTAGCAGCGCTGTTGTTTGTCGTTGCCTTTATCGGCTTGGTTTGGTTTTTACAAAAACAAGCGGAAAAGCTACGCACAAAAGTGGAAGCCTTGACCTTATTGGTTAAAGAGGGCGATAAGCAAAGAGAAGCGGTTAAGCGAGAGCTACAAGAGCTGAGAAGTGGCACTATTGGTGTCGGTCGTAGAGTACTTGAGCTGGAAAAGAAACTACAGCAGCAAGATGCAAAACTGGACGAAGCCAACCAGCAAGATCCACAAGCGAGATTGTATTCCCGAGCGATGAAAATGGTCGATCTTGGCGCTGGCATCGACGAGCTTATCCAAGAGTGTGAATTACCAAAAGCCGAAGCTGAACTGCTGATCCGTTTGCATAGAAAGGGTTGAGAGCCGGTTCAAGCTGAGAAGATCCTAGGTACTAGGACGTTCGCCAGCTCACTGCTAGGATGGACTAGATCCTGCTAGGAAATCAACAGAAAACACCCTTTGGCTTTTGATGCTGATTTTATACTTTGCTAGAACCTAGAACCTAGAACCTAGAACCTTCTTTTAAAGTAGGTCGGCATTTATGCCGTCGGTTAGCATGGTCAATTGCGATGATTGATGGGCTAAAGCCCAACCTACAGCAGTGTTGTAATGCTTATGTTGGTGTTTACGATTATCTTTTGTAGGTCGGCATTTATGCCGTCGCTTTGCTCTTTTCTAGTTTTCACCGTAAGCGAAGCGTTCCGTAGTGATGAAGTCGCGTACCGTAAGGCCGTAGGCCGTTCGTCTAAGATTTTCTCGTCTTTGCTAGAACCTAGCACCTTCTTTTAAAGTAGGTCGGCATTTATGCCGTTGGTTAGCATGGTCGATTGCAATGATTGATGGGCTAAAGCCCAACCTACAGCGGTGTTGTAATGCTTATGTTGGTGT